>CAZEAI010000054.1:0-9723 GCA_964510105.1 uncultured bacterium
GCCCACAGCAGCGAGGGCGACGCCGTAGGTGCCATCCATGACCGGATGCGTCGCCGATACATCGACGAGGGCGAAGACTCCTGGGTATCGGGACAGGCCATTGAGGGCAGCTACGTTCCGGCTGAACTCGCGGCGGATTCGTCTCTGCGCGTGCCATGCCACACCGCGGGCGGATCGACGAGAGAGTGGGCGGTAGGGAATCCCCTGTCGCCGTTCGACCGGTACCTGCTCGCGCATCACGCTCGTCCAGTCGCAGGCGCTCATGTTGTATTCGCGCCGCCGAGCGCGAGCGACCTCGTCGGACAGGCTGAGCACGACCTCGCCGGGCTGCGGAACTGGAACGAGGACTCCGAGCCGTCCGCCATCTGGATGGCGGGCATGCTCCACTGGATCGCGCGGAGTCTCGTGTTCTGGCGGGATGGCAGAATGCTCTCCAAGTCCGCTGCGCTGCGCCACGAGATAGAGCGAGGGTCCGAGTTCGCAGGCGCATTCGCCCTGTCGCTGGAGATCCGGCAGGCAGGAAGCGCGACCGCTGCCGCGCGCCATGCGGAGTTGCGCCGCCATTTCGATGACGTTGCTCACCCGGCCGCGCGCGAGATCGAGAGATACGTGCGGACCGGGCATCATCCGCAGTTGTCGGAATAGGCTCAGATTTCCGTCTGGAAACCCCGCTGTGGGATACGGGCGGATTTGGCGGCGCGGTACATTGTCCAGCGGACTCTCTCACACCCACTGAAGGACGGGACGACATGTCTGACAAACTCGCGATCGATGGTGGCACGCCGGTACGGACGAAGCCGATGCCACCGGCACACCCCGGCGAAACGATGATCGGCGATGAAGAACGGGCGCAGGTGCTCGAAGTGCTCGATGCGCGCTCTCCGTTCCGGTTCTACGGTCCGGATGTGCAGAAGAAAGCCGATAAGTTCGAGACGGAACTGTGCGAGTTCGTCGGCGTGAAGCACGCGCTCGGTGTGACGTCCGGCACCGCGGCGTTGAAGGTCGCGCTCCTCGCGGCGGGCGTCGGGCCGGGCGACGAAGTGATCGTCCCGTCGGTGACGTTCATCGCGAGTGCCGGTGTGGTGGTAAGCTGCCACGCCCGGCCGGTGTTCGCGGAGATCGGCCCGGATATCGGCCTCGACCCGGCGGACGTCGAGCGCAAGATCACCGAGCGCACGCGGGCTATCATGCCCGTGCATATCCTCGGCGGCGCCGCGGACATGGATCCGATCATGGCCATCGCCGAGAAGCACGGCATCGCAGTCATCGAGGATTGCGCACAGTCCGCGGGTGCGACGTATCACGGGCGCGGCATCGGCTCGATCGGGCACGTCAACGCGTTCAGCCTCCAGTTCCAGAAGGTGATCACCGCCGGAGAAGGCGGCGTTGTTGCGATGAACGACGACCGTCTCATCGACCGGGCGCGCCGAGCGCACGATCACGGACTAAACCGGTGGGTGGAGGGCGAGGGCAACCCGGATGACGCATTCTGCTCAGAAGTGTACCGGATGGGCGAGATGCACGGGGCGTTCGCTCTGGCGCAGATTCGCAAGCTGGGGGACACCATCGAGCGATTGCGCCGCAACAACGTGAAGATCCGGCGGGCCGTGAGCGAACTCGACGGCCTGCAACTGCGCCCGTTGGCCGATCCGGACGGCGTCACCGGGCATTCCATCATGTTCCTTGCGCCGACGGCGGAGCTGACGGATAGATGGCTCGCCGCGCTCCACGCGGAGGGTGTCGGCGGGCTTCGGCTCTACGGCAGCAAGCTCGTCTTCGAGAACCCGCAGATCATGAATCAGCGCACCGCGAGCAAGCACGGGCCGTTCAACTCCCCGCTCTACCCGGGTCCGATCGAGTATCGTGTGGAGGACTTCCCGCAATCGGTGGACCTGCACACGCGCTCGGTGTGGCATTTCGTATCGCCGCTCCTCACGGACGACGACGTCGACGACATCATCACCGCCATGCAGAAGGTGCATGCGGGGGTGATGGGCTGAGCAGGCCGGTCCATACGACCAACCACGCCGGGAGTGTCGGCTCAGCTGATGGTGTCCGGTCCATCGACGGGCTCATCTGTGATCGCCGGCACCAGGGCGCTGAGTGCAGCATAGATGTGTGCCTGCGCGCCCAGTGCGATAGTGTACGCCGCCAATGACGCGAGAAGCGTCACAACGTGCCCAACGTCTTCCTGGAGCCCGCGAGCGACATAGCCGACGATGCCCACGGCAACCATGAGGATGATGCTCAGAATCAGATATCCGAGGAATATCGTCCACTTATGTCCGTACGTCATGTCGTTGCTACGGGAGAGGCATGCTGCCGGGTCGGTGCCGCGGTCCACGAGGAGCATGAGCGACTGGCTCCACGCGATGCCGATTACGATACCCGGTATGAAGAGGAACAGCAGTCCCGCGTGGACTCCGAGCAGCGCGAAAGACATCAGCAGGAAGAACTCGCCGATGTACCGCCTGTAGCTGCTGCTGAAGATCTCGAGCGGCGATACGGGCTCCCCCTTGCTCAGCGCGACTGCAATGCCGCCCATGACAGCGATGGTCGTTCCAACGTTGACGTAGGGTATCCAGATCGTGACCGCCCAGAGGACCAGTGCGATGAAGACCCCTGGGAAGTTCCT
The DNA here is from genome assembly GCA_964510105.1 of uncultured bacterium. GTDB lineage: Bacteria > Latescibacterota > MWCZ01 > MWCZ01 > MWCZ01 > CAZWQW01. Next base: position 2,636 of record CAZEAI010000054.1, read on the forward strand.
AAGGCCGATCCGGAAACCGTCGCTCACGATTGATCCGATGGTCAGATTCATGGCACTCCCCTTCCGTGTGTCCGTACCTGCTCAGGCGGCAGCGGCCGGCCGCTCCTTCATGCCCGAGCGCTACTCGTTCCGGCTGTTCGGATCGCTCTCCTCGACGATGACATCCGCGTTGGACGTGACGGAAGCCTTCACCAGCGACTCGTATGCGGCGGCGAACGTCGCGCCGAGCCATGGCCCGACGAGCAATGCGCCCAGGAACGCCGGGATCGCAGCGACGAGCATGAGCAACAGAGCCAGCGCGCTCGCTACGAGCAGGCGCCAACGGTACCCGCGCGTGAGATCATAGGAGAATCTGAGCGCTTCGACGTGTCGCATTCCGCGTTCCGCGACGCCGAACGGCCAGAATCCAAATACGAGTATCACGACGATGCCCGGCACGACGAAGAGGACGATCCCCATCGCTGCCGCTAACCCGAACAGGATGTTCGCGACTGCCGCGTTGCTGAAGACCCGGAAGCCGTCAAACACGTCGATGGCTCGTACGCTCTGACCGCGCAGGGCGCCCAGGCTCATCGAGGCCCATCCCACGACGAATGGCGCGGTGATGAGCAATTGCGCGGTGAACGCGATGAGGTCCTCGTGCCCTGTCCTGGCCGCGAGCAGTCTGAATGCCACCCAGATGAGCGCGAAGATGAGAAAACCTCCGAGCAGCGGCCACGGTTGGGCCGTGAACGTCTTCCAGCCCGCGCGGTACCACCCTCCGATGCTGGCCATGTCGTCGAATAGCACGTCACTCCTCCGGTAGTGTCTCGTGCGTGTCTGCTCCGCCCGGCAGCCAGCGCATGAGCTGTACCACTACGGCAACCGCGGCGTAGGCCGCGACCATCGTCCAGACGAGCGACGCTTCCGGCCCGCCTACGCTCCACGGCCAGAAGATGCGCCCCGACGCATACGGTGAGTGCATGATGCCGACGCTCGTGCACATCGCGCCTGCGAGGAACGTCAGCGCGGCCGGGCCGTAGCGGCGGTCGGTGATGAACGCCGCGCCGCCGGCCCAGATCATCGCCGTGAAGATGAACCCGCTCGCCATGATCCGGATCGTGCCGTACGTGTGTTCCATGTGCGGCGGCACTTCTCCAGGGCTCGGCAGGAACTGCCCGAGTTCGACCATGATGAGGTAGGCGATGACCGGTATGAACGACAACGCCACGGCCGGTGCATGCCGTTTCGGCGTCGCGACGAATGCCTGCGCCGTGATCTCAAGCCCGATGAAGATGAGGATCGGAGCGGTTGCCGCCTTCGGAAGCAGGTCGACGAGGAATCCGAGGTAGCCGAACATGCCACCCAGCCCGATGAACAGCGCCGTCGCCAGCGTGTAGGCGGCCCGGCCTCCCATGCGCTTGTACGCCGGATGCCCGATGTAGGGCGTGGACTGGATTACACCTCCGCACAGCCCGCTGGCAACCGTGGCGACGCCTTCGACAAGCAGGATGTCGCGCGTGTTGTACTCGTCGCCGGCCGCCGCCGCGCTCTCGGTGCAGTCGATTCCGCCAACGACGGTCACCACAGCCCAGGGGATCGCTATGGGCAGGTAGATGAGCGCCGCCGGAATTCCCGCGATGAACGCGAGCGTGGGCACCGGCAGTGCGAGTTGGAGCGACGACCGCTCGACCATCTGGCTCCACGTGAGCCCATCCTGGAAACCGGCTCCAATGAGCAGGTAGTACGCGATGCTCCCGACTACCACGGCGCCGAAGGCTCCGGGCAGCTTGCCCGGCAGCGCGCGTCCCCCGACGACCGCCACGAGGATGATGCCCAGGCTCAGGAATCCGGCGATCGGCGACGCGAAGACCTCCACCGATGGGAGGAACGCGATCAGCACGATGGCCACCCCCGCGATGGACCCGAGCAGGCCCGCGCGCGGAATCCACCGGCGCACCGCCTTGCCCGCGAACGAGAGCGCGACCTTCACGAGCCCCGTCAGCACAAGCACCGCCATGCCGACCTGCCAGGCGAGCATCGCCGCGTCGTGGGACTCCATCCCCTGTCCGGTGCCGCCGACGTACACCGGGCCGATGATCGCCAGCGCGAAGACAAACGTCGACGGGGTGTCCAGACCGAGCGGCATCGCGCAGACGTCGTCGCGTCCCGTCCTCGCCGCGAGTCGCCACGCCATCCACGTGTACGCGAGATCGCCGACGAGCACTCCGACGGCCGTACCGGGGATCATCTTGCCTAGGACGACGTCGGCAGGCATCCCAAACACGCCCATAAGCAGGCCCGCCATGATGACGAGGTCGCTCATGTTGTCGAGCATGAGCCCGAAGAATGCGTTCACGTCACCGGAACGCGCCCACCGGTAGTTGGCCGGAATGATTGCTCGCAACATCACGGGATTGGTCCTCCTCACATGTGCGCCGGGCCGGGTTCCCCGTCGCGCACAAAATTAGGTTGCCGGTGGTCCGGGAGGTAGGGCGGCGCCCGACCGAACAGATCGGGCGTTGCGCCGCAAACACTACACGCCGCGCACCTTCGGTGTTACCTTGTACGAGCCGCCGGGAAACACCCGAAACAGACCGAACCGCGCTGAACGCGGGAAGGCGCCAGGAGCCATGGAAGTGCCAGATACAGACCATAAGACCTTGGGCGAAGCTATCGGAAAAATCGCGTCCGGGACGTTCGTCGTCACAGCGAAGAGTGGGGACGAAAGCACGGGATTTCTCGCATCGTGGGTGCAGCAGGCAGCATTCGAGCCGCCGCTGATCAGTCTCGCCGTGAAGGCCGATCGCGCCATCAAGCCACTGCTGGACGCAGGTGGGTCGTTTGTCGTGAACGTCGTGGCCGCTGATGACCAGACCCTGTTTTCGCACTTCGCCAAGGGCTTCGCGCCCTGCGAGGATGCGTTCGACGGAGTCGAATTCTCCGCTGGGCAGACCGGTGCGCCGATTCTGGCTGGCGCGCTTGCCTACGTCGAATGCACGGTGCATAGCACCGTTCCGGCGGGCGACCACGCGTTGTATCTTGGCGAGGCCGTCGCTGGAGCTGTGACGGATGCATCCGCGCGTCCGAGCGTCAGGCTTCGCAAGTCAGGTTTCGGCTACTGATCGGGAGCACGTAGCGTCCCAGGGGGGGCAGGGTGCGAACACTTGCATTGACGCTGGCGTTCTGGCTCGCGAATCTCGCGCTTGCCGCGTGGCTTGGCGGGCTCATCGTCAGCGGACAGATCGTCATGGCGGCGAATCCCGGTGCGTCCACCGGCGTGTCGGATCTCAACGTTCAGGCCCTGGCATCGGTTGAGCTGCTCGACTTGCTCCGATCGATCTACATCGGCTCCGCCATTGTGCTCGTCGCGAGCACCGTGTTCAGCTTCCTCCTTGAACGTGACTACCGCCGAGGCATCCGCTGGTGGACGGTGTTCGTCATACGGACGCTGGCGATTGGTGCGCTCATGGGTACCTCGCTCTACAGCGCCGGGAGAACCGATGCGAGTCGCGATCGCGTCGAGGACCAACTCGAGCACGCGCAGCACGAGGCCCTTCGGCCGGACAGGCGGCTCGGGCTGGGTAACGCGGCGTTGGGCGTCTACGCGGCAGACACCGACACGGTTCAGGCCGATACCATCAGCGCCGCCTCCGACGAGGGTCTTGACATGGCGCGCGACGTGATCGCGGATGCGTATGGTGAGTTCAGCTCCATCTACGTGTCACGAGCGTGGATCGAGGGGCTCATCGTCGCGATCATCCTGTTCACCGGCGCGTGGCGCGAGGCGACGTGGATGCACCGTCCGTACAAGCGGCCCGGTGTCGTTCCGGACCCGGCTGTCGCGACCGGCTCGGAGACTGCCGCTCCCCCGCCCGGCGAAACAGGGGCAGCGCCTCAGGAGCCGGCGTCCGAGTCGTGATCGAATGACGGGGGACACCAGCGCAAGCCTCTCGCTGACCGTCGCGCGGGGGATCGCCTCGGCGCGAGGCGAGACCTATCGCCTGCTCGCACGGGCGCACCACGCGGATGCCGACGGCGCGGCGTGGCAGATCTCCGTCGAACGTGCCGCCGGGGCGTCCCCGATTCTGCGCGTGGTCGGAATCGCTCTGAACGACGTGACCCACAGTCCCGGTGAGCCGGAGCTAGTCCGCGCTCGCGCGGACGAGTTCGAGATACGATTCTCCTGCGAAGGCTCCGGGGCGTACGTGCACTTTGTGGGGAGTGCACACGAGCTACGGGCGCTTGTGGTGGCTGGCGCTCTGCCGGACCATGGTGTGGCGTTGAAGGTGGAGGCCGATGACGGCGCCGCGTTCGTGCCGGTGGACGTCGCGAATCGAGGCGATGCCGCTGCTCGTCCGGGCCCCCGCGTGCTCTCGGATATCATGCTCGTCACGCGGTCGGACGATCACTGACCGTCGGCTGCTTCTCCGCTGCTATCCGCATCGTCATCCACCGTGGCGCCGATGGCCTCAAGCTCCGGGACGGGCGTCTTCCGCGCTGGAGATTCGGCAGCCGTCTCGTCGCCGGGCTCATTCGCGGAGTTCTCATCGGGAGCGTAGGTTCCCTGTGGTAGTGCTCGGTACGTGGGCGGATCGGTGCGTTCGATCTGAGCGGGGGGGCCGTTCTGCAGCGTCTGGCGTGAGTCCTCCGGGGCAGTACCGGGGTCACGCCCACCCGAGCACGACGCGACAGCCGTCAGGCAAAGCGTCGCGATGCATCCCACCGAAATACGTCTGGTCCGATTCATCGTCGCCTCCGTGCGGTCGTCGCGGACCGACGCCGAAGATACGCAACGGCCGCACCCACTGTCCACGAGCAGCGGGTCCGATCCTTTACGATGTCGGGAACCGCGCTCTATCTTGGACGGTAGTACTCCCGACAAGCGCAGCCGGTGCGCAATGAACGCCGGACCACCCGAGGCACACATGAAGATCACCGTCGCCAGAAGCGCTGGATTCTGCTTCGGCGTGAAGCGCGCCATCGACATGGCGCTCGACACAGCCGCGCATACGCAGGGCCGCTCGGTGCAGATGCTGGGGGATATCGTTCACAACGAACGGGTCGTGGGGCAGATCGACGACGCGGGCGTACAGGTCATCCAGTCGCTTGAAGAGAGCGACCCGAACGGCGTCCTTCTGGTTCGCGCGCACGGGACCGGTCCCCAGACATACGAGCAGGCTCGCGCTCGTGGCATGGAGACGGTTGACGCGACGTGTCCGCTCGTTACCGATATCCACGACAAGGTTCGCGAGCTTGCCGAGGAAGGCTATCCCGTCGTCGTCATCGGCGATCACGGCCACGACGAGGTGCGCGGGATCGCGGCGCAGGTCGAGGGGACGATGATCATCTCCAAACCCGAGGAAGTAGCGGGCGTCGGCCGGCGCTTCCGTCGCCTCGGCGTCGTGTGCCAATCCACACAAAACGTTGACAACGTGAAGGCCGTGCTCGCCGAACTCGTGCCGATATGCATCGACATACATTTCATCAACACGATCTGCTACCCTACGACGAAGCATCAGAAGGATATCCGTGAGCTGCCGCTGGAGAACGACGTCGTCATCGTCGTAGGGTCATTTAAAAGCGCCAACACGACGCGAATGACGGAGATTTCCAGGGAGCTGAACCCGCGGAGCTACCAGGTGACCGGCCCGGAGGAGCTTCGCCCGGAGTGGTTCGATGGCGCGGGTCTCGTGGGCGTGCATGCGGGAGCGTCGACGCCGGATTTCATTATCGACGAAGTCGTCGAGCGCATAGGGGAGATCGTGGATGAGCCGTGCGAGGTTGTTGCCTAGCGCCGGGTGTCGTCGCGGAGGAAGCTTGGGCGCGTCGATCAGGTGGTTCGTCGCAGCAATCCTCGCGGCGGGACTGGCAACCGTCGCAGGCGGGCAGCTACAGGAGCCTCCCGCGGCGTTCACCATAGCGCAACTCCACTACGGCGGCGGCGGCGACTGGTACGCGAACCCGTCGAGCCTGCCCAACCTGCTCTCGTTTCTGCGCGACGAAACCGGCATGGACGTCGCCCTCGAACCGGCGCGCGTGCAGATTCTCGACAACGACCTGTTCAGCTACCCGTACCTCTACATGACGGGGCACGGCAATGTGCGCTTCAGCGACGAGGAAGTGCCACGCTTGCGCCGATACCTCACCACCGGCGGGTTCCTCCACGCGGACGACAACTACGGCATGGATGAGAGCTTTCGGCGGGAGATTCAGCGCGTGTTCCCCGAAAACGATCTCGTGGAGCTGCCGCACGACCACCCGATATATGGCGCCTGGTTCGACTTCCCGGACGGGCTCCCAAAGGTGCATGAGCACGACGGACGACCGCCGCAGGGGTTCGGTATCTTCCACGACGGTCGCCTCGTTGTGTACTACTCGTACGAGTCCGATCTCGGCGACGGGTGGGAAGATCAGCCCGTCCACAACGATCCTGAGGACGTGCGGCAGGCGGCGCTGCGAATGGGTGCGAATATCGTCGTCTACGCGCTGACGCAGATTCCCGGCTGACGCGTCCCGTTCGATTTCGCCCATCGACGACCTATCTTCCCCGTGCAGTCCGCAAATCCGTTGAAGCACCCGCGCGAGGCGGAACTCCATGCTTACTCTCGTCCAGGCCGGCCATACCGAAGCAGCGATCATCATCGACGAGCATGCCGCCGAAGCTGTGCGTTTCGCCGCGCGGGAGCTGGCTACCTACGTACATCTCATCTCCGGCGCGCGGATGCACACGTTCGCGGGCACGCCGCTGCACGATCCGGCCGTGACCATACGCGTCGCCGTTGCCGGCAGCGATGACGCAGGCGTGCCGGAGCACCCCGACGGCTTCCACATACGAGCGGACGACACCAGCGTCTCCCTTCTAGGCCGGACCCCGGCCGCGACACTCCGCGCGGCGTACACGTTCGCATCGGACGTTCTTGGAGTGGGCTATCCCGGCCTTGGCCCGCTGGGCGACGAGGTGCCGGTTGCGTCCACCATCGAAGTGCCGCGCATCGACTACGCCGAGGAGCCGGCAATCGCCGGTCGCGGGCTGATGCTTTCGGGCGCCGAGAGCGATGCCGCGGGTAGCGTCGACACCACTCCATGCGACGTTTCGTCGATATCCG
>CAZEAI010000054.1:9733-30649 GCA_964510105.1 uncultured bacterium
ATTGGCTTGACTGGATGGCGAAGCACGGGCTCAACCGGTTGCTCGTCCGTGCGACGCACTTCGATCCGACCGAGGTCGAGCGCATACTCGTGCCGGAGGCGAGCAAGCGCGGAATCCGGATCGACTGGTCGCACCACAACATGGGGTACTGGCTGCCGTCGGACGTGTACGGCGCTCGGCACCCCGAATACTATGCCGTCCGGGACGCTATCCGCGCGGACGACCGGGCGTCGCAGCTTTGCCTGTGTACGTCGAACCCCGCCGTCGCCGACGAGGTCGCGTCGAACATGGTCCGATTTCTCGACGAGCACCCGTGGGTCGACCGGCTCGGGCTCTGGCCCAACGACGGGTACGGCATGTGCGAGTGCGACGCCTGCTCGGGTCTGGACGGGTACACCGACGACGAAAGCTGCGACGTCGCCCATTTCCCCGATAGTGACGAGGCGATCCCGCTCACGGCGTTCGACCGGAACAAGGCGAATCGGTACACGCGATTCCTCAACGACGTTGCCTCGCGAGTCACCACCGCCCTGCCGGACGCCCGTATCGGCGCGCTCTTCTACGTCGACGTATTGCGCCCTGCTCCGGATGTGGAAATGCACCCGGCCGTCGATCCGATGGTCGCGCTCTATTGGCGCTGCTCGGGGCATTCGCTTCATGACGGCGCGTGTCCGACGAATGGCTACTTCGCGCGCGTTCTCGACGAGTGGCTCGCCCTCGCGCCCGGCCGAGTCGAGCTGTACGAGTACTACATGGGCATGGGCGAGTACTCGTCGCTGCCGTTTCCCATCGCGGATGCGCTCCGCGCAGACCAGCGCGCCTTCGCCGAGCGTGGAATCGCGGCGACCTACGTGCAATCGGCGGGAGGGCATCACACGGCGTACGCCGGGAACTACGCCTTGTTCGGTGCGCTTGCCCGAAATCCCGATGCCGATGTGGAGGTTCTCCTCGAGGCGTGGCACGACGCTGCGTACGGCGCGGCTTCGCATGATGCTGCTTCGTGGTGGTCGGCGCTGACGGGGCAGATGGGCGAGATCGCCGCTGGAGAAGGTCCGGACACCCACGACGACCGGCGCCCATCCTGCTACACGCCCACGCGCCTGGATTTCCCGGCGCTTTGGGACGAGCGGCTCATGGCCGAGCTTGGAAGCGCCCTCGACCGGGCCGCCGAGCTGCCCGGGCTGTCGCACGGTCAGGCGTACCGGCTGAATCAGCTCCGGACGTATCACGTCTACTGCGTCGCGAGCAATGAGGCGTACGCGCGTGAGCTTGAAGCGCGCGCTCTCGACGACGATGACCCGCGTGGTCCGGCGTTCGCCGCGGCGGTGGTCGAGGCGCTGGATCAGGTGGCGCTGTTCGTCCGGCAGATTGCCGACCCGACAATCATCGCGACGCGTGGCGTGCTGCGGATGCTGGAGCGCTTCCGGCGCGCGTGGGAGGAGTAGGAAGGTGGCTGAGCGCGGCCCCCCTGCTGAGCGTCCTGCCATTAGCAGGACGCCCTTCGTTAGCGTACATTCTCGACACGGCGGACGTTCCACCGGTCCTTGCGTCACGATACCCGACTCCCAGAGCGATCGATACACATGGCGAAGCAGGATACACCACAGCGCAGCGGACAGGCCCGTGACCGGGTCCGATTGGTCGGCCTCCAGTTCTACGGCTACCACGGCGCGACGCCGCAGGAGCGGCAGATCGGCCAGCGCTTCGAGGTCGACGTCGAGATGGCGGTCGATACCGAGACCGTCGTCGACGGCGATCTCAGCACGACGCTGGATTACCGCATCGTGTACGAAATCTGCCGGACATGCTGCCGTGACGGTCAGTACCGGCTCATTGAGACGCTGGCCCGGGAGATCGCTCACGAAATCCTCGCCGCCCACGAGCTGCCGGGCGTCCGCGTGACCGTGCGCAAGCCGGGCGTCCCGCTCGGAGGGGTCACCACCGGCGGCGCCGAGGCCGTCGTGGAGCGCGGCGACATATGACACGCCGCGCCGGTTCCGCTGATCCCCCGGCTGTGGTGGCAGCCTGCATCGGTCTCGGCTCGAACCTCGGTGACCGGCGCGAGAACATGCGTGCCGCGGCGAACCGGCTCGCGGACCATCCAGCGGTCGTCGCCGTGGCGGCGTCACGCCTGTACGAGTCACCGCCGATGGGGCCGCCTCAGGGGGCGTATCTGAACGCCGCGCTGATGGTCGAGACGGTGCTATCGCCGCGCGCGCTGCTGGCGCTCTGCCGTCGTATAGAGGAGGCGGGACTCAGGCAGCGGAGCGTCCACTGGGGTCCGCGCACCATCGATCTGGACATCCTCGACTACGCCGGCGAGACGCTTGAATCGGACGAACTCACGCTTCCGCATCCCGGCATCGCGGACCGCGATTTCGTGCTCGCGCCGCTGCGGGACGTTGCGCCCGACTGGCAACATCCCGCAGACGGGACCGGCGTCGATGAGTTGCTCGCGAGGTGTGCCGACTCAACGGTTCGCGTCGTGGCCGACGCCGGGAGCTGGTGCCGCGTCGGACATCCCTCACAGGCGGAGTCGCCATGAGCGAACCACGCTACGTCGCGGTCGAGGGACCCATCGGTGCCGGAGCGACGACGCTCGCGCACGGCGTGGCATCCCGGTCCGGTGGGAAGCTGTTCCTCGATCGCGTGGAAGAAAACCGGTTCCTTGAACGGTTCTACGCCGACCCACGGCGCTACGCGTTGCCCTCCCAGCTTGCGTTCCTCTGGAGCCGGTGGGACCAGCAACGCGATATCGCGCGACATGCCGGGATGAACGTCGTCAGCGACTACGCCTTCGCGCGCGACGATCTATTCGCCGGTCTCACGCTGGATGACGACGAGTACGATCTCTACCGCGCATACGCGGCGGCACTTCGCCCGGAACCGCCCGAGCCGGGCCTCATCGTGTATCTTCAGGCCGATCCCGATACGTTGCTCCGTCGACTCGAGGCGCGAGGACGGGCGTTCGAGCGCGAGATCACCCGCGAGTACCTCGAACAGGTTGTGAAGGTGTACAACGGATTCTTCTTCCACTACACGCGCACGCCGCTACTTGTCGTGGACACGAACAACATCGATTTCGTGAACGATGGGCAGGACCTCGACGACCTCCTCCGCGAGATCGACCGCTCCCGCGTCGGGACCCGGTACTACACGATTCAGAGCCGAGAGGACGAGACCTGACAGCAGGTCTGACGCCATGGACACACTGACGACAGTCGCCGCGATGCAGGCATGGTCCGACGGTGAACGCGTCGCGGGCAGGCGCATCGCCGTCGTGCCCACCATGGGCGCGCTCCATGACGGCCACCTCGCGCTTGTCGATCGCGCGCTCCAGTGCGCGGACGTGGTAGTCGCCACGATCTTCGTGAATCCGACCCAGTTCGCACCCGGAGAGGATCTCGACAAGTACCCGCGCGATCTCGACGGCGATCTGGCGAAGCTTTCCGAACGCGGCGTATCGGCGGTCTTCACCCCTGCGCGGGACAAGATGTATCCCGACGGTGTACTCACTTCCGTCGCAGTGGGAGATATCACCGGTGTGCTCGAAGGGGCGACTCGCCCCACGCACTTCGCCGGCGTGACGCTCATTGTGACGAAGCTTTTCCACGCAGTGCGGCCACACGTCGCGGTGTTCGGACGGAAGGATGCCCAGCAGGCGATCGTCATCCGGCGCATGACCGCCGACCTGGATTTCGGCATCGAGATTGTCGTCGCCCCAACAGTGCGGGAGGCCGATGGGCTCGCGCTGAGTTCCCGGAACCGCTACCTCTCCGACGCTGAGCGTGGCGCGGCGCTTGTGCTATCGCGAGCCCTGCGCGGGTCGTTCGATGCGTACCGCTCTGGAGAGCGTCGGGCCGCGACGCTTATGGGCGAGATGGAGCGGATGATCGGCTCCGAGCCGCTGGTCCGCATGGACTACCTCGCGATTGTGGACATGGGGTCGTTTGCGCCAGTGCCCGAGATCGAGCCCGGAACGCTCATCGCCGGCGCGATGTATGTGGGCACGACGCGCCTGATCGACAACTGGTGGGTCGACGACTCCGGGGATCCGGAGTTCTGATGCACCCTTACACGAAAACGCGTCGGAAGGTCGTTCACAGCATAGAAGGAGCATGATCGACACATGGAGTCTCTGCCGTCATACTGCGAGATGTGCCGGGCCAAGTTGCACGGCCTGACGGTTACCCAGACCGAACTGGACTACGAGGGTAGCATCACACTCGATCCCGTGCTGCTCGATGCGTCCGGAATGCACCCCTATGAGAAAGTGCAGGTGGTGAACCGGAACAACGGTTCGCGATTCGACACGTACATCATCCCGGGTGTTCGCGGCGATGGGAATGTGTGCCTGAACGGACCGGCGGCACGTCTCGCCCAGGTTGGCGACACGGTCCTGGTGATTGCGTACGGGCTCGTGCCGGAACAGAATGCGGCGGCGTGGCGTCCGAATATCGTGATCGTCGGTCCGCGCAACGAGGTCAGCGAGGTCGCGTCGCCCTGACGAGCGCCAGGTCGGCTGTCCGTGGCATCCCGGAGGCCACTGCGCACGTGCTTCGCGCTCGGATACGCAGCTTGACATGACGGTGCGCCATGGTATTCTTCAGACGGTGCTCCCGGGGCGCTCTACCGGGGTACTGTGAATCAGGAGGCAGAACCGATGATAAGCCGATTTACGGGGTTTGCGCTGGCGCTTGTCATGGCGGCCTGCACGGCTTCCGCGGCGGAGGATGTGGTGAGTGGCGTCTCTACCGCGGCGCCCCAGCTCGGTCCGACCATAGACGGCGCGCCGACGGCTGATCTCGCCGGTCTCTTTGCCCGGCAGGGCCTGTTCGACTCGCCGAACCTGACGACATGGCGGTCGTATTCCTTCGGCATGTCGATGGGCGGCGGACGGACGACGTCCGGCGGGCTGCTCGTGCAGCACATGCAGTACCAGATAGCCAAGCCGCTGACGCTTCATGTGGCGGTCGGCCTTGAGCACGACCCGCTGGGCATGGCCGGCATCAGCGCGGGTGGTACGCAGCAGGCGAATCTGACGATTCCTTCGCTGGACCTCATCTATCGTCCGACCGAGTCGACGGTCATCTCGTTCCACTACGCGCAGACGTCGTCAGGCGCGAACGGATTCGGCGCGCCCTGGTGGGAGCAGAGCTACGACGCATTCGGCCGGTCTCGCTGGTAACCCGGTCGAACGCGGTGGGGATCACGTGACCGCGCTGCGATCGGTTGTCGGGACACTATGTGCGGCCGCGGTGTTGGCCGCATGTTCGGTGGACGGAGACTCGCCCGCCGAAGCCCCGGACGATACGGCTCACGCTCCGATCGTCGTCGTCTTGAACGGATGTGGTGTAACCGGCGCGGCGCGCAAAGTTTCCGAGGTCGTTCGGGCGGCGGGCTACGATGTGGGAAGCGGGTACGGTGAGAACGCCGACAGTTTCGCGTATCCATCGACCCTTGTCGTCGATCTCGTAGGGGATCGAGAACCCGCCGAGAAGCTTGCCGAGCATCTCGGCGTACAGATGATTCAGCAGATTAGTCACGATCCGGACCGGTTCGGGAGTATCGCCGTCATTGTCGGTGCGAACTACCGGAAACAAGTGGCGCGGAAGCGCGAGGAGTGAATGGTTCAGACAGCAGACGGAGAAAGCGCAACCGAAGAACAGCTACCGGAGGTCGTATCGCGGATCGTTGCGGCCGCCCGTGAGAAGAACGCCCGCGATCTGGCTCTCCTGGACCTGCGAGGCTCCACGGACGTTACGGATTACTTCCTGATCGGCACAGCGGATGCGGAGGTGCATGCCCGCGCTATCTCGGATGCTATCGCCGATGCCTTGGTACCGATTGGAAAGAAACCGTGGCATGTTGAAGGAGTGAGCGACCTGAACTGGGTGCTTATCGACTTCGTCGACATTGTTGCGCACGTCTTCAGGGAGGACGCGCGGGAATTCTACGGCCTGGAAGCGATCTGGGCCGACGCGCCGCGTGTCGATATCTCGGAGAGCTAGCGAGCGCACGGGTCGAGCTTGCCCGCGGTGCACCCGAGGACGCAGCCGCAGGGGTCCACGGCGGATCGCTGCGGCTATCTGTTTGTGCCGACCTGCGCTCGCATCACACGCACTACTCAGGAGAGTATGAATGAACGACGGGCTCCTCATCGTCGGCTCGGTGGCCTACGACTCGGTGGAAACGCCATCCGGCAAACGCGACGACGCGCTCGGCGGTTCGGCCGTGTACGCTTCGGCGGCCGCCTCGCTTTTCGCGCCGGTGAATCTGGTCGGAGTCGTCGGCGGCGATTTCCCCGCGAGCCATCTGGATTTCATGACCAGGCGCGGTGTGGATCTCGCGGGACTCGAGGTCGCTGACGGCGACACGTTCCGCTGGTCGGGCGTCTATGAGCAGGACGTGAACGTCAGGCACACATTGTCGACCGACCTGAACGTATTCGCGGATTTCAACCCGACGCTTCCCGATTCTTACCGCGGCGATCGCATGGTATTCCTCGGCAATATGCTGCCGTCGCTCCAGGCGAGAGTGCTTGAGCAGACCGACTCCCCTGACTGGGTCGCCCTGGACACGATGGACCTGTGGATCAACCAAACGCGCCACGAACTTCTCGACGTTGTGGCTCGGGTCCAGATGATCATCGTGAACGACTCCGAAGCGCGCCTGCTGACGTCGGAGCCCAATCTCGTACGCGCGGCAGAGGCGATACATCGCATGGGTCCGGCGGCCGTTGTCATCAAGAAGGGCGAGCACGGCGTCTTCCTCATGACGGACGAGGGCTTTGCCAGTCTGCCCGCGCTTCCTCTGGAGAACGTCGTCGATCCGACCGGCGCCGGCGACGCGTTCGCCGGAGGCATGCTCGGCGCGCTCGCCGCGTCGCGCGACTTCTCTCTGGCCGGAATCCGCCGGGCGATGGCGTACGGAACCGCTACGGCTTCTCTCACGTGCGAGGCGTTCTCGACTGACGCGCTGCACGACGTGGATCGCGACGAACTGGACCGGCGCTACGACCGGTTGCGGGAGATCGCGGAGCTTCCGGCGCGGGCCTGATTCATCGCTCGAAGGAGATAGCGCATGCCCATCAAGACGCTGGCGTGGATCGATGGCCAGGGATTGGAGCTCCTCGACCAGACGAAGCTGCCGACGGAGGAGACCTACTTCGTCTGTCGCGACGTCGAGACCGTTGCGCAGGCCATCGAGCGTCTGTCGGTGCGAGGTGCACCCGCCATCGGCGTTGCCGCGGCGTACGGCGTAGTGATCGGGTCGATGCGTTCCGATTCATCCGCCAGACGAGCATCGGTGGCGAAGGCGATCGGGCGTTTGCGCGCGACTCGTCCCACCGCGGTGAATCTCTTCTGGGCTCTCGATCGCATGGCCGACATCGCAGCGGCTGCCGGCGACGGCGAACTCACCGATGCGCTCCTCGCCGAGGCGCGATTCATCGAGCGCGACGATCTGGAGCGAAGTCGCGCCATGGGGCGGTACGGCGCTGAGTTGCTCCCCGACGAGGCGATGGTCATCACGCACTGCAACGCGGGAGGACTCGCGACGTCGGGCTTCGGCACGGCGCTCGGGGTGTTCTACGCCGCCCAGGAGGCAGGGAAACGGCTTCACGTGTACGCCGACGAGACGCGCCCGCTTCTGCAGGGAGCCAGGCTTACCGCATGGGAACTCGCGGCGTCGGACATCCCGGTGACGGTCATCTGTGACAACATGTCGGCGAGCGTCATGCGTGAGAGAAAGATCGATGGAATATTCGTCGGCGCGGATCGCATCGCGGCAAACGGCGACGCGGCGAACAAGATCGGCACGTACGGGCTGGCGATCATCGCCGCGCGGCACGGTGTGCCGTTCTACGTGGTGGCGCCGATGTCGACGGTGGATATGGCGCTGGCGAACGGTTCGCTGATACCGATCGAGGAGCGCAACGAGGACGAAGTGAGGCGCGGGATGGGGCGTCAGACGGTTCCCGACGGCGCCAGTGTCTACAACCCCGCCTTCGATGTGACGCCGGTGGATCTCATCGCCGGCATCGTGACCGAGCACGGCGTCGCTCAAGCGCCGTTCGGGCCGCGACTCGCGGAGTGGTCTCGAGATGCGTAACGCACGACTCGCCTCCCGCTCTCGCCGTTCTGGATGGAAGGTCCGAGTGCCTGTCGCGCTTGCGGCGGCACTACTCTGTGCATCGGGATGCGCGTACTACACCCTTTCGGGCGGCCTGCCGGGGCACATCGGAACGGTCGGCGTCGACTACTTCGAGAATGCCACGCTCGAGGTCGGCGCGGGGGAGATTCTCGCGACCGCTGTTGGAGATGAACTCGTCGAGAAGTCGCAGTTCCGATACGCGTCGGCCCGCATCGCCGACGCGATCATTCGGGGATCTGTCCTGCAGGTCGTCGAAGAGCCGTTGTCGTACACAGGCGAGCAGGCCAGCGAATATCAGGTGCTTGTCATTGTACGCGCGGAGGCGTTCGATCAGGTCCGCCGCCGTGCGCTCTGGTCGGGCGATGATGTACGGGGCATGGGCACGTACGATGCTACCGCCGGGCTCGCTGCTCGGGACGAGGCGTTGCGTGTCGCGCTCGCGGACATAGCGCGTCAGATTATCGATGGCATGCTCACCGGGTGGTAGGCCCGTCCGACGCCCCCTGCGCGAGTTCCAACGATTGCATTCACCACGAGTAATCGGTATCTTACTCTGATCGAAAGTGGGCGTGGTGCCCATAGTTCTGTTTCGAGAGGAGCCCGTGGAAGCTGGAATCGACGCCGTCCGCGCGATGGCGGAGCAGGTCCTGCGTCCGATGGGCGTTGAGTTGATCGAGGCGGAATGGATCGGAGCCCGAACGGCCCGAACATTGCGCCTGGTTGTGGACCGTGATGGCGGCGTGAGCGCTGATGTATGCGCCATGATCAGCCGCCAGTTCGACCTCGCCTGGGAGGCGGAAAACGAGGCCAGGCGGGACTTCGGCCTCGATGTTACGTCTCCTGGCCCGAACCGGCCGCTCGTGACTGAGCGAGATTTTCGTCGCATTGTCGGCCGCTGGGTCGACGCTGTGTACACCGACGAAGATGACGTCCGGGTCGCCATCATCGCCCAGGTCGAAGCGTGCGAGGACGGCGTCGTCACGTTCGCCGGTTTTGAAGAACCGGTGCGCGTGCCGGTGGAGCGGCTTGATCGGGCGAAGGTTTTGTTCACGATTGGGAAACCGCCGACTCCGAATCAGACGTACGAACGGAGAAACACACGTACATGAACAACGAAGAGGTGCTTGAGGCTCTCCGGCACATCGCCCGGGAAAAGAGCGTGACGATGGATTTGGTCATCGACACGCTCGAAGAGGGGCTGCTGACTGCCGCGCGGAAGAAATTCGGTACGGCGGATAACATCGACGTCGATGTCGATCAGAATACCGGCGAGGTGACGATCTGGTCCCACAAGGCGGTGGTCGACGACGTTGAGGAGCCCGCCCTTGAGATCACGCTCAAGGACGCTAAGAAGATCGATCCGACAGCGGAGGTCGGCGAAGGCGTCGCCCAGCCGATACCGTTCACGGTATTCGGACGCATGGCGATCCAGTCGGCCAAGCAGATGCTCGTGCAGAAAGTGCGCGAGGCTGAGCGGGAACGCATCTTCGAGACGTTTCGAGAGCAGATCGGCGAGATCCGCATCGGCACGGCACAGCAGATTCTGCGCGGCGACGTGATTGTGAATCTCGGCCGCGCGGAGGGTGTGCTTCCCGGCAGCGAGCAGATACCGCGCGAGCGATTCCGCCAGGGCGACACCATACGCGCCTACGTTCGGGATGTGCTACGCGAGACACGTGGGCCGCAGGTAATCCTGTCGCGCGCTCACCCGGTGTTCCTGGAGCGGTTGTTCCAGCTTGAGGTGCCGGAGATATACGACGGTCTTGTCGAGATCATGTCGGTGGCCCGGGATCCGGGAAACCGCGCAAAGATAGCCGTGACGTCTCACGACGAGCGCATCGATCCCGTCGGAGCGTCGATCGGCCCGAAGGGCAGCCGCGTGCAGGCTGTGGTGCGCGAACTCAACAACGAGCGCATCGATATCATCGAGTGGTCGTCGGACCCGGAGACGTTCCTGCTGAACGCGCTGGCGCCGGCCGAGGTCGCGCGGATCATCATCGAAGAGTCGGCCAACACCATCGTTGCCATCGCTGACGAGGACCAGCTCTCGCCCGCCATCGGTCGTGGAGGTCAGAACGTTCGTCTCGCGGCGAAGCTCACGGGATGGCGAGTGGAAGTGCTCTCCGAAGAGCAGTACGTGCAGCGGCAGGAACGGCAGGAGTTTCTTACCGTGCCGGTCGAGGACGTTCCGGAAATCGCGGACGAGACGGCAGCCGCTCTGCGCGACGCCGAACTCGATACTGCGCAGAAGCTTCTGGAATACTCCGCGTTTGAGCTACAGGAGCGTACCGGCCTGGAACTCGATACCACGGCGCCGCTCATGGACGATGCGCAGGATATCGTGGACCAGCGGCACGAGGAATACGCGGAAAAGATGAGTATACCGGTTGAGCTTACCGGGGTGGATCTCGCGACGTTCGTCGCTGAGCCGCCGCCCACGGTGGTCGATGAGCCGGACGAGAGTGACGTTGAAGAGTCGGAACTGGTGGCCTCTGAGTGAGCTATCGTGATCCGAGGTCCGGATATGGCGCCGCATGCGTCTGGTCTGGGTCTGCGGGAGGTATGTAAAGCGTGCCAAGGCATTCCCGAGTCTATCAGATAGCCAAGGATCACCGCATCAGCTCGGAAGTCCTGATGGGGATACTTCCCCGTCTGGATATCGAGGTGAAGCGGCATACGGACAAGATTGAGGACGAAAACCTCGATCGGGTCGAGGCCTGGTTCGCCAAGTATCCTGACGGCATGGCGCCGGAAGGCGCGGAGGCCGAGATCGTTGTTGCCGTCGCGGAGCCTCCCGAGGTCGAGACCGAAGAAGACGCTTCTGTTGAGGAAGCGGCGAAGGTTGAAGCCGAACCGGTTGAGCCGGCTGAGCCGGCCCCGATGATGCCGCCGCCCGATGCGTCGACACAGGTGTTCATGCCGCCGGTCGAGACGACGCCTCCTCCTCCGCCACCGCCCAAGCCCGCGGCGAAGGCTCCGGAGCCGAAGAAGGAAGAGGCCAAGCCTGAGCGCGGCGACGGGCTCGCGCGCTCTCCGCGGAAGACGGGCGAAAAACCAGCCGATCGCACGGCGCGTACTGATAAGACACCTCCCCGAGGGAGGGAAGAGAAGCCGCCATCGGGTAAGCGTGACCAGGGGCGGCCTGCACAGCCTGAGCCCGCGGCCAACGCTGGGCGCCAGATCATCCGCGGCCGTTCCGCAAGCGGCGGCGGACCAGCACCCGCTGGTCCGGGCGGCGGTCCTCCGGGAGTGCGTCGTCGTCGTGGCAAGCGGAAGAAGAAGCAGACGGCGCCGACCGAAGAGATTCAGCGCAACGTCCAGAAGACTCTGGCCGAGATGGGCCGTGGCCGCGTAAAGCGGACGTACGATCGAGGCGGAGGTCAGGAAGAGCAGGAAGAGACGCCGCAGGAGATTCAGACAATCCGCGTCACGGAGTTCGTGTCGGTCAGCGAACTCGCCGATCTCATGGACGTGAAGGCGACCGAAGTGATCGCCATCTGTCTGGCCCTCGGCCTGATGGTTTCGCTCAACCAGCGCATCGACATGGAGACGATCCAGGTCATCGCCGACGAGTTCGGATTCGAAGTCGAGCAGATGACGGAGACGGAAGTCGAAGAAGTCGAGGAAGAGGAAGAGCGCCCAGAAGATCTGAAGCCTCGCCCACCGGTCGTTACGGTCATGGGCCACGTCGATCACGGCAAGACGTCGTTGCTCGACTTCGTGCGCGAGACGAACGTCATCGACGGTGAATCGGGTGGAATCACGCAGCACATCGGCGCGTACGAGGTCCAGACGAAGGCCGGCAGCGTGACGTTCCTCGACACACCCGGTCACGAGGCGTTCACCGCCATGCGTGCCCGTGGTGCGCAGGTTACCGACGTCGTCGTGCTGGTGATCGCCGCTGACGATTCGGTGATGCCGCAGACCATAGAGGCGATAAACCACGCTCGCGCCGGTCAGGTGCCGATTGTGGTTGCTATCAACAAGATCGATCTGCCCGCGTCCGATCCGGACAAGATCAAGCAGCAGCTCACGGAGCACAACGTCATCGTCGAGGAGTATGGCGGGCAGACACAGGCGGTACCCATCTCCGCCAAGACGGGACAAGGCGTCGACGAACTGCTCGAGATACTCGCACTGGAAACCGACCTGCTCGACCTCAAAGCGAACCCCGACCGGATGGCGCGTGGCGTCGTGGTCGAGGCGCGCCTTGACAAGGGACGCGGTCCGGTTGCGACGGTTCTTGTGCACGCCGGAACCCTGAAAGTTGGCGATCCGTTCCTCGTCGGACTGCATTCCGGCCGGGTGCGCGCCATGCTCGACGGTCGCGGCAATCGGATCACGGAAGCTGGACCGTCCCGTCCGGTGCAGGTGCTCGGCCTTGGCGAGGTTCCCACCGCCGGCGATACGTTCGTCGTCTACGAAGAAGAGCGCGAGGCGCGTGACATCGCCCAGCAGCGTCAGCAGCTTCGGCGCGAGCAGGAATTCAACCGCACGAAGAAGATTTCGCTTGCATCGCTTGGCGAAGGCATCGCCGACGGCGAGATCAAGACGCTTCCGGTCATCGTCAAGGGCGACGTGGACGGCTCCGTCGAGGCGCTTAGCGACGAGCTTGGAAAGCTTTCGACTGCGGAAGTCGCCGTCGAGGTTATCCATCGCGGAGTCGGCGCCATAAGCGAGAGCGACATACTTCTCGCCTCGGCGTCGAACGCCATCATCATCGGCTTCCACGTCCGGCCGGATGCCCGAGCGCGCGAACTCGCCGAGCACGAGAGCGTCGATATACACCTGTATCAGGTGATATACGAGGCGATCGAGGAGCTGAAGGCTTCGCTTTCGGGCATGCTCGCCGCGCGCGTTACGGAAGAGATCGGCGCCGAAGTCGAAGTGCGCGAGCTGTTCAAGGTGCCGCGTGCGGGGACTGTTGCCGGATGCATGGTGCGGAGCGGTACCGTCACGCGTGGCTCCCGACTCCGGGTCATCCGAGACGGGCAGCCAATCTACGACGGCCGAATCGCGACGCTCAAACGGCACAAGGACGATGCGCGCGAAGTCGCGTCCGGCTTCGAATGCGGCATCCTGATCGAGAACTTCAACGACGTCAAAGTCGGCGACGTGCTGGAAACGTACTCGCTTACCGAAGAGGCGCGGACGTTCGAGGAATCCGCGGCCGCTTCGTAGGCGACTCGGCCGGTAGTGTTGCATGGTTGTCGCAAGCCTGCGGATCGAACTGATGATCCCCGGTAGCGCGTCGCTGAAGGACAAGCGGCACGCGATGCGAAGTTTGCGCGACCGGATACGGAGCCGTCTGAACGTCTCCGTCGCCGAGGTGGACAACCAGGATCTCTGGCAACGTGGCACGCTGGGCGTTGCCATCGTCAGCACCGACGGCGGGACAGCCCGCGAGGTTCTGGACAAGGTCCGACGGCTGGTAGAGCAGGACGGTCGCGTGAGCGTACTCGACGTTGACCTGGAATACGCATAGGCGTCGACATCAGGCGTCGTGCATAGGAGCAGTGAACACCGCATGAGTCCACGATCGGCACAAATTGCCGCGGAAATACAACGGGAACTGTCGAATCTCGTCACAAACGAGGTCCGTGATCCCCGCATCAGCTACGTGACGATCATCCGTGTGGACCTTTCCGACGATCTTGGCTCGGCTCGAGTGTTCGTGAGCGAGATTCCTACCGAGGGGCGACGCGAGGGCGAGGCCGTCGAAGCGCTGGAGCGAGCGGCCGGGTTCCTTCGGCGCGAACTCGGCAAGCGCATGCGCCTTCGTCACACGCCGGAGCTGCGTTTCATCGCCGACCACTCGATCGAGGAAGGTATCCGCATGACGCAGATCATCGACGGCCTCGACGATGCCGACACCGGCGATGACCGGGACGACTCGGAGTAGGGCGCGGCAGGCGGTCGATGGCGAATGCATCGGTGGTGATGGGCGTCATCAACCTCGATAAGCCCGAGGGGATGACGTCGCATAACGTAGTCTCGCGACTGCGCAAGTTGCTCGACATGCGGCGCATCGGACATGGTGGCACACTGGACCCGGCGGCCACGGGCGTGCTGCTGGTGCTGGTCGGGCAGGCGACGCGGCTCGCGTCGTACCTCGGTGGCGGCACGAAGGTATATCGAACCACGATGCGGTTCGGCGAGGCCACCGACAGCGATGACGCAGACGGCGCAGTGGTCGCGACAGGTCCGGTGCCGGAATTGGGCATCGACGAACTCAGATCGAGCGCGGAACAGCTTACCGGCGAAGTGTCGCAGGTGCCGCCGTCGATCAGCGCGGTTCATCACGAAGGTGAGCGAGCGTGGCAAGTGGCTCGTCGCGGAGACAAGGTCACGCTTGAGCCGCGTGTCGTGAGAATCGATGCGGTGGACGTGCTCTCGTGGACGCCTCCCGACGCGGATGTGCGGATCACCTGCGGAAGCGGGACCTACATCCGGTCGATAGCCCGCGACTGGGGTCACGCCCTTGGGACGTGCGCCCACGTCCGTGAGCTGCGGCGCGAGCAGTCGGGTGTGTTCACACTCGATACGGCGCGCACGCTTGAGGATATCGAGCAAGCGGTGGCCAGTTTGGGAGCCGAGGCGGCCGTAGAGAGCCCCGGTCCAGCTCTTGTTGAGGTGCTCGGGCGCCGGGTGGCGCTGGAGCCGGACGAGATAGCGCGGTTCATGCAGGGCGGATGGGTCGATGACATTGCGGGCGAGCCGGGAACGGTTCCCGTGTTCGGTCCGGACGACCGTCTGCTGGGCATCGCGGAAGTAGCGGAAACAGGATCGACGTTGAGGCTGTCGCCCAGCGTTGTGTTCAACTCGTGAGGCGAAGGCGTCTCGCGTAACCACCAAGCGCCCTGTCCCCCCACACCGGGGGCAGCTATGACCTGCGTCAAGCGAGCTTGCCGTGCGCAAGGAGGGCTTGGCGTAAGTCTGGTGAGAAAGGAGTCGGGTGTGCCGACCACGAAGGAACGAACTGCCGAACTCATGAAGGAGTATCAGCGCTCCGAGAACGACACCGGTTCGACGCAGGTGCAGGTTGCGTTGCTCTCGGAGCGTATCCGCGTTCTCACGGAGCACTTCAAGGAGCACGAGAAGGATCACGCCGGCCGTCGCGGGCTCATGAAGCTCGTTGGACAGCGCCGTCGCCTTCTGAACTACCTGCAGAAGACCGATGTCGAGGCGTATCGCGAACTCATCCGCAAACTTGAGCTGCGTCGCTGACGTTACCGGAAGAACAGGGGCGCCATGTGGACGTTCGGTTGTATGCCGGCACGACCGGCGCCCCGTTCTTCGTTTTCAACAAGGGCTCGTCCGGCCTGAATGACGGAGCAACCGGACGTCCCTGTGACGGTGTGGCAGATCAGTCGCCCCACCGCATGGTAGAGGACGCCGTACGGTGAGACGGTGGGTTTCACGGCGGTTCCGTCTATGAGGGATACGGGCGCGGCAATGCGACCGCAGGCGTATCTCCCATAGACAGAATCCTCTGTGCCCCGCCGTCCGGTGCGGCATGACTGTTCTCTCCCAGACTTGTTATCTCGCTCCGTCGCAGGAGGACCATCATGGTCCGTACCTACAGTCTAGAGCTTGGTGATCGCACGATCACGATCGAGCATGGTCGCATGGCCGATCAGGCCCACGGCGCCGTCGTCGTTCGTTCGGGCGAATCCATGGTGCTCGTAACCGCGTGTATGTCGAAGAGCGTGCCCAATCTGCCGTTCTTCCCGCTCACGGTCGAGTACCGCGAGAAGGGCTACGCCGCGGGCAAGATCCCGGGCGCGATCTTCAAGCGTGAGGGCAAGCCCAGCGATGCCGAGATACTCTCGGCGCGGCTCATCGATCACCAGATCCGGCCGCTGTTCCCGAAGGCGTTTCAGAACGAAGTGCAGCTCGTCGTTTCGGTTCTGTCGCACGATCAGGAGAACGATCCCGACGTACTCGCCTGTGTCGGCGCGTCGGCGGCGCTGAGCATCTCGAAGATCCCCTTCGCCGGGCCATACGGGACCGTGCGCGTTGGCGCCGACCCCGAGTCGGGCGAGAAGATCATCAACCCGACGTACGAGCAGCGCGAAGCGTCGGACCGCGATATCATCGTTGCCGGCAACAAGGATTCGCTGTTGAACATCGAGGGCGAGGCCCACGAGATCAGCGAAGCCGACATGCTCGACTCGATGACCTTCGGCCAGGAGACGATCAGCAAGATCGTCGAGATGCAGGAAAAGCTTATCGCGGAAGTCGGCGCGGCGAAGATCGAAGTGGTCGAGCCGGAAGTCGACGACGCACTGGTCCAGCGTGTGGCGGAACTGGCCACGGATCGCATCAAGGAGAGCGTCGCCATCGCCGACAAAGCCGAGCGTGGCTCGGTGCAGGATACGATTCTTGCCGAGGTTACCGAAGCGCTGGCGGCGGATTATCCGGAAGGCGCGGATGATATCGCCGACCAGGTCGAGGCGATCGCCAAGAGCGCCATGCGCAATCGCGTTCTGGACGAAGGTATCCGCATCGACGGACGCGATCCGAGCACGATTCGCGAGATCACGTGCGACGTAGCCGAGCTGCCGCGTTCGCATGGTTCGTCCCTGTTTTCGCGCGGTCAGACGCAGGCGCTTGCGACGGTCACCCTTGGTACGCGCATGGACGAGCGGCTCGTGGACAACCTCGAGGGCAAGTCGTACAAGAACTACATGCTCGACTACAACTTCCCGCCGTTCTCGACGGGCGAGGTGAAGCGCATGGGGCCGCCGAGCCGCCGGGATATCGGACACGGCATGCTCGCCGAGCACGCCATCGAACCGGTGATTCCCGACGACGAGAGCTTCCCCTACACGATCCGCATCGTCTCTGATATCATGGAGTCGAACGGTTCGTCGTCGATGGCCAGCGTCTGCGCCGCGAGCCTCGCGCTCATGGACGCGGGTGTGCCCATCAAGACGGCTGTCGCCGGTATCAACGTCGGTCTCATCACCGATCTTGAGTCGGGCAGGTCGACGGTCATCACCGACCTCATCGGCGTCGAGGACGCCAGCGGCGACATGGACCTGAAGATCGCCGGTACAGCGGACGGCATCACGGCCTTCCAGATGGACATCAAGATCGGTGGCATCCCGATGGAAGTCCTGCGGGAGGCGTTCGACCGGGCTCACGAGGGCCGCATGCACGTTCTCGGCAAGATGAACGATGCGATTTCGGAGCCGCGCGCACAGCTGAGTCGGTTCGCGCCACGTATCCTGACGATCAAGATCGACCCGTCGCAGATCGGCACCGTGATCGGTCCGGGCGGCAAGGTCATTCGCGAGATCCAGGAAGTCACCGGCGCGACCATCGAGGTCGAGGACGACGGCACGGTAACGATTTCCTCGCTCGACGGTGAGGCCGGCAACGCGGCCGCCGACCGTATCCGGGGCCTCGTGCAGGTGCCCGAGGTGGGCGACAAGTTCGATGGCGTCGTCAAGTCGATCATGCCCTACGGCGCGTTCGTCGAGATCCTGCCGGGTCGCGACGGCCTGCTCCACATTTCGGAGGTCAGCGAGGAGCGCCTGGATAAGGTCGAGGACAAGCTTACCGTTGGCGATCAGATTCAGGTCGTCGTGATGAACGTCGAAGGCAACGGCAAGCTGCGGCTCAGCCACAAGCGGCTTGATGCGACTATCGACGAGCTGAAGGCCGAGGCCGAGCGCTCAGGCGGCGGTGGCCGGGGCGGCGGCGGACGTGGTGGCCGGGGTGGCGGCGGTCGTCGCTGACCGATCGACATCAGCTACTGCGATGATGTGAAGTGGGGGCGCGAGCAATCGCGCCCCTGCGCATTTGTCCAACGAACGCGAACGGCGGGATGATATGACAGCCGTGCCCGTGCAGATCAAACGACTTCCGCACGCCGGTGAACAGCCGTTGCCACGCTACGAGACAGACGGCGCGGTCGGCATGGACGTGGCAGCGGCGATCGCTGAGCCGATGACCATCGATCCGGGAGCGACGGCGCGCGTGCCTACGGGGTTCGCTATCGCCATACCGCCTGGCTACGAGGGCCAGATTCGGCCACGGAGTGGACTTGCGGCGCGCTTCGGGCTGACGATTCCGAACAGTCCGGGCACCATCGACAGCGACTATCGCGGCGAGGTGCAGGTGCTGCTCATGAATGCCGGTGGCGAGCCATTCGTCGTCGAGCCGGCGATGCGCATCGCTCAACTTGTGGTCGCGCCGGTCGTCCGAGCGGAGTGGATCGAGACGGATGATCTGCCCGAGTCCGAACGCGGAACGGGTGGATTCGGGCACACCGGTTCGTAGATTCCTCATCTTGGCGTGAAGCCGGCCGGGACGAGCCATGGCCCGTACCATATTCGCATACCACGCGATAGCCGATGGGTACGACTTCGGCGCGACGACGGTGTCGCCGGGGCAGTTCCGACGGCAGTGCCGGGCGCTCGCGGAGGCCGGATGGCGGGCGGTCCGTCTCGACGAAGCGGCGCTGGGAGCCGATGACGGTACGTTCGTCATGACGTTCGACGACGCGTACGAGGGCGTCGCGAACACCGCGCTGCCGGAGTTCGAGCGGCTTGGTTGGCACGCGACGGTGTTTCCGCTTGCCGGATTCGCCGGGCGAGAGGCGACGTGGGATGTCGGCGCGGCGCGGAAGCACCAGCATCTCGATTGGGGTTCAGTGCGCGAACTCGCGTCCGCGGGCTGGGAGATCGGCTCGCATGGCACGCACCACGCCGCGCTTACGGACATAGACGGGAACGCCGCATTCGAGGAGCTAGTGCGCTCTCGCATGGCGATTGAGGATGCCGTCAGTGAGTCCGTGACGAGCCTGGCCTATCCGTTCGGCGCCGCGTCGCGTCGGATCGCCCGACTGGCGCAGGAAGCGGGCTACCGGCGGGCGGTGACGATGGTCCCGCGATCCGTTCCAGCATCGCCTCGGTACATGACGCTCCCGCGCTGGCCGGTGTATCGCGTGGATAGAGGTCCCGGCCTCGTTGCGCGGCTCGACGGCCCGGGCTGGCTTCGCGAGCTGGAACGTGCCAAGGTATGGACCATACAGCAGTACGCTCGGGGAACGCGAGTGATGATGGCGGGCAGTGCCGCGATATTCGATGGAGCCCACGATGTGGAATGAGCGACCCACCATAGCCACGATTGACCGCTACACCGGGCAGGATATCGAACTCAGGGGATGGCTGTACAACAAGCGATCGTCGGGGAAACTCCACTTCCTGCAGGTGCGCGACGGCACCGGCGTCATCCAGTGCGTCGTGTTCAAGGGCAATGTGTTCGCCGACGTGTTCGAAGCATCGGCGGAGTTGCGACAGGAGGCGTCGATCATCGTACGCGGCGCCGTGCGTGAGGACGACCGGTCGTCCATCGGGTACGAGATCGACGTCGCGGACGTGGAAGTCGTCGACAATCCCCGCGAGGACGACGAGTATCCGATCACGCCGAAGGACCATGGCACGGCCTTTCTCATGGACCACCGCCACCTCTGGCTGCGGTCCTCGCGGCAGCAGGCGATCCTGCGTGTGCGCGCGGCGCTGGTCAAGCAGGTGCGCGACTACTTCGACAGCAACGGATTCATGCTCCTCGACGCGCCGATATTCACTCCGGCAGCATGCGAGGGCACGTCGACGCTGTTCGAGACGCCGTATTTCGAGGACGAGACCGCGTACCTGACGCAGTCGGGTCAGCTCTACATGGAGGCCGGCGCCACCGCGTTCGGGCGAGTCTACTCCTTCGGTCCGACATTCCGCGCGGAGAAATCCAAGACGCGGCGGCATCTGACGGAGTTCTGGATGGTGGAGCCCGAGGTCGCCTACATGGACCTCGACGCGGACATGGACCTCGCCGAGGACTTCGTCGTCTCCATCGTGCAGGGAGTGCTGGCGACCGCCCGTCCGTATCTGGAGCAGCTTGAGCGCGACGTGACGCAGCTCGAACGCATCCAGAAGCCGTTCCCGCGCATCTCGTACGACGAGGCGGTCGAGATTCTCCACAAGGCTGGGAAGGATTTCCCGTGGGGAGAGGATTTCGGAGCGGAGGAAGAGACGATCGTCTCGGAGAGCTTCGACCGGCCGGTGCTGATCCACCGATATCCCTCCGACGTAAAGGCGTTCTACATGAAGCGCGACCCGGAACGGCCCGATGTGGCGCTCTGTGTGGACATGATCGCCCCCGAAGGCGTTGGCGAGATCATCGGTGGCGGTCAGCGCGAGGATGATATCGAGCTTCTCCGCGGCCGCATCGCGGAGCACGGGCTCGACGAGAAAGATTTCGATTGGTATCTCGACCTGAGGAGGTACGGTTCGGTGCCCCATGCCGGTTTCGGCTTGGGCATCGAGCGTACACTCGGATGGATCTGCGGACTGCCGCACGTGCGCGAATCCATCCCGTTCCCGCGACTCATGCAGCGAGTCAGGCCCTGACGGCCACGCGGAGCGGGCAGAGGTTGACGACGAGTAGCATCCTGAGGTTGGACGAAGATGTCTGAACGTGTGAGATACGATTTCGGCGTACTGGAACCGAAATGGCGCGCCTGGTGGGAGGAAAACTCCGTCAGCCACGCGTCCGACGACGACCCCCGGCCGAACTACTACTGCCTCGACATGTTCCCGTACCCCTCGGGGTCGGGCCTGCACGTCGGGCACTGGCGAGGATACGTCCTGAGCGATGTCTGGACCCGGTACAAACGGCTCCAGGGCTTCAACGTCCTGCATCCCATGGGGTGGGATGCATTCGGGCTCCCCACCGAGAACTACCCCATCGCCA
>CAZEAI010000055.1:0-16188 GCA_964510105.1 uncultured bacterium
GCGTTCCATCCACCAATCCTCTATGAGACGACGCTTCGCCACGTCGCCACGGCCGCACACCCGCGCGGCGGCGACCGTCATCTCGCGCTCGGTGTATCGGCGGTCCTCCGGCAGCTCGCGCATCACCGCGCCGAGCTCCACGTCGAGGAGTGGGCGCGGGCCGCGAAACGGCGCCGACACCTCGGGATGCTCCTTGTGATACGCCTTCGCTCGGCGCCTCAGCTCAGCCAGTCGTTCCGTGGCAGGAGGCGGCTCGGGACGCTCTACTGGCGGACTTACCAGCCGCGGCAGGAGCTTCTCCCACACGCCGCTTTCGGAGAGCGCCTTGCGCTGGCCCGCACTCAGGTCCGGCAGCGTCGCCGCCCCCTCCCGCGCAGAGCGCATCCTTTCCCCCAGCCGGGCGAATTCGTCGAGCAGCAGTCCGGCCGCCTGCCGTTCCTCGTGCAGCGCATCGGGAAGATCCTCGGGTGCGCGCGAACGCAGCACGGGTGCCTCCTGGGCGTACGCGGTGAGGAGCTGAACGAGCGACTGGTGTGCCGCCACTCGGACGGGCGTAGCAGCAGCCTCGACCGCGCGCACGAGCGGCTCGACCCGGCCCGGCGACGCCCACATGCCCAGCGAGCGTGCCGCATCCGTCGCAAGGTCGCCATCGTCGCCGACGAGCAGAGCCG
Source organism: uncultured bacterium (assembly GCA_964510105.1). Classification (GTDB taxonomy): domain Bacteria; phylum Latescibacterota; class MWCZ01; order MWCZ01; family MWCZ01; genus CAZWQW01. Next base: position 672 of record CAZEAI010000055.1, read on the forward strand.
ACAATGGCTCCAACGCGACCGCGTCCGGATAGCATCCCAGTGCCATCGCCGCCTGCCCGCGAAGCGGCGGCGAGCCCTCGCGGCCAAGCAGTTCGGAGAGCCGCTCGCCGATGCGGAGCAGCGCGTCCGCGTCGATCCGCGACGGCTGGACTACCCACACCGTGCCGAAACAGCGATTCAGCAGCGGCACGTCGCGGTCGTGAATGTCCTTCCACGATCCCCCACCCCACCCGCCGCTCGCGATGTGTTTCCAGAGCCATTGTCGCGATTCGCCGAGGCAACGAGCCACCGCGATCGCCGCACGTGCCGGTGCGTCGCCCTCGTCGAGAAGCGGTAGCGCCGCCTCCGCGCCCTGTGTGCCGAACAGCGCAAGGGCTCTGACGAACCACTTGTCCGGGGAGGCCGACAAGTCGGCCTCCGACCGCAGCGCGTCGACCAGAGCCGCGATTGCGGCGTCGCCGTACGTGAGCAGCATCTCGGCGTAGTACGGAGAGTCCTCGGCAGCGCGTGAGCGCTCCTGCTTCGACCAGATACCAGCGAGTGTCGAGGGGCGGCGGGCGATGTCGATCAACAGACCGATCTTCTGCCCGTCAGAGAAATCCGAATCGTGGATCGCCTCAAGCGCCTCGTACATGTGCGTGCCTTCGCTCCAGATCCCTTCGAACGGATGGGGAAGCGAAGCCAGGGCGTTACGGCGGATGCTTTCGTTGCCACTCATCGCCAGGACAAGCGCGCGCCGTATCCCGGCCTGCCCCAGCGAGAGCACCATCCGCGCCGCCTCACGGATATCGGAAGGCGTGCTCGCGTCGGATATCAGGTCGTCGAGGCGTTCCTCGTTGCGCGCGAACAGCAGCCTGAGCCGCTCCTCCGCCGCCTCTACCGGTTCGCGCCGATACGGGCCGCCAACGACGCTGACGAGTCTGTCGATTTCCTCTGCAACGCGGTCACCGAACACATCGTCGAGGCTGCCGTCACGCAGATCATCGTGCGTCATGTCGGGGATTCCCTTCTTCAGTAGATGCTCTCGTGCGCGCGACAGGCGACTCTCGAACGCCTTCAGCGTAATGCCGAGGAATTCCGCGCAGTCTCGCTGCGGTAGCCCGTCGCGGTAATGAAGCGCGACCGCGATAGCGCTGTTCGGCGTGAGCCCGTCCATCGCGGCGACTATCGCCTCGCTATGGCCCGGAGAGTCCGTCGCGGTCTGCGCCGTCAACGCTGCAGGCTGATGCATGCTCCGTTCGGAGTCGGGGTCCGGGGTGTCGACGAACAATCCGCGACGTCGCATGGTCCGGCGCATCCACATGGCGATCAGGTTGTCGGCGATACCGTACAGCCATGGACCGAAGCGTCGTGCGTCGTGCAGCGCGCCGATGCCCTGGAACGCGGCGATGAATACTTCCTGCGCGAGGTCGTCCGCCCAGGCATGGTCTCGTACCCGGCCGAGCACATACGATTGCATAGGCGCGCTGTGCCGTCGCACGAGTTCGCCGAACGCGCCGGTGTCTCCCTGTTGGGCCTTAGCCACGAGGGTATCGATGGTCTCAGTCATGGTGGGCCGGTTGTTGCACACGCATATCGGGCTCCCGCTCGGTGGGCACACGTCGTTCCAAACCTATACGTTGCAGCAACGGGGCAAATCCTTCGCGGCGAGTTGTGCCCGCCGGTAGGGTGCTCGGGTGTCCGGCAGGGGATCGCGCCGGTTCGCCGCACACGATGTTGATCGCAAATGTCATGAACAGCGTCGCGACGTCGCTAAGGTAACCGGTATTGTATCAGCGAGTTACGCGCCAACATGGGGCCGGGCCGGCGGCCTCACTTGACCGGCGTGATGACGCTCACTATTTTCCCATCGTCTTCGCATTGTGGGGGTATCTGGGAAGAGCGACCCGGCGTGCTGTCATCGCGCGATGGTGTGCACCGTTCCTAACCGGCGTATGCGTCAGGCTGGGAGCCGCACGTCGCTTGAGGCGTTGTCGTCACGGTTCGACGTGATTAACTCCGTCAAATTGCGGCCCATGTAGCCGTCCGAGACCCTCGCACACGAGAGCCCCTTGTGCCCTGGGCGGGCACAGCCTGGTAGGATCGTCGACGGCGGAGCCCAGAAGGCGAGCCGAGACAGCGCACCGAACACATCGGATTCATGGAGCAGTGCTCCGCGGAGGCATCTCGCGGGGGCAATGTTCGCAGACACTGGTCGGATCCTTCGCTCACGAGGCGCTGGTCCGGTTTGCCATCGCTATCCCCGACCTGAAAGTCTCACGCAATAGAACGACTCATAGTTGGCGTGGTTCCGTCTGAGCCGCGCGACGTGTCCATTACTCCCGAGCATGGTCAGTGCGGAGGAAACGGAGGCAACGAACAGGCTCACAGTTCCAGGTGTTCTGATCTGTTCTCGTTCTCTATGGGGCGAACGGGAATTTCGCTGGCGGTGTCTCACACACCGCAGCCCTTACTTGCAGGAGGCATGTGTATGCGGCGACAGTGCTATGTGTGGCTGTCTAGCCTCGCGGCGGCTCTGATACTGCTAGTGTCTGGCAATGCCCAGGCCGCAGTATCGGGCAAGATCGTCGGCACTGTTATCGACACTCAGACGGGTGAAGCTCTTCCCGGCGTCAACATCGTCGTGGAAGGAATTCGTCTGGGTGCCGTGACGGATGTCAACGGTCGGTACTTCATTCTCAACGTCCCCGCCGGGACTCACGACTTGCGGGCAACCCTCATCGGCTACGGCCCTGTTGTCGCGCGGGAGGTCCGAGTGCGCGTCGATCTGACGACGTCGCAGGATTTCCAGCTCGACCAGGAGGCCATCGACATTGGCCAGGTGACGGTTACCGCGCGGCGTCCCCTTGTACAGGAAGACGTCACGACGAGTCGTACGCTGATCTCTCGTGAAGAACTCACGATGGCGCCCATCGACAACGTGCAGCAGGCAGTCGCGCAGACCGCCGGCGCCGTTGTCACGAATCAGGGCACATTCATTCGTGGCGGGCGCGCCAACACTGGCGAGGTGATCTACTTCGTCGATGGCATCGCGCTCAACGACGAGACCGGCGGCGGCGCGCTGGCGACCACCCTTCCGCGGTTCGCGGTCGAGGGTATGGAAGTCATGCGCGGCTCGTACACCGCGGAATACGGCAACGCCTCGTCGGCCATCATCACGGTGGTGACACCGGAAGGTGGTCAGGAGCACTCCGGGACGTTGTACATGAAGGCCAGCGACGAGTATCTCGGCCTCGACGACACTCAGGCGGATCTGCTGGAGGATCTCAACGACGACCTGAACGCATGGAACACGGCGCTCGAGACCCGGGACTTCACCGGAATCGACACGAACACCTACCGTGCACCGCGGATCAACGGCGTTGAAGGGATAGACCTGCAGGCCTACAACCGGCGTGAGGTCGAGGGGAACATTGGCGGACCGAATCCGTTTGCGTCCGCGATGTTCCCGCTGAACGTCTTCAACACCGGTAACTACTTCATCAGTGGTCGCTTCTTCGAGCGCGACGGCCGGTATCGTGGGCAGCACGCCCAGGATTGGGCCCTGCGTGGCAAGCTCACGTTCCGCAACGCCGCCGGCGACAAGAAGCTCAGCGTCACGCTCCATCGCCAGGAAGGCGAATTCGAGGGTGCCGGCTACTTCATCACCGGTGACGACGGGACAACCGTCGAGGACTGGAATCATATCGTCAGCACCGGCGATACGATGTGGGTTGGCTCGACCGGTCGCCTCCACTGGCTCGAACCGCTTGACGACCCCGACGCCGAAATGGCCGTCATCGACTCCCTTGAGGGGCCGGACGGCCAGAAGATCGCGGTCAGCAACTACGATATGCGTCCGAACTGGGCGGGATACAACGAAGACTACTCGAACGAATTCAGCATGGTCTTCACCCACACGATCACGCCCAAGACCTACTATACCCTCAAGTTGAGCCGCTTCTCCCATGGCGACCGGCTTGGCGATATCGACCCGTACGCACTGTACACCACGGGCGAGATGGTTCCGCTCACGCTTTCGACGCAGATCCAGGACCGCTTCTGGCGGAACACGATCCCGTCGCTCGGCGCGCGGCACTATCAAATCAGCCCGAATGCGATCGGTGGCGACTACATCCGCCGCGACCAGGTGGCGTACACCGCACGGTTCGACATCGAATCGCAGTTCTCCGACATCCACAGTGGCAAACGCGGTGTCGAACTGAAGTACTACGACCTGCATCGCCAGAGGTCCTCGCCGGTGTCGGGTGGTCAGGTGTACCACGATGACTTCGACGTGAATCCTTATCAGCTTGCGGCGTACTTTGCAGAGAAGTATGAGACGCAGGGAATGATCCTGAATCTTGGCGCTCGCATCGACTTCCTCGCGACGAACGGCTATGTGCCGGGCGATCTCGAGCAGCCGGTGAATCTGAGCGTCCAGCAGGATGCCAACGATCTCGGTCAGTACAGCGGCCTTCCGGGTTGGATCAAGGAACCGCAGGATTCGGACAACCAGTGGTACTGGAGCCCGCGTATCGGCGTGTCGTATCCCATTTCCGCCACGTCGAAGATGCGTTTCTCCTACGGCCACTTCTACCAGTTCCCGGAGCTCTACCGGTACTACCGGAACATGGAGCGGAACATGGACGCCGGCTGGAAGTATGCCGGCAATCCGAACCTGGGCCCGGAGAAGACGATCCTCTACGAAGTCGGCTACGAGCAGCAGTTCGGGCGTCTGATCTACGCCAGCTTGACCGGCTTCTACAAGGACATCGACGGCCTGATCGACATGGAAGAGCATGGCACATCCGTGTCGACGCGCTACAAGTACTACATGTACACGAATTCGGGCTACGGGAACGTTCGCGGTTTCGAGCTCTCCCTGCAGAACCAGCGGTACATGGGGTTCCAGACGAATGCGTCGTGGAGCTATCTCATCGCCCGAGGGCGTGGTGGCAACACCCGTCAGGGCTTCCTGATTGCCTTCAACAACCAGGCTCCTCGGACCGAGGATTATCCGCTTGAGTGGGACCAGCGTCACACGTTGCAGCTCGGTCTCGACTACCGCACGCCCGCGGCATGGGGCGTCGCGACAGGCGGATGGGGTGCCAACGCGCAGTACACCTACAACAGCGGCATCCCATACTCGACGAGCGAACGCGGAATCAGCCCGCCGATCAACGACGCGCGCTATCCTTCGCGGTATGACATCGATCTGATGTTCAGCAAGGAATTCGCGCTCATGGATCGGACGAAGCTGATGGTCTTCATGGAGGTGCTGAACCTGACCGATCGCAAGAACGTGATCCAGATTCAGGACCCAGAGCGTGTGGAGATCTCCAAGCGTGAGATCGAGCGGAACGAAGACATCGATTCTGACGGATACATCGCGGACACGCTGGTCGAAGATGTGGCTGCGGGTGAGACTCCGGAGCCGTTGTACGCCGGTCGCTTCCGCGATCCGACGACATACAGCGCCGGTCGTCTCGTTCGCTTCGGAATGCAGTTGGATTTCTGAGATAACCTGCACCGTCCGCGCGCACTGATTCGTCGGTGCGCGCGGACGCAGGGCAGCCTGCTATCCGCATGAGGAGCATGGCATGAAGAAAGGCATTCGATTTCTACTCGTGACCGCGCTGTTCGTGGTCACGGCCGTCGCAGTCCAGGCTCGGCGAGCGCCGGACTCCGGCCCGCGAGCTCGGGCAGCCAGGACGGCGATCGACGATAACATTTTCCTGTCGGTCGGTAACCTCGGCGCGCTCATCACGAACTACGGTCGTTTCGGCGACGCGGACTCTCCCCGGCAGAGCAGTATGGAGTGGCCGCTTGGATCGAATAACGACTATCTGTTCGAAGGGCGCCTGTGGTTCGGAACGATCACGAACGGTCCGGTCGTGACCCAGAGCGACCAGATTCTGCGCTGGGGTACCGATCAGACGGCGTCGTCTGACACTATCGTCGTCGACACCGGCCCGAACGCCAGAGGCGATTTCGACACGCACTGCACGTTTACCGACCTGATCGTCGGAGCTACCGACGCAATCGGAATCAACGTCGATCAGCACACTTCGACGTGGACCGTGTCTTACCTGGACGATTTCATCCTCTACGACCTGACGTTCACGAACGTGAGTGGCGGCGACCTGGAGGCATGTTACGTCGGTTGGGCATTCGACGGTGATGTCTCGTCGCAGGAAGGGTCGGAGAACTACCTCGACGACCTGACGTACTACCTGCGCGATGACGATCTCAACAGGTTCATCTCCTACGAGTACGATGACGATCACCCGCAGATTCCCGGCAACGACAAGGGTGGTCCCGCGGGGCAGTCCAAGGGCTATCTCGGCTCCTCGCCGCTGCTCGTTATCGGTCCCGACGGCACGGAGTTCAACAACAGCATGCCGACAAACCACTACTGGTGGGACTGGAATCACGATCCGGGCACGGACGATCTGCGCTACGAGTACCTGTCATCGACGGAGTTCCTGCCGGTTCCGCCGTCGCCGTTCGACTATCGGTATCTGCAGTCGTTCGGTCCGTTTGACATGGCTGCCGGTGAGACGGTCCGCATCCTTGCGGTCCACGGCGTTGGCGAAGGACTCGCAGGCCTGACGGAGAACCTGTGGGCCGCGCACGATCTGTTCGAGGCCAACGCGGCTACGTTCGACGACGGTAAGTGGCTGGCCTCCGGTCCGCCGCCGGCGCCGGCGTTGACGGTCACCCCCGCCGACGGCCGCGTCACGCTTAACTGGTCGGATGCGGGTGAGGATCACGTCGATCCGGTTACCGGCGTCGCCAACGACTTCGCGGGCTATCGCGTCTGGCGGAGCAACGAGGGAGTCGAGGGCACGTGGACGCTGCTCGCGGACTTCGACGCGCTGGACGACTACGGGCTGAACGCCGGTCTTCCGCCGAAGACCGACGGGATGTACGAATTCGTGGACACCCAGGTGCAGAACGGCTTCGGCTACTGGTATTCCGTATCCGTGTATGACAAGGGCGACCTCGAAGCGGTTGGCAGCCTTGAAAGCTCGCAGAACAGCAACAAGGTTGAGGTTTTCCCCGGACCGGTTGGCGACGCCACGGGCGACAATATCTACGTCTACCCGAACCCGTATCGCTTCCAATCGACGTGGGATCCGACTCCGGGTCCGCAGGCGCCTGCGGCGAATCGAGTTCGTTTCAACAACATCCCCGGCCAGTGCACGATTCGCATCTACACGATGGCCGGCGATCTCATCACCGAGATCAACCACAACGACGGGACCGGATATGAGGACTGGAATCTCATGTCCGACCGCGAACAGCCGCAGAAGATCGTCTCGGGCATCTACCTGTACAACGTGCAGGGCGATGATGTGGACTATGTGGGCAAGTTTGTGGTCCTCCGATGATCGTCGCAGACGATCCACGGACGACACACAAGGAGGTTGCCGTGAACAAGGTTTTCACATTCATCTGCGCGGTGGCCCTGCTCGGTCTGACAGCGGGAGCCCATGCGCAAGGTTTCGATAAGGCTGGAACGGCAGGATTCCAGACGCTGAAGCTCGGGATTGGTGCCCGGGCAGCGGCAGTCGGAGAATCGTTCGTCGCAATGGCGGATGACCCGACCGCGGCGTACTGGAACCCGGCCGGTCTCGCCCGCCAGGGTCTCGGCGTTCACGTGTCGACAATTGACTGGCCGGCGGATATCAGCGTCAACTCAGTGATCGTGAACATCCCGTCGCCGATGGGATCATTCGCATTCCAGGCGACGATGATGCAGAGCGGTTACATGATCGAACGGACGGAGTTCCTTCCCGAAGGCAACGGCAAAGTGTTCAACGCCACTGAGCAGGTGTTCGGCTTGAGCTACGCCAGAGCCCTGACGGATCGTTTCTCCTTCGGTATCACGGGGAAATACTTGCGCCAGGATCTGGCCGACTACGACGACGCCACGTGGGCGTTCGACGTCGGCACGCTCTACAGGGTGACGCCGAAGCTCACCATGGGCATGTCCGCCCAGAACTTCGGTCCGGACCTTGGCTACACCTATAACAACGACGGTGACGGCGAAACCGACGAAGACCCCCTCGATCAGATCGACAACGATCTCGATGGTCTGGTCGACGAGGACGGCCCGGAAGCACTTGAGCCATTGCCGCTCATGTTCCAGGTCGGAGTCGCATATACGCTGTACGAATCTGGTCCCAGCAAGCTCGTGACGTCGCTGAAAGGCCTGCACTTCAACGATAACCGTGAAGAAGTGGCGGTTGGCGGCGAATACAGTGTCATGGAGATGCTCTTCCTGCGCGGCGGATATCGCTTCTACCGCGATGTTGGGAATTGGACCGCCGGTGTTGGCGTTCAGATTCCTCTCGCGCAGAACGGCGTCAGCGTAGACTACGCGTATAGCGAACTTGGTCACTTGAGCCAGGCGCATCGCGCCAGCCTGACGCTGCAGTTCTGATTCGCGATCACGACGTTGTGCAGGAGATGAATCAATGAACGTTCGCAAGGTTCTGAAAAACGCGGGCATACTGCTGGCAGCGGCAGGACTCATGGGCATCACGGCATGTGATAGCAAGCCCACTGAGACGCCGTTCCCGCAGCTCAAGCCCACGGTGACCATCACCGGGATTCAGATCTCCGGTGGTGTCACCCGCATCTTCGCCAGCGGTGCTGACGAGGATGGACAAGTGCAAAGCTACATCTTCACCGTCGACGGCGGCGCGCCGGACACCCTGGTTACACCGGTGCTCGACGCGGACATCACCTACGCCAGCATGGACGAGCAGCATGGGGCGAGCGTTGTCGCGATCGACAACGACGATAACGTCAGCGACCCGGCGCAGATCTCGTTCACGCCGAACAGTGTCGGTGCCGCCAACAAGGCTCCGGATACGGAGATCCTCTCTCCGGAGGCTGGTGCTGTCACGAGTGAGGGCATCGTCATGGAGTGGGCCGCGCGCGATCCCGACGGATCGCTCACGGGCTATCAGTATCGAATCGATGACGACGCTTGGACAGACGTAGCCCTCGGCACGACTCGGGCCACGGCGACCGGCCTCACGGTTGGCAGCCACGTGATTCAGGTTCGTGCGAAGGACAACTTCAACGTCTGGGACCCGACTCCGGCGACGGTTGCCATCACGGTTCGCGCTGGATTCCAGCCCGAGCTGTCGACGACCGGCGTCACCGACGGCGCGACGTTCTTCGTCGCACTGGGCGCGACTGTCGATCTGACGGTTGGCTGGGCAGGCGAAGCGGGATGGTACGACGGCGACATCGCCACGTACTCCTATTCGCTGAACGGCGCGACTCCTACGGTCACGACGGAGGATAGCTACACCTTCGTCGGGCTTGTCGAGGGTGCTTACACGATTGACGTCACTTGCACGGACATCGCAGGCAACGTGCAGTCCACTTCGATCACGTTCGGTATCACCGTACCGAGCCTGACCAAAGAGGTGCTGGTCGTGAACGGCGTCGATTGGGGCACCTACGGCCCGAACGGCGCAGCTCAGCTCGACAACACCTACCCAGTCTATTTCGGTACCGATAACGCGGATACCTGGGACTACTGGGAGATCATGGGCGGAGCCCCGGACTACGCGGCGTACGGCATGGACGTCAACGTCGTCGGCACGGGCACGCCGACGGGGGCCGACCTTGGCGAATACAAGTGCGTGCTCTGGATGGGGCAGCACTACCTGGGCGACCTCGATTCGTGGAATGCGGCGCTCATGGCCGGCTACGTCAACGCCGGTGGCAAGCTGTATTTCTTCGGCCGTCGCGGAAGCTCCTTCTTCGGTGGCACCGAACTCCAGGACATGGCCGGCATCACCGGCATGGACGCCGACGGGACGACGACGGGGTATTCGCTGACGGCCGCCGGTTCGGCGCTTGGACTTCAGCCCGCCGCCATTCTGACGACGAGCTTCGGAAACGGCATCACCGGCATTGTAGACTCGCCGGATGTCGAAGCGATCTTCACGGACCCAGGCGATGCGACGCTGATTACCGGCCTTCGCGCGAAGGCGCCGGGGTCTAGCGACTGGAACATCGTCATCGTAGTGGGGCGTAACTACCGAGCCGATCCGCCCGCGGCAATGGCAGAGAACATCCTGAAATTGCTGCGCGACACGCTCGGTATCGACCCGCCGGGCAGCTTCTGATAAAGGAGCGGCATGATGATAGCTCTGTTTCGCATGAGTATCGAAGGAGGCAATCAGATGCACAAGCGAATTCTACGCTCCCTCGGGGGGCTGCTTGTGACCGGCGGGGCGATGATGCTGGCTGTGGGGTGCGCAGAGGAACCCACGGTCCCGAGCTACAGCGAAGGTGCGCTGGCGCTCGAAATCGTCGCCGGTCCGGATGCATCCAGCGCCGTTGCCCACGGCTCAAAGGTCACGTTCAAGTGGCAGCCGTCGGGTGGCGCGGGAAGCTATTCGTATGAATACAAGATCGACAGTGGTTCGATGGTGGCCGTGACCGCAGGTCAAACGTCCGTCATCATCAGTGACGCGAGCATCCTGACCGAAGGCGACCACGTGTTCACCCTTGTCGTCACCGACGGGAGTTCGAACAGTGTGACCGCCACGCGGAATTTCAAGATGTCCGCGGAGGGAGCGGGTGATACGTCGGCTCCGACCATCGAGGTCGTATTCCCGCCGGCCGGATTCGTCTCGGCTCCGGGCGCGACGGTACGCTTCGCCTGGACGGTCGACGATGAGTCCAACGCGACCGAGGCCGGCGTGGTTGCCGGTGTCGATTCCGTTGGCTGGTCGGTGGACGATCCCAATGTCACCGTGTCCGCCGGCATTCCGCTGACGGGTTACGCCGACAACGTCGCTCTCGGCCAGCACGTTCTCTACGTGAAGGCCGTGGACGCCTCGGGCAACGCGACCACGATCACCGATACGTTTAGCGTGATCGAGCCGACGATCTTCATTGTCGACGAAACGGTCCTTGAGCCTGGGTACGATGGCCATCAGGAGGATCTGAGTCTCTCGCAGGCATTCGGACGTGAGACGTGGCTCGCCACGATCCTCGCGGGCTACGCCTACGAGGTCTGGGTCATCGCGGACCAGGGCTACCCGGGCACCGGCGACGTTCCCGCGACTGCGGAAGCGCTCGTTTGGATCGGCTCCGGCGACGTCCAGAACAGTTCGTGGGGCTGGAACGTGGGGTATGAGTATTCGGCGAGTAACAGCGCCAACCCCAACATCATCACCGACGCCATCGACGCCGGTCTCGGCGTATGGATCATGGGTGAGAACTGGCTGGAAGAGATAGGTTGGTCCGGTGTCGCGCTTGACAGCACCCTCGAGTACGACTATCTCGGCTTCTTACTTGATGAGCCGACTGTGGGCGTTCTGTGGGAGCTGCACGGTGTCAACGCCATCACCTACGACTTCACGCCTGTCGACGCGGCTGCGTTTGGAGTGTCATGGCCGACGCTTGCCAGCGATATCGCCAAGCTTCCGGGCGGTCTGGGAGACTGGGGTGACTGGTCGATCGATGTCATCGACACGCTTCGCGCGGACGTGACGCCGATCTACAAGGTCCTCACGATGGCGGATGAAGGTGGAGCCGCCGGCCCGCCCGAGAGCGACGAGTGGTATGTGGCGTGGGCGGTCGACGACGCAGCCGGCGATCCGCAGGTTGTCATGATGACGATGGACCTCAACTACTTCTCGACGGACAATGCCCGGGCTGTGGCGCAGAACGTCCTGACAGGTATCTTCGAGCAGTAGGAGATGGTGCGGGTGACTATCGCCCAACATCGATAGAGCACGGGCAGAGGCTCATCGACGGGTGCGTCGGTGGGCCTCTGCTGTCTCGTTTACCTCCGTCGCATCGGCAAGGGGGATCCCAACATGAACTCCGCACGACTGCGCGTCGCGATATCCCTCGCATTCCTCCTCCTGCTGCATGTCGCGACACCCGCCCCGGCAATCACGTTCGACGCCGACTACGCGACGTTCGCCGACCTCGAAGGCGACGGTTCTCGCAGCTACGTCGAACTGTACGTGCGCATCGACCGCTGGTCTCTCGCTAGCAGCACGACGGAGAGCGAGCGGCGCTATGGCTTCGTTCAGGACGTTCCCGACACAGTCTTCGTCGGATTCACCGCGGATGTTGTCGCGGTCAGCGCCGATCGAGACACCGTCATCCGCGAACGCCACATCATCGACCAGCCGGCCGACGCGAACTACTCGGGTACCGCCTACGACGACCTCTTCACGACGTGGGGGTACTACCTCCCACCCGGTAGCCACGCGCTGACGCTGACACTCTCGGACCACTACGCCGACGCGGAGGAGTCCGCCTTCCTGCCGATGGTCGTGCGCGGCTATGCCGGCGCCGGCCCCGCGATCAGCGACATCGAATTGGCGCTGAGTGTTGCGCGCGATGAATCCGGAGGGCGGTTCACGAAGAACGGGCTCGCCATTCTGCCCAACGCGCGTAGGCAATTCGGCTACGGCGCGCCGGTGCTGTGGTTCTACGGCGAGCTCTATCATCTCGACGAATCGGTGGCATACGAACTCACCGCGAGCTTCCTTGACTCCACCGGCGCGGTTGCGCGAACGGTCGGGCCGTTCCCGGTAGCGCAGACCGACGGCATGGGCGTGGCGGTGAAGGGCGTCAACGTCATGGGCTATGCCGATGGGCGCTACAGCCTGCGGCTACAGTTGGCGGAGGTCGGGGGCGAGGTTGTTTCGGAACGGGAGACGCAGCTCCGGGTAAGCCGCGTGCCGTCGGTGACGCCGGTCGTCGCCGACAGGTTCCGGAGCGACGTTGGCTGGATTGCGTCGTCGGCTGAGCTTCGTGAGTTCGACCGCGCGTCGCGGACAGAGAAAGCTGCGTTCATTGAGCAGTTCTGGAACAAGCGCGATCCGATGCCGGGCACGGCGCTGAACGAGAGTCGCATCGAGCACTACCGACGGCTGTCCTACGCGGACGAGCGATTCCACGAGGTCGGGAGACCAGGCCGGGATAGCGACCTCGGGCGCGTGTACGTGAAGTACGGACCTCCGGGCGAGATAGAACATCAGGGCTCGAGTGTTGAGATGAAGGAGTATCAGGTCTGGCGCTACACCAACATCGCCGGTTCGCCGATCTTCGTCTTTATCGACATGGCTGGGACTGGCACGCTGACACTCGTCCACAGTACCGCGCGGGACGAGGTGAGCAATCCGTCATGGCGGGAACTCGCGGAGCCGTACGAAGGCACCTTCCAGCGACGGGAGCGGAGGAATCAGGACCGCGACGTGATGGACCGCGATCTGTAACACGCACTAGGCGCACGAGGGTGGTCAGATCGCGCCTGTGAGTTTCGACCCCGACGCCTGCTCGATGGCCCGCAGCATCGCCTCGGCCTTGTCCAGCGTCTCGTCGTATTCCCGCTCGGGGATGCTGTCCGCCACGATGCCCGCTCCCACGGCGATGTACGCCCGTCCCTGGGCGATGGTGACGGTTCTGATCACGATGTTCATGTCCATGTCGCCCGTGTCGCTGATGTAGCCGAATGATCCGGTGTACGCATGTCGAGCGACAGGTTCCAACTCGTCGATGATCTCCATGCAGCGTATCTTCGGGCATCCGGTGATGGTTCCGCCGGGAAACATCGCCGCCAGGAGGTCCAGCTCGTCGCGGTCGGGCGGCAGGCTACCGACGACGTTGCTGACGATGTGGTTCACGTGCGAGTATCGCTCCAGCACCATGAGTTCGTCGACGCGGACGCTGCCGTACGAGCACACGCGACCCAGGTCGTTTCGCTCCAGGTCCACGAGCATCACGTGTTCCGCGCGCTCCTTCGGGCTGAGCAGGAGTTCCGCGCGGAGTTCGTCATCCTCGCGCTCGGTCGCTCCTCTCGGACGTGTTCCCGCGATCGGGCGGGTCTCCGCGTGGCTTCCGGAAAGACTGACAAGCCGTTCGGGTGAGCAGCCGACGTGCACCACGTCTCCTGCCCGGATGAACGCGGCGAACGGGGAGGGGTTCACGGCGCGAAGGACTCCGTACAGCGTGCGAGGATCGCCGCGCAGACCGAGGTCGAGACGCTGCGCCAGGTTCACCTGGTACACGTCGCCCGCCGCGATGTATTCCAGAGCGCGCTCCACGGCGTGGGTGAATCCCGAGCGTCCGAACGAGGAATTCACGACTCCGTCGGATGCCACCGGCCCGAGCGTGCTCTTTGGGAGCCCGCGCGCCTGCCGGAGGCGATTCCGAGCGCGTTCTCGGGCGGCATCCCTCTCCGACGGCCTGTCGATTGCGATGCTCGCTGTCACGGTGTTGGCGACGTGGTCGAAGACCAGGCTCTCGTCGGCGAAGACGAACCACCAGTGCGGTATGCCGAGGTCGTCGACGGCGGTGGTGGGAAGTTCCTCGAACGCGGAGCGGGCTTCGTACGACACCCAGCCGACCGCTCCTCCGGCGAACGGCGGCAGATCGGCATGGCGTTCCAGTCGGCGCGCGGCGAGGAGGCGTCGCAGTTCGCGTGCGGGCTCCGCGCGGTAGCGGCGTGTTATGCCCCGCTCGGCGATCTCATTCCGATCTCCCCGTGCGTGCCAGATGGCGGATGGGTGCGTGACAACGACGGAGTAGCGCCCGACACGTGGATCTGGCCGAGCGCTCTCGAGGAGAACGGCGGGGCCGCCGGTGTCGAGCGCGAGGAACGCGCTCCAAGGCGTCATGCCGGCTGCGGGCTCGGTTACGGTGACGACCGATCGGCGTGTCATGTGCGTTGCGCTCCGGTGGCGTTGAGCCAGATGTTCCATCGGCGCATCAGCTCCGTCGTGACGGGGCCCGGCGAGCGGTCTATCTCGCGATCGTCGATGGAATACACGGGTAGCACTCCCCACAGGCTGTTCGTCACGAACGCTTCGTCCGCCGCCATGGCTCCGCGCAGGCCGATGGAATGGCTGCGTGTCGGGGTTCCGGCGGATCGAGCGCGCCGTATGACCGCTTCGCGCACCGTCCCGGGTAGCAACCCGAGTCGGACCGGCGGCGTCAGGATTACGCCGCGTCGTACAATGAAGACGTTGCTGCGCGAACCCTCAAGGACGCGACCGCGGTTGTCCACGAGAAGCGCTTCGTCGCATCCGCTTTCCAGCGCGCGATCGAGAGCCAGCAGTTGATCGAGATAGTTCCCGGACTTGGCGGAATAGCGGGGCCAGCTCGCCCGCGGTGGAACGCGGACGGATCGGAGCTTCAATCCCTGCTCGACGAATCTCGCCGGTGGCGGCGCGTAGGGTCTCACCGTGATCAGACGCAGCGGGTCCGTCGCGGCGCGCATGTCGAATCCACTCGATACGGTGCCACGGGACACGGTGATGCGCGCCGATGCTTCCGCCAGTTCGTTGGCGTCGAGCGTCCGACGAAGGGCGTCCAACAGCTCGTCGCGCTCGGGGCGCGCGGGGTACGCCAGCGTCGCCATGCCCTGTTCGAGACGCCTCATGTGGGCCCGCCAGAACATGGGCTCGCCGGCATGGACGCGCATCGTCTCGAAGAGCGTGTCTCCGTAGAGGAATCCCCAGTCGGTGACGGGCAC
>CAZEAI010000055.1:16198-30640 GCA_964510105.1 uncultured bacterium
GTTCAGATATGCGATGGGTGTGGGCATGGGTCGGTCAGCAATCGTCCGGAGGCTCGCTACTGCTCGCGCATCGCTCTCGGACAGGACTCGGTCTGTATGTTCGTCAGTCTACCGATCTTACGTCGGAGCCAGTCCGGATGCACCCCTGTGAAGTCGAGACGACGCAGGCGCATGGCGGTTATGCATGCGCTCCGGTAGTTCCCGCGCTCCTGTTCGATCTGCGCGATCCACCGCTCATACTTCATCACGATGAAGCCGCTTGCGCGCTCCTCCGGCATGAGGTTGTCAAGTATGTCCCGATGATACTGTTCCGAGAGGCCATACTGCTTCTTGGCAAGATGTGCCCGGCCCGCGATCTCCTTGAAGAACCGGGTATCGGGGTATCGCTCGATCATCGGCAGCGCCAGTGCCAGCGCGTCGTCGTACCGCTTCTCGGCGATGTACGCCCAGCCGAGGGTCTGCAGGGCGCCCGCTTCCCAGTCGACGCCGATCTCCACGGCTCGTTCGAGAAGACGCACGCCCTTACGAGCATCGTTCCTCGTGGCGAACGGCCACGGGAATTTCTGCGCCTTCCAGTGTTCGTACTTGCCGATTCCGATGAGCGCGTCCGCGAGGCCCGAGTCGAGTTCGAAAGCCCGCTCAAGCTGGCCAATGCCTGCGGTGGCGTCGCGTATGAGGCTCGGAATGTTGCTCACCCGGATGCCTTCGGTATAGCTGCGGAACAGCGACCGGTACGCCAGGACGCTGCCTCTGCAGAACCTCGTGCGGGCGTCCTCCGGGTTCGCCTGGAGCATGCTATCGGAGAGTTCGATCGTGGTGGATACGGCCGTCAGGAACACCTCCGCGAGCGAGTCCGCGATGCCGTAGTCATCGATCCACGTGTAGTAGAGCACTGCCTTCTGCGTGTGTACCGTCGGGCTGTCCGGATGTGCGCGTTCGAGCGCCAGCAGCTCCCGCTCCGCGTCGCGGTAGCGGTGCGTCACGATGAGATCGTTCACTCGCTGAGCTGCCTGTTCAATATTGAGGCTATCCACCGCGGCAGACGCCTCGGAGGCGCCCATCGCAAGTGTGACGGCGGCGAGCAGTCTTCCCGCCGCACAGAGGGACGTTTGTGTCTTCGAGATCATTCGAGTCCTATCCATGGTCCGGTGTGTCGGCTTCCTGTACGGGCCGAGTATGGCGCCCGCTACAGGGTGCTATGCAACGCTCGTGCCATGCGCCGCTACGTCCTGTGTACGCGATACGCACGTCCGCGGGTTCCACTCAGAAGAGCCTGGCGACCTCATCTACCACGAACACGGGCCAGGAGGATCCATCGTCCGGTAGGCATGTCCCGGGGCCGGACGACGCGGCGACACGCCCCACGGGCCATACCGAGCGTCCCGCATCGCGCAGGGCCCCCGCTACGGCGTCGGGCGCGGGCGTTCCGATGAGCATCGCGCCGGAGGAGATCGCTCCTAGAGGATCGACGCCGACGGCATCGCACACGCGGCGTGTGAGCGGCGTCACGGCCTCTCGGAGAGTCTTTGTATCAACCGAGATACTCACCGACGCCGCGGCGGCAAGCTCGTCGAGCGCGGTGACGACTCCACCTTCCGTCGGATCGTGCATGGCGTGGATCGGGCCGGCGTTCCGGGCGACCCGCGAGATGTCCAGGACGCCGATTCCGGGATCGTCCAGGTAGCCCGCCGCCCGCCGCACCTCCTCCGCGTCGAGACCCGCGCCAAGGAGTCGTTCCTTGAACTCACGTGCAATCACGCTCGTTGCCTCGACCGCCGCGCCTCCGGCAAGCAGGAGCGAGTCACCCGGCTTCAGCCCGGACGGTCGAACCAGCGACTCGCGCTCCACCGTGCCGATCATCGACCCCGCCACGACCACTCTCCGGACGGCGCTGGTGATCTCCGTATGGCCGCCGGCCACCGTGACGCCAAGCGCGCTCGCCGCGTCGGCGACGTCGGCAAGGATGCGTTCCGCGAGCTGTGCGTCCGTGTCGCGCTCGGGAAGGAGCACGGTCGCGAGGAACCAACGAGGCTCCGCGCCTACAGTGGCGAGATCGTTGGCATTCACGTTGAGCGCGTACCAGCCGATCCGATCGGTGGCGAACGTCACCGGGTCGCTTTTCAGCGCGAGGTAGGGTTGGTCGTCTCCGAGATCGACCACCGCCACGTCGTTGCCGACGCCCGGTCCGATGACCGTTTCGCCGCCGTCGAAGCGAGTCAGTAGCGCCGCGAGCATGTCGGGCGGTAGCTTACCCGCGGGCAGGCTGGCCGCCGCATGCCCATTTCGTGGTCGATCAGTCATGGCTTGCACACTTCTCCAGCGGGATGCGCTTGTCGACCGCGTCGCCCGGGTTACGTTTGTGGACGCCGGTCGTAGCGCGACAGCCTATCGCTGTCGGCGATTCCAACCACTCTATCTGACTGGAGTCACACATGGCCGTGCTGAGCGCTGGAGAAATCGAGTTCTACGACCGGAACGGCTACGTGGTCGTGCGGAACGCCGTTCCCAAGGAGAATATCGATGCCGTCGTGGACGCGATCTGGGAGTTCCTCGAAATGGATCCCGACCTGCCCGATACCTGGTACCCCGAGCCGCCGCGCGCGACATCAATGACTGAGATGTACCATCGCCAGGCGATGTGGGACAACCGGCAGGCACCGCGAGTCCACGAGGCGTTCGCGGACGTGATCGGGTCCGACCGGCTGTGGGTGAGCATCGACCGCGTGAGCATGAATCCGCCCGTGCGCGCCGGGGAGTGGGAACGTGAGCTTGGTCTCCATTGGGACATGTCCCTGGATCGCCCGCTGCGCGCCGGTGTGCAGGGCGTGCTCTACCTCTCCGACGCCGAGGCCGGGTGCGGCGGGTTCGAATGCGTGCCGGGGTTTCATCGCCGCGTCGACGAGTGGCTGAACGCGCTCCCCGATGGAGTCGATCCGACCGACGAGATCCGGCGCACGCAGGAAGGCGAGGCGGTGCCGGGTCGGGTGGGTGATCTCGTCGTCTGGACGACGCTGCTTCCGCACGGGCACGGTATGAATACCGGTACGACGCCACGTCTGGCGCAGTATATCGCCATGAGCCCGGCGAACGACGCGAACGAAGCCGCGCGGTCCCATCGTGTGCGAGGGTGGCGCGAACGTCTGACCGGGCTCCCTCAACAGGAGTTCGGGCGCGAGCACCGCGAAGGCGCGACGGCGGAGTTGACGCCGCTCGGGCGGAAGCTCCTTGGGCTTGACGATTGGGATGGCATGTAGCCGCCTGCGGAAAACCCAAGTTGGGTTCTCCACGGGACATACCTATGCCGTTGTCCTTGACTGTCCGGTTCGCAGTGCTATTTTGTAGTCAGGTGGAAGTCCGGATCGCGTTCAGAACGATGAACCGGCGATAGACCCCGTGTGCGTGGGGCGCGCGGGGCGACCAGCACCATGGATCAAACAGGCCGTAGCGTGCCCGGTGGGATTCGGGGGCGAGGCGGCGGGAAGATCTGAGGGGGAATCAGCCATGCGTCTCATCACTCGCGGAGACCTCGACGGACTTACGAGCGCGGTGCTCATTACGTCGATGGAGCAGATCGACAGTATTGAACTCGTCCATCCGAAGGACATGCAGGATGGCAAGGTCGATGTCAAGAAGGGCGACATCATCGTAAACCTGCCCTACCACCCGAAGTGTAGCAAGTGGTTCGATCATCATTCGGGCGGCGAGGAACTGGGCCCGAAGAAGGTCTTCGACGGACGGTACGGGGTGGCGCCCAGCGCGGCGCGGCTCGTGTTCGAGTACTACGATCATCCAAGCCTTGACAAGTTCGGCGAACTCGTCGCCGAGACCGACCGCGTCGACGCCGCGCAGCTCACCATGGCGGATATCATCGACCCGAAACGCTATGTGCTGTTGTCGTACACGCTCGATCCGCGAACGGGTCTCGGTGGTGCATTCCGGTCGTACTACATGCACCTGCTGAACTGGATGAAGGTGCATCCGATCACCGAAGTCCTCGCGATGCCCGAGGTGGCGGAGAAGGTCGAGGAGATTCGCTCCAGCCAGAAGGAATACGAGCGGGAGCTGAAGAAGCACTCGAAGGTGGTCGGGAACGTCGTGATCACCGACTTCCGTCGAAAGCAGAAGCGGCCCGTCGGAAACAGGTTCCTCATCTACGCGTTGTTCCCGAAGGTGAACGTCTGGCTGAATCCATTCCGTGGACGCGGCGGCGAGAACGTGGTCATTTCGATGGGGCACAGCATCCTGAACCGGACGTGCAACACGCATGTTGGCGATCTCTGCGCGAGATTCGGCGGCGGCGGCCACAAGGGCGCCGGGACGTGTCAGGTCGACAAGGCGAAAGCGAAGAAGATCATCGACGAGATCACCGGCGTGCTCACCGCGAACGGCTGACTTACGTCCTCAGACCCAAGTCTGAGGACGCAGGTCTTGACCGGCGAGCAGTGCCGGAGTTGCTTTGGGTATGGTCGGAACCGCGACCGCGCAGGCGTGAGCGGGGCTGCCCATGCTTTCCAACGTTCCGGGGCGGGGGAGGATGACCCTCGCCCCGGTTCTCTTTGTACGCAAAATGCTACCTGGCGCCGGACATTTCTTTCTGGACGATCCGGGCCTGCGCCGTGCTGCGTGCCGCGAGATCGCTGAATCGCAGCGGCGCGCCCTCTCCGACGCCGGACAGCGCCGTCTCGAGCGTATCGTTCAGCGGGCCGACCCATTCGTACGCCATCGCATTTGCGCCGACCATCGCGCCGACGAGGGATCCGGCCGACGCGCCGTTGCAGTCGGTATCCCAACCACCCTCCACCGCGACGCAGATCGTCGTTCCCAGGTCCCGGTCGCCGAGCAGTAGCCCGGCCACGACCAGGGCCGCGTTGTTGATGGTGTGGACACCGTGGTATGCGCCGAAAGTCTCCTCGATCTCGTCGAGCATGGCCTCTCGGGATAGTCTCCCGGAGTGCCAGTCCAGCACCTGCGTCACCGCCTGCGCGAGTCTGCACTCAGCCGGAATCTCGCTCAGGCCGATGCGGATCGCTTCTACCGGATCGTCGACGACGAACGCCGCCGCGATGGACGCGGCCATCCACATCTCCCCGTAGATGCCGTTCTTCACATGACTGAGCCTCGCATCGCGCCATGCGAACTCAGCGGCGAGTTCCGGCATGCCCGCCGCCGCGTACCCCCAGAAGTCGGCGCGGATCTGCGCTCCGATCCATTCTCGGAACGGGTTCCGCCAGGTGGCGGTCTCGGGCGGTTCCAGTCCGGCGACCAGGTTGCGGTACGTCTCGCGCTCCGCGGTGTAGACGCTGTTGTACGGCAGGTACCGTAGCCATGCGTCGCCGACGTCGCGAGTGGCGAATGCCGGTCCGCATCGCTCCATGAGCACCAGGCCGAGAAGCGTGTAGTCCATGTCGTCGTCGCGTGCCATGCGTGAGATGTTCCCTCGCAGGCACGTGACGTTGTTCGAGTGCCACGGGCGCACCGGCCAGTCGACGGGGGGGATATAGCGTTCAAGCGGGTATTCGCCCGCGAATTCGAGCACCGCGCGAATCTCGGCGCGGCTCCAGCTCTCCACCGGCTTGCCCAGGGCACACCCGGCGGCACGTCCCAGCCATGCTCCGAGCATCCGGTCGGTAAGCTTCTCGTCGTCGAGGTCCATCGGCAGCGCGCGCGGCCCATCGGGGCGTAGCTGTCGGATGGCATCCAGTCCGGAGGGCTCTCGCAGTTCGAGTTCCGGGTCGGGGTCCAGCGCGTCGAGTCGGCTGTAGAGATCTTCGGCGGCTTGCGATGACGGCTCGTCGCCGAGCCCGTGAAGCTGCTGCTCGATCTCGCCGAGCGCGGCGGCATCGCAGCCATCGTCGCGACGCTGGACGATCTCGGCACGGAGCAATTGGGCGGATATCTGCATGGCGATTCTCGATCATGTGGGAGGAGCGATTCGGGTGGCCGAAGAGACGGTACGGTCACTCGTCGGCTGTGGGAAGGCGCTATTCGACCTGCTCGTCTTCCGATTCGGAAGGCGGCTCAAGCTGTTTGAGCTGCCCATGGGCGATCAGCAGGCCCGCGCCCACAAGCATGATGGCGAGTTCCAGGCCCGCGTTGCCGAACCCGGAGTTGGCGATCTCCGTAATGGTCAGAGCAAAGCCGCCCAGCGTCAGCACGATCCCCCACACGAACATTGTGGCCCGGCTATGCCTGACAGGAGCGGGAGGTCCGGGCAGCGGCGGTTCGGCGCCTCTGCTCAACACGGCTATCTGCATTTCGTACTCGCGGCGGCGACGCTCCCATCGGTGTCGCAGGATCAGCCAGAACAGGACGAACGGCAGCCCGAGCAGCAACAGACCCGCGATCGCGACGCTCCAGATGATCCACGTGATCTTGTCCAGCAGCTCGGGGATGGCGCGTTCGCCCAGCGAAGGCGATGGTAGCCGGAAGATGCCGCTCGGGAACTGGTTCGCATGCCGGAGTGATCGCGACGTTTCAGCGAATTCCACGTAGGCGCCCCAATTCGCGCCGGCCTGGTCCACCTTCACGAGGATGGGCGTCTGCCCGTCGACAAGGTCCACGCGCAGCACGTTGTTCGAGCGTCGCGCTGAGCGGTCCCGAGGGTACGAGAGGACAAGTTCGCCATTCACCCATACCTTGGCGGCGTCGTTGGATCCGAAGTGGAGGTATACCGATCGTTCCTCGCTCGATTCGATCTCTGCGTAGAGATAGGCGGCGACGTGGCTAGGGCGACCGAATATCTCCGTCAAGTCGACGTACGGGGTGTTCCAGACGTATTCGCGGAACCGAATAGTCCTTCCATCAGGGGACTGGATTTCCGTCCGGTGTTCCGGCCGGGCAGCCGCTTCGCCTCCAAGCTCCTGCAGGAAGTCGGCGTCGAAGCCGGTACGCTTCGGCCACGAACTGTACGACTGATTGCGCAGATCCGTGCTCGGGAACGGTCCAGCGACGATCCAGCTCCTCAATGAAGTAGTGCCATCCGGGTCGTATTCCGTAACCGGCGTCGAGGCGAACGCCGCGCCGGCGTGGGCCAGAACCGTCGCACTTGCCCAGAGCAGAGCGGTCGCCGCCCATCCTGCTCGGCATTTCTCCCTGGCGGGGCCGGTATGCGATGCCATTCGTGACATGCGTTTGGCTTCGTCCTGAGGTTTCGAGAGGCCGGCTGCGAGCTGTTGCCAACCTGCCGGTCGCTCCTATAGACTTCATATGATGATGTACTGTTGCGACCGTCCGAGTGCAACACTACGCTCGCTCGCGTGGTCCATATGGTAAGTGACGCAGAACCGTAGGCCCGAGCACCGGTGATCCGATGCGCTTCAACGCCGATCAGATAGCAGACAACAAGCTTGTCGAACTCACGCTGGCGGGGGATCGCGACGCGTTCGGCTACATCGTGGACCGGTACAGCGCCTTGCTGGCTCGGGTCGTCGCGGAGATAGTGCGGTTCCAGGAGGACGTGGAGGACATTGTCCAGGAGTGTTTCGTTCGGGCATATAGCAGCCTGGACACCTACCGGAACGATTCCCAGTTCCGGACGTGGCTCCTTCGCATCGCGCACAACACAGCGGTGACTCGCTCCCAACAGCACGTTCGCCGCGATGCCACGGTTGCGCACGATAGCGAAGCTGTATCGCTGGCGGCCGATGACGAAGCGGTGTTACCGGACGAGTTGCTGGGTTCGAGAGAACTCGAGGAGCGCGTTGCTTCGTGCATCGACGACCTCGCGGAACACTACCGCGTGGTGCTCAAGCTGTACTACTACGAAGAGTTCACGTATCCGGAGATCGCCGAGGTCCTCGGCAAGCCGATGAACACGGTCAAATCGCATCTGAGCCGGGCCAAGGCGCGACTGAAACGCCTTCTCGTCGCGGATTCGGCGCTTAAGGAGCTGACGGCACATGGCGGCTGACGCGAAATCCCGGCAGGATCGCTTCGATCAGAGCGTCGCCGCGGGCGTCCGGCGGAGGGAGATACGCTCCGGCATTTCTCTCGATGCGGATTTCACTCAGTCGGTGATGGCGGCGCTTCCCGACCTCCCGGCGGCGACGGCTCCGCGAGCCCGTGCGCGTCGACGCGTTTCGCGTTGGTCTGCGTTGGCGGCGACGATGGTCTTCGGTGCTGTGCTGATCGCCGCTCTAACTGTCGTGCCACCGCCGAACGCGTTGGAGATCTCGGACGACGACGTGTTCGCCCCGGTGGCGAACGCCGCCGACTACGTGCTCGGGTCGCTGTCGGAGATACTCGCCACCATGGCGCCGACGGATATCGCGGCGTTGATTCTACTGGCTGCCACCGCCGTCATGATCAGCGTCGCTCCGACCGTGTCGCTGGCGCGGCGTACGTAGCGATTCCCAGCTACTGTCTGTCCGGAGCATCCCCCGAGAACGCCTTCCACGATATGAGAAGCGCTACTCCCGCAAGCATGACGAACAACTCAAACCCAGCGTTCCCGAAACCGGCACGAGCCACCTCCGCCACGGTCAGGCCGAAACCTCCCAGCGCCAGTACCAGCCCCCATACAAGCATGCCCGCGCGACGTGATCCGCTGCTCTCCGCCGTCTGCAGAGCCGGCTGGATGAGGTCGGGGTCGGTACCGTGCTTTGTGAGGGCCAGGATCGTCTCCTTGCGGTGCCGTTCACGCTCGGTCGTGTGGCGCATCCAGAACCATGCGATCAGGACCAGCACGAGGATTGGGACGCCGAATATGGTGATGATCGCGACGATCGCGATCGCATCCTCGGGAAGACCAAGACCGGATAGCCACTTGTCGCCGACCATGAAGTCTCGTCGTCTGGTGAGGGTGTACTGGTCCGGCTGCCCCGGCGTGTCAGCGACTTCGACGTAGCCGCCCCATCCGCCGTGTGCCTGATCGACCTTCCACAGAACCGAAGTTCGCCCTGCCGAGATCGTCACCGGCACGATGTACTGCGAACGTCGAGCGCCACCGTCGCCCGTGTGAGCAGCGATGAGCGTGCCGCCGACCCATAGCTTCGATGCGTCGTCGCTTCCCATGTGGAAGTACACGCGTTGGTCGTCATCGCTCACCAGCTCGGCGTAGAGGTACGCGACCGCGTAGTCTGCTCTGCCAAAGTGTTCTGTGAGGTCGATATTCGGGGTGTTCCACGTTCTCTTCAGGAACCGGTACACTTGTCCATTCGGGCCTGCGATCTCGGTACCTTCCTCAGGCTTGAAATCCGCCTCGCCACCGTAGTCCGCCAGGTAGTTTTTGTCGAATCCCTCGCGACGCGGCCAGCGATTCGGCCCCTGGTAGGGCAAGTCCACATTCGGCAGTGGGCCGGCAACAAGCCACGTTCGGATTGCCACGCGCCCGCCGAGGTCCGAGATGTCGGTAGCGGTCATGCTCGCGCCGAAGCAGACGCCGGCGGTGCATCCCGCCAGCACGAGGCATGCCACGGACCACGCCCATCGACGGTGCGCCCGACTCCCTCTACCAGTGCGCTCCATATGGTCGCCTTTCGTCAGTGACCTGTCGTCGCGGCCCGGCCCTGAGCCGCCGAGCACAGTGATGGCCCGCCACTCACGGCGCGTCGTGCGAGTCGCCGGAGAGGATACGCCACGAGATCAGCAGCCCCACACCGGAGAGCATGACGAAGAGTTCGAACCCCGCGTTGCCCAGCCCTGAGTGGGCGATCTCCACCACGGTCAGCCCCAGGCCTCCAAGCGCGAGCACCAGCCCCCAGACGAACATGCCCATTCGATGCAGTTTCTTGCTGGCCGGCGCCTGGAGGGCGGGTCGGATCACGTCCGGGTCGACCTCGGTTTTCGTGAGGGCCAGGATGATCTCTTTGCGATGTAGCTCGCGGTCCGTAGAGTGGCGCATCCAGATCCACACGATCAGAACCAGCCCTACGATGGGACCACCGAACAGTGTGAGTATCGCGACTATCGCAATCGCTTCCTCGGGCATGTTCCGGATGGGGTATCGCCTACGATCGGGCGGCTCGAATGTATCCGATACCTCGAAGTACGCTCCCCAGTCGTTGTTGTCCTGATCGACGCGGAACAGCACCGGCGTGCGGCCGGCGGGCAGATCTACGTCAACGATGTTCTGCGAACGTGCGGCCAGCCGATCGGTCGGAATCGCCAGCACGGGCTCGCCACCAACCCAGATCCTCGCTGCGTCGTTTGACCCGATATGCAGATACACGCGCTGCTCTCTGTCGGACTCGATCTCGGCGTACAAGTATGCCGACATGTTGACGCGTCGGCCGTAGAGTTCCGTAAGGTCGATGTATCCCGTGTTCCATGTGCGGCGGGCGAACGCGTACTCTCGACCGTCCGGCGCAACTACCCTGGTGCCGACTGAGGCGCGACAGGCGGCTTCGCCGCCGCTGCCCGATAGCAGGTCCTTGTTGAAGCCGGCCATATCGGGCCAGTTTCCGCGGGGCGCGGCCAGATCGGGGTTGGAAATCGGACCTGCCACTAGCCACGTTCGCACGGTGACTGGTCCATCCAGGTCAGAGACGTCGATGACCTCACCGGTCAGTTCGCGCGCCGAAGCCCCCCGGGAGCTGTCGCCGCCGTCGGAACAGGCAGACGCGATGACGAAGAGACCTGCGTGCGCCACATGTAACCATAGGCGATGGCGGCGCGTGCCCTTCTCCGTATCAGGTCGACTCATGCCGCTACCTCTCCACGATGACGCTCAGAAGCCGCTAATCAGTTCTTGTGCTGTTGACGGAATAGACCGGCGCCACGTCATCTCGGTTGCGCACCGCTCACGCGCAGGCGCCGCAACCCTTGCTCGCCGCCACCCGTCTGTATATTCCGGGGAGTGTGAGCCAGAAGAAAGGGCGGGTGCTATTGCCCGATCCGATACTCCACACGGCGACAGACGCGGATCTCGTCGAGCGGGCCGTAGCGGGCGACCACTCGGCGTTCGCGGTTCTCGTGAACCGCTACGTTGACGACGTGACGCGCGTCGTCTCGGAGATATCCGGGCGGGTAGCCGACGTCGAGGACGTCGTGCAGGAGTGTTTCATCCGGGCGTATCGCGCGCTCCGGTCTTACCGCGGGGACGCGCAGTTTCGGACGTGGCTGTTGCGTATCGCCCACAATCTGGCCATCACGCGTTCGCGAAGCCGCGTGAGATACCGTGAATCCGTCACGTCCGACGAGGATGCGGTGGCCGCATTCGAGGATCCGAGCGCTCCAGCTTCGGACGAATCGGTCACGCAGTCGGAAGAGCGCGCGCGCATGATCGCCATGGTCGACCTGTTGCCGGAGCACTACCGCGTCGCGCTCGTGTTATTCTACTATGACGACATGACGTACGAAGAGATCGCACAGGTCGTCGGTCGACCGCTCAATACGGTGAAGGCGCACCTGCACAGGGCGAGGCTGAAGCTCCGGACGATGATTCTGTCCGAGCACGACCGTGACGACTGGGGGCTACGCAATGAACAATGACTCAGTGCGTGACGAGGCGTTCGAGCGGGATCTGCGCGAGGCCGTCCGGCACCGGCAGCACGGTCGTCGTTTCACTCTGTCGGAAGGCTTCGTCGCGAGTCTCGTTGCGCGCCTGCCCGCAGTACCGGACCCGAGCCTGCCTCCCGCACGACGCCGGTGGTTCCGTAGTGCGCCGGTCGGCATCGCGGCGTCGCTGCTCGTCGTCATGGGCGGGCTTGTAGCGTATCTCCAGCCCGTCTTCTCGGCGGGAGAGGGTTTGGGCGCCGGCTCGCTGCTGACGCGGGCGTACGAGGCGACGACGTCCTTTGCGCTGGCAACGCAAGCGACCATGGCTCCCACCGATCTCGCGGCGGTGGCCCTTGTATCGATCACCGCCGTACTGCTGTGCGCATACCGGTTGGCTCCGATACCGACGGAGGCGTGAGCCGCAGCTGTCATCGCCCTGCGCGTGACAAGAGTGAGTCAATGTCTGCCGGTCCGCCCAATGGTCTCCCAAATTCCGCCTCGAACATCCCCCCGTGTTTCGATTCGTACAGGGGACGGTAGCGCACGTACATCTCCGGTGTCACGAATCCGATCACCCACGGGGTAATCGACGCGTTCCGTGTCAGGAAGACGTACGCCGCGGCCAGGTCACCGAACGCCGCCGCCGGCGAGCCGCGGAAGGCCGAGCCGTCGGATGCCCGCAGGAGATCGAACGGCGAGTCGCGGACCTCGAATCCGACCGGCGCATTTCCCCGTTGCTCCATCACGCGCCCGAGCAGTTCACCGAGCTTGCCGAGGCCGTGTGAGGTGAGGTTGATCTGGTAGACGTCGCCGGGATACGTCGACGCCAGGATGAAACCCATGCGCGGCTCGCCATGTACGCCGAGGTACGGAGCGAGTGCCCCGATCGACGCATGGTTCGCTCCGACGAGCACGATACCTCGCTCACCGCGTTCCAGCATCTGCCGCGCCGCCTGCCGAGCCATCGTCACGTCCCGGAGTAGGAGGCGCGGCAAGTCACGCGCTACGCGCCCGAAGCGCAGCCTCTCGACGAATGAGGCAGCAGCCCGATCGCCGCCGCCACCGGCGAGGGCCATGGACGGCATATCAACCGGTTCGTCGAGCCCGACGACGCGAAACGGGGGCTCAGTGTGTCCGCGATCACGGTTGATCTGCCATGCCGCCTGGAGAATGTCGACGTACCCTCGGCCGCCCCAGCCACGCCACGACTGGTTCCTATATATGTCGACAGCGAGCGCTTCGTCGAACGTTTCGCCCGCCATGAGTTGGTCGAGCGCCTCGTTGTCCTCGGCGTTGATCGACTCCATCCCAAGGCAGTGGACCCCGGCCTCGCTATAGAGTCGGGGAAGCGCTTCGGCGACGAAAGACAGTATTTCATGGTTTCCGTGGCCTTCGCCGAAGAGCACGAGCGGGTACTGACGACATTTCGCGATGGCGAATTCAGCGGGCGGCATGGCGTTCGAGTCGAGCCACGCGACGAACTCCCCATCGCGCGCCGAGCCGATCGTCGCGACATCCGTGACGAGCGTGGTATCCCTTCCCGCGAACCGCACAGCTGGGAGTACGTCGGGGACGACCGTTCTTACATCGAGGTAGTACAGCATGTTCGAGGCGGCCCAGCCGCCGATGAGGAGCACCGGCAGCGAGAGGCCAAGGGCGATCGCAGCTAGACGCCACCGCCGTTGAGGAGCGCGGACAACCATCGTGCCGGCGATCCGGTCATGGAGGCCCATCGCGATGTGGATGACCAGGAACGCGACGCCCAGTACGAGCAGGACCCGACCAGGCCATCGAAGCCAGGGGTGAGCCTCGCGGAACACTATCCTGACATAGAAGTACGCTAACAGTGGAGCAACGGCGAGCGGCTTCGCGACGAACTCGCGGAGCATCCGGCGCCCGATACCGACGGTGCCACCGGACTGCGTTCGCACCGCGATTCCGCACAGCCATCGCCCTGGTGTGGTCCCCGTCGCGCCCAGGAGCAGCATGGTGCCGGTAACCAGCGCGATGAGGTAGGTCGCCTCGAACGGGACGTAGATACCGAGGCCGAGGAGGATGGCCTCGGAGCCTCGGAGGAGCCAGTAGAGCGCCACCATATCGATGGCCGCCGATGCCAGGCGTGCCCAGCGTCCCGCGCGTTCTCGGGATCCGGGATCTGCGTTGTCCGTCATGAGTCCGCCTTTCGACTGGGTTCGTGAGGATCTGGCGCTGCAGCCAGCGTGCTCAGGCACGTCGAAATCGTTGTAGCCCTCTGTGATCGCGCGTCGGCGCTGTGCCGATCCACGACCGCAGCCATCCCTACCAGCCGTCGCCAGGGAAGTACGTGCTGTCGCCGGAGAACGGGAACCGGTTCCATCCAGACGGTCGGGCCGAACGGCGCCGGTCGCAGGGAGGCCTGTAGGACGTCGTCGAGATCTCGACGAACGCGCCCCAGTTGTTCCCTGCCTGGTCGATCTTCATGAGCACCGGCGTGCGTCCCGCGGCGAGGTGTGCGCGCACGACGTTCTGCGACGGCCAGGCGGAGCGGTCTTCCGGCTGTGAGAGCACGAGTTCGCCGCCGACCCACAGCTTCGCCGCGTCGTTCGACCCGATGTGCAGGTACACCTCGCGTTCCTCACTGCTCTCCAGTTCCGCGTAGATGTACGCTGCGACGTGCGCGATCCGACCGTAGACGTCGGTGAGGTCGACGTAAGCGTCGCGCCAGTTCCGGTAGAGGAACGCGATGTCGTTCCCATCCGGGTCCTGCACGAGCCCTCCGCGCGACGGACGGGCGTCGGTCTCTCCGCCTATGCTTCCCAGGTAGTCCGTGTCGAACCCCGTCCGTGCGGGCCAGCGCCCTGTGAGCCGGATTCGATCTGTGCTGGGGAACGGGCCGGCGACGAGCCACGTCGTCACGGGCTGGAAATCGGGCGCTTCGTCGACGACGGTCACCGCGGCGTCTCTCGCGTCGGCTCCGGCCGCCGGGCTCAGTCGAGCTGAGCATCCGACGCCCGCAAGCGCTAGCAC
>CAZEAI010000056.1:0-30391 GCA_964510105.1 uncultured bacterium
GGTGGAATGGTGTATTATTCATGCAGGCAGGCCGCGCACCAGCTGGCCGGGATCGTTGGTGGACGAGCATACGTCGGCACGGCAACGAGTACCATGGGCGGGCGAAGGTGGATACTCCTCGCTTGCCGCCGGACGACCAATGTGGGGGCTATCAAGATGACTCGGTTCTACTCTCGTTTGACGTTTGTCGGGATGTGTGTGGCGTTGCTGCTGGGGCCGAACTGGGTTACATCGGCCTCCGCGGCGCCGGTGACGAGTGGCCCGCGCTACATGGTGAGGACGATCGGCAATGCGCGGGCGTTCGTGGTCGCGTACGATGCGCTCGACTATAGCGTGGATGGCGCCGAGTCCGTTGGGGTTTCCGCGGGCAGCGTGAGTGTCGTGGACCTATCCCTCGCGGGATCGTCCGCCACGGTGCGTCTGTCGAGTGAGGCCGGATATGTCGTGACGGTGGCGGACGGCAGCGACTACGTGAACGATAACTCCTCCAACGACAATATGATATTGGCTCGCGGACGTGCGAGCTACGTGGATACGGCGTTCTACGTGTACAACCACGTGCTCCGCGTGAACGATGCGAGCCCGGCCAAGATGGTGATAACGGCGCAGGGGCTCGACGCCGTCGTCGCACTCGATGATCTGACGGACGACAGCGACGACACCACCGGCGTGTTCATCAAGGGTGGCACTTCTACCGTGATGAATCTCAGCGATCCGTCGCTGATCAAGGTGACGTCCGACAACCCGGTGAGCATTTACTATGGCATCATCACCGACGGGGCTGTGGAGGTTCTGCCGACGTCGGGCGGGACGTTCCACGGGAACGACGCGTACATAGCCACTCCGGAATACGTCGGCGTCGTGGCGATGGGTGAAGGATACATCCGCATCGTCGAGCGGGTTGTGTCGGGCGAAGTCGTCTTCGAGGAGACCATGCTCGAACGCTCGGTGCGTGCCGGTGATGTACTCTTCGTGCCGGATGTCCGCAACACGTCCGCCGGACAGTTCAACGGCGTGTCGACCGTGCATGTTTCCGGAACGGCGATTTTCTACGCGTACGCGGGCATCGGCTCGAAGGGCGCGTCGTACTTCGGATCGACGTACATCCCGGCGACCCCCAAGAGCGGCGGGATGACGTACAGATTGTCATCGCTTCACGCGGGCCGCGGCAACCAGGTGGACATCCTACCCCTCGAGCCGAACACGCATTTCCAGTTCTACTGGCTTGAGAATGGGATCGTAGCGTCTGGAAACACGCCTACCCAGGCGGCGCCCTACAGCTTCGAGATTCCCGCCGGCGAGATCCGGGCGATCGGCACGAACGCCGGGATCATGAAATACGGTCTCATCATCGAAGCGGATGCACCGGTGATGATCCAGCAGCGCCACAGCCAGACCGTTGAGTGGGGCACACTCCCGATTTCGCCGGAGTATTCACCGCCGGGACCGCCTAACGTGGCGGAGTTCGACGTAACCGCCGTGTGGGTATATGATTCCTACGAGGACCTGGTGCCTGAGGAACGGCTCCGCGTAAGGTTCTCCGTCGTCGATCTCAACTCCGACCTGACATCGGTTACGCTGACGAAGCCCGGCGGCGGCACGGTGCAGCTCGACACCGAGCCGGTTACCACCGAGGGGCAGGCGCCCGGCCAGTACAGCTCCATGACGCTCAATACCGGTTACCCCGGGGCGGCCTTCGCCTACGAACCGGGAACCTACACGCTCACGGCGACGGATGCGGTAAACAACGTCACCGTCCGCTCGGATTCGGTACGCGATTTCTCCGGCTTCGATATCACGCCGACGCAGGTGAACGTACCCGATGACGGAGCCGGGGCAGTTGAACTCCAGCCCGTGTACTCATGGCTGAGCCCGCGCTTCAACTATCCGAGCTACTACAGCGTTCAGGTCAGCAGAGAAGAGACGTTCGCGACGCCCGGGTTGTGGGATATCGCCCTTGACAGTGTTCGCGTGCAGGCTCAGACGAGCATTCCTCACTCGCGATACGCCGACTCGCCGCTTGATACCGATACGCAGTACTACTGGCGCGTGATGGGTATCGCCAGCACGCTGTTCTGGGGCGACGATTTCGCGGTAATCAGTCCGACATGGTCGTTCCAGACGTCACAGACGCTCGATGCGACGCCACCAGCGTTCACCTACACACCGCGCGTCGCGGGGGTGTCGCTGGACACCGTCTCCCTCCAGTGGAAGACCGACGAAGCGACAGTTGCCGAGATCACCGTCGCGCAGGCCGGTGGCGGCTGGGATACGACGCTCGTCGACAACTCGCTGGGAGAGCGTCACCTGGCAACGTTCTTTCTGGGCACGGAGCACGGCCTGGTCTTCACGCATACCGTCAAGGCGATCGACCAGCGTGGCAACGAGAGCCAGAGCGCCGAGTCGGTGTTCCGCATCGAGGCCGTCGCTGACAAGCGAGATCCGGAATTCGACACTGGGCCGGCGGCGGTATCCGTCGGGGAGACGAACGCGTCCATCACGTGGGTCACGAATGAACCGGCCGCGTACTTGCTCTACTACTTCATATACGGCGTCGATCCGCTCTCGCAGCCCGATCAGGTGGTAACGCTTTCGGATCTCGAACAGGTGCGGACCGACTGGTCGGTGGCCCTCACGGAACTCCTGCCGGACACCACGTACTACTACCAGGTGCAGGCCGTCGATCGCTCGAACAACAACGCGTTCTCGCCGGTGTTCCAGTTCCGGACGCTCGCTGCGCCGGATGGTACGCCACCTCGAGTCCTGGGCGCCCCAATCGTGAAGGAACGTGGCGCGACGGAGGCAACGGTCGTGTGGCGTACCGATGAGCCCGCTCTCGGCAAGGTGCGGTACGGTGAATCGAGGGACGCGCTGGACGTGTCAGCCGGTATCACCCAGGAACGGCTCGTGCGCGAGCACGAGGTGCGGTTGGATGGGCTCAGCCCCGCCACGGAGTATTTCTTTGCGGTGGTGTCCACCGACGCCGCGCGCAACTCGAGCGTGAGCGACACACTTTCGTTCGTTACGCTCGCGCAGGACGACACCGAGGGCCCCAGGATTCAGCCACGTGGCCAGCGCGCGGTCAGCAAGGGCATGGTCGTCATCAACGACGGGCTGGCCGAAGCGAAATGGCAGACGAATGAAGAGAGCACGGCGAAGGTGTACGTCACTACGGATTCAACGCGTGGCACGGATGGACGCTTCTCGAATCTTTCCGCCATCGCGCGAGTGCTCGATGTGACGACGTTCCAGAAGGTTCACCGGCTGATCCTCGACGGCCTGACACCGGACACGGACTACTTCGCTCAGATCGTCGCTCGCGATGTAGCGGGGAACACGACGGTTGGATTCCCGATCGACTTCACGGCCCCCTCGCCACCGGGAGCGGATGCTGTCGGTCCATCCCTCAGGACCGTCGCCCACTCCAGTTCGATCACGGCCGGTCGTGCGATCACGACCTTGGACCTGGAATTCGACGAGCCGGTGGTGGTATACGTCCGCTGGGCGTTCGAGCACTACCGCGTGGACGCAGGGCGCGTGGTGGCATCTACTACGGGCTACGAACGGAACCACGTACTCACGCTGGAATTTGACCCGGGCACGTCGTACTTCTACAAGATTGCCGCTATCGACAGGTCGGGGAACATATATTCGGACGCCGGTCCGCGATCGGGTCTGGCTCCCAGCACAGACGATAACAGCGCGCCGACGCTGCTCTCCGCGACGCTGCTCACGCGCACGCTGAGCGTTACGGCGCCGGACGGGCAGGAGACGCTCGTGTCGCTTGGGTACATCGAGGTTGCGACCGATGAGCCGACGACGTACACGGCGTTCATTTTCGAAGCTGATCAGGTGCCGGGCCCCGCAGGCGCGATCATACCTCTGCAGGTGCTCGCCGGAACGGATTTCGAGCGGCGTCACACTATCATCTTCGAAGACCTGCAACCCGGAGTGGAGTACGGGCTTGCGGTGATACTCTCCGACGCTTCCGGCAACAGCCTCACGTGGCCGGAAGGTGCGCAGGTTGTGAAGAGCGCACGCGGCTTCCGCATCACGAGGACCGCTCAGGGCCGCGGATCGTCGTTCACGACCAGCGCCACGCCTGATCTGGATCCGCCGTCTATCATGCGTGGGCCCGTCGTCGTTGGCGCCAGCGCCGACGGCGTGGTCATCGAATGGAATACGGATGAACCCGCGACGGGAACGGTTCGCTTCTCGCAGGTTCCAGCGACGAAGCTTGCCAGGGGAGCCGCTGGAGAGGCCGGGGGCGAGGTCTCCGGCACGACCACCACCACGGATCACTCCATCACGATCACCCAGCTTGACAGCAGCGGCACGTATGTATTCGTCGTTGCGTCGACCGACGTCGCCGGAAACGGCGAGACCGTGAGCGACACGTCGACCTTTGTTCTGCAGGACGACATCTCGCCGCCGAACGTGTTGGACGGGCCCAGCGTGATCAGCAGAACGCATGATCGCGCCGTCATATCCTGGACGACGGACGAAGCTTCGGACTCGCAGGTCGACGTGCTCGAACGTGGGCTTCCCGTCGAGGACAGGGCGGTGTTCAGGCTTTCGGGCATGTCGCTGGATCATGTCGTCACCGTGACCAATCTGAAGGCGGACACGGAGTACGACTTCCTCATCAGCTCGTACGACGCGACGCAGAATGGTCCGACGATAGCCCTTGGCGAATTCATCACGCTTTCGTTGCCGGATACCGATATGCCCGTGATCATCTCAGCGCCCAGCGTCATCGACAAGGACGACATCTCCGCGAAGATCGCCTGGGCGACGGATGAAGCCACGGACACGTACGTGGACTACGGCGCGACGACGTCATACGGGCTCGTGGCTCAGTCGCCGACGCCCGCGATGTCGCACGAGGTCGTCCTGACGAATCTGCAGGCGGGAGTGAAGTACTACTACCGCGTCCAGGCGGAAGACGCCGCTGGTAACCTGTATGAGCAGGCAGCCCCGGACTCGTTCACGACGGATTCACAGCCCGATCTCACTCCCCCGGCGACTCCGGCCAACGTTTCGGCCATCGCGGGGAATGCGCAGGTCTACCTCACGTGGGACCCGGTCGACGATCAGGATTTGCTGGGCTACAACGTCGAACGTTCGACCGACGGCGTGAACTTCGCGGCGGTGGCGACGAATCTGCAGGCGGCGAGCTTCCTCGACGCGACCGTGTCGAACATGGTAGTCTACACGTACCGTGTGCGAGCGGTGGACGACTCGCGTAGCCGCAACAAGTCGGACTACGGACTGTCGAACACAATGACTCCCCAGGCCAATCTCGGCCCGGAGACACCGGTGGCCGGGCAGTACTACTACCTGTATTACAACCTGGATTCGAGTGAGGGCGAGCTGTTCCGGCCGGTCTTCAAGACCGTGAACGTGCCGGACGTGCCTCGCGAAGGCGCGGTGATGTCGTACCAGTACGTCGTTTCCACCGGTCCCGAGTTCGGAAGTATCCTCGCGACGAGTTCTCGCGTCGCGCCCGGCGACTCGATCATCGGCACGATCCAGTCGTGGTATCCGGCGGCGATGGTGAACATCGATTCCTCATGGGCCACCTGGAAACTGATGGATGCCGATCTGACCGCTACGGCATGGGTACCGACCCGGAATCTCACGCCGGGGCAGGACTACTACTGGAGAGTGCGGGCGCACGACGGGATCTTCCACGGTGGATGGAGCCCGACGTACCAGTTCTCCACGAGTTCCACGGTTGTACTGCTCGACCCACGAAGGGCGGAATTCTTCGACATCAATCTGGTGCCGGAGCAGCCGCGAGAGCGTGAGAAGACGACGGCCGTCGCGCTTGCTACGTTCACGGCTGCGGGAACACCATCCGGGGTCAGGCTGAACTGGTCCGTGCTGGACGACGGCGATGCCATAGGCGTGAAGTTGCTGCGTGGGACATCGATGGCGTTCACGTCGCACACGCTGCTCGACGACGTGCTGCGACCGCTCGACGGGGAGTTCGTCGACGTCTCGGTCGCACCGGGCGTGACGTACTACTACCGACTGCTCGTGCCGCTGAACTCGGGCGACCATCGCGAGCTCGGGCTCGTAGCCGGAACCCGCGCCATGCCGAGCCGTTTCACTGTATCGCAGAACCGACCGAATCCGTTCAACCCGACGACGGTCATACCCTATGCACTTCCCGACGAGTCGCGGGTGTCGGTGAGAATCTTCGACATCACGGGGCGGCACGTCAGGACGCTCATGGGCGGCGAACGGCAGTCCGCGGGCTGGTATCGCCTGACGTGGGATGGAGCCGACGCGAGCGGCCGTGAGGCCGGTTCGGGCATATATCTGTACCGATTCGATAGGACATCGATTGAGACCGGCCTGTCGCAGTCGCACATAGGTCGAATGAGTCTCGTTCGCTGACGGTATCTCGATTCGGCGTCAACGTGTGATGCCGAGCAGGTCGTTGCGATATGTTCGGAAAGGGCTCCGAGGGAGGAGCCCTTTCTGTGCCAATCCCACTCAGATGAGGCAGAGATGAGAGCACTAGCTCCGGTCATCGTGGCAATCGTGATCGCCGCGTTTGGACAGCTTACCATGAAGGCTGCGATGAACGGCCTCGCCGTCTCGGTAACATCCCCGGTTGAGGCGATGAAGGCTATTCTGGGCAGGCCCCTCGTATACGTCGGGCTGGTGTTCTATGGCCTGTCGTCGTTTCTCTGGCTCATATCGCTCTCGCGGCTACCCCTCAGCTACATGTACCCGTTCACGGCGCTGTTGCTTGTCCTCGTCACGTTCGGATCGGCGCTGCTGTTCAGTGAACCGCTGAACGTCTGGAAGTACTCGGGAGTGGCAATCATTATTGCGGGGCTCATGGTGATTTCCCGAGGATGAGGTCGCGTCCGGCCGAGCCGATCCGCCGGGAATTTCCGGCACGCGCTTTGCGTTCTCTTCCGGGAAGGGGTAGATTATCCCTTTTGTGCGCGCCTTGCGCGCGGAGACGGTCACTACCGGGGGGCGTCATCGCACCATGAGACATCCAGCGTTGCCGACGAGGTTGATCGCTCTTGCGATCCTTCTTGTAGCGTCCACCGTCAGTATGGCGCAACCATCGCTGACACCGACAAGCTCCGACACGATACGTCTCAGCCTTCGCGAGTGTCTCGATCGTGCCATGCAGGCGAATCTCGGCATTCGGGAGAGCCAGCTTGAGCTGGCGCGGGCCGAGATCGACGAGTTCGAAGCGAGCATGACCCGGTGGCTCCCCGTGTTCGAGGTCCGCGCGTTCACCAGCGTCGTGAAGGACGCGGACGGCACGATTTTCGACGATATCGAGACCTCTTGGGGCGATATCGGCCCCTATTTCCAGATCACCGGCGAAGCCGCTCAGCCGATTACTACCTTCGGCAGGATATCCTCGCTACGTCGCGCGGCTCGACACGGCGTACAAGCGCGCGAGGCGGGGGTGCAGGTCCGGCGGGCGGATGTGGCCGGCGATGTGTACCGATACTACTACGGCATCCTGCTCGCGCGGCAGTTGCTCGGCATCCTGAATGACGCGGACGGCAAGCTGAACACGATTCGGAACCGCGTCCGGAGCATGATCGATGAGGGCTCGGACCGCGTAACCCCGGTCGACCTGGCCAAACTCGACGTGTATGCCTTCGAGCTGGACCGCAAGCGTTTCCGAGCGGAGAAGACGATTCGGCTCGCGCTGGCGGCATTGCGGAGAGAACTCGCCATTCCCTACGACACGCCGTTCGATATTCAGAACGGGCGGCTAAGGCGCATCCGTGATGACATCCCCGCGTTGGATTCGCTCCAGCGAGCGGCGTTCCGTCGACGGCCCGAGGTGAGGCAGGTCGAGGCAGGGGTGCAGGCTCGGTACCACCAGTGGAAGGCAGAGAAGTCGAGACGCTACCCTGAGCTGTTCATCGGGATGGATTGGAACCTCGAATACGCGCCCGGTCGACATTTCGGAGGCACGAACCCGCACACTGGCTTGAGCTATGAGAACGCGTTTGTGGGCGACGGTTACAACGGCCGGTCCGTGCGTGCGGCGCTTGGCGCCAGGTGGCAGCTTGGCCTGAGCGGCCGCGAAGCGGATATCAGGCGGGCTCACGTCGACTACCGCGAGATGGTGCGCAAACGGGTCTGGGCGCGACAGAGTATCGCCCTCGAGGTCCAGAAATCGTACGAAGACGCGCTCGAAGCTCGCCAGAATAGCCGACTCGGATCACGGTCGCGCGGAGCCGGTTGGGCATGGTTGTTGCAGACAGGGGAGCGTTACGATCTGGGGATCGCAAGCACGCGAGACCTGCTGGAGGCGTACGGCGCCTACCTCAAGTCTCAGAGCGATTACTACCAGACGCTCTACGACGACTACCTGGCGATGGCGGCACTGTACCGCACCGTGGGGCGGCCGATCTGGGAGATCGGCGACAACGGACGCTGATTCAGGCAGAGTGAAGGAGTTCTCGATGCGCGCTATTCCTATCGCAATCATGGCCCTGGCCATCAGTACCGGATTCGCCGGCGCCGATCCCGATTCGACCGCGATCGACGTGCTCCGTGCGAGGCAGGACCTGATTGCCGACGCCCAGGAGCGGCTCGACGCCGCGCCGAACAGCCAGGCGCGCAAAGACGCGCTTGCCGAGGCGGTGCGTGCCACGTTCGATTTCGAACGCCTCGCCCACGAGTCGATCGCCCGCCACTGGGAAGCCATGACTCCCGCGCAGCAGGAGGACTACCTGCGTCTATTCGTGGATCTCGTGGAGAAGTCTACGATAAACATGCTCGAGACGTACCGCGCGGCGGGGACCGAGTATGTTGAGGAGCAGCAGGACGGCGACGAAGCCGTTGTGACGACGATTGTCATTTCCACAGGCGGCGACGAGGTCGCGATCCAATACAACGTGTACCTGTCGGAGGGCCGCTGGTGGATCTGGGATCGTACGATCGGACTCGATACCGACATCACCGAGTACGACGTGAGCAGCGCGGAGAACTACCGCTCCAGCTTCAACCGGATCATCCGCGATGACGGCGTTGACGAACTCCTACGGCGCCTCCGGGCCAAGTCCTCCGGCGACGACGACATATAGGGGCGGGTTGATCGGAGCTCGGTCATCGACCGTCACGCAGACGGTTGGCGAGGAAGAGCGGTAGCCTCGCATCGATGATTCCCCGTTGCGCTTGCTCGATATCGTATTCAACGCGGACCAACTCAACGCCAGAGTCGTCCGGCGCCTGCGTTTCCCCTTCGGTGTCGACGAGCGCATAGCACGCGCGAGGGTCGCCGTCGCGCGGCTGTCCGACACTTCCAACGTTTATGAGCCAACGGGGCTTCGGTTCTCCCTCGACTCTGTAGACTCCCGGCTGATGCGAGTGCCCAACGAAGCAACACCTCGTCGAGAAGGCGTCCGCCAGCGCCAGTGCGTCGGAGCGTGTAGTCACGTAACCCCAGTGCTCGGGTGACCGGGGCGAGCTGTGAACGTAGGTCCCCTCGCCCTCCAGGTGGCTCAGAGGGAGCGATCCGAGCCATTCCCGCCACTCCGCGACGAGCTGGCGGCGCGTCCAGATCACGGCCTCCGCCGCCCACGAGTTGAATCGCGGAATGTCCTCGTCATGCGCGGCGGCTTCGTCGTGGTTGCCCAACAGTACCACGGCACATCGTTCTCTCACGATCGCGCAGCACTCCGCAGGGCTCGCGCCGTAGCCGACGATATCCCCGAGGCAGATCCATCTTTCGACGCCCCTCCGATCACCGTCGGCGAGCGCTGCCGACAGCGCGGGCGCGTTGCCGTGTGTATCAGAAATGATACCAATCATCATGCGCGATCCCAGTGTCGCGGTAGCCCACGCTTCCAAGATAGCCGTTTGCCAGGCTCATGGTGTGATCGACTTCTCACTACTGCGGCAGAGGCCGCAAACGTCTATCGCTGGAATGCTCCCTGCGCCTTCATGCCTGCGCGGGCGCGTCGTATATTTGTTTCGCAATTCACCGGCGTGTCGAACAGCCTTGCCGACCTCACGAGATCGCGGCAAGGCGCGGACACGCTCCTACACCATGCCAGGGAGTTCTCCAATGGCACTGAGAGACCTGCGCGGACAGAAGATCCGCCGCACACCCGATGAGATGATCGAGCACCTGAAGACGTTTGAGCTCGATCTTCAGTTTTCGGCGGGAGTCTGGTACTTCGCTCCCGGCGGCGGTCGGTTTCATGATCGGTATGTGTCCGATCTGGACACGAAGGAGCGGCTGGAAGTCGCCGGCGAGATGGCCGAATACGGTCTGAAGGCGCTCGAGGCGCACTACCCCAAAGAGGTGAACGAAGACAATGTTCACCTCTATCAGAAGCTCGAGAAGGATACCGGCGTGCGCCTCGCGACGGTTATTCCGGGGCTGTTCTACGACAGCGAGTTCGAATGGGGTAGTCTCTCCAACCCAGACCCGAAGGTCCGGCGGATGGCCATCGACCGTACCATCGCCGCCCTCAAGCTGAACAAGGAACTCGACACCGACTTCTCGGTGGTCTGGCCGGGCATCGACGGCTACGAGAACGGCTTCGGGCTCGATATGGTCGCCGCGCGCGACCGCTTCGCTCAGGGCCTCGCCGAGGCGATGGACGCCGTGCCGGGCATTCGAGTCGCCGAAGAGCCGAAACCGTACGAGCCGCGAGGCCACATCCTTTACGGCACGACCGCCGAGGGGCTGCTTCTCTGCGCGAAGGTAGAGTCCTACCTCACCGCGCCGGAGAATCGAAGGCTGCTCGACGAAGGTCATTCGCTCATGACGATGAACCCGGAAGTGGGTCACATGCTCATGGGCTACGAGGATCCGCCGTACAGCTTCAGCCTGATTCTGGAGTACGGCCGGCTCGCGCACACGCACTGGAATAGCCAGCCGCTCGGCAACTACGACCAGGACCTCAACGTCGGAGTGCTTTCGCCGGAATCGACCGAGGCGTCGCTCTACGCGCTGAAGATGGCGGGCTACACCGGCTACTTCGGTCCGGACATCAATCCTGAGCGGATGCCTATCAAGCAGGCACTGAAGAACAACTTCGACGCTCTTCGGGCCGCGAATGACCGGGTCAACGGGCTCGATCACGAGAAGATCGTGCTCTCGCACGCGAACCCGTCGAAGAACCGCGGTTGGCTCGAAGCATACATGATTCGCGAGCGCTGGCCGAACGCGAAACTGCCCGATCTTCCGGCGTTCGAGTAGCGGTACGCCCGATGCGAGATGACGTGCTGATCCGGAGGGCGTGCCCCGGCGCGCCCTCTCCGGCGCGCTGACGCAGATGGCCCGCCCACGGACACGCATCAAGGGTCTCGTGCGGGCTATGCGCTACGTACAGGAGCGCATAGCGGTCGGTGTGACACGCGACGAGGCGCCGCGCCTTGAGCGATACGCGAGCGACGTGATCGCCGCCGTCGAGAGCATCTTCCAGCAGCATCGCATCACCGCGCGCACGCTCCCCCGGCCCTCGCGGGAGGCGTACGCGTACATCCGGGGTGTGGTGAAGAACGGCGTTCGTGCGGTCGGGAGGAAAGCGCCACGCGATGGCACGCTCCCGGCGGTGGTTCCCAGCAGGGTACGCGTCGGCGGAGCGGTGCGGGCTCGATCCGAAATCCTCAACGAGATCAGCGTCGCGCTGGAATCGAACGATCCGGAGTCGGTCGCGCGCGAAGCCGCGCCGCGCCTCACGGCCGAGGTGGACCGCATCGAGGCCGCGTGCGTGCGCTCAGGCGGAACTCCGGCCGATCTGCCGATGCCTTCGCGGCGCGCCTACTCGGTCCTGGCGTTTCTGGCCGGCGGCGAGAAGCTGGATCGGTACGTGGGCGCTGTCGCCTCCGTGAGGCAGTTGATAGTCGGTCTCACCGACGCCCATGCCGCCGCGCGCTCGGTTCGTCTCGACGAGATCGGCGGCATCTACCGGTACCGTTCATCTGGAGCGAACTGCTTCTTCCGTGCCAGCCCCGGCTTCATCGCCGCGGACGACGAGGCGCTCCAGCTCGTGGTGCGTGACGCGTTTCTGGATCAGGACGAAGGGGTTCGGAAGGCTCTGCACGAGTTCTGTCAGAGCGATGGCTTCGTGGAGATCGTGCAGGAGATCGACGGCATCGCCGCGCCGGCGCTTGCCACGCGCGGAGCGGTTCACGATCTGGCGGAGATATGCGAGCGCGTCCGTACGACGTACTTCGATCCGGGGATCGCCCCTCCAGCCGGGCTCTCGTGGAGCGACTCGCGCACGTTCCGGACGTTCGGCCATTACAGCAGCCTGCGTGACCGCGTCACCATCAGCCGCTCACTCGACGACCGGCGGGTGCCTCGGTACGCCATTGACTTCGTGATGTACCACGAGCTGCTTCACAAAGCGCATGGCATCGGGTTCGCTACTTCGCGCAGCGAAGCCGGTCGCGGGCGTCGGACCATGCATACGCGCGCATTCCGGATCGATGAACGACGCTTCCCCCGGTACGTCGACGCCCGTACGTTCCTCGATGAGTGGTCCGCCACCATCCGGCGGAGCGCTCGACGCTGACACCGCACCCCGCGGTGAGCATTCTGCATAGCAATCGCCGCCTTCGTGCTCCGCAGAGTTTCCCCCGGTGCATTTGCGGAGCTAGATTCTGGTAGTATCGTCAGATTCAGACGTGGGTGAGTACGAGACGCGTGTTTCGCTAGAGGCCAGAGACAGGCGAGTTTGCCTATGTACCGGTTCTATGAGTTTTTCGCTGGTGGCGGGATGGTTCGGGCAGGTCTCGGACCCCGGTGGTCGTGTCTCTTCGCCAACGACATCGATGCAAAGAAGGGACAGACATACGAGCGGAACTGGGGCGCGGGTGCGATTCGGACCGCCGATGTCGGAGATCTGAAGACGGAGGATCTGCCGGGGTGCGCTGATCTTGTTTGGGCATCGTTC
This sequence comes from uncultured bacterium, assembly GCA_964510105.1. Classification (GTDB taxonomy): domain Bacteria; phylum Latescibacterota; class MWCZ01; order MWCZ01; family MWCZ01; genus CAZWQW01. The sequence goes on from CAZEAI010000056.1 coordinate 12,915, forward strand.
CCCTGTCAGGACCTGTCGCTTGCCGGAGGCGGAGCCGGGTTGAAGGGTGAGCGGTCAGGGACCTTCTGGCCGTTCTGGGCGCTAGTGGGAGATCTCGTGCGAGAGGAACGAGCTCCCCAGTTGGTTGTCCTTGAGAACGTGTGCGGCACACTCACGTCGCACCGTGGGAAGGACTTTGCCACCATACTGTCGGTCCTAGACGCCGAAGGCTACCGATATGGCGGCGTCGTTATCGACGCTGTGCGCTTCGTGCCTCAGTCGCGTCCTCGCCTGTTCATCATCGCCGTCAGGCGAGACTTGGGCCTACCATCGGGTGTTTGCGGCGAACTGTGCGATAGCTGGCACACTCGTCGCCTCAGGAAAGCACATGACGGATTGCCGGCTGGCTTACGTGAGAGCTGGATCTGGTGGACTCTTCCAGAGCCAGAGCCCAGAACCAGACGTCTTGGTGATCTGATCGAAGACAATCCGACGGGAGTTCGCTGGCATACGATGGAGGAGACCGAGCGACTGCTCTCGATGATGAGCACCACGAATCTGGCAAAGATACAGGACGCCATGACGATCGGCTATCGCGTCGTCGGGACCGTCTACAAACGTACTCGACGTGACGCGGCTGGGGGGAAAACGCAGCGGGCAGAGGTCCGGTTCGACGGCGTGGCCGGATGTTTGCGAACACCGGCGGGTGGATCGAGTCGCCAGTTGGTTGTGGTGGTGGAAGGCCAGACCGTAAAGTCGCGCCTGCTTTCCAGCCGCGAAACCGCGCGGCTAATGGGTTTGGGCGATGCATACGAGCTTCCCGACAGGTACAACGAGGCCTACCACCTAACTGGCGATGGCGTAGTGGTTCCGGTTGTGCGCCACCTTGCCACCCATGTTCTAGAGCCGATACTGGCATCGCTTCGCGATGGATCACGAGTGGCGGCATGACGATCATACCATGCGAGAAGAACAGGGAACTGCGCGCCAGGATTGAGCGATTCGCGGAGATCCTGAAGGTTGAGGCGCATACGCTTGGCGACCATGGCTTGCAGGAGCAGGAATTCTACAACAGCGGGTTGTTCCGCGGTGCCATTGAGCGCATACGTGGGCAGTTCTCTGCCACCATGCGAGACAAGCGGGAATTCGTGCAACATGTGCTCAACTTCATGCAGGACGGCGGGTACATTGTCGACTGGGAATCTGCTGGTGGCGATAACCGGCACGACTATACGGTCCAGTTGAACAACGGCGGTATCGCGGCGATAGAGCTCAAAGGGTGCCTTGACGGAAACAACACTACCATCTTCGAACGCCCGCCTCACGCGAACGAATTCGTCGTGTGGAGCGTATGCACTAATCCTGGTGCTGATCCGAGGCACAACGCTTGGTCTGGCATTCATACGCGATTGAGCGCTGAGATAATATCGCGTCAGCAAGTCGTGGATGGCGTGATGATCTGGGATATGGTGTGCGGGACGATTGGCAGACCGTGCCCCAAGGTGGCGGATCAGCCCGACCGAGTCACGGAGATTGGTGGATTCAAGTTGCCGCCGCCGTGTATTTACCTACTACCGTCGACGATCCCGAGTCCCAGAAACAACCCGAATCCCACGGCACAGGATCTGGATGATGTGGAACTGCTGAGTGCTTTCTACCAGTGTTTTCACGGTAATCTCAACGAGGTCAACTACGTGGATTTCGAGGTGCATCACGACGGCTCCGACACTGTGCGTACAACGAGCGTCAGGCGGAATGGCGTTCTGCAGCAGGAATCCGACCCGACGGCGATTCGTCGCGCATGACAAGACGATGATAGCACACTCGGCCTGTACCGCCGAATCGTAGGCAGATGACAACGCGAGAGCGCAGCGGGATAATGCGGGCGGTGAAGGGGGTAGACACCGGCCCAGAGCTGGTTGTGAGGCGACTCCTGCACGGTATGGGATACCGTTTCAGATTGCACCGCCAAGACCTGCCCGGCAAGCCAGATCTGACGTTCTCAGGGCGGCGCAAAGTCATCTTCGTCCACGGGTGTTTCTGGCATGGTCACGACTGCGCGCGAGGTAGCCGCGTTCCCAAGACAAACAGGGACTACTGGCTCACCAAGATTGGGCGGAACCGCGCCCGCGATCACACCCATATGGGAACTCTGAAGCGTGATGGATGGTCGGCGTTCGTCATCTGGGAGTGCGAATTGAAAGACAGAGGCGAGGCGCTGCAGAAGCTAGCAGCGTTTCTGGGCCCACCTGGATCTCGCGATACGTGAACCCATCGTATAAGTCTCTGCGCGGGCGTCGGACCATGCACACGCGCGCATTCCGTCTCGATGAGAGACGCTTCCCCCGGTACGTCGACGCCCGTACGTTCCTCGATGAGTGGTCCGCCACCATCCGGCGGAGCGCTCGACGCTGACACCGCACCCCGCGGTGACTACCACCAGTCTGAGCGCGGCACCGTCGCGGCGAGCGATCCGTGTCGACCGCTCGACACGACCGCCGGGCATATCGTGGACGCTTTGCCAGAAACCATACATCCCCCTGAGCCATCCACGGCTGCGCGGGCGGGCGTCATCTCGCGTTTCGCAGGCTTCTTCCGGTACACTCCGACGCTTCCGCCGGAGGAGATCACGTACGCCGAGCGCAAGCGCAGCCTGCGCAAGGTCATCATCGCGTGGTGCTTCGGCACGGTCTTCATCGACGGAATCGGCGGCACACCCGCGGTCGGCCTGTTTCGTCTCCTTGGCGCGACTCCGGCGTGGATCGGTGTGCTTGCCGCTCTGGGGTCGTTCGCGACGCTGATCCAGCCGGTCAGCTCGTACATCATCGCCCGAACAGGCTCGCGCAAACGGTATTTCCTCGGAGTGTCGTACCCGGGGCGCCTCGCGTGGCTACCCATCGTGGCGTTGGCGTTCGTACTCCCGCACGGCAGCCTCAGCACGATCCTGATCCTGTTCGTGTTCGTGCTCATCTCGAGGGTGTCGCTTGCCCTGTCGCATCCGGCGTGGTTCTCGTGGGTCAGCGAACTGCCGCCGGAGAACGAACTCGGCGAGTTCTGGGGCACCCGGCAGATGTGGGGCCGGATCAGCGGGATGGTCGCTCTCGTCGCGCTGAACTACTACCTCGGCGCGGAGCCGACCCTGACGCAGTTCGCAGTGTTCTTCTCCGTTCTGACGGTCTTCGGCTGGCTCGACATATTCATCCATCGAAGCGTGACCGGCGTGAAGATGGACATGTCCCGTGAGGAACGTCCGGCGTTCATACAGATGATTTCCGAGCCGCTTGGCGATCCGAGATTCCGGCCCCTGCTCATATTCTCCATCTTCTTCGCGTTCGCGAACCAGCTTGGCGGCGGGATGCTCCACCTCATGTTTCTTGAGGAGTATCAGCTCTCGTTCTTCGAAATCTCGCTCTACATCCCGGGCCTGCTGGGCATCACCTGGATTGTGGGATCGCGATTCTGGGGAAGGCTCGTCGACAACATCCGCGAGGGAGATCGTCTCGTCTTCTTCGTCTGCTCCGCCGGTGTGGCAACGCACATCCTCATATTCCCCCTGATTGAGGCGCGTCAGCACAGTCTCATCGCGCTGACGATCATCCTGGGGGGGTTGAGCTGGTCGGGCTACCTGGTGTCGACCACGGCGCTGATGATCGGCCTCTCGCCGACGCACTCGCGTCCGCGCTATGTCGCGACGCACATGCTGTTGTTCGGCATCGGCAACATGGCCGGAGCGGTTCTGGCCGGACAACTCGCCGAGGCGTTTGCCGGAATCAGCTACGTGCTCGGACCGTTTCACCTTACACAGTTCCGCGGACTCTACTTCCTGTCGGCCATCCTGCGTGTATGCTGCCTCGCTCTTCTGCCGATGATACGCCAGCCCGATTCGCGCCCAATCGGCGTCTTCGCGCGGCACATCTTCTCGCTGAACCCCTTCCAACGCGGTACGTGGGTGTACGTCAGACGCAAGCTGACCTCGCCGGTTCGCCGAGGGTCTGACGACGAGTAACCGCGCTGAGCGCCGGATGCTGCACAAGGGACCCCCCTCGACTTCGCTCGGGGTGACGCCGCGAGCCCGGTGTCCGCTGCTTGCCCGCCGAACGGGCGCAGGGTACACTTCTGAACCTGCGTACTGTCGCTCTCAATCGACGCGCTTCCGGGGTCGTTCACGTGGCTGACAATGGCTTCCGCACAGACATTCTACCGAACGGGCTAACGCTTGTGACGGAGGTACGTCACACCGCTCCCGTGGTGAGTTTCTGGGTCGGCTACCGGGTCGGAAGCCGCAACGAACCAGCGGGCCTGACCGGTGCTGCGCACTGGATCGAGCATATGCTGTTCAAGCCGACCGAGCAGTTCCCCGGAGCGGAGCGCGACAGGCTCATCTCGCGTGAAGGTGGCATGTCCAATGCGTTCACGTGGTTCGATGGCACCGCGTACTTCGCGACGCTCCCGGCGGCGCAGGCGGATCTGATGTATCGCGTCGAGGCCGACCGGATGGCGAACTCCCGGCTCGATCCGGATATCGTCGAGACCGAGCGCACCGTGATACTCGCCGAGCGCGACCAGTACGAAAATCACCCCGAGTGGCGCCTCGCCGAGAGTGTCATCGAGGCCGCCTTCCAGGTACATCCCTACGGACATGAGACAATCGGCCTGCGCGGCGATCTCGAGCGGATGACGCGGGATGAGCTTCATGGGTTCTGTCGAGACCACTATACGCCGAACAGCGCCGTGGCGGTCGCCGTGGGGAGCTTCGATCCGGATGCGCTGTGCCGTCGCATCGAGGACCTGTTCGGCGATGTACCGACCGGTCCGGAGTCGACTCCCGTGTCCGCCATTGAGCCCGAGCTATCCGGCGAGCGACGAGTCGTTGTGGAGGGTCCCGGCGCTACGAGATACCTGCAGGCGGCGTATCGCGCGGTAGATGCGCGTGACGAAGATTTCGTGCCCGCGCTGCTGATGGCGACCATCCTGGGCGGCCCCATCGGGCTGGCACTGGGAGCGGACGGCGAGAGCAGGAGTTCGCGCCTCTATCGAGCGCTCGTCGAAACGGAGATCGCGCTGGACGTCGATTGCACGATCGAGGCGACCATCGATCCGTACCTGATGGACATCTCCGCGGTTGCCTGGCAGGGCCGGACGCACGACGAAGTCGAACACGCCATCGATCGTGTTCTGGAGGAGATCGTGGGCGAGCCGGTGAGCGACGGCGAACTGGCGCGCGCGAAGAAGCAGGCGACGGCATCGTATGTGTACGGCAACGAGCGCATTACCGATCGCGCGATGATGCTCACGCTGGCGCACACCGTGTTCGGCCCGGAATTGCTCGATACATTCGTCGACCGGGTGGAGGACGTCACGCCCGGTGATATTCAGCGCGTCGCCGCGCGGCTTGTGCCGCCGAGCAATCGCGTGATGGGCTGGTACGTGCCGCAGGACGGCGAGTAACGGAGCTGCAACCAGATGGAACGACCGATTACGTTCAACAACGCCGGGGCCCAGCTCGTCGGAGTGCTGCACCTTCCGGACACGCCGGGTGCCGCACCGGGCGTCCTGCTCTGCCACGGCTTCACCGGCACGAAATCGGAGTCGCACTACGTCTTCACGAAGCTGGCGCGCGCCCTGGCTGACTCCGGGATCGCGGCGCTGCGGTTCGACTTTCGTGGCTCCGGCGACAGCGAAGGCCGGTTTCAGGACATGACCATCTCCGGTGAGATCTCCGATGCGCTCTCTGCGCTGGACGTGTTCGCGGCGTTTCCGGAGGTCGACGGCGGACGGCTCGGCATTTTGGGACTAAGCCTCGGTGGCTGTGTCGCCGCGTGCGTCGCGGGGCGTTCCGACGCTGTGCGCGCGACGGCCCTCTGGGCGCCGGTACACCATCCGCACAAGCAATTCACCCGCCGTGAGATCGGCCCCGAAGTGGCGTTCCCATTCGAGTTCTCCGGCGGGATGCTGCTTGGCAAGGGGTTCGTCGACGAGCTTCCCGACATCGACCCGGTGGCTGAGATTCTCGACGCGCGCGGGCCGGTACTGGTCCTCCACGGTACGGAGGACGAATCGATTCCGTGTGAGTGGAGCGAAGCGTACGTCGATGCGCTGACCGGGGCGGGTCTGCCCGCCGAGCGCGAGACGATTCAGGGCGCGGATCATACATTCGCCGACGTGGCCCATGAGCGCGCGGTCATTGAGCGCTCCGTTGGATGGTTTGCCACGTATCTGCGCGACGCACCGCTCGTGCGCGAAACGCCGGACGCGCCGAAGCGTGTCACCTACGCCGATGCGGGCGTCGATATCGAGGCGGCGAATCTCACGAAGGATCGCCTTCGCGAGCTTGTTCGCGAGAGCTACACGCCGCGCGTCCTGACCGAACTCGGAAGCTTCGGTGGGCTCTTCCGCGCCGATTTTCCCGGCATGGAGGACCCGGTGCTCGTCGCCAGTACCGACGGCGTGGGAACGAAGCTGAAGATCGCCGTGATGGCGAACTGGCACGACACCGTCGGCGCGGACCTGGTGAATCACTGTGTGAACGACATCCTGGTCATGGGCGCGCGTCCGCTCTTTTTTCAGGACTACGTGGCGCTCGGACGGCACGAGAGCGATGTGGTGACGGGCGTCGTCGGCGGACTCGCTCGTGCGTGTGCCGAAGTCGGGTGCGCTTTGCTCGGGGGCGAAACGGCCGAGATGCCCGACATGTACGCGCCGGGCGAATACGACCTGGCCGGAACCGTTGTGGGAGTCGTCGACCGGACGAGGATCCTTGACGGCTCGCGGGTGAGCGTCGGTGACGCGCTCATCGGCCTGGCGTCCGATGGGCTGCACACGAACGGGTACTCGCTGGCTCGCCGCCTTGTGTTCGATGAGGCGGGCTGGGGGATCGACCATCGTGTGCCGGAGTGGGAGTGCTCCGTCTCTGAGGAGCTTCTGAAGACGCACCGGTGCTACCTGCGTCCCATCGAACCTCTGCTTGAGGACGACGCTGTGCATGCCATGGCTCACATCACGGGAGGCGGCATCACGGATAACCTTCCGCGCGTGCTGCCCGACGGAGTCGCGGCGAAGGTCTACCGCGATACGTGGGATATTCCGCCGGTGTTCACGACGCTGTATCGCCTCGGCAATCTGGACGAGGACGAGGCCCTGCGCGCGTTCAACATGGGCATCGGGATGGTTCTGGTTGTGGCCGCCGACGCGCAGGAAGAAACGATGGAGAAGCTCTCCGCGGCGGGGGAGAGTGTCTGGCACATTGGCGAGGTCATCGAAGCGAGCGGCGAGACGGGCGTTCAGTATGCGTGAGGTGCCGACGGGGCCGATCATCGCGCGGAGTGCTCTGATAGTCTGGTCCGCGGCAATGATCGGTGGCTCGTTCATCCCGGGCGAATCCGTGCCGGCGGCGGCCATGGTGGGCTGGGATAAGCTCGCACACTTCATTGGGTTCGTCGTGCTTGGCGGGCTGACTCTGGCGGCGTTTCACCGCCGGTCCAACGTGGCGTGGATCACGATCATGTACGGCCTGATCATGGGCCTGGCCACGGAGTCGGCGCAACTTGGGACCGTCGGACGCACGTTCAGCCTCGCGGATATCGCCGCGGACATAATCGGGACGGTCGTGGTTGTGATACCGACGCTTGCGTGGCAGCGCGGGCGTGCGTCCGCCGATCAGGGCTGATCAGATTCCGGTGGCGGCCCCTGCTGTCCCGGCGGGATTATCTGGCCGAACTTCGCTTCATACCGGCTGACATTCTGGCCGAGCGCCATGAGGAGCCGTTTCGTGTGCTCGGGGGTGAGGACGACGCGTGATACGACCTGCGCTTTCTGCATCCCGGGCATCATGACTGAGAAGTCGAGGACGAACTCGCTCGCCGTGTGCGTAATGACGACGAAGTTGGAGTAAGTCCCTTCGACGTTCTCCCCGACGTTCAGCTCGATCTTGCCCTGCTCGGACTGTTCGCCGCCACTTGTATCCATTGGTCCAATCATGCCGTTCATGGTACGCCGATGACATCTCCCGCGCAACGAGGACCGCTCCCGTCGACGCCTGTCGTGGAGCTGCTCGACGTGTCGTACCGGCCGGGCGGCGGCGATACCGGTCGCCTGCTGTTAGACTCCGTCGCACTCACGGTTCGTCGCGGGGAGTACGTGGCGGTGATGGGTGCCAACGGCTCGGGCAAGACGACGCTCGCCCGGCATCTCAACGGGCTGCTTCGTCCCTCCGACGGACGGGTTCTCGTGCTCGGCGAGCCGCTTGATGACGAGCACCTCGCGGATACGCGCCGGGCAATCGGGCTCGTGTTTCAGGACCCCGATGACCAGCTTGTTGCAGTGACCGTCGAGGACGAGCTGGCATTCGGGCTGGAGAACCGCTGCCTCGCCCGCGATGAGATGGCGGAACGAGTTCGCGAGGCACTCGAGCTGTTCAACCTCCTACACGTTCGCGAGCGTGCGACGACGTCGCTTTCCGGAGGCGAGCAGCAGCGCGTCGCAGTCGCTTCGGTCTGGATATCCGAGCCGACCCTACTGGTTCTGGATGAGCCGACGAGCATGCTCGACCGTCCGTCAGGACTGCACCTGCTCCGAATGCTCGACGACCTCGTTCAGTTGCATCCAGAGCGATCCGTAATCCACATCACGCAGAGCGTCGCCGAGGCGGCACGCGCCGGCCGGATCGTTGTCATGGACGGTGGGAGTATCGTGCTCGACGGGCCTCCCGGCGAGATACTTGCTGACGAATCTCGCCTTCGTGAGATCGGCGTTGTGGGATCAGCCGCACCGTCAACATCCGGCGCAGCGCCGGCGACGGACCTCGCTTACGACGGGCCGCCGGCCGTGGAGACTCGCGATCTCCGGCACACCCGTCGCGATGGGCCGTTCGAGCGCGAGGTGTTGCTCGGCATCACGGCGGGCATCGAGCCGGGACGCGTGCTGGCGGTGGTGGGATTGTCAGGTGGCGGCAAGACGACGTTTGCGTGGCATCTAGATCGCCTGCTCGAACCGTCGTCCGGCGTTGTGATGCTATCCGGACGGGACGCGCGAGACATGCCGGTATCGGACGTGCGGCGCGGTGTGGGGCTGACGTTTCAGCGCGTGGACCTGCAGCTCTTCGAGGCGTCGGCGCTGGCCGACGTAGCGTTCGGTCCGCTCCAGACGGGACATACACGGGAGCAGGCGTTCAGTCTCGCCGAGGCATGCCTCCGAGAGGTCGGCCTCGACCCCGACGACTATGGCGCGCGCCGGCCCGTGACGCTCAGCGCGGGGGAGCAGCGGCGCGTGGCGCTTGCCGGCGTTCTGGCGACTGAACCGACGACGCTCGTCCTCGACGAGCCGACCTCCGGCCTGGATGCTCGCGGCGTCGATCTGCTGGCCGGGGTCCTCAGGGCGCAGACGTCTGCCGGGCGGGCCGTCGTGGCGGTAACCCATGACCTGGACTTTGCCCGCGTGATCGCCGATCGCGTGCTCGTGGTCGACGCGGGACGTGGCGAGCTGTCAGACGACGTTGCCGGGACGCTCAATCGCCTCGAGCGCGAATGGGCGGGCTGATCGCGGGCTTGCTTGCGGTCGGCGGCGTATCGGCCCGCGAATGGACAGTTGGCCGATTGGCTTCTCAGTACGTGCCGTATCTTCTGCACGCTACATGTCGTTCCACGCCAGTGAGGAGTTGCATGATGCTGACGGGAGCTGTGAAGATCCTTAGCGCCGCCTTCGCGGCCATGGCAGCGAGTACATCCGCGCAGACCCAGGTGTCCGGCACGATCACCAACTGGACCAGCGGACCGAACATGCCCACGGCACGCTATACACAGGATGCCGCCGTTATCAACGGCGTGTTCTACGTGGTCGGAGGCTCCACTCCTAGTACATCCGTAGCCGACCTGTATGAGTATGACCCTGTGGCGAATGAATGGACCGTTGGGACGAGCATGCCTACCCCCCGAGGCTCACCGGGAGCAGCAGAGCTAGACGGGCGGCTGTACGTCGTCGGTGGATACTCTACTTACACCGAAAGTTTCCTCGGTACGCTCGAGATCTACGATCCCGCGACGGGGCAGTGGTCGCCCGGTGCCTCCGTGCCTACGGGACGTCGTTGGCCAGCCACCGCAGCTATCGGCGGGAAGCTCTATGTGGTCGGCGGCGCCAACAGCGCAGGCGGCGCAGGCCCAAGGCTGGAGACGCTCGAGATCTACGATCCCGCGACGGGGCAGTGGTCACCTGGTTCGTCTATGCCGACGGCTCGCGAACAGGCCGGAGCAGCGGTAGTCGACGGGCAACTCTACGTCGTGGGAGGTCGCGGCGAGAATCACGCACTGGCTACGCTGGAGGTCTACGATCCTGCCACAGATCAGTGGAGCCGGAGAGCGGACATGCCCATTGCAGGCACGAGCGGCGGCGTAGGGGTCATTGATGGCAAGCTATACATCGTTGTCATGGATACGGTGGGATACCAGGGCCAAACGTTGGAGATCTACGATCCCGCGAAGAACACGTGGGTGCGGGGTCCGAACATGCCAACTGGGCGCTCCCATACGACCGCCGAGGCTATTGAGGGGAAGCTGTATGTCGTCGGGGGCTACAACGGGAGCAGCCTCCTGAGCACACTGGAGATCTTCGACTCTGCCGGCAATACATGGATCGCAGCTAACAGCCCGTATCGTGTCACCGGCGCAGTCACCGTACCCGTCGGTGACACATTGACCATCGAACCCGGCGTCGACGTGCTCTTCAACGCGGACGTGCCGTTCATCGTTGAGGGATCGCTCCAGGCGAACGGGACGCAGGCCGACAGCGTCCGCTTCCTTCCCGGTGTCTCTCCCGAGTGGGATGGCGGCGGCCTCTACGTGTACGACAACTGCGACATCGCACTTGAGGACTGTTCCATCGTTGGCAACTACGCCGAATACGCAGGTGGCGGTGGCGTTGTCTACACGTCCACGTTCGGAATGCTCGGCGGCGTGATCAGCGACAACACAGGCCGATGGGACTATGGCGGCGGGCTATGGCTCGGCCATTCCGACGCCACGGCGTCGGGTGTTGGGATCTACGACAACCTCACGATCTGGGGCGGTGGCGGCGGTCTGTTCTTCGAGGATTCCTGCACCGTCGACCTGTCGAGCTGCACCATATCCGGAAACGATGCTGCCTATTCGGGTGCCGGGGTGCACATCGAAAACTCGCCGTCCGCGCTGATCGTCGACTGCGACATCAGCGATAACACGTCCCACGAAGTCGAGGGCTGTTTCGGCGGCGGCGCATACATCTACGCGTCAAACGTGACGATTCAGGATTCTCGTATCGCTGGCAATTTGGCGACCTATGCCGGCGGCGCCCTGTGGATAGAGCGCGATACCGACGTCCACATAGAGCGGACGCTGATAGCGGACAATGTCGCGAACGTTGAAGGTGGGGCCATCGCCGCCTGGCGAAACGCCGGCGTGGACCTGGTAAACTGCACCGTCGCGGGAAACACGAATACCAATGGTGTCGAGGACCTCGGCGGCGGGTTCAATGTCTGGATATCGCCGATTTCGATCACCAACACCATTGTTCACGGAAACGTACCCAGCAACGCGTACATCTGGGCGGGCGACCCCGTATCGTTCACCGCCGAGTATAGCGACTTCGGTGGCGACACGACCTGGGCCGGCACCGGCAACATCACCGCCGATCCGATGTTCGTCGACGCTGCGAACGGCGACTACTCGCTCGCGGCGACAAGCCCGGCCATAAATGCCGGCGATCCCGCATCGCCTCTCGATCCTGACGGTTCGCGAGCGGACATGGGCGCGTACCCATATGAGAACCTCGTCGGCGGGGATTTGACGGCCGGGGTCTGGACCGCGGCAGCATCGCCGTACTACGTCGTGGACACGCTCTTCGTGCCCGCCGACAGTACGCTGATCATCGAGGCGGGCGTGGAGGTGCTGTTCGAGAACAACGTTCCCGTCGTGGTGGAAGGTTCGCTGTCGGTGGCCGGAGCGGAAGGCGACACGGTCCGGTTCGCACCGGGCGCAGCGGCGGCGTGGGGAGGGCTGCGCTTCAGCGGCGGCGACACGAGCCTGCTGGCCTACGCTCGGGTTACCGGCGTGTCGAACCCGTCTGAAACCGGCGGCGGCATCCTCGTCTCGGGAGGTGGCACGCGCCTTGGTCTGATGCACGTCCTGGTGGACAGCAACGACGCGTACGTCGGCGGCGGAATGGCCGTGGTTGGCCCCGGGCGTGTGCACGGAACGCACGTCGACGTTCGCGACAACGAGGCAGGGTACAAAGCCGGCGGCGTGACTATGGATGGCGGCGCCCTCGTAGCGCTGTCGAGCAGCTCTGTCAGCGGCAATCTCTGCTACAGCGACGGCGGCGGGATCTACGTCGATTTCGCATCATTGTATCTCGTCGATTGCGACGTGTCCGGCAACACGGCCGACTCCGACGATGGCGCAGGTCTGTACATCAGCGGTGCCGGCAGGGCGGTTCCGGAGAAGCCTGGACGCGGCTCAGCCGAGTCGGCGAAACAGAAGGACTCCGACGTGTCGCGACCGGGTCGGACCTCCGCGGCGGAGAACGCGTACGTGGACCTGCTCCGGTGTTCGATCAACGCCAACGTCAGCGGCGACGACGGCGCCGCGTTCTTCGTCGATGGCGGCGAGCTGATTGCGACGGACTGCGAGATCGTTGGCAACACTTCCGGCTACTACGCGGGAGGGTTCGACATCACCAATGCGGTTGTCGAGTTGACGCGCTGCCTGATCCTCGACAACTATGCGGCAGAAGACGGTGGTGTCTTCGAAACCAGCAGCGTGCTGCTCACGGTGACCGACTGCGTCATCGACGGGAACACCGGCAATGACGGCGGCGTGCTCTGGGCTGGGTCGGGGACACACATCTTCAACGGATGCCAGATCACGAACAACGTCGACGAATATGACCTTGGCGCGTTCACGGTATACGGCGGCGCGCTGATCGAACTCAACAACTGCACGGTGAGTGGCAACTCGAACACTTTGTATCCGACCGAAGGTGGCGCGCTCACGCTGTACAACTCGGACAGCGCGGCGGTATCCCTTTCGAACACGATCGTCTGGGGCAACACTCCCGGTGATGTCTGGTCGAGTGCCGGGTTCGGGCATGTGGACGCACTGGTCGCCATGTACAGCATCGTCGGCGGCGACTCGGTCTGGCCCGGCGACGGCAACCTCAACGTCGACCCGTTGTTTGTCGCCTCGGAGAGCGCCGACTACCGTCTTCGTCAGGACTCGCCCGCTATCAACGCCGGCGATCCCGCGTCGCCGACAGACCCGGACGGCAGTCCCGCGGACATCGGCGCGCATCCGTTCTCGACGATCTTCGGAGACGCGAGCCGGGACGGCGCCATCTCCGCGCTGGACGCTTCGCACATCCTCCAGAACGTGGTAGGGATATTACCGGCCATCGACGCCTACGCCGCCGACGTCACCGGCAACGGCGATGTGACGGCGTGGGACGCGTCGCACGTGCTGCTGCGGGTGGTGAATCCCGAGTTCGTGTTCCCCGTCGAGGAGCCGCTGGTCGCTCGAACGGCATCGGGCGAGACGCGGCGCATCTGGTGGGAGAACGCGAACGGCCTCTCCGCGCTCCGTGTGGACAACCCGGCGGGCATCGAAGCGGGGCAGTTCGTGGTCGAGTTGGCGAGCGATGCCGTCGTGACCGTCGAAAGCTCGACATTGATCCAGTACCGACGCGAGGGGTCCGAGCTGCACATTGCCTTCGCGCGGACGGGCGGTGCCGGTGATGTGCTCTTCGCCATCTCCGGCGCTGCTGGAGAAGTGTTCGCACCGCAGGTGCTGGAAGCGTCGTTCAACGAGGGGACGGTGCCGTTCGAGATCGGACGGCCGCTGAGATTCGAGTTGGCGCAGAACGCGCCGAATCCGTTCAACCCGTCCACGAGCATCCGGTTCACCGTCCCGGACGCCGGGCCGGCGAATCTGGCCATCTACGATGTGAATGGCCGATTCGTCCGGTCACTGATCTCCGGCCCCGTCGAGGCTGGTCGGCATCATGTCACGTGGGACGGTCGCGACGCCGTTGGTCGTGACGTGGCCAGTGGGGTGTACGTGTGCCGGCTGACGGCTGGGGAGCAGGTGACCGTGCGGGCGATGACTCTCGTACGATAGCGATGTGACGCCTTCGCAGGGGCGTTACGCGAGGCGCCCCTACAGCCCGGAGATCATCATGCCGACGCGATGATCGGCAGTGACCTGTCGCTCACATCGTGGATCGTCACGGAGAGCTTGCCGTCGGAGATGGCAAGCAGGCCCGCGCTCGGCGGCCCTCCGCGAGGCTTCGTGGGCGATCCGGGATTCACCGCGATCAAACCCGCCACGCGTTTGACGTAAGTCCGGTGCGTGTGCCCGAACAGAAGCAGGTCCACGCTCGGATTGTGCTTCGCGTATCGCTTCGCGACCGCCGCCTCCGCTTCGAACTTGTGGGTGATGAACGCGCGGATGCCGCCCACCTCCGCCAGGAGCGTTTCGGGTACGCGCTTGGTCGGTTCGTCGACGTTGCCGCGGATGCTGTAGAGAGGGGCGAGGGCCTCCAGCTCCGGCATGAGGCCGTAGTCGCCCCAGTCCCCTGCGTGCAGGATCGCGTCCACACCGTCGAAGAGACGGAACACACCCTGGGCGATGGTGCCGTGGGTGTCGGAGATGAGCCCGATGGTCATGTCGTCGTCCGTCCGGACTCCGGCGCGCTATGCGTGCGACGTTGTGTCGCAGGCGCGATCGACGGACCGCACCTGCGTGAATATCCCACCAGTCGGGATACTAGTCGCCCATCCGCTTGCGGACTTCCTGGTACAGTGCCGGTATCGCTTGGAAGAAATCGCCCTGAATGTAGTGACCCTTCCCGCCGAACGCTTCGGGTATGCGGGTCACGACGCTCTTGATGTCGCGGTAGTAGTACGAGTGCTTGTGCTCGTCGGTCATGTGCTGGAGGTTCGCCGGGCGGATATCGAAGTCCGCGGTGACGAGCCCGGTCGGCGGCACGCCGATGTTCGCGCACATGCTCACCGCCTTCAGGATCACCTCCGGCCCGGTGACGGCCGAGCCGACGTTCAGGTAGACGCCGCCGCCCTTCTCGTGCGTCTCCATGCAGTGCGCCGCGAAGATGCCGAAGTCGCGTCCGGAGCAGCCGCCCTTCGACTCGCCGTCGAAGTTGGGATGCTGATCGGTGATGTCGGTGCCCATCGTCGCGTGGATGGTGACCGGAATACCCTTGAGGTACCCCTGCGCGAGGTAGCTCTCGTGCTTGAACGGGAACTCCATGTCGAGGTCGTCCTTGGCCTCGCCGTTGATGACCCGTCCGAGCGTCTCGCCCAGGCCGAGGCTCCGCTCGTTGCCCCACGCAAGCGCGTCGTTGATGTAGAATCCGGTCTCCGCCGCGAGGCCGAACTCGCCGGCCGGGAGCGCGTTCGGCACGACCTCGGAGGTCTCGCCGATGAGCGCGAGTTCGAAATCGTGGATGGCGCTGGCGAAGTTGCCGCACAAGAGCGTGCAGATGCCGCGCTGCATCAGGTCGATGATGAGCGGCGACATGCCCGCCTTGATCGGGTGCGCGCCCATGAGCCAGATCACCGGATACCCCTTCTCTCGGGCATCGAGGATCGCATCGGCGATGGTGCCGAGATCCGGATGGGAGAACTCCGGCTTCATGTCCATGACCTTGTCGGGCCAGTAGAGGCTCTCCTGCGTGACCTTGTTCTTCCGGTTCGCGATGGGGTACGTGGTGATCTTGTCGTACGGGAAGAACGGGAACTTGCCGCGGTATTCCATGGGCATGGCGATGGACCTCCGGGTATAGGTCGTTCGGTTGCGAGTCGTGCGGGAGGATGAAGATAGCAAATGCGGTGGCGATGGGGAAACCAGCGGCGACCCGACGCTACGCGTCGGTTCGTTTGGCAGTTCGCGGGGCGAACTGCCCCCGGCGGGGCGAGTGTGGCACGTGGCGCATCGCGGTAGCATAGCCCAGCATTTGCACGTCGACGATAGCAGACGTAATATAGTGTTGAACGGTACACGCTATGAGTTTACAGAGCAGCGATCTGCTCGTCTCTGAGGAGGCTGCAAGTGCCTGCTGCCGTGCTTCCGTCGCCTGCCCGTCGTCACCCCCTGTTGGCATTTGCCGGTGTTCTGCTCATCGGGAACGTCTGCGTTGGCGCAGAGACGCTCTCTCCCCCATTCGCAGGCGCGACGATCGACCATCGGGCGGATCTGCTCATCTCGTCCTGGACGATAATCCCCAAGGTGCTTACCGACTACCCGGATCGTGCCTACGTGGATTATTCGGGGATGGCAGGAACGGATTTGTCTCGGAGCGATCTGAGTGATCCGCGCGCGGGCAGCGTTAGACACAACTCCATTGCCACGACAGTTTCCGGGGGTACCCACTACGCGACTATACGAGACGAAGTTCGCATCCCTTTCGCCGTTTCATCCTCCGGCGAATACTCTATCACGGCTAGTGGCACATACTCAGGCCGCGTTGTGTCTGCTGGAGCAGCGGTAATCGCGAACTGGGGTAGCTACTACTCATTCCTTCAGACACGCACTCTCACGGGAGATGGTGAACCCGTGGGCGGGTCCCAGGGAGCATGGCGCGGTGTCTGCCACAAGGAACATGACATAGGCGCAGTGACCGGTGATGTTGCTACCTCCGTATTTGGACTGATCGTAGGACTTGTTAGTGGAGGGGGATGGCTTATCTCCGGCGTATCGGTGCTGGCCGAGGCATTGACTCTCGCACATGATCTGCAGGCCACGGAGGAGTGGCCCGATACTCGGTACTCAATGCGCAACGTGGCCTATCTCGAATCAGGAAGGACCTACTACCTTTCCCTCGTTGTAGAGTCGGAGTCCCACTCCGGAGCCAGCCTCGGACAGCACCACACGAGCGTGGTGCTGTCCGCGCAACTTGCTCAAATAGACATAGCTCCGAGCAGCGGCCCCGCAGCCGACACCACTCCTCCTCTCGTCACATTGCAGAACCTTTCCGACAGCTTTTCCCAGCCCACCACCATCGATCAGCGTGTGATTCTCAGCGCCTACGCACAGGACCCCGAGAGCGGCGTCGAACCGAACTCGTACCATTTCGTGACGTGGCAGCGAAGCGGCAGCAGCTGGATCGATGCGAGAGACTGGGGAGTGTGCAACGGCACCGTTGCGATTGGGCCGCTCGACCGTGGTTCAACATACCGCGTTCAAGCAAGAGCGACAAACGGTGCCGGGATGACCGGGACCTCCGGGTACGGCTACATTGCCGTTCCAGCCGCGCCGCGAACGATATACGTAGACGACGATTACACATCTGGCACGTCCGGTTGGGGTCACGACCGGTTCGCAGGGATTCAGGACGCCATCGACGCGGCTGTGAATGGGGAGACCAGGGATGTTGTTGTTCGTGAGGGCATCTATTACGAGAACGTGCGATTCAACGGCAAGGCCGTCAATCTGACTAGCACTAATCCCTACGATTCGTCCACC
>CAZEAI010000057.1:0-30172 GCA_964510105.1 uncultured bacterium
CAGGAGAAACCCGACGGAGACAAGCCCCGCCCAGAGGGCGCCAACGCCGATCGAGGCAATCGCGGACGCTACAAGAACGGCGGCGACGAGCGCAGCGCGTTTCGCGGGCGGCTCCTCGGCCCAGGGATGGCTTCGCCACGTCATCTCGCTCTCATTGGGCATCATCCCACCACTCCGAGGCGCTCAAGCACCTTGTCGGAGCGGAGTTCGCGCATCGCGTCCTTACCGACCCATCCGCCGGCGCGCGACGCCGATCCGGCAAGCTGCTCCGCGCACGCGACCGCCTGCCCATGCAAGTGTGCGCTCCGCTTCCCGATCTGACGTAGCGCCCAACTCACGGCCTTCTTCACGTAATTCCGGTCGTCGTCGGCTCGCGCCGCGATGGCCGGCAGGAATTGCTCGAATTCGTCGTCAGGCGCCGCCTTGTCGCCCGACGCCAGCGACGCCATGAGCGCGAAGCCGGCGCGTTTCTCGTACTCCGGCGCCCGATCGCTCCATTCCCGCGCTTTGTCGTATGCAAAGTCGGTCCACCGAAACAGGTTCATGCACGCACCGTCGCAGAGCGCCCACGAATCGAAGTCGCTCACCCAGCGCTCCATCTGCGCCGCGTCGACAGCACGCGGGTCGTCGATGAGCGTCGCCAGGAGGCGCGCTTCGTAGATATCGGCCGTCCAAAGCTCGCCGGCGAGTTCGTGATCGCGACCGATCCGCTTCGCGAGCTTCCGCAATACCGGCAACGGGACGCCCAGCGCGCCGCGGGATTCTATGCCGTATCGCGCCATGCCTTCGACGTTGTGCGGCTGGCCGAGGCCTTTCAGATGTTCTGCGACTTCATCGACGTTCATGGTGGAAGCCCGTGCCGTTACAGCACCACGGAGTCGCGGCGCGACAACTCGGTTTCGATCAAGCGCTTATCGTCCTCGTAACCCGCGCGGTCCAGAAGCGCGTAGGTCGCCACTTTGCCCGCCTCAACGCCAGGTTGATCGAACGGGTCGATGCCGAACAGCGCCCCTGCGACCACCGTCTGAATCTCCAGCAGCATGTAGAGCTGGCCAACAGTGTAAGGGCTTACCTCCGGCACCGTGATCGTCATGTTCGGACGGCCCTTGCGGGTAAGCGCAAGCGTCGTCGCGGCTTGCTCCGCTTTGAGCAGATCGGTCATCGACTTCCCGGCGAAGTAGTTGAACGCCCCGTATTCCGCCAGGTCCTCGTCCTGCTGGAACGGAAGGTCGTCCGGGAAACGTTCGACGCCGATGAACGTGTAGAGCTTGTCGTTGGGCCCCTCCGCGTAGAGCTGGACCTGCGAGTGCTGATCCGTGGCGCCGAGGGCTCGGATCGGCGTCGGCCCGGTGTTCACGACGTTGCCGTCGAGGTCCCGCTCCTTGCCGAGGCTCTCCGCCCAGAGCTGGCGAAACCAGTCGGCCACGTCGCGCAGACGGTGGGAATACGGCATCATCACCGCCATCGGCTTCGGCGACCGGTGCGTGTACGCGAGGTAGTGGATCGCGGCGCTCACATACGCGGGATTCGCCTCAACCGGCGTTTCGCGGACTCGTTCGACCATCGCCCGCGCGCCCTCAAGCAGTTCCCGCACGTCGATCCCGGTTACCGCGGCGGAGAGCAGGCCCACCGGCGTCAGTACGCTGAACCGTCCGCCGACGCCCGGCGGTATGTCGAACACCGAGAGTCCCTCGGCTGCCGAGAGCTTGCGCAGATCGCCTTTCTCCGGGTCCGTCGTCGCGACGACGTGCCGTTTCCAGTCGCCCCCGATAGACGGGTGCTCCTGCAGCCGTTTCTTCACGATGAGGAACGTGCTCATCGTCTCGGCGGTGCTGCCGGACTTGGTGATGACGTTGAAGAGCGTGCGCGTCAGGTCCAGCTTCCCAAGCAGCGCTGCAAGCCTGTCCGGATCGACGTTGTCCGGCACCTCGAGGCGTAGCCCCTTGCGTTGCTCCGGCGGGAGGTCGTTGTGGTACGGGTGGCGGAGCGCCGTGTGGTTGGAGATGTTGCCCAGCGCGGATCCGCCGATTCCGAGCACGACGAACGTGTCGAACTGCTGGCGCGCTTGCTCGGCGTACGCGAGGAGCCCGGACACATCCTGCGTGGGGAGATCGAGGAACGGCAGGCTGCCTTCGTCGTGGCGCGCATCGATCTCCGCCTTCGCCTCGGACAGTCGCGGCATCAGGCCGCTCAGAGCGTCGGAATCGATGCCGTGCTCCCCGACGGCTTGCGTGAAGATGTTGGTGACATCTACGCCGACGCGGAGTTCATCGCGGCGGGCCGCCTCAATCGTATCAGCCATTCCGGCTTCCCTCAGGTTGTTTGACAGCTTTCGTTCCGGCAGGCGGAAAGTTCCACCAGTCTGCCGTGTATTTCTCCGCCGACAAGCGACTGATCTCCGACTGCTCATCGATCGTCAGCGAGGCCGCGTGGAATTCGACTCCCAGCGCGTCGCTCACGCCGCGGGTCAGCGCGTCTGTCAGATCGTCATCGCTCCCGCGCCATCCGCACTCGCGCAGGCTTGTCGTGCTCGACTCCAGGCGCCGGGCGTACCGGTCGCGAAGTTCTGGATCGGCGGTGAGGAACTCCACAAGCTCGCGATGCTCCGGACCCAGAAGGATCGATCCGTGCTGGATCATCAGTCCTCGCATGCGGTGTTGCGCGCTGCCGATCAGCTTCCTTCCGCCAACGACGACCTCGGCGCGCGTGGTGCTGCCAAAACACGGTAGCGACGCCTGCCGATCCCTCAACGGCGCGGCGGCGTCAGAGGTGCGGGCCAGCTTCGCTTCCACGCCGACAGCCTGTATCCCCGCGGCGAGTCCCTCGCTGATGCGCGTGTAGGTCGCGGTGATTCCGCCGCCGGCGACGGGATCGCTCTCCGCGCAGATGACGCTGTAGGTTAGCTCGTCCGCGTGCAGTACCGCCCGTCCGCCGGTCATCCTCCGGACGATACCCACGCCCTTCGACCGAACGGCCGGGACATCTACCTCTCGCCCGATCTGCTGGGAATACCCGAAGGATATCGCCGGTGGGGACCACCGAAACAGCCTGAACGTCGGTGGCGTTTGGCCGGCAAGCACAGCGTTCCCAAGCGCCTCGTCGCATGCCATGTTGCGCCCGCCGTCGAATGGCGGAGTGACGACCAGGCGCCACGGGGCGGAAGCGTTCTCAGCCTGCATCGTGCGGCTCGCCGACCTCGCTGCGTTCATCCGCGTCGCCGGTAACGTCGGCGCCCTCGATGAGCGCTTCATACGCGGTCTTGGCGGCAAGTTGCTGGGCGTCCTTCTTGCTCATGCCCTGACCGTGCCCGAGGACCTCATTCGCGACGACCACGTCCACGGTGAAGATCTTTCGGTGATCGGGACCTTCCTGCGCGCGCAGGCGGTATTCCGGTGGGGAGTTGCCGCGCGCCTGGACGTGCTCCAGCAGCAGGCTCTTGTAGTTGCGGTACGATTCGTCGCGGGTAAACTCGTCTGCGTGTCGGAACAGCTCACGCTGGAGGAAAGCCGTTGCCGGCTCCAGCCCGCCGTCCAGAAACATCGCCCCGAGCAGGGCTTCGAAGCCGTCCCCGAGGATCGAGCGCCGCTGCCGTCCGCCGGAGCTCTCCTCCATCTCGCTCAGGAGCAGGCATCGGTCGAGCCCGATGGCCAGCGCCCTGCGCGCAAGGACGCTCTTGCTTACGAGGACGGACTTGCGTTTGGTGAGATCGCCTTCCGGCTGGTCCGGGAAACGCTCGAAGAGGTATGCGGTCGTCGCCAGCCCGAGCACCGCGTCACCCAGGAACTCCAGACGTTCGTTCGCCTGGGCACCCAGCTCCGGCGTGTGCGACTCAGCGAGGTGGAAGACGTGTGAACGGTGGCGAAGCGCGCGTATCAGTAGCGACGGATCGTCGAAGGTGTAGCCGATCCGCCTCTCAAGCTGAGCGATCTCGGCGGTTCGTTCCGTCGTGTCGGCAGGCGCCGAAGTTCTTCGCAGTAGGCGATCCAGCCAGCTCATGGTTCCTCACGCCGCCGACGGGTCGTGGCAAGGGCTCCTGTCCGTGTGGCGTTTGGCCTAGTCGTCGAACGCCTTCAGTATCAGGCTCACGTTGTGCCCGCCGAATCCGAACGAGTTGCTCAGCGCCAGACGGGCGTTCGAATCCCGCGCCTCGTTCGGAATATAGTCGAGGTCGCATTTCGGGTCCGGTTCATCGAGGTTGATGGTCGCCGGCAACACGTGCTCCTTGAGCCCGAGCAGCGTCGCGATGGCCTCCACGGCTCCCGTGGCGCCCAGCAGGTGCCCGGTCATGGATTTCGTCGAACTGACGGCAAGCTTGTATGCGTGCTCGCCGAAGACCGCCTTGATGGCGGCCGTCTCAGCGATATCACCTACGAGCGTCGACGTGCCGTGGGCGTTCACGTAGTCCACGTCTTCCGGTTCGATCCGGGCATCTTCCAGAGCGCCCATCATCGAGCGCATCATGCCCTCGCCGCCCTCCGGAGGAGACGTCACGTGGAACGCGTCGGCGGAGAAGCCGAATCCGGCGATCTCGCCGTAGATGTTCGCGTCGCGACGTTTGGCGTGCTCCAGCTCCTCCAGAATGAGAATCCCGGAGCCCTCGCCGCAGACGAACCCATCTCTGTTTGCGTCGAACGGGCGACTGGCCTTCTCAGGCTCGTCGTTGCGCGTGGACATGGCGCGAGCGGAGCAGAATCCGGCGATGCCCAGCTCCGTGATGCTTGCCTCCGCGCCGCCGGTGATCATCACGTCGGCTTTCCCATCGCGAATCAGCGCAAGTGAATCGCCGATGGCGTGGGCGGCGGACGCGCACGCCGATACCGTGGCGTAGTTCGGGCCCTTCGCGCCGAGCATGATGCTCACCTGACCCGAGGCCATGTCCGCGATGAGCATCGGAATCATGAACGGGCTCACCCGGCGCGGGCCGCGCGTGCGGAGCACGTCGTGCTCGGCCTCGAGCGTTGTGATCCCACCGATCCCCGATCCGATGATGACGCCGACTCGATGCGCGTTGGCGTCATCGATCTCAAGACCGGCATGTGCCGCGGCCTCGTGCGAGGCGACGACAGCATATCGCGTGCATGGATCCATGCGGCGCGATTCTTTGCGGTCGATGCATACCTCGGGATCGAAATCCTTCAGTTCTGCCGCGATTTTCGTCGAGTAGTCCGTGGTGTCGAAGCGCGTTATCGGTCCGACGCCGTTGGCACCCGCTTTCACCTGCGCCCAGTACTCGTCGCAGGTGTTCCCGAGTGGCGTAACCGCACCCAATCCCGTTACGGCTACTCGTCGCTTCTGCTCGCTCACGTGCGCGATCCTTGCTGTGGACCCCGAACGGCCGGTATGGCCGTCCGGGGTGTGCTCCAATGAGTCTGTGTGACGAAGGTCAGCCCTGCTTCTCTTCGAGATACTTCACCGCGGCGCCGACGGTCGTGATCTTCTCCGCGTCTTCGTCGGGGATCTCTACACCGAACTTGTCCTCGAACGCCATGACCAGCTCGACCGTGTCGAGCGAGTCCGCGCCGAGATCCTCAATGAAACGCGCTCCATCGACTACCTCGTCCTCGGAGACGCCAAGCTGCTCGACTACCAGTTCTTTCACTTCTTCCTGGACTGCCATGTTGCCCTCCACGTTTGCTATCTGTCGGCGCCTCCGCGCCATGCGATGAACCGAGACGATTGGCGGCAATCCGGCGCCGCCACCGGCATGACCTACATTACCATTCCACCATCGACGTTCACGACCTGACCGGTGAGGTATGAGGACGCGTCCGACGCGAGGAATCTTACCACGTGCGAAACGTCATCTACGGTGCCCATGCGGTTGATGGGGATATTCTTGAGAAAGCCTTCCTTCACCTCATCGCTCAGGACCTGTGTCATGTCCGTGTCGATGAAGCCGGGCGCGACAGCGTTCACGGTGATGTTGCGCGACGCTACTTCCCGTGCCACGGACTTCGTGAGTCCGATGATGCCGGCCTTCGAAGCGGAGTAGTTCGCCTGCCCCGCGTTGCCGATGACGCCGACGACCGACGCAATTGAGATGATCCGACCGTACCGCGCTTTCATCATCGGACGCAGGACGGCCTGTGTGCAGTAGTAAGTCCCGTTGAGGTTGATGTTCATCACCGCGTTCCACTGGTCGTCGCTCATCCGCATGAGCAACGTGTCCTTCGTGATTCCCGCGTTATTGATGAGGATATCGACCTTGCCGAACGTGTCGACGGTCTTCTGGACCATCTCGTTTACCGAGTCGTGGTCGCTGACGTCGGAACGCAGAGCCAGCGATTCCACGCCAAGCTCTTTCGCCTCGGAGGCGACGGCCTCGGCGTTCTCCGTTACGATGTCCGCGGCGACGAGATTCGCTCCGGCCCCCGCAAGCGCCAATCCGATCGATCGACCAAGCCCGCGGCCGCCTCCGGTTACCAATGCTACCCGCCCTTCCAGACGGCCTTCCGCTACGCTCATAGAACAATCCTCATCGTCGGCGTGTATCGGTTTCTCAGACGCAATCAGCGGGAGTTTCGCTCCGCCGCCTCCTCGCGGCGCGGGCGACTGTGTAATATGCTCACTCCCTAGGCATTCCGCAACGCAACGAGTACGTCGGCACCGCCGGCGCCGGCCACGCGAAGGCTCCGGTCCGTCCGCCGTGCCAGCCCCTGGAGCACGCGCCCCGGGCCAACTTCATACGCGGTGTCGACCCCGACTTCGACGAGCTTCCGCACCGTTTGGGTCCAGCGGACGGGCGACGTCATCTGGCGCGCGAGCAAATCGCGGATGGTGTCCGGATCGCGCGTAGGTTCCGCGGTGACGTTCGGAATCACCGGAACGCGCGGCTCGTGTATTTCGGTATCCGCCAGTGCCGCGCGCAAACGCTCCGCCGCCGGAGCAACGAGCGGCGAATGGAACGCTCCGCTCACCGTGAGGGGGACGACGCGCTTCGCTCCAAGCTCCGTCAGCGCCGACGAGGCCGCGGCGACGCCGTCCAGCGTGCCGGAGATGACGATCTGGTCCGGCGCATTCAGATTCGCCTCGACCACACCGTCCAGCGGCTCGATCGCTTCAGCGACGGCCTGCTCACTCAGCCCGACGATCGCGGCCATAGTGCCGGGATTCGTGTCGCCGGCATCCGCCATCGCCGCAGCTCTCTCCACGACGAGACGCAGCCCCGCCGCGAACGAGAATGCTCCGGCGAGGGCCAGCGCGCTGTACTCTCCGAGACTGTGCCCGGCGACGTAATCCGGCTCGATTCCGGCTTCCGCCAGCACCGCGCCTGCCGCCACGCTGGAGACATAGAGTGCCGGCTGCGTATACCGCGTGTCGTTGAGCCGTTCCGCGGGTCCTTCGAAACTGAGTTGCGTGACGGACCAGTCGAGTGTGGCGTCAGCCGCGTCGTACACGTCGTGGGCCGCGGGGAACTCGGAGTAGACATCCGCGCCCATGCCGACGGCTTGCGAGCCCTGTCCCGGGCAAAGGAAAGCGACACTCACGCTAAGTCCGCATCAGGGCGGCGCCCCAGGTGAATCCGGCGCCGAACGCGACTAGCACGACGAGCTTGCCCGGTCCGATTCCGCCGTTCTCGTTCAACTCAGCGAGGCACAACGGGATGGTTGCGGCGGACGTGTTGCCGTATTCCTGGATGTTCACGTAGACCTTTTCCATGGGCACGTTGATCCGCTTCGCCGTTGCCTCGATGATGCGGATGTTTGCCTGGTGTGGGATGAGCAGGTCGACGTCTCCGCCGGTGTAACCCGATGCGGCAAGTATCGCCTCAGCGGCGCTCCCCATCGAAGTCACGGCGCGCTTGAAGACGTCTCGGCCTTCCATCTGGATGAACTGCTCCGCGGGGTCGCTGACGGGATTCGTTCCGCCTCCCATACGGCAGAGCAGCCGTGGCTGCGAGCCATCGCAGTGGATATCCGTCGAGATGATGCCGGTGTCCGCATTGTCGCTCGGACCGATTACTGCCGCGCCCGCACCGTCGCCGAACAGGACACACGTGTTTCGATCTTCCCAGTTCACGATGCGCGAGAGTGTCTCCGCGCCAATGAGTAGCACGTACCGGTGGATGCCGCTACGTACGAGGGCGTCGGCAAGCTGCATGCCGTAGATGAAGCCGGAGCACGCGGCACTGAGGTCGAACGCCGCGGCGTCGGTGGCGCCGATCTCTTCCTGTACGAGACAAGCCGTGGCCGGAAAGCCGATGTCGGGGGTGAGCGTGCCGAGCATGACAAGGCTGATATCGGTAGGTTTCAAGCCGGCGTCGGCAATGGCCGCCCGCCCGGCTTCAGCGGCGAGGGTGAGCGTCGTTGTTCCATCTTCCACGATGTGTCTGCGCTCGATGCCGGTGCGAGTTCGTATCCACTCGTCGGACGTGTCCACCATGCTCTCGAGGTCGTGATTCGTCAGTACCTTGTCCGGCACGGCCGAACCTACTCCGACTATGGCGGAACGTTCAGGAGGCGTCATCAGCGGTTACCTTCCCCAATCTTTCCTTGATATGAGCGTTGAGCTTGTGCTCCACGGCGCGCGTCGCGACGCGAATGGCGCTGCGGATCGCGCGTGCTTCCGACCGGCCGTGACAGATGATCGTTGTTCCGTCGATGCCGAGCAGCGGCGCTCCGCCGAACTCCTGCCAGTCGAGCCGCCGACGCACCCGCCCGAATGCGGGCCGGATGAGGAGCCCACCAATCTTGGTGAGCAGAGAGGCGTTGATCTCTTCCCGCAGAGCGCCGCCGAAGAAGCGAGACATGCTCTCCGCGAACTTGAGCAGCACGTTGCCGGTGAAACCGTCGCAGACAACTACGTCCGCGGTGCCCGGCAGGATGTCTCTTCCCTCGACGTTTCCGACGAAGTTCAGATCCGAATCCGCGAGCATCGCGTGCGCTTCCTGCGTGATCGCGTGACCCTTGCTCGCTTCCTCGCCGATGCTCAGCAAGCCTACGGTGGGGCGATCAACGCCGAACGCGTGCTCGTGGTAAAGGCTCCCCATGATACCGAACTGGAGGAGGTTCTCGGCCTTGCATTCGCTGTTCGCCCCGGCGTCGAGAAGCGTGGTCATGCCTCGCGCCGACGGGATGGTGGTCGCTATCGCCGGCCGGTGAACGCCGGGAATGCGGCCGTAAGAGAGCAGCGACAAGCCCATGGCCGCGCCGGTATTGCCCGCGGACACCATCGCGTCCGCCTCGCCGCGTTTCTGAAGATCGAGCGCCACGGCGAGCGACGAATCCCTCTTGCGTCGCGCAGTCGTCACGTGCTCCGACATCTCGACAACCTCGGTGGCGTTCATCACCGAGATGCCGGGGCGATCACCGCCGTTGGCTTCCAGGATGGAACGAATCCGGTCCTCTCGCCCGACGAGCGTGAGAGCCAGTTCGTGTTCGGCGGTTTCGAGCGCTTCTATCGCGCCGAGGACGATTTCGTCGGGGGCATAGTCTCCCCCCATCGCGTCAACGGCGATCATAGGGACCGTCGACATAGCACGTTCCTGCGGGTGGATACTCACTCAGCCGAGGTGGTTAGGCTTCTTCGCGGGGGGCGACGGCCATACGGTCGGCATAGTAGCCACATTCCGGGCATACGTGGTGACCGAGCTTAGGGGCGCCGCAGTTGTTGCAGGTAACGACCTGTGGTGCCTGCGCCTTCCAGTGCGTCCTGCGTGAGCGCTTGCGAGCCTTCGATGTGCGACCTTTCGGATGTGCCACGTTTGTCGCTCCTCATTCCTTGATCTGTATCGATCCAAGCGCCGCCAACCGCGGGTCAGCGCTCGACGCGCAGTTGCACGTCTCTCTGTTCAGGTCGGTTCCGCAATCCGGGCACAACCCTTTGCACGTTTCGCTGCAGTGAACCACCATCGGCACTTCGACGACCAGCCGATCACGGATGACCTCCGTGAGATCGACCTCGATGTCGTCGTCGGAAACTGTGACGATGAACTCGCCGTCGTCGCCCTCTTCCGTCTCGGTCGAGGTGCTCCGCACCCGAATGACGACGTGAAGCGGAGTGGATATCTCGGTGCGGGCCGGTTCGAGGCACCGGTCGCACGGACGTACGAATAACGCCGAAATATCGCCGCGGACGGTGATGAGGTCCCGCAGCCGATGTATGTCGGCCTTGACGTCTACATCCGCGGATTCGTCCGGGTAGACGAGATCGATCTGATCGATCTTGCCTTCCCAGGTCCGCCGATGCGATCCGTCGGTCAGTTTGTCCAGACGAACTATCATATTGCCAACAACCTCAACGTGCCGGACAAAGAGACTCCTAATTTACCGATGAACCGGGTTCCGGTCAACGGAAGGGGTATCGCCGGTGCCTATCGGAGCGTATCCGCCGATCCGGGCGCTACCCGTCCCACCTGCGAAGAGCGTCGTCCACCTTGGAGTATTCCGGGCTGTTTCCGGCTTCCGGTGCGTCGTCGCTCGTGTCACGCTTCCACGAACTCAGCAGCCTGCCGGCGATGAACACGCCGAATATGCCCGCTGCAAGAGGGATCATCCATGCGAGGCTGTTGAATCCGCCCGCGGGCGGAACGGTCATGATCTTCTCGCCGTGGATGCGGACGTAGTGCGCCCTCACGGCGTCGTCGGTCGATCCGTCGGCGATCATGCGCCGGATGTCGGCCTTCATCTGCCGTGCCGCGGGTGAATCGTGGGCCGAGACAGGCTGATGCCAGCAGCACGGGGAGATGAACTCATCTTCCAGGCGTTGGGCACGCTCCTCCTGCGCCGCGGGAAGCGTTACGTGGGCCGCCTGCTCGTGGTCGTGACCGTCGGCGGCGCTCGCAGCACCGGCCACGAAGAGCAGCGATGCGGCGAATGCTGCCAGAGCGGATGCCCGAATGCCAGTAGCTATGAACATTGTGGTTTCCCGCTGGTGATGGACCTGTGGATATCGGTTCCCGGCGCGATTCGTTCGAGGACGGGTATAATATAGCGCCACCCGCCTCCTCCATGCCACGTCCCGCATGTCGGGCGGCGTCGCTTGGACCGGCAGCGCCCGAGCGGCATCTTCCGTGAGCCTGATGGACTGTCGTCGCTCAGTGAACCCGCCGAACTACGACCAAGTTCGTGTGTTGTCATCGTCGATGAGGAGATCGCCATGATTGTGGAACTCGTGAAAAAGTGTCGCAGCATCCGTCGTTTCGACGAAAGCCGCAAGATCACCCGCGAGGAGCTGCTGGACCTCGTGGACCTGGGGCGTGTCACTGCGTCCGGCGCGAACAAGCAGCCCCTGAAGTACCTCGTCTACGCCGACCAGAAGTCGAACGACGCTATCTACCCCCACACGAGCTGGGCCGGATACCTGACCGAGTGGGATGGTCCCGTCGAAGGCGAACGTCCCGTCGCCTACATAGTGATGTTGCTCGATACCGAGATATCGGAGACGGTCGACTGCGACCACGGCATCGCCGCGCAGACCATCGCCCTCGCCGCGATGGAGCGAGGCATCGGCTGTTGCATGATCAGCGCGTTGAAGCGCGTGCCGTTGAAGCGCGATCTCGGCATTACCGAACAGTACAAGGTGCAGTTGGTGCTCGCGCTCGGATACCCCGCGGAGTCGGTCGTGCTGGAGGAAGCGCGCGACGGCGACATCAAGTACTGGCGCGACGACGCAAGTGTGCACCACGTGCCCAAACGTCCGCTCGACGAAGTCGTTCTGAACTGACTCTGGCAGCTGGAGTGATATGAACATGGAATGGGTATCGTTTCCCGATGAGCGCATCGGCGTATCAGGTCTCCCCTGGTTTGAGGAGAACTCCCCCGAGGTGTGGCGGCTTCCCGAGCGGCTCCGCGACGTGGTGCGTCCGGCGGTGTGGCACCTGGCGACGATGCCCGCGGGAGCCCGGCTGCGGTTCCGAACCGACAGCGGCAGCCTGGGCATCCGTGCCGCATACCCGGAATCCGCCGGCCACGGGAATATGTCGCTGATCGGCCAGATGGGGATCGGGCTGTACATCGACGGCAGGCACTGGTCCTCGGTTTCGCCGAGCCCTATCTCCGGGCCGAACAAGGGTGAGTTCGAGCGGGTGATCTTCGAGGGCCTGAGCCGAACTCCGCGCGAAGTCACGCTCTATCTGCCGAACTACAATCCGGTGAACGTGGTCGCGATCGGGGTCGACGACGGCGCGAAAATCGAGCCGCCGGCTGGATTCGCGGTCGACAGGCCGGTCGTTTTCTACGGATCGTCGATCACGCAGGGCGGCTGTGCGAGTCGTCCGGGCATGTCGTATCAGGCGATCATGTGCCGAGAGCTGGATGTCGATTTCGTAAATCTGGGATTCAGCGGCAATGGGACGGGGGACGTGGAGATAGCCGAGGCGATGGCGGAGATCGACGCGGCGTGCTACGTGCTCGACTACGCGCAGAATGTCCAGGACCCCAACGACCTGCGCGGCAACTACACGCGCTTCATCTCGACTATCCGGGCGAAACGACCGGACACGCCCATCGTTTCGGTCACGCCGATCTACGCCACGGTAGAAGCCTGGTCCACGGATCACGCGGCGCGTTGGCAGATCATGCGCGAGATCATCCGCGCGGAGGTCGCGGCGTGTATGGCCGGGGGTGACGGGAATCTGCGGGTCATCGAGGGGTACTCGCTGCTTGGCCCGGACGTGCCGGACGGGCTCGCCGACTCCGTGCATCCCAACGACGTGGGTTTCGCGGCGATGGCACGGGGCCTGGCGCCGACGGTCGCTGACATGGTGGGTATCGCGGCGAAGACTCCGAACATCTGATCTACTCGCGCGAGGCGACGCGGTCCTGTAGCCAGTTCTCATCCCACGGGCTGACGCCGAGCCAGTCGAGCAGCTCGACGAGATTCCGCACGCGGAGTACGCCGTCGCGCTCCTCGTGGATGCCGTCTCTGTCGATGAGTACCGGTAGCATACCGAGTGGCCTGCATCCCTCGACGTCGGCCTCGACGCTGTCGCCCACGTACGCGATTCGTTCGGCGGGATGTTTCGCGAGCCGGACGCCCTCGTCGAAGATGCTGCGGTCGGGCTTCTGCGCCCCGAACGTGTCCGACGCGATGGCGAACTTCAGGTACCGCGAGATTCCCAACTCGTCGAGCACGCGCGGCAGCGGCGGGGCGATGTTCGAGATGACGCCGACGGTGTATCCCGCCCAGCGGAGCGATCTCAGAACCAGGAGCGTGTCGGGGTAGCAGACCGGGCGCGAGTAGTACTTGAAGCGGGCCATGAACGAGCGGTAGGTCGCTTCGATGTCCTGCTTCGGTACGCCGAGTCGGCTCAGTATGGCCCGGTGGTACGACGGATGCCACGCGCTCCACGCTTCGAGATCGCGAGGCGCTTCGGCGACGTCTCGTTTCGCGCCGTCCGAGGCGCGTCGATAGTCGTCCAGCGTCGACGGGTAGCCCATGCCGGTGACGCAGTCGGCGAAGCCTTGGGCGTAGTTCGT
This sequence comes from uncultured bacterium, assembly GCA_964510105.1. Taxonomy (GTDB): domain Bacteria; phylum Latescibacterota; class MWCZ01; order MWCZ01; family MWCZ01; genus CAZWQW01. Next base: position 13,419 of record CAZEAI010000057.1, read on the forward strand.
TTCGTCGTAGCCGAGCGTGCGACCGTAGTCGATGAGCACAGCGTCGATATCCGCGGGATCGTGCATCTCGTGTGTCATGTCGCTCCTGTTTCTCACAGCTGCTTCAGTGATTCCGCCGCCCACTCCGGGTCGAGCCTCTTCAATCGGTTCTTCTTGAGGTTCTCGCGCATCACCCATCGGACGTCCGGTCCCCCGCTGGTTCTGATGGCGCACCAGCGTTCCATGCGCGACTTGCCTTCGTCGGGGAGCGCGGCGACGGCGACGCTCCAGCAGTAACCGAGCCCTTTGCGGAGCGCGTGGAAATCGTCGGATCTGCGATCTTTCGCGCCGACGATCGACTCGGTCACCACGTCCAGGATATCGAGCGTACGCCGGGCGACGTCGGGGTCGCGAAGGAGAGAGGGCTCGCACGGTCCGGCGACAGCAGAGCGCTGTTCGAGTCGCGTTCCGCTCGCCCACTCCAGCGCTGCGTCGAGCATCGCGTTCGGCTCGGACGCACCCCACCGCTGGAGCGCCATCGCCACACACTCGCGTGTGCGCCACCTGCTATCGTTCGCGCATGCGCGTAGGCGGGGCAACGCGGATACGTTTCCCCCGGCAAGGAGCTTTCCGAGGGCGGCGGTCCCGCAGGCTGCGAGGAACTCCTCCCGTGACCCGACCGGAGCGGCATCCGCGTCGTGTGCGAGCCAACGCTCGATGTCCTCTCCCGTGCACTCTTCCACGGCGGCGCGAAGGAGTTCGAGATTGGCGCGAGGCCCGGGCAGGCCGGAGTTGCTCAGGAGATACCCGTCCACGTCCTCGGTTTCGCGAAGGGCGGCGCGGTACTCGTCAACTTTCGACATGCTCGGCGCTCCATTCAGACGCGTATGCAATGCCGCGTCGCACAACTTCCGCTCCCGAGGCGATGGCTTCGCTCGCGGCCGGCTCGTAGGTGTGACCACTGAAGAAATACTGCCACGCCGCCAGGTAATACGTCGCGTACGTCTCGGCGAACTCCTCCTCGCCGCGACGGGCAAGCTCCTGAACCATTCGCGTGCGATTCATACTCCACGCTTCGTCCATGGGGATGCCTGCCAGGTGCAGCACGCGCGGCCCAACCGAGGAGATATGCCACGCAATCGAGCGAAGCGCTTCCCACAGGTAGTGCCCCGGTCGGTCGATGATCTTCGATGGCAACCGCCTCAGGAACTCCGACTCGTCGAGCATCCGCCTGCAATCGATGGCCCGAAGATGAGTCTCGTCGCACGGTCCGACCACGGGGTATTCGACGCCGTGGAGCACCGTCACCGCGGATCGCGGCGAGGAAACACAGTCCGACGACGCAAGGAGATCGTTCAGGATGACGATCTGCGGACGCGGGACGTGCAGCGGGTGCGAGCAGCGCTCGAAGAATCTCTGACCGATCTGCTGCTGCACGTCGGCTGCGCGCTCGATTCCGATGGCTCGCGTATCGTCGCTTGCGTCATCGGCGAAGAGAAGGTGGATATCGGTGTCGCTCAATTCCGGGACGTAGTCGATGGGCGTGTCCCACTCCCTTTGGCCGGATCCCTTGAAGTAAATGCCCGCCACGTCTTCCGCTGGGAACGCTTCCAAGAGCGCGTCCCGGACGGACATCACCATCTCCGTGACCTCGGCCCGGAGCTTGGCTGGATCAGGGAAAGGTTCCGCCCACTGCGGGATATCCACGAAGTCGCCTCGGAAGGTGGGGTATATACGGTCCGGCGGGAACGCCCGCCGCTCGACGGGGGCGTCTCCTTTTGATACAGCCTAAGGTCAAGAACGGATCGAGTCAATACGTACCGACGATGGCATGGGGAGTCGGTTCGGCTCAAAGCGCCACGCGGTGTGTGTTTGCGGATTCTGGCACGGGATTTGTAAGAAAAAGCGGCGAAATGCGAATGGCACCCCTTGATAGACCACGATAGGCGTTGTATACTATTACCGAACGCGGTAGAAACGCCGGCAAAACCGGCCAACCGCTGGGACAAGAGATGCTGAACAGGAAGACTCACATTCGTCACGCCAAGAGGCTGAACGGAACAATGACGAACACACGCGACATCGCACCGAAGCCTGACACCGGGCGTGCGTCCTACAGGGCGCACCTCACGGCGTTCTTCTTCGCGACTATCGCCCTTTTCGCGCCGTCGGTACACGGGCTGGGCCTCACCGTCAACTCCGTAACCGTGACGCCGACGAGCGTGAATTCATACGCGGCGTTCGCCGTGAGCCTGACCGTCCCGAACACCGGCAGCGGCATCGACGCCAGTCACAGCATGTACCTTGATTTCGACGACGGCACCATATTGCCCTCCTCAATCGCGACCTCTCTCATTTCCATAAATGGAACTCCGGTGACCTCCGTGAGTATCTCGGGACGGCGCGTCACGGTTGGCGTACCAGTGGAAATCGGAAAGAACACGTCGTTCCGAGTCGATGTTTCGGATGGAGCTCAGATACGGCACCCGTCGACCACGGAAGTGGATACGCTGGCGATTACGTCGACGAACGGTGGGAACACGTACGGTCCCGGATCGAACACCTACAGCGTTACGGCCGCGACCAGCACGGTTACGGCGGCGAGCGTGACGCCGAGCCCGTCCGTAGCGAGTTCCGCAGCGGCGTACACGCTTGGCTTCAGCGTGGGCGAATCCGGCTACCTGGCCGCGAGTAGCGGCACGATCACCGTGAAGTTCCCGACAGGGACGACCGTGCCCCAGGGCAACGTGGCCAGCGTAACGGTCAACGGTACCTCAGCGAACGCGACGGGTTCCAGCACCGGCGACTCGATCATCGTCACGACGCCTGTCAACATATCCAACGGCGGTTCCGTGAGCCTGGCGTTCGCGGAGGCATCCGGCATTTCGAATCCGACCGCGGGAACGAAGACGCTGACCGTATACACTTCGACGGAGACCACGCCGGTAACATCCGATAACTACACGATCTCAAGTGCGACGGCGCTCTCGGTAACGGCAGTGGGCGTGGATCCCACCACGGTCAACGCGACGGCGACGTACAGCTTCGATTTCCGCGTGAGCAGCTCTGGAGCGCTTACGGCGACTACCGACACGATCATCGTCACCTTCCCGGCCAACACCGACGTGCCATCGAGCATCTCGACTTCGGCTGTTACCGTCGAGAGTGGCGGATTCAGCGACAACGCCACCGCGGTGCTCGTGAGTAGCCGAGTCGTCAGCGTTGTAGTTCCCGTCGATGTCGCGAACAGCGGCGACGTATCGGTGACGTTCACTTCCAGCGCGTCGATAGAGAATCCCTCGAATCCGGCGAACTACACAGTTGGGCTCAGAACGTCGCAGGACGCTTCCGTAACCTCCAACCCATACACGATCGCGGCCTCCACGACGACGGTGTCGTCGCCGTCGGTGAGCCTGAGTAACGCCAACCCGCTCGTGGCCTCCAACTACACGATCGTGTTCACGTCAGGCTCTAAGGGGCGGCTCTGGGCGGCCAACTCGACTATCGAGATCACGTTTCCCTCGGGCACGACGGTTAGCGCCGGTGCATCAACGGCCACTGTCAACGGCACCTCGGCGACCACAGTCGTCAACGATGCGACGCTTCGCACGGTGACGATAACTGTTCCCTCCGCCGTCTCGATCGGCAACTCCTCGAGCGTGACAGTTGTGATTTCAAGCGGGATCACGAACCCCGGCAACGGGACATACACGCTCGGGGTCGAGACGAGCCCGGAGCCGACGCACTCGAGCTCGCAGACCTATTCGGTCAGCTCAGTGGCTGCCGTGACGCTCAGCGTCGTCACCGTGACGACGAATACCGTCAACACAGCGTCGGCGTATTCCGTCACCATCTCCGGCGCCACGGCCCTGAGCAAGAACAACGGTGATTACCTCAAGGCGCGGTTTGCCACCGGAACCGTACTTCCGGCCACGATCGCAACGGGCGAGGTGACGGTCGGTGGGCAGACGATCAGATCCGTCACCGTTGATCAGGCATCGCTTGAGGTGACGGTCTTTGTCAATAGCAACAACGGCGCCCCGACGAGCCTCGCATTCACCGCGGCTGCGAACATCCAGAACCCGTCAGTGTCATCGGGCACCGTATACGACCTCCAGGTCTGGACATCGCAGAATACGCCGCACGCCACGTCAGCGAAGTACTCGATCGTTGGAAAGGCGTCGACCTCGCCGGCAAGCATCTCCGGCACGGTGAACCCGGCTGTAGTGAGCGTGTCGAACGCGGCCTTCACTTTGAGCTTCACGACGAGCTCCACGGGCAAGATCCAGGGCGGCACATCGGCGGGTTCCAGCGACATCTACGTCGATTTCGATAGCAAGATCACGGTGCCGGCGAGCATCTCCGCGTCGAACATGACCGTCGACGGCACGACCGCTTCCGATGTGTCGGTTGTCGCCTCCGGCGCAGGCGGTGTCGTGCGCGTCGGCGTTCCGAGCGGAGTCACCGTGGGCAACAGCACCGCGACTACCGTGGTGTTCAACAGCAGCGCGGCGCTCGCCACCGGCTCCCCGGACGGCACGTACTCGGTGACCGTGACGACGTCCTCCGATAGCTCGGCTGCCTCCGGCAACTACACGCTCAACGCGCAGCAGGACCTTTCGGTCACCGAGGTCACCCCGAACCCGACCACCGTGAACGCCTCGGCGGCCTACACGGTGAAATTCACCACCGGATCGCTCGACACAGTCGCCGTTGGCGACACGATCACGATCACGTTCCCGACGAACACCTTCATCCCGTCGAGCGTTCCGAAGGCGGATATCAAGGTGAACGCAGTTACGGCGACCGTCGATCCGACCGTGAACCAGGGCACCCGAACGGTGCAGATCATCTCGCCGTCGGCCGTGGACGTCCTTTCGAACGTCACCGTGCTCATAAGCTCAAGCGCCGGAATTCTGAACCCGACGCTGGCTCAGTCCTACACCCTCGACGTGCATACGACCTCGGCGCTCACGGATCGCACATCGCCGTCATACACGATGACCTCGACATCGACCACGACCTCGGCGTCTTCGGTCACCGTCAATCCGGCGTCCATCAACTCGGCTGATGCCGACTACACGGTCTCATTCAACACCGGGTCGAATGGTCGCCTGCTGGCCGGCACATCGACGATCACCGTCACGCTCCCAGTTGGAACGACCGTCGGCGCGACGGCTTCCACCGCGACCGTGAACGGCACCTCGGCCACGACGGTGGTGAACAGCTCGGGTAGCCGGACGGTGACGATCACCATTCCGAGCGCGGTGTCCATCGGCAACTCCTCGTCGGTGACCGTTGTCATCACCGACCAGATAACCAACCCGTCGAGTGCCGCCAGCTACTCGCTTGGAGTGAAGACATCGGTTGAGACCTCGAACGTCTCCTCGAACTCCTACACCATCGCCACCGCGGCAACAGCAGAGACGATCAGCAGCGTTGTGCCTTCGCCGGACACCACGCGACGGACCGCGCAGTACACGATCAACATCACCGCTGCGCAGGCGGTCTCGGAGGACGGCACGATCACGATCGAATTCCCGTCCGGCACGGTGGTCCCCAACGGTGCCATCATCAACACCACGATCACCGTCGGTGGCAGCAGCTCGAAGTCGGCAAGCGGCAACAGCAGCACGCGCCGGATCACCGTCACGCTTGGGGCGACCGGGCTTGGGACGAGCGCTACCGACGTTGTGTTCACGGCCTCGGCTGGCATCGAGAATCCGTCAAGCGCCGGGTCCTACACGACATTGCAGGTCTGGACCAGTCAGGAGCCGACGCCTGCCACGTTCTCCGCCGGGTACACCCTTTTCGTCTCGCAGACGAGCGTAAGCAGCCTCGACATGTATACGACGCCGCCGTCGCCCAATACCTCCGCGCAGTGGACGTGGACGTTCACGACAAGCGCCAACGGCGCGCTCACCGCCGAGCAGGATGTTGTAACGCTGCTGTTCACGACCGGAACGGGAATGCCGGCGTCGATCTCGACTTCGAAGGTCACGGTCAACGGCGTTGATGCCTTCGCGGTCGCTACCGCCGACGGCGGCGCGAACGCGGATACGGCTAGGATCACCGTGGCGGGCAACATCGGCGACGATACGGCGGTCACGATAGTCATCGATGCCACAGCCGCGGTAATCACCCCCAGCACCGTCGGGCCGTTCACCTGGAAGGCGCTCACGGACGCCGATCCGACGATAGCCACCACGGAAGCTTCGCTGCCGGTCGAACTCGCGGCGTTCAGCGCAGTCGCAGAGCCCAACTCGATTCGCATCGTCTGGACCACGGCCAGCGAGGTAGAGAACCTCGGATTCCACGTCTGGCGGTCGGCAAACGCAACCGGCCCGTGGGATCGCGTCACGGAAGCGCTCATTCCCGGACTCGGCACATCGCCGTTCGGAAAGGAATACGAGTGGAACGATATCTCGCCGGCGCCGGGTGAGACGTACTACTACCGCCTGCAGGACATCGCGTGGGATGGCGCCGCGGAGATGCATGAGCCCGTCGGAGTCGTCTACGCCGGCCCAGGCCCGGCGCGGTTCGAACTCCATCAGAACACGCCGAACCCGTTCAACCCGGTCACCACGATCAGATTCGGCCTGGAAGAGCACGGCGACGTGGCACTCGCGATCTACTCCGCAACCGGACAGATCGTCCGCACGCTCGTAAACGACACGCTCGATGCCGGCAGCCACACGGTCGTATGGGACGGCATCGACGACCAGGGCCGCCAGGTCGCATCCGGCACCTACGTCTACGTGCTCGCAACGACGGAAGGTCGTCTGATGCACCGCATGACGCTGCTCAGGTAGGCGCCGCACAGAACATGGTCCGGATCGGGGCGCGCGATAGTTTGTGCGCCCCGTTCTACGTACTGCGGAGCGGCAGGTTGCGGTACATGAACATGAGTCGAAGCATCACGGTCGGCCAGGCTGGGGCGGTCACGTCCTCGGTCAGTCCCGGTCGGTTTGATACGATGGTCCGATCGCGGACCCACACCGTCTTCGTCACGTCCAGGGCGAATTCCACGCCGAGATACCTGCTCGATGCGTCTCGCGGGTCGAGCGCTCGTTCCGTTGGGCTACCCCATCCCGCCAGTACTCCCACGGTCAAGTTCACCGGGATGCCGTGTGCGGCTATCACGCCCGAGATGCCCCGTCCGCCCAGCTGTTGATCGTGCTCGAATCTCGCGTATCCGGCGGAAAGGGACAGAAACGGACTGACGATGCGATACGCCGTCTGTCGGTATCCCAACCAGCGGCGGGCCGGCTCGTATCGAGCGCCAATCGTGATGCTTGTGGTCGAGAAGTCATTGGCGAATGAGATCGTGTCCGGCGGGACTGTGCGATGCGATAGGACTTCGAGCCCTGCGAGCCGGTTGCCGTCCGACACCCGCGTCTGACGGACGTTGATGCTGAGTGACGATGACAGCCAACCATGGTGGTGAGTCCGGCGCAGCTCGTTGATGCCTATACCTATTCCGGTGGTCTGCCCCCACTCGTGGGTGCCGGAACCAGCCATCGCCCCGAGACGGAACATGAACTGCGCATCGCATACGCCGACGGCCGTGCTGAGCGCGATGGCTACCAGTGCCGACATGGTTTGAGGTCTCATTCCATACTCCCGTCGATCGTCACGCTCGTCCTCTCGGTGTCGAACCAGAACAATATGGCGCTTCCATGCTGTGTCCGGCAACGACAGTCTCGGACAGGGGTGTCGCCGCATTGGCAGCTTCCGCGAGTCGCCAGTATAATCTGTGTGCGGATCGCCCAGCGTTCCGCGCTGCATTACTCGCAACGGACGGTCTATGAAGTTTGTCGACACAGCAACTATAGAAGTACACGCCGGCGACGGCGGAAAGGGCTGCGCGAGCTTCCGCCGGGAGAAATTCGTGCCGCGCGGAGGCCCGGACGGCGGCGATGGCGGCAACGGCGGCGACGTAGTCGCACGAAGCGATCCACGGCTTACCACGCTGCAGGATTACCGCTACCGCCGTCACTACCAGGGCGAATCGGGCACCCACGGTAAGGGCGGCAACAAGGACGGAGCGAGCGGGAAAGACGTGATTCTGCGAATCCCGCCCGGGACGGTCGTATATGACGACGTCACCGGTGCCGTGCTCGCCGATCTCGTGAGTGACGACGAGGAGCTGATCGTGGCTCGCGGTGGCCACGGCGGGCGCGGAAATACCCACTTCGCCACCGCGACGCGCCGGGCGCCGGATTTCGCCGAGCGGGGACGGCCCGGTGAGCAGCGCATGTTGCGGCTGGAGCTCAAGGTTCTCGCCGACGTCGGTCTGGTTGGCCTGCCAAACGCCGGGAAGTCCACCCTTCTCTCGGTGATGTCGAAGGCGCGCCCGAAGGTCGCGGACTATCCATTCACGACGCTCGTGCCGAACCTTGGCATCGTGGATCTCGAACAGTATCGGTCTTGTGTAATGGCCGACCTACCGGGCCTCATCGAGGGAGCCCATCAGGGCAAAGGGCTGGGAGATCAGTTCCTTCGTCACGTCGAGCGTACCCGCGCGCTGATCTTCATGTTGGAATGCACGTCGGACGATCCGAGCGACGATCTGCGTCTGCTGCGGAAGGAACTCGGCGAACATGAGCCCGCGCTTCTGGAAAAGAGCTGGATCGCCGTGCTGACGAAGACCGACACGCTCACCGGCGACGACCTTCCAACGCTTGCCGGTGCCGAAGAGGCCCGCGCGGTATTCGGCATCAGCTCGGTTGCTCACACGGGGCTGGACCGCGTCCGCCGTGAACTCTTGCTCATACTGAATTCCGAGTTCGATACGGCAGAATCCGAATCGGACTCGCGAGAACGGTTCCGGATACACCTTCCCGACACGCCTGCCGAAGACGATGACTGATCGAACGCCCGCTGAATTGGCGGACCTGCTCACTCTGAGCCGCGGATCCGGCATCGGCGACGCCCGATTCGCCGCGCTCCTCGGACACTTCGGCTCCGCCAGGGCGGTTCTGGAGGCCAGTCCGTCCGAGCTTTCGGAGGTCGAAGGAATATCGCGTAACGTAGCGGACTCTATCGGGTTTCTGCGTTCCGACGACGACGTGCACCGGCAGTGCGACCGCGTCTTCGAGCAGGGCGTCACGGTAATAGCGCGATCCGACAGCGAGTACCCCGCACATCTCGCGGTGATTGAGGACGCGCCCGCGCTCTTGTTTGTGAGCGGCGACGTTGGGCTGCTCTCGCTCCCCGGTATCGCCATCGTAGGCACGCGCCGCCCGACGCCGTACGGCAAGCAGGTTACAGCGGGTATCGCCCGCAGGCTCGCGGAACACTCCGAGACCGTGGTCAGCGGATTCGCGCGGGGCGTGGACGGCATCGCGCACCGGACCGTGCTGAATCATGGCGGCCCGACGGTTGCCGTTCTCGGTTGCGGCGTTGACGTCGTCTACCCGCCCGAAGCGACGGAACTCCACGGTGAGATACGCTTGCACGGGGCGATAGTCAGCGAGTTCTGGATGGGCACGCCGCCCGATGCTCCCCACTTCCCGCGCCGAAATCGGATCATAAGCGGGCTCTCCCGCGCCGTCATCGTTACCGAGGCGCCGATTCGGTCCGGAGCGCTCATCACCGCGCGAATCGCCAACCTGCAGAACCGAGATGTCTTCGCGGTCCCGGGCGATGTCACACGAGACCAGTCGCTTGGAGCAAATCGTCTCATTGCTGACGGAGCCCAGATCATCACCGGCGCCGACGACCTCCTGACGAGCCTCGGACTCGCGGCGCAGATTTCCGGACCCGATGGGGACCAGCTCGCACTGCCCGTAGCGCCTCCACCTTCGCTGCCGGATGAAGATCGCGTGATCGTCGAGTCATTGTCGCTCGACCCGATGCACGTCGACGACGTCGCGGTACAGCTCGGTCGGGAAGCGTCGGATTTGTTGACTACGTTGACGCTTCTGGAAATGCAGGGCCTCGTCGTGACCCATCCCGGCTCGCGGTTCTCCCGCGCCGTGATCGCCTCCTGAGACCCTCCGTGCGCCTCACCATCGGCAGGAAGGTGCTTCTCGGCAACGTAGTGATGGTCGCTACCATCGCGGGCGTGGCCGCCTGGCTCGCCGCCGATCTTCGTGACGTAAATCGCGCCGTGTCGCTTGCTTCGGATGCGCAGGAGCAAGTGATCTTCATCAATGCCGTCGCGGCGGATGTCGACCACAGCCGCAGGATGTGGGGCCGCGTGATCGTATCGCTGCTGGATGCGGAGAGGGTAGGATGGGCGGACTCGCCGTTGGCTTCGACGCGCGCCGAACTCCGGGGCATCCAGTCCGCGCGGGATAGCGTGATCAGCCGGGTGCGGCGATCGGATTTCGGCGCCCGACCCGCGATTCGCCGTGCCCTTGACGATCTGCGCGCCGCGGCGGACGAGATGGGACAGGTCTTCGACGAGGCCGAGCGGCTCACGCGCATGGGGCTGCCCGACGCCGCCGAGGAGATGCTTCACCGCTGGCATGAACCCGATCATCGCCTCCAGTCGGCGCTGCGGACGCTTCGCGAACAGGCGCGTGCGGACGCCCGATCTCTCATCGACGAATCGGAGGCGTTCCGGACGCGTTTCCAGTGGCGCTCCAGGGCAGTGCTGAGCGCCGTCGTGGCGATTGTGTTGGCGACAGTGGTGCTTCTCGGTCGCGGTGTGCGCGCGTCGACCCGGCGCCTTGGCCGGGCGCTGGAAGTCATCGCCGAGGGCGATTTCAGTCAGCGCGCGGATATCGCGGGCAGGGACGAGTTTCGGGAACTCGCCGATGGGGTCAACGCGATGAGTGCCCGGCTCGGCGAACTCGATGAGCTGAAAGCCGGCTTCCTCTCGAACGTCTCACACGAACTGCGAACGCCGATCGCGTCTCTCAAGCAGACCGCCGCGCTCCTTGACGAGCAGGCCGTGGGGCCGCTGAATGACGATCAGCGGGAACTCATGCAGGTGATCACGTCCAACTCCCAGCGGCTCGGGGCGCTCATCAACGATCTACTCGATACCGCCAGACTTGAGGCGGGTAAGGTCGAGCTTCGGATCGAGGCGGTCGATCTTGCGGATCTCGTTCGCGAGGTCGTCAGGGCGGTCGCGCCGCTCGCCCTCGAGAAGGAGTTGCGCGTCGTGATGCGTCCGGCGCCGGAAACGCCTCCGGTCAGCGCGGACCCATTGCGGATCGAGCAGGTTCTCGTGAACCTCTTGAGTAACGCGATCAAGTTCACCCCCGATGGGGGCGAGGTGACCATCACGTGCGCTCCGGATGGGCACGGGATGGTCGAGTGCGCGGTTTCGGACACCGGCGTCGGCATCCCCGTGGAGGACCTCCCGGCGGTGTTCGACAAGTTCCACCAGGTGGATGCTGCCCGGACCGCGAAAGTGAAAGGCACGGGCCTCGGACTGACGATCGTGAAGCATCTCGTCGAGAACCACGGGGGCTCGATTCGAGTGGAGAGCAGCGTCGGCGAGGGTACGGTATTCACTTTTTCCCTGCCCACAGCCGACGCCGCGGGGAACTGAGAGCGCGGAATGCGTGTCGAAAAGAGTACTCGACAACCGGCACCGATTGGAAGGAGTTGATGACATGGCGCGGACGAATAGCGATCCATTGGAGAGTGCGGCAGTCAAGAGAGTGCGCCAGGTCGCCGTCGAAAATCTGGATTATGCGATCATCGGCGGAATCGTGGCAGTTGTCGTCGCTGTAGTGGCACTCCTCGTCACCCGTGCTGTTGTCCGGCGGCGCCGTCGAACGTTCTGGGAGCGCACACTCGACTACTTGGAGAATCTGGGTGACCAGGGCGAGAAGGCAGTGGGGCGCCTCAAGGACCTCTACAGCGACAACGTCGATTCCGACGCTATCGTCGAGTCGGTGAGCCGGCAGGCCCGCAACGTCGGCAGAGAGCTGAAGACACTCGACGCCAAGATCGCCGCCGTTCGGGATACGGGTCAGAAGGTGGCGGATCACATGAAGTCGTGACGCGATACGTCGATCAAGACAGATGGCCCGTGGCTCTCCAACGAGAACCGCGGGCCATCTGTCTTTCGGGGTTGACGTACCCCATATCTTGTACTTGAATATACCCCGAAAATCCTGCAAAATCAACTCTTTTCGCTGCTGCATTTCCTGCTACCTTATGGGTGCCGAGAGGTCCCCAGGAAGGAGCGCCGGTGATGCCCGAGGAGAATACCGCCACGAATCTGCTTGCCGTCCTCGATTCGAACCCCGAGGACGCGATGTATCGATTCCGGCTGATGCCCGGCGGCGAACAGGTCGATCTCGTCAGGAGCGCTCCGGCGGATCGACGGTGGGACGTCATCACGCTCGCGGAGGACGCCGCGCCGCTTGTCCGGGCTCTTTCCGTTCCCGAGTTGTATGCGGTGGCGAACGCCGAGGATATCGACGGCAGGCTCGGTACGCTCATGGCGGTTACCACGCCCGAGCAGGCCCGAGGCGTGATGGATTTCGCCTGCTGGACAGGGGACGAGCCCGCGGAGGAAGATGCGTTCCCGTGGTTCCGCTGGCTCATGGAGCTACCGGACGCAGACGCGGCCGACCGGCTTCGCGTGTTGGACCCATCGTTCATCGCGGCGGCGATCGGCCCTCATGTTACGCGAGCAAAGAACGCCGGACCGGGCGAGTTCGTGGTCGTCGCCACCAGGGTCGACGCGTTGCCAACCGGGCTCGACTTCGACGATGATCTCGTAGAATGGATTGTCCAGCGCATCTTCGACGTCGATCACGAGCTGTTTGACGAGGTTGTGAACCGCATCTTCCGAGACGAGTGGACCGGCCATGCGGCCACTCATGCCGGGCTGGCCGATCAGCTCGCCGAAGCGGCGCATATTCGGGCGCAGCGCCTCCGCGCGCTTGAGCTCGGTGACACATACGAGGCCCGCGCGGAGCTGCTTCAGCCGCTGGAGTTGCACCTGCCACGAAGCACGCGACCGATCTCGTCGCTCCTGCCGGCCCGAGTACCTCGTGTGCCGATGCTGGACGCAGTCTCGCAGATCACCGAGGACCCCCATCGCGGCGCGGAGTGGAGCACCGCGCTCGCCCGGCTGGTGGGCGATGTCGTCATGGCTCGCGGAGGCAACCCTTCGAGTCGCGGCGACGTCGAGCGAGCCACTGAGTACACGCGTTCGGCCGTGAACCTCGCGCTGGATGCGCTCTCGGGCGGCTCCCCCTGGTTTGCCGTCTCGCTGGTGGAGCAGTGGAGCCTGCGGGATCTGTTCCGCGCCGGCAACACGCTCGTCGAGCGCCTGCGATGGCGCGTGAGCACGATCGTCGAGGATGACATCGAGGACGAGCGGGACCGCGTGCAGCTCGTGGGGCTGTTCAGGACGCCCATGCGGGTCTACGACGCCGGAATTGACGACTATCGACTGCCGCAGTTCGTCGTGGAGCTTACCCGCGCGCATCGGATCATACACGCGATTCAGATCGCTCGGTTCGAGGCACCGTGAGCTGTGGAGAACTGGGGAAGTCGCGCAAATGAAAACTCCCCGCGACCGTCAGATCGCGAGGAGTTTTCTGTATAGCGCATACGGGAGTCGAACCCGTGTTACCGGCGTGAGAGGCCGGCGTCCTAGGCCACTAGACGAATGCGCCGTGTGTGTTCCTGTTCCGGAGCTGAAGAGCCCTCAGAACAAGTCAAATATAGCAGCGACCGTGCTGCGCCACAAGACCCGATCGTGCTTGTACGACCGCACGCTTCCGCTAGTCGACCTCTAGAATGAGGCACGTGAGGTATTCCGTCTCGCGCATTGAGAGGAGCACCGGATGGTCCGGCGCGGCACCACGCAGTTCGATGAGCCGCAGCGTGCGCCCTGTCGCCCGGCCCGCCTGCACGACGACGTTCCTGAACTGCTCGCCGGCCATGTGCTGGCTGCGCGTGCTGGTGACAAGCACTCCGCCCGGGCGCACGAGATTGAGCGCCTGGATGTTGATGTCGCGATACCCCCGCGTCGCTTGCTTCAACTCCGAGCGACGCTTGGCGAATGCCGGCGGGTCGACGATGACGATATCGAAATCACGTCCCTCGGCGGACGAGTTCGGCAGCCATTCGAATGCGTCGCCGCACTCGTACGCGCATCGCTCGGTAACGCCGTTGAGATCCGCATTCCGCGTGGCCGCGTCGACGGCCTCCTGCGAGTTGTCGATGCCAACCACCGACCGCGCGCCCGCACACGCAGCGGCGATACCCCACGCCCCCGAGTAGCAGAATACATCCAGTACGTCGGCGCCCTCGGCGAGCGAGGCGACCTGTCGCCTGCTCTCCTTCTGATCGAGATAGAGCCCGGTGTTCTCTCCGGCGCGGATGTCCAGCGCATACGAGACACCGAACTCCTCCACCTCGAGAAGCGTCGCCGGTTCGCCTGCCAGGACGGTTACGTTCTCCTCAAGCTTCTCGTAGGCTCGGAGCGGAGTGTCGTTGCGCGCCACGATAGATGCCGGTTGCAGAAGGCGCTCAAGCACGGGCAGCCATACGGGTTGGAGCGCTTCCATCCCCGCGGTAAGAACCTGCACCGCAAGGTGATCCGCGTACTTGTCGATAACCAGCCCGGTCAGTCCATCGGCCTCACCGTGGACGAGTCTGAACGTGGCCAGATCGGGGTAGATGCGCCGCCGTCGTTGCAGCGCCGCCGATATTCGGTCCTCGAAGAACCCCTCGTCGATCTGCTCGTCCGGCCCGGCAAGCGCGCGGACGGCAACGAGCGACTGCGGATTGGCATAGCCCGTCGCCAGAGCCCGGCTCTTGTTGTTACCGATGCTGACGAGCGTTCCCGGTTCGAGTTTCTGGATCTTATCGGTGATTTCGTTGCTGAACACCCACTGGTGGCCGCTTTCGAGACGCCGCTGCGCGCTCGCGTTAACGCGTACCATTCTGGGGCCTTCGGTCGTGGCGTCTTCTATGGTGGTCATGCGCGCGTCTCCCGGTCTGCTGATTGTGTACAAAGACGAGGGGCGCGGCGAACCGCGCCCCTCGTACTGGAATGCCGATGATCCACTCAGGCGGCGGCCGCCTGTGTCTCCGGCAGGCGGAACCGCGACACGGACTGACGCAGCCGCTCTGAAAGCTTGCCAAGGTCGGCCGCGGAAGTGGCCGACTGCTGCGACCCGTGCGCCGTCTGCGTGGCGATCTGCGAGATGCTCTCCATCTGCGATACGACCGACTCACTAGCCGATCTCTGCTGTCTGGACGAGAGCGATATCTCCTGAATCAGGTCGGCCGACTGCTGCGCGACGCTCACGATTTCATTCAGCGCGCTTCCAGCCTCGTCGGCGAGCGTGACGCCGTCCGCCACCTCGGTTACGCCCTGTTCCATCGCCGCGACAGCTTCGACGACTTCCGTCTGGATGCCCTGGACGAGCGTCGCGATGTCGTTGGCCGCTTTCGTGGAGCGATCGGCGAGGCGGCGTACTTCTTCGGCTACGACACCGAAGCCACGTCCCGCTTCACCTGCCCTTGCGGCCTCGATGGCGGCGTTCAGCGCCAACAGGTTCGTCTGTGTGGCTATCGTCTCGATGAGATGAACGATGTCGCCAATCTCCTGTGAGCTTTCGCCGAGAGTCTTGATGCGATCGGAGGTCTGCTGCACCGTGTTGCGGATGCGGTACATCGCGTCGACGGACTTGTTCACCGCTTCGCCGCCCTTCAACGCGGCTTCGATGGTTCTGCGACCAGCTTCTACCGCCGCGTCGGCGTTTTCGGCAACCTGCGAGATCGCCACGGCCATCGATTCGATCGCGGTGGCGGTGCTGGTGATCTGAAGTACCTGCTCCTCGGCGTCTTGCGCCATCTTTTCCGTTGACTCGCCGATCTCACCGGTGGATCCGCCGACCTGCGTCGCGGCGCCCTGCACCTCGCGGATGAGGCTGCCGAGCTCCTCCGCCATCATGTTGAACGAGTCGGCCAGCGCTCCCATCACGTCCGCGGTGACGTCCGCGCGACGACTGAGGTCGCCTTCCGCCGATGAGCTGACGATGTCCAGCAATTCGCTGATCTGTTGTTGCAGGCGGTCGCGGTCGACCTCGGTCTCAAGGAGCACGGCGATCCTGTCGAGCATCGTGTCGAGAATTGCGGCGACCGCACGGACCTCGGACGGATCGTTCAGCTCGGTCCGCGCGTCGTAGCTGCCTTCGGAGACGCGTTCCATCACCTCGGCGACGTGCGCCAGCGGGACGAACACCTGCTTGCGCCACACCGATCTGGCCACCAACCCGAGGATGATCTCAAGGAGGATGAAGATGCCGAGATACGTGGCCAGCATACCGGTACCTACCGGTCCCGTGGCGGCGCTCTTGGCGAAAAGCCAGAACAGCACCACGTTCGCAATACCGAGCGGAATCAGTATCGTGAGAATCATCCGCTTCCCGGTTCGGCGCTGCATCAGAGTTTCGTTCGCAGGCATGTCGGCTTCTCCTCGGACCCACCCCGTGCGCTATCGCTGCCTGTTCGCGGCTAAAACCGCGAGCGCGCACGGCACCATATCGTGAGGGAGACAGAAGATAGGAACCGAAGGCACTCGGGACAACCGAACGGGCCTACTCGACGGCGGAGACGGACCTCACGAGGCCGCATACACTGCCGACCAGGCGCACATCCGATGACGACCCATCTGGCGAGGGCATCTCGTCGGTATCCGACTGCAGCACGAGGCCGTTTTCCGAATGGACGTACCGGCGCACCACAAGCTTCGAGGATACCTCGGCAACCACGTAGCAACTGGATTCCGGTCGTCCGTTCGCGATTGCGACGACAAGATCGCCCGATCGGAAGCCCGA
>CAZEAI010000058.1:0-30138 GCA_964510105.1 uncultured bacterium
CGCTCCAGCGCGGACAGAAGTCGTCGAGAGTCACACTCCCGAAGAGCAGCACCGCGCGGAGTTTCTCGTCGAGGCACGAGCGGACCTCCGGTAGCCACCAGTCCAACATGCACCCGACAGACGGCGGTATCCGATTCGCAGCCATCCGGTTTCTCCGGGGTCAGTCCGCGGAATTCGATGCCCGCTGTGGGTCTCCACCATCCGGCGATACACCGAGCACCTCCATGGCGGCACCGGCGAGCATGAACGATCCACACACGATGATGAGCCCGTGGTGGGGCGTCGTGTCGCGAGCGTTCTCGATGGCATCATGTACGCTCGGCGCTTGCGTCACGAACGGATGGACGCCATGCCACGCCCCGAGCATGTCGTCAGCCGCCATGGCTCGTATGCCGGGTAGCTGCACCACGATCACCCGTTCGGCCAGCGGCGCGAGTTCGGCGGCGATGGCGTCGGCGCGTTTGTCCAGAGCGCACCCGAACACGAGCGTCGTCCTGCGTCCGGCAAAGCGGTCCCGCACCGTCTCGGCGAGCATACGAGCGGAGTCCGGCGTGTGCGACACGTCGATGAGGATCGGCGGCTGCCCGGCAACCGCCTGTAGGCGTCCGGGAATCGCCGTTTTCCGCGCTACGTCTCGCACGACATCTTCGTCGAGTGCGATTCCGGTCAGGTGAATTCCGGCCAGCGCCGCAGTGAAGTTGGTCGCCTGATGCGCACCCAATGCCGCGAGCGCGATATCGTGATACTCGCCGCCGCGCACGCCGTCGGACTCAAGGACGCGCAGCGTCAGGAGGTCTCCGCGCGCCTCTGCTCGCACGACATCGTCGAGCAAGTGCGCCGTGGCGCCGACCTCGTCGCAGCGATCCAGAAGCACGCGCAGTGCGACCGGGCCCTGGCTCTGAATGAGCGTCGGAACGCCGCGCTTGATGACCCCGGCCTTCTCGCCGGCAATCGCCTCAAGCGTGCCGCCGAGGTACTTCATGTGCTCCAGGGCAATCGGCGTGATGAGCGCGACGTCGGATTCGATCACATTCGTGGCATCCAGCCGCCCACCCATGCCGACCTCGACGACGGCCCACTCAACGGCCTCGCCGCGAAACGCGTCGAAACCGGCGGCCGTAAGGACATCGAAGAATGAAAGGCGTTCATCCGGGTGTGCCTGCTGCCAGATATCGGCATACGGCACGAGGCGGCTCATGGTGTCGGCGAAGCGCGTCTTGGGCACGTTCGTACCGTCGATGCGTATCCGCTCGCGGTAATCCACGAGGTGCGGAGACGTATACAACCCGGTGCGAACCTCGTGGCCACGGAGGAGCGCATCGAGATACGTCGCGACCGTGCCCTTGCCCTTCGTCCCCGCGACATGAATCGACCGCCACGAGCGTTCCGGGTTCCCGAGCGAATCCATCAGCGCCTGGACGCGATCGAGTTTGAAAGCCTCCGGATAGCTGAAATCGGGCGCCTTCTCGTAGTCGATAAGCGCATTCAGCCACGCCGTTGCCTGCTCGAATGTCATCGGGTGCGGTCTTCCTTGCGAAGCGCCGTAGTCATCGCGAATCGACCAATGTACGCCGGCGACAATGTTGCGCCAAGGAAATTCGGCCCGGTCGACGTGGCGCATCGCGGTGGTGACATTTTGTCGCACAGGGCATGACATTTCTGCGCGTACGGACATTCTGTACCGTAGTATCCATTACGCGACGAATGCCACAAGGCGTTTCCAACCGCCCACGACTCACAGTGGCACAAGGGTTGCACCTGGCGGAGCCATCTCCGTCTCCACGCCAACCGGCCGCCGATGCTGGAGATCCACGGAAGGAGAGTGGAAATATGCAGTTGCGGGAGACAGACAGGGACGGCGTTGCCGGCACGTTGGGGTCGCTTGCGTCACGGATCGAGCCGGGACGGCCCACGGAGCAGCCTGAGAGCGTCGAGTCCATGGTCTCGCCGGTGCATCACCTCACGCTCCTGCCGCGCGACGACAACGAAATCGTCGCGGAACTCGGCAACGACGGCTGCATCCGCACGTGGGATGAGCGCGCCGAGCGACTCCTCGGGTACTCCGATGCGGATGTGACGGGCAACCCGTTCACTTCGCTCCTCACGCGGAGATTCCATCAGGCCGAAACGTTCCGGGAAATCCTCAGCGACGTTGCCGACGACGGAGCTCCGCGTCGTTTCGAGGTAGAGCATCGCACGGCTCGGAGCGGGCCGGTCTTGCTGCGGGGAGTCGTGGCGAGTCTCCGTGGCGAGCAGGGGGCGAATATGGGCTGGCTGCTCGTCATGCACCGGGCCATCGAGGACCACTGCCTGGAGTGCCGGCTGCTGTTCTACCTCGAAGCGATAACAGCCGAGAGCGGCGACGCGATCATCATAATGGACGAGAACGACCGCATTCGGTCATGGAACCGCGGCGCTCAGGATATCTACGGCTTCACCGCCGAGCAGGCCGTCGGACGCCCCGTCGAGGTCCTGATACCGAATGAACTCCTCGAATCCGGCGAGCTGGACCATATCCGCCGCACGGTGCGGGAGCGTGGGTATATCAGGAACTACGAGACGACCCGCGTCACCGCCGACGGACGCCGCATTCCCGTGGAGCTTACGCGGTCGGGGATTCTTGACTCGCAGGGGCAGCTCATCGGTACGTCGGCGATAGTTCGGGACATCGCTCGCCGGAAGCACCTTGAGGAGCGCCTCCTTCACACCGAGCGCCTCGCCGTCGTCGGCCGCATGGCCGCGCAGGTCGCTCACGAGCTGCGGAATCCTCTCGGCACCATCAGCCTGAACGCGGAGTTGCTCGCCGACGAACTCGGCTCGCTACCATCGGAGCGATACGACGAGGCCAAAACGCTGCTCGACAGCATCACTCACGAAATCGACCGGCTCGCCGACGTGAGCGAGGAATACCTGCAATTCGCGCGACTGCCGGAGTTTTCCCCGGCGCCGACGGACGTGACGCTCCTGGTGGAGGACCTCGCCGAGTTCGCCGAGATGGAGATGAATCGCGCCGGCGTGGAGGTGATCGTAGCGGCGGGCTCGGTGCCGAGCATCCAGGTTGACCGCAAGCAATTGCGGCAGGCGCTGCTGAACCTCATCAGAAACGCGCTTGAGGCGATGTCGGACGGCGGGGCCCTCACACTTGGGGCGACCACCGTCGACGATGGGAAGAGCATCGAGATATCCGTGAGCGACGCCGGTCCGGGCGTATCGGATTCCACGCAGTCGCAGATATTCGACCCGTTCTTCAGCACGAAGGACGGAGGCACGGGCCTCGGACTTTCGATTGCGCGGCGCATAGCGCACGAGCATGGCGGCGACCTCATCCTGCGGGAGACGCCCGGCGGCGGCGCAACGTTCGCCCTCAGACTCCCCGTCCGGAATACGGAAACCCATGACCGAAGCTGACGGCATCCGCATACTCGTGGCCGACGATGAAGCGCCCATACGGGATGCGCTGGCGAAGACGCTCGCCAAAGAGGGCTATGAGACCATCCAGGCGCAGGACGGCGCACTGGCGCTTGACGTGTTGACGAGGGAACGCGTCGACCTCGTACTGGCCGACCTTCGCATGCCGAAGGTCGACGGGATGGCGCTGCTGAGAACGGTGACAAGCTCCGAGAACGCCGTGCCGGTGATAATGATCACCGGACATGGCACCATCGACGACGCGGTGCAGTCGCTGAAGCTCGGCGCATTCGACTTCATCCAGAAACCGTTCAAGCGTCACGATCTCCTGCGCGCGGTGGAGAAGGCCGTCTCCACGCGTCGGCTTCTGCAAGAGAACAGCGAGCTGCGAGAGCGCCTCGCCGAAACGGAACGGGCGCATCACATCATCGGCACCAGCCCTGCGATGAAGGACGTACTCGATCTTGTCGCGCAGGTCGCTCCGAGCCAGGCCACGGTGCTCATTCGCGGAGAGAGCGGTACCGGCAAGGAGCTCATCGCGGAGGCGCTCCACCAAACGAGCCGGCGAGACGATGAGCCGTTCATCCGCGTGAGCTGCGCCGCGCTGCCGGAGAATCTGCTGGAAGCCGAGCTTTTCGGCCATGAGCGTGGCGCGTTCACCGGCGCGGTAAGTCAGCGCAAGGGGCGCTTCGAGGTCGCGGACGGCGGCACGCTGTTCCTCGACGAGATCGGCGAACTCTCTCCACTGACGCAGGTGAAGCTGTTGCGCGTGCTGCAGGAAGGCGAGTTCGAGCGAATCGGCAGCTCGACGACTCAACGTGTCGACGTCCGGCTTGTGGCGGCGACGAACGCCGACCTGCGCGAACTCGTCCGGACGGGCGAATTCCGCGAGGACCTGTTCTACCGTCTGAACGTCGTGGAGGTAGTCCTGCCACCCCTCCGCGAACGCCCCGGCGATATCGTCATCCTGGCGGATCACTTCCGCAATCGCTTCGCCGTGCGGGACGAGAAAGCCATCGACGGCTTCACGGACGCGGCGCGCGAGGCGCTGGAGTCGTATCGCTGGCCGGGCAACGTCCGGGAACTCGAGAACTCGATCGAGCGGGCGGTAGTGCTGAGCACGACGCGGAAGATCGACGCGAAGCACCTCCCGCGCGAAGTGCTGGGTCGCGAGGCTCAGGGACCGGAAGTATGCGTCCCGATCGGCACGACGCTCGACGATGCGAAGCAGATGATCATCGAGGCGACTCTGAACACCACCGACGGCGACAAGCGCGCCGCGGCCAGTATGCTCGGCATCGCCGCGCGGACCGTCTACCGGGCGCTGGATCGGAAGGGAAGCGAGGAGTAGCGGCAGACGTCCGGTACTCAGCGCCGCCCTCCCCGTCTACCACACCGTCGCGCCGCGATAGTTCATCAGCGTGAACGTCTGCTCCGTGCCGATGCTCAGCAGCCAGCCTCCTCCACCACGAAGCGGCCGTGCGTAATCAACACGGGTCACGCGTGCCGTCGGGGCGCGGGTGTTGTAGATGCGCAGCCCCATCCCGGCATCCGACCTGAGATCGCCCAGACGCACCCGGTCGCCCGCGTTCCAGACGTACCCAGCATCGAAGAACCCGACCACGCCGAAACCGAGCGTCAGCAGACGCGCCGGAGCGATGACACGGTCTTCGATATTCACCAGCAGGCGACGGGTGCCGCCGTACTGATAGGCTTTGTAGCCGCGCAACCCGTTGCTGCCGCCCAGCCCGACCCAATAGGATCGATCGGTTCCCCATCCACCGTACCAGTTCAGGCTCGCGGCAAGCGTCTGCGCGGGCAGGCCGGTGTAGTAGTGGTGGATCCAGGCGCGCGTTACCAGGTGCGACCATGTCGCTCTCCCGGCGCCACGATCCTCCAGCAGTCGCGTGTTGGATTCCGCCGATACGACGGTGATCCGGTCGCCCGCAACGTCAGTCCATCGTGCCGACACCAGAGCGCGCCCGTAGACGCTCGACGCCGGTCCCGTGAGCAACGCCGGCCCGATCCCTATCGCGGCGCGCCACCCCTCGCGCACGTCCTCGGTGACGCTGAAGTCGTCCAGGTTACGCCGCCGGTGGTGCCGGGTGAAGCCCTCCAGCGTGAACTCGTACGCGTTCTCAACCCTCGTCTCGAAATCACCGGTCAGGCCGTCGGCGTCGCGCGGATTGCTCACGTGCGAGACCGAGATTCTGGCAGTAGTCTTTCGCCTCAGCCTCGTAGGCCCCCACGCCCTGGCGGTCCACATGCCCACGTTCAACCAGCGACGCTGGAGCGTGTTCGTGGAACCATCGGATCGGTAGAAGGTCTGGTCGCCGGTGAAATAGCTCGCGTGCCCCCCGTGAGCGGAACGCGCCGTACTGCTGCGGAATGGGCGCGTCAGTTGAGTGGCGACGTAGTCCCCGTAGGGCGAGCGCGTGAACGTCACGCGCGTAGTCCACGGGGTCCGCCATATACGTGGGTCCGAGTAGGAGGCCGACCAGGAGTTGCCGGCGTTCGAAGTCATGTAGCTTGCCCCGGCTGACTTGCCGAAGCCGAACACGTTGCTCTCGCTGAGGTGGAAGGTCATCTCCGATCGTTCGCCCACGCGCTGCCACGACACGCCCGGTGCGAAGGAGAAGTTGTCCGTGGTACGAACTCGAACCACGGCGCCCGATACGCCGTCGTCATGCGCCGTAACGCGAGCATCGCTGATGAAGCCGAAGCCACGGAGGTTACGCTCCGTCTCTATGAGCGCGAGCGAGTCGAGCGTATCCCCGACGGCGAACAGCAACTCCTGACGAATCACCTCGCTCTGCGTTCGGACATGGAGCACGTTCGTGAGTTCATAGCCCAGCTCGACGACAGGATGATGAGGCGTAGTCGCCTCCACCGACCAGTCCGAGATCACATCACCGTTCATGATCACGATCCTGGATATGATTCGGGCGGCGGGACGGGCGGAGGTGGGCGCCGCCACATCCGGGAAATCATCCGTCCGATGGCGTAGCTCAGAGGGTGGGAGCGGTACGGCCGGCGGCACAGCCGAGGGTACTCGTTGGGCCAAGGCGAAACTCGCCAGCAACGCTATGGCGGCATACTCGAGTCTCACATCAACCCCCGCGGGACGGCGGGTTGTGGCAATCGCACCGGTGATCGGGCAGCGAGCATCTCCGGCTATGCATAACATCGCCGGAAGATGCCCCGTTCGCCAAGTACCTCGGGCTCGACACCGACACGCCATGCGTCGGCGACAGATATGGCAGCGACACCGGGGTAGGCGGGAGGCGTTCCCAACGGCGCGCGCTGTGTGCGCGTTCCGCGGATCGCGCCATGCACGATCTGCCCTGCTCGGTTAGTTGGGAATCAGCGGGTAGGAGTTGGCCGAACGTTGAAAAGATCGAACATCTGCTCGGACCCGAAGGCGAGAAACACCCCGCGCTGTCCGCGGAGGCGGAACGCCACGTCGAAGCGCGATATCCGAGAGGTCGCCGCGCGGGTATTGCCCACGCGCAGACCGAAGCCCACGTCGGAACGCAGATCGCCCAGGTTCACTGCGTCGTCGGCGTCCCAGACGTACCCGGCGTCGGCGAAGACGACGAACCCGAACACGCCGGTGAACACACGCCACGACGTGAAGATACGATCCTCCACGTTCACGAGAAGGCGACGCGTCCCCTGGAACTGGTATGTCGGGTAGCCACGCAGGCCGTTGGAACCTCCAAGGAGGAGTTGAAACGGAGGATCGGACCGGTAGGCGGCCTGCCAGTTGATGCTCGTCGCGATGGTCTGCGCGGGCAGCCCTCGGTAGTACCAGTGCGCCCACGCATCCGCAACGAGGTTCGACCACCCACGTCGACCGTCGCCGCTGTCGTGGCCGATCCGCGACGCGAAACGCGCGTCGGCGGCGAACACGTGCGTGGCGTCGCCACCAGCCATCCCGGAGAAGGCCCCGCCGATCCCCACCACGCCATACGGCACGTCAGTCGGCTCCGATGGCAGCCCTACTCCGCCGGTGAGGCCGAACTCCCAACCGGTGCGCACGTCCTCGACGATCGAGAAATCGTCGAGGCGCCTCATCCCGTGGTCGCTGGCAAACCCTTCCGCGCCGAGTGTAACCCTCGCGGTGACGGACCGCTGCGGTACGCGCAGTGTGTCCACGGGCAGACTACCAGCGTACGGCGTCGCGGAGCCTGAGTACGCGATATCGCGCCAGAGCACATCGCCGCGAGCCTTAAGGCGAAACGCAGGTTCGCCCCATCGATGCGCGTACCACGCGTCGGCGACGGTCCACCTGCTGGGCAGGTGCGCGACTTCGTAGCCGTTGCGGTAGCGCCTGCGGAATCCGTCGAATACGTCGAGGGACCATCCGCCCGCGTTTGGCGTCGTCAGGCGATAGAACGGGTGCGTCATCGCCACGGCGTACTCCGTGCCGCTGGACATGCTGCTCGCCCATCCGTGCAGGTACCAGCGGGAGCCGAGAACTCGCGGGTCCTTGTACTCCGCGAGCCACGTCGTGCTGGAGAATTCGCCGGTCTCGCGCAGATATTCGCCGGCAATGCGCTTTCCCATGCCCAGGAAGTTCGTCTCTGTCAGGATGACACCGTACTGCGTCGTGCCGCCGCCACCCTCGAATATCAGGCCGGGCGCGAAGCTGAAATTGTCGCTGGTCCGGACGTGCATGTCGGCGTACCCGTCACCCGTCGGCACGACCTGCACCGCCGCACCGTTGATGAACCCGTACGACCGGAGATTGCGCTCAGTCTCCGCGATATCAAGCAGGCGCACCGAGTCGCCGGGTGCGAACAGGATTTCCCGCTGGATGACCTGCTTGCGCGTGCGGATGTGCAGGAAATTCGCGGCGCGATACCCGAACCGGCTGACAGGATCGCGGTCGCCCGCTTCCTCGGACCAGGGCGGAATGACGTCGCCATTTTCGATAACGATCCGCGATATGACCAGCGTCGTATCGATGTCAGCGGCCGGGACCCCAGCCTCCTGCGCGGGCGCGACGGAACATCCGGCCAGAGCGATCATCAATGCGCGCAGTATCATCATCGTTGCTGTTCCGCCGTCTGTATCACGAGTGCCGCGACGCGGTCCGCGACCCCGGGCTCACCGCATTTCGCACGCACGCTCATACCGAGATCCCGCCATTCTTCCCGCGTCCGTTCTTGAAACGACGCTACCGTGGCTACCAGGCCGTCCACCGTCAGATCCCGCTGCAGAAGCTCCGGATACGCACCTTCGCCAAGCAGGATATTCGGCAGACCTGCGTATCGCGTCCCAGCGATACGTTTCGATATCGCGAACGTCAGAGGATCGGTACGGTAACAGAACGCCGCGGGCAACCCCGCGCACGACGCCTCAAGCGTCGCGGTACCGGCACAGACTACCGCCGCGGACGACGATTCCAGCGCCTCCCTCGTCCGGCCCGATACGATCGGGAGTGTGTCACCGGCCGCCCGGCGGACCCATTCAGCCGCGGCATCGTCATGCACCGCGAAGACGGCATCAGCAGCAAGCGCGCTTGCTGCCCGGGCGATGACAGGCGCGATCCGTTCGATCTCGCCCTTCCTGCTGCCGGGAAGCATTGCCAGCGGACCCGATTCTACTCCGCCGCACTTGGGAAACTCGTCCGCGAGCGGATGCCCCAACCAGGCGACGCTGTCGCGCGGCATCCACTCGGCGAAATACGCCCGCTCGAAGTCGAACCCCGTGACGACTCGCGCGCACAGCCTGCCGACCGTCCGCGCCCGCTCGGCTCCCCAGGCCCATACCTGCGGAGGCATATAGTGTACGGCGGGGATCCCGAGCGATTCGACTTCACGCAGAAGGCGCAGGTGGAAACCGGGATAGTCGATCACCACGACCGCGTCGGGACGCTCAGCGCGAAGCGCGTTGGCGCACGTGCGCAGGAGGTTTCGATGCGCCCGGTAAGCGCGGAATGGTTCTGTGAATCCGGTTACCGCGGGTGCGGCGCCCGTAGTCGAGATTCCCTCGACCCCGGCTGCGCGCATGAGCGGGCCCGCCATCCCCGTAAGCCGGACACCCGGATGCGCGCGGATCAGCGCGCGGGCAAGGGCTGCGCCCCAACGGTCCCCGGAGGGCTCACCGGCCGAGAGCCAGACGTGCATCTTTTCGCTCGGCGAGATGTCGTCGGAAACCGGAAACACAGATCGCGACTAGAAACGCACCGACCGCCTGATACGTCCGGCGTTCGCTACTGAGAGCGGTGGGATAATCGGGCGTCGAACCGGGCCGGGCACGCTTGGCCCCACGCAAAGCCGTCTCCTCCCACGCGATGATCGGCCCGTACTGCGCGAGCATGAGCAACGGCATCACATACGGCATCCACCGACGCCCCGCGCCGCTCGCCAGTACGAGGCCCTGGGAAAGAATGCCGTTGCCGAGGTAGAGCGGGTGGAGAAGCGTCCGGTACGGGCCGTCGACGACCCGGCACGGCGGTGCGGCACCGTCGCGTGTGCGCGATGCCGGCCCGATGTAGGCCACAGCCCAGAGCCTGAGCGCAAGCCCAGCCGCGATCAGCACCCCCGCGACCGCCATGTCGCGAAGCCGGGGCCTCGCCTTGACGATGAGCCAGACCGCGAGCGGCACCGGCGTCCAGTCACGGTGACGGAAGAGCACGGCGCCCAGGGCGTCAATCCGCCCGCGAACGCTCACCGTATCACCCCGCGCGACGACGACCGGAAGAACTCCGCGAACAGGTCGCGCTCGGAGCACGGCTCAACGTCTTCGATTCGGGCAAGCGCTTGCGCGGCGTTCAGGTCTGAGCGGTAGAAATGGCGATAGACGAGTTTCAGCCGCCGGATCTGCTCGTCGGTGAAACCGTTGCGCCGCAGCCCGACCGCGTTCAGCCCGTGCGGGCGGAGCGGCTCACCGGCAGCGAGGACGTACGGCGGCACGTCCTGCACGACGCGATATCCGCCTCCGACGTAGCTGTACGCACCAACGCGGCAGTACTGATGCACCGGCACCATCGCGCTGACTGTAGCGTGGTGCTCCACAACCGCGAACCCGCCCAACGTAGCGCCGTTCACGAGAAGCGCATCGTCACCAACCACGGCATCGTGACCGACGTGGGCGTAGGCCATGAGCATGGCGCGAGCACCGATCGTCGTCGTCGCCTCCGGGGTAGACGCGGCGTTAACCGTGGCGTACTCGCGAATGACGGAGCTATCGCCGATCCTCACGCCGCCCGATGCCTCGACGGGTGGTCGCACTTGGGGAGCGCCGCCAATGGACGCGCCGTGTCCGATGTCCACGCCCGCGCCGAGTTCAACGCTCCCACCAACGAGCGCATGCGGTCCAACGCTACACGCTTCGCCGAGCGTGGCGCCCGGTTCGATCACCGCGTACGCGCCGACGGTCAGGTCGTCGCGCGTGGCGAATTCGGGAGGCACAATGGCGGTCGCGTGGACACCGGGCATCGGATTGTGCGGTCAGGCCGATTCGCGGGCGCGCACTACGGCGGTCATCTCGGCCTGGCTCGCGACCTGTCCGTCGACCTTCGCGAAGCCACGCATCTGGTAGATGCCGCGACGATCCCCGAGAAGGTCGACTTCGAGCATGAGTTGGTCGCCGGGTCGAACGATTTTCCGGAATACGGCGTTGTCGATGCCGCGGAAGAAGATGTCGAGCTGCTGATCCGATCCGGTGATGAGCTTGTGGAAGAGCAGCACGCCACCCGTCTGGGCGAGCGCCTCGAGCTGAAGCACGCCGGGCATGACGGGTTCGCCGGGCCAGTGCCCCATGAAGTGCGGTTCGTTTATCGTGACGTTCTTCAGGCCGACAACCCGGTCGTCGCTCATCTCGACGATCTTGTCGACGAGCAGGAACGGATAGCGGTGCGGGATGGCGTTCATGATGCCGTGAATGTCGAGCGTCTCTGTCTGCTGCGTGGAATCGGTCATGTGGTCTCCATTATGTCCGAGTGTATCGTTTCAGGCCCTCGACCGGAGCCGATCGACTTCCCGCACCAGGCGATGCGTCAGATCGTGCCCGGCTTGCTCCGCCACGACTTCGCACGGAGGAAGCGGCCGAGCGAGCATCAGGTCGCCGAGCAGATCGAGAAGCTTGTGCTGCGCGAACTCATTGTGAAGACGCTTCGCCTGCGGGGCGAGCAATCCGTCGGATGTCGGCTCCAGCCGAATGTCCGGCCAGAACTCCGCCACCGCGGACCGTTCCTCCGGCGTCGGTTCCGCATCGATACAGACGATGCCGTTCGCCGGCGAGCCACCCATGAGCAGGCCGGCGCGCCGCAGTCGGATCACGTCGCGAAGCCGCGCGAAAGTGCGAGCCGTCGCCAGCGCCGCCCGCGCGTCGGTTTCGGACGTCCATCGAGCCGTCTGCCGGGTGCCGTCGGGGAACGTCCCGGAGAATTGTACCGACCACGTGTCCGCCGATGCAAGCATAATGCCGCGCGGGCCGTCACCTACGCGCACGGGACGGGCGATCGCCGCCGCCGGTTCGTCGTCCGGCAACTCCTTCACGCCTGCCCGGTCGACGGCCTCGAACCAGATGCGCGCGCTGCCGTCGCCAAACGGCAACTCCGGTCCGTCAACCTCGATGAGAAGCCTGTCGATGCCGAAGATGAAACACGTCGCGAGCAGGTGCTCCACCGTGCCGACGGTCGCGTCGCCATGGGCCAGAGTCGTCGTGTGAGGCGCCGAAGCGAGGAACTCGATGTTCGCGGCTACCTCCGGAGTGCCCGGCAGGTCGGTACGCCGGAGGACCATACCTCGTTCCTCACGAGGCAGAAGGTGCGCCGATGTCGCCGCGCCCTTGTTCAGCCCCGTGCCGTCGACGGCAGCCCGCCGACGAATCGTCGCGCTCACGGATCCGCCGATTCGCCGGAGGCTTGCCCCAAGGCGACCTCCAGGCGGCGCACGCGGGCGACAAGTTCGGGAAGAGTCCGCACGAGCGCGTCGGCGCGCCGGGTCCTCACGAGTGGCCTCGCCGGGCTTCCGGCGACGGTCACGCCGGCCGTGGGGATACTCTTCATCACCGCCGAACGCGAGGCGATCCGAACCCCCGGCGCAATCGTGACGTGGTCGCTGATCCCGGCCTGACCTCCGATCACGACGTCGTCGCCGATCACTACGCTGCCCGAGATGCCGCACTGCGCGACGATGACCACGTTGCGACCGATTTCGACGCCATGGCCGACGTGGACCTGGCTGTCGATCTTCGTTCCCCGACCGATGCGCGTCGCCCCGAGCGGAGCGCGATCGACGGTGCAGTTCGCGCCGATTTCCACGTCGTCCTCGACGATCACGGTGCCAACGTGTGGAATCCGCACGCGCGACGTCTCGTCGCCGGAAGGCTCCAGGAATCCGAACCCCACGCCGCCGACGGCACTCCCCGAGCCGATATGCACGCGCGCCCCGATGGTCGCGCCGTCGCCGACGACCGCATTCTCGCAGACGACGCTATTCTCGCCGATTGCGACGTCGCTACCGATGCGGGCCCCCGCGCCGAGTGCGACGCCTGCTCCCACACGAGCCCGCGGGCCAACCGACGCGAACGGGCCGATGGTCGCGGCGCCGTCTATTCGTGCGCCGGGCGCGACCGAAGCGGAAGAGTCAATGCCGGGCTCCACGGGCGGCGGCGTGAAGTAGCGCAGCACGACATCGCGGAAGGCATGGTCCGGGCGTTCCACGGCTATGGCGCGGTCAGCAAAGAGGGCTGCGTCTTCGATGGATACGAGAATCGCCCCGGCACCGGTCGATGCGGCATCGGGGCGATAGCGCGGATCGTTCAGATATGCCAGCTCATCGGAACCGGCGTCGGCGAGGGTCGCGACTCCCGAAATCGACAAAGCGGGGTCACCCCGCCACTGCGCGCCGAGAGATTCAGCGAGTTCAGCCGCGCGGACGTTTCCGCGCCGCGTCGCCATCAGCCGGGTCCTTTCGCTACTGCTGGTTCAACGCTTCGATCACAGCCTCGGTGAGATTGTTCTGGTCGTGATCTCTCATGTAGGCGATAGCCGTGCCGTCGATGATGAGGTCGTAGTCCTTCTCGGCGGCGACCTCCTGGATGAGCACGAGAACACGCTCGTCCAGCGGCTGGATCAGCTCAAGCTGTTGGCGCCCCAACTCTTGCTGTGCGGAGGCTGCCCACTGCTCGTACTGCATGAGCTTCTCGCGAATTTCGTTCTCTTTCTCGGTTCTGCGCTGCTCCGTGAGCAGGCTCCGCTGGCGTTCGAGCTGATCCTGCAGGCGCTGCAGCTCCGACTGGCGCTGCTCTGCTTCCTGCTGGCGCTCTCCGGCGGCCTGCTGGAGCGATGCCTGAGCATCCTGATAGGGCTGCGCACGGGCACGAATCTCGTCCATGAAGACGAACCCGATTTTCGACTGCGCGCCGGCGTCGGCTGCGAAGCCAAGAATGGCGGTCATCGCGAAGACGGCGAACAGTCCCGTCAGCATTTTACGCATCGTGATACTCCTCCCTCACCTCTGGGGATGCTCGCGGTTTCACAAGGTGTGAATTCCGGAATACACTCTCGCGTTCGAGGTACGACCGATACCGGCCGTCCATACAATGTCAAACGGCGGGCGGCGTCGCGCAACCGCCCTGCTGGTCCAAACTCTCGCCGCAACGCTCGGGGACGACGACGTCGTCGCTCGCTACTGAAGGATCGTCGGGCCGAACTGGAAATGGGTCTCCCACTGTCGCTGTGCACCGCCGTCCGGGTCGAATCCGTACGCGAAATCCAGCCCCAGCACACCGGCCAGGGGCAGTATGAATCGCACTCCGAGCCCGGCGGACCGGTACATTTCATACGGGTTCATCTCACCGACGTTGCGCCACGCGTTCCCGGCGTCGGCGAAGGCGAGTCCGTAAATCTGCTGCTCGACAACCGGGAAGCTGAGCTCAGCCGTCGTCAAGAGCATAGTGAACCCGCCGATGTTCCTTCCGAATTCGTCCGTCGGACCGACGCCGTAATCTCGGTAGCCGCGAATCTGGCCGTCGAAGCTGATGCCACCCGGACGGAACCGGTCGCTGAGCGGCACGTCGAGCGGCTCGCTCGTGTTGATCTGCGAGAACGTGGTCTTCAGCGCGAGACCGGGGATCCAGCCCTTGATATCGATGATCGGCAGGTAGAAGTTGGCTTGGCTTGTGTGCTTGCGATAGTCCACGTCGCCGCCCCACGGGCCGCCCGCCATCTTCAGCTCATAGGACAGATACATGCCCTGCGTCGGGAACAGGGGCAGGTTACGCGAATCCCGAATATACCCCACGCTCACCGCGGAGGAGATAAGGCGCGGATCGTCCGGGTTGCTCACGTAGTTGAGCTTGTCGGCTTCCGTGAACGTGGACGGGAACGTGTATTCCTCGCTCTGGTAGCTGTAGCTCGTATACACGCGCGAGTAATCGTCCGGCCACTGCAACCTGCGCCCGAGGCGAAGCGAAAAGCCGCGCGTTTCCTCGGTGACGGTGAACTCGCGCTTGATGTTGTAGATCGATATCGATCCCGACGTCGGCGTATCCATCACCCACGGCTCGGTGAAGCTGACGTAGAAGCTCGTGCTACGCTGGCCGAACTCCCACTGGAAGTCGAGCTGCTGCCCCCTCCCCATGAGGTTCGGAATGCTCAGGCCGATCGCGCCGACCCACTTATCCACCTCGCCGTAACCGACCGACATGTTCACAGTGCCGGTGGGTTTTTCCGTCACCGTCATCACGACATCGACGTTGCCGGTGGGTAGCGGGCGGATGTCGGGCTCGACATTCTCGAAGTAGTTGAGGTAGAAGATGTTGCGGTGGCTGCGCTCGAGATCGGAACGCCGGAAGATATCGCCCGGTACGAGAGTCATCTCGCGCCTGACGACCTTGTCGTGTGTCTTGTCGTTACCGATGATGTCGATGAACCGGACTTCCGAGGGCTCCGCTTCGGAAATGGAGAACGCAACGTCGATCGTGTCGCCGTGTGGCGTCTCCACGGGGTCGATGCCCACCGCCCAGTAGCCCTGCTCCTGATAGGCCGATGCAAGGGTGAACACGGATTCGTCGAACGCATCCCGGTTGTAGACGCTGCCCTCGTCGAGATTCAGGAAGCGATGCACCTGGGCGTCGGAGAGCAGTTCGTTGCCCTCCCATGAGATCGCACCATAGTGGTACTGCCGACCTTCTTCGATCCAGAGTTCAACGAACAGGTCTTTGGCCGACTCACCGACGTAGATCGAATCGCGCTGTATGGTGGCTTCCCTGTAGCCGTTCTTGCGGTAGAACGCCAAGATCTTCTCGCGATCCTCGTCGTATTTCTCCTCGTCGAAATCCGCCGACCGCCACCACCGGTCCTCTTTCGTGTCCATCTGGTCGATGAGGCGACTCACCGGAATCGCCTCATTGCCGTGGATCACGATCGACTTCACCTGAACGCGGTCGCCCTCGTCTATTACGAGTTCCAGATCGACGAGCCCTCTGCCAACTGCCCGTTCTTCCGGCTCGACCTTCGCCAGGTAGTAGCCCTTCTCACGATACTCCGCCAGGATGTTGTCGATGGCGCGCGTGACTTCGTGCGGGCTGACGATCTGGCCGCTCAGGATGCGAATCTTGTCCTCGAGGTCGTCCTCGCTGATCTTGTCCTCGCCGGTGATGATCAACTCGTTCAAAACCGGGTACTCGACGACCTCGATGATGACCTTCATGCTGTTCGGGCCGAGCAAGTCTCCGAGGAGAGTCACGTCCCGAAACACACGAAGCGCGTAGATATTCCGAATCGCCTGCTGAATCTGCGCCGGCGCGAGGTCGTCGCCCACGGCGATGCCGCTTGTCGCCCTGATGAGTCGATCATTCGACTGGAGGTTGCCCCGAACGATGACGCTGTCCACCCGCGCCGCCGACACGACAGCCGGGAGCGCGCACCCGATGATGAGTGCGTGTAGAATCAAGCTCCGGATGAAACTCACGTGATTACCTCGGTGGTGTGCCCGCGCGAGAGGTGTTCTCGCAGAACAGATAAATGTAGACATGAACTGGCTTGGCTGCCAGTGGCCCGTGATCCAACCGTCACGGGTATTGATACGCGTCGCGGCGCTCGCTGTTCCGGATGCCGTACAGGAGCGGAGGTGGCGGCCTCCCGGAGGCCCTGCGGGCGGCCGCGTCTCTCGGGTGGCCGCACTCGGGCACAAGGGGTTCCTCGACTCCATCGCCGTGCGGCGATTCCGCTCGGAATGACACCGTGGTAATATGCAGACACTCACCAACTCGCGGTCGATGAGACGTCATTCCGACCGAGGACCGGCAGGGTCCGAGTGGAGGAATCCCTTGCGCAGCAACCTGGTGCGTGCGTGCCCCTCCAGGGACAAGGGATTCCTCGACTCCATCGCGCACGGCGATGCCGCTCGGAATGACATCATCAGAGGTGGTACCGCGGCGTCAGTGCGACCGGAGTCGGCACGTTTGGTGCCGTCATTCGACCGAGGACGGGCGCCGTCCGAGCGGAGGAATCCCTTGCATGGCAGCGACGCTCGCCGACGACAGCCTACCAGGCGCCCTCGCGGTCGAGCCACGACGCGATTCCCAGCACGAGCGGCCCGGATCGCGACACGGCGAGCACCGTCTCATCCCTGTACCCTAGCTCCTCCTCGTCGTTCTTGCCGTTGTGACCCCATTCGAGGTACGCCGGTGTCGGAGTTGTCCCAGACCACGGCACCTTGAAATCGATAGTACCGCAGAGCGTGCGCGCATGGACTCGTTGGTGCAGATACTCGTCGAAGACTGCATCGTCGATGCGCACCGACACCGCACCCGATTCGCTTTCGACCAGATAGCGACACCCCGGTTCGTGGTGGGCGAGGTGCATGCGCGTCGGCCCAAAGCAGTTGCGCGCGTAGACGCTGCCCTGCACGCCGGTGAGCGCGAGTTCGAGCCGCAGCGCGTCGATGTGAACGTCGCCGACGACGTCATCGACTTGCGTGGGAAGTGGAGCCGTCCGCTCGAACACGTCGCTCGTACCGTCGTTCATCGGTCCGAGATCGTGGTGACTCAGTCGAAACGACCCGCGTATGCCGCGCGCGGACGTGAGATGCATGTCGAGCAGATTGCAGTCGCCCGCCACGTCGATCAATTCCGATCCGTCGCACGCGGAGAGGTTGAGATTCGCCTCGACCGACCGGGCGCGAACTCGCACTCCGGGAGAGGGTAGTTCCACGAGGTGATCCGTCCGAGTTCCGATGAGCCCGTGAAGTATCGTCACCGTGACACCTCGCGGTACCGCGACTACGAGATCAACCGTGCCCGCCGGCGCGCGAAGATACCCCTCCGGATGTGGCCCGTCGTCTCGGAACTCGACCGCGCCTGGCCCCTTGGTCGCTGCAAATACTCGACGCACCACCTCACTGAGTCCGTCATAGGGGATCGCGGTCTCGTGCATCTCCTCATGCACGACGCTCACGCGAGTGGTCGGGTGCCGGAGCGACGCAATGAACGCCGACCGGATATCCTCGTCAGGAACCTCCACCACGGGACGCTCACGGGGCCCACACGCGTTCGCTGGGGGATCGAGCGAGTCGGGCAGGCTCCAGACATATGGCTGTGGGGAGAAGAACGTCTTCCAGGGGTCTACGCTGCAGCCGTCATCCTGATCGGGCCCGCTCCGCCACGACGGGATCAGGTGGGGGTGCGGCCCCGTCTCGGCGTAGTCATCCACCTGATCGTGCAGGACGCGCAACCCGTCGAGCGCCGCCGAGGCCCCCTCGCTCGTGGGGCCGACCGCCGCTTTCGACCCGGTCACGACGACGACGTCTTCCGCGCCATCGCCGGCCGCGCCGTTCTGGCACAGCTCGATCTCCGCGTTCATGCCAACGAACACGACGATATGCCGTGTACCGTTCAACGGTATACGTTCGTCAATGCTCAGTCGAGCGATCTTGTCGACGCTCTCGCCCACGTCGCGCGCCATCCGTTCGTTGTCCACAGAGTTTTCCTCCGGGGGGTCTGCTGCGAGTAGCTCGCGCATGCGGGCACGGGCCCGCTGGATGCGTCCCTTTGCCGTTGTTACCGACACGCCCAAGGCGTGTGCCGTTTCCTGATACGTGAAGTCGTTGATCGCGCGCGTGAACATCGCGTCGCGCTCATCCGTGGGCAGCGCGGCGAGCGCCTCGACGGCGTCGCGGGAGCGCTCCGAAGAGAGGTGAAGGCCCTCGGCA
Organism: uncultured bacterium; assembly: GCA_964510105.1. GTDB lineage: Bacteria > Latescibacterota > MWCZ01 > MWCZ01 > MWCZ01 > CAZWQW01. The sequence continues at coordinate 18,582 of CAZEAI010000058.1, forward strand.
ACCCGCTGCACCCCCGGTCTCGCGGCGACTGAGTCGGTGGGAATCGTACCGATCGCCGCGCGACGCCGCAGCCTGTCCAGCGCCCTCGAGCGGACGATTGTCCGCAGCCAGGCCGCAAATCCATCGGAACGACGTAGCGTGCTGAGCTTCGTCCAGGCGACGATGAACGCCTCCTGTACGGTGTCCTCTGCGTCGGCGGCATCGTGGAGGATGTCCATCGCACCCTCGTACGACACATCCGCGAACCGCCGCACGAGGGCGCCGTAGGCCCGCCGATCGCCCGCTCGCGCTTCGTCAACGAGTTGTGTTCTCGCGTCAGATCCGATAGTGTCGCTCCGTTCGTGGAAGCTGTCTGCCCGGAATCGCCGTCATAGATAAGACGAATGAGGATAGCCAACGGAATCGCCGAGGACGAGAAACGTGACGGGTCCGCGCGCGCAACGGGCGGAGAGACGCCCTTGCGTGGCGAATCGCTTGGAGGAGGGGTGCGCCCCGTCGCGGATACTATACTGGCGGCTCAGAATGACGTCACAGCATAGGAGCGCCGCTCCATACCAACGTCATCCCGACCGAGGAGCGGTACGCTCCGAGCGAAGGAGTCTCGAGCGAGAACGCCCTCTGCCGATCAGTCCTCCAGGTAGTCTTGTACCTGCACGAAGTTCACGGCATTTCTTGCCCCGACCGGGCCATCCGGGCTGCCGTTCGCCCAGTCGGAGATAGTCAGCTTCCCGGTGGACGCCGTCGCGCGGAACACCGTTCTGTGGAAGTTGAACCAGTACGGGTTGCCCCCATCGAACCGGCCGCCTCCGGACCCCCCGTGGTTCTGCTTTAGGGCAACGAACGTCTTCTCCGGCACGACATCGCCGCCCTCGATTTCGAGGTTCACCCCGTGTCGCTTCTCCTCCGACGTTCCTGCGAGCAGCGCGTCGTAGTCCCCGACGATCGCCTGCACGTTGTAGAGCCGCCCGGGAACGAGGTTCCTCAACGGCTGTGAGACGGCATTCGGACGCTCGCTGCTACGCCGCAGAACGAGGTATGTGCGGCCCTGTTTTGAGCGCCCCTGGAGGTCGTTGAACCCGTTACCGATCTCCACCTTGCAGTTCCGCTCGATGTTGATCGCGACGTCCCAACCCTCCCAGTGCTCGGCGAAGTCGGCATTGTAGATGTGGTCGTTGCGGAACGTGAACCCGTAGTCGTCCGAGAGCGGCTGGGTGTTGCCCTCAATGCCGTAGTGGCGGTTGAGCTTGGCCATCCAGCGAACCGTCTCGTCGTTAGCGTAGCGGGCGTGCCAGCCCATAACGCCACGCAGCCCATCGTACGCCTCATCGTTGGCGATGAACCGGAACTGCATGTCCTGATACACCTTCATGTCCGCTTCGGGATGGATATCGAGCTGATGGCCGTAGTCCATCATGCCGAAGACATGCACCATGTTCCGCGCCGCGTTCGGAAACACGCGCCGCCAGTCACGCAGACAGGTGCCCATTCTCCACTCGATCCATTCCTGCGCTATGGCCTCCTCGTGGCGTTCCGGCTGGTAGCGCTCCCACGCAATGGGATAACCCGCGTCCATCGCTGCCCGATAGAACTCCGTGCTGGACCGTGACTGGTCCTCAGCGTCATAGACGCCCCAGTCGTCCCGGTTCGGGAAGTGCCCCCCCGTGTAGGGATAGAGTTTCTTCCCGCGAAACCGGTCATCGGCGGCGATTCGTTTCAGCGCCTCGATGTACGCGGGGTATGCGGGGAAATCTCCGGAGAAGAACTCGTCCATCAGGGTCCCGTCGACCAACGGGTCATTGAGCCCGGCCGCGCCGGCCCAGTACTCGAAGACGTCATCCGCGTTGTGCTCGACGCGACGATGATGCCTGCTGCCCACCCCTATATTGGAAATGCAGCGTCCACCAAGCGCCTTCCACTCCTCCTTCTCCGGTTGTCCGCCGCCGACGATAGTATTCACGTGCGGGAGGACGTGCCGCTGCAGATACGGCCAGTCATAGGGCCCATACTCCTGGATCCTCGGACCTCCGACCCTGTTGTAGATGAGTTCCGGCACCTCGCGGACCGTATACTCGCGCGCATTCCTGCCGGAGACCGTGAACGCACCCGGCGGGAGATACGCCATCGCCTCGCCGCGCCCGCCGTATTCGCGCATGGAAACGTCGGCACCGTCGACCGAGAACGCCCCCCCATCGGCGCACGCCAGGTACACCCAGCCCTCGCGCGAGTTCTCCAGCGTCAGTTCGTCGCCGGAAGCGAGGCGATCGCCGGCCGCAAGTTCGGTGACCAGGTTGTTCAGACGTCTCACCGTAGTGTGCCCCCGGTGTTGTGGCCGGGAATCCTGCGAAGCCGAGGGGGAGGAGCCCCTTCCGGCGGCGCTCGCTATTCGCGCGCCCATTGCTGCGAGCGGGCTCGCCGCGAGGTACTTCAGGAATCTCCTGCGTGTTGTCATGGAGCTTCGATGCGAATCCACACGTGCCTCCCTGGAACGTCGGAAACACCATCGCCGCACGTCTGGGAGCGGCGAGAGATAGTCCGTGCGGCATGATGGTAGCAGGAGAGAACTCGCTATGCAACAACGAATCTATGATCGCGCGGCTCGGCTCGACGCCGATCACTCCTCCAGGTATTCCTGCACCTGCACGAAATTCACCGCATTCCTCGCACCGACCGGCCCGTCCGGTCGCACACCGACCGGATCGTCCGGCCTTCCGCCTGCCCAATCGGAGATCGTGAGCTTCCCTGTGGACGCCGTCGCGCGGAACACGGTTCTGTGGTAGTTGAGCCAGTACCTATTCTCGCCATCGAAGCCGGCGGCTTCCGTCGTCGGGTGGTTTGGGCGTACGCTGACGAACGTCTTCTCGGGGACGACGTCGCCGCCCTCGATCTCGATGTTCACACCGTGCCGTATCTCCTCGGACTGACCGGCGAGCAGTGCGTCGTAACTGCCGACAATCGCCTTTACGCTGTAGAGCCGCCCGGGAACGAGCTTCCGCATCGGTTGCGACACGGCGTTCGGCCGGTCGGCGCTGCGCGTGAGGACGAGGAACGCGTTCCCGCACGATGTGTGGTTCCAGCGGCCTTGCAGGATGCTGTGGCCGTCATGTGTCTTGACCGCGCAATTCCGCTCGATGTCGAAGGGGACGTCCCACCCCTCCCAATGATGGGTGAAGTCGCCATTGGCGATGTGGTCGTTCCGGTATGAGAATCCGTACTGGTCGGAGAGCGGCTCCGTGTTGCCCTCGATGCCGTAGTGGCGATAGAGCTTCGCCGTCCAGCGGATCGTCTCGTCGTCGGCGTAGCCGGAGGTCCAGCCCGTGACACCGCGCAAACCGTCGAAGGCGTCGTCGTTGGCGATGTAGTGAAACTGCATGTCCCGAAAAGCTCTCATGTCCGCCTCGGGGTGGATGTCGAGCTGAAAACCGAAATCCATGTAGCCCATCACCTGCACCATGTGCCGGGGAGCTTCCGGGAGCGCTCGACGCCACGCGCGCATGCACTCGCCGACCTTCCATCCGATGTGCTCGCGCGCGATCTCCTCGGTGTGCCGCTCCTGCATGTAGCGTTCCCACGCCATGGGGTATCCGAGGTCGAGGAGCGTCCGCCAGAGGTGCAGGCTCGAGCGGGAGTCATCGTCGGGATCGTAGGCTCCCCAATCGTCGCGATCGGGGAAGTGCGAGCCGACGTACGGGTAGATATCCTTGCCGTCGAAGCGTTTGTCGGCGGCAATGCGCCGAAGCGCCTCGGCGAACGCGGGATAGCCGGCATGGTCTCCGCAGAAGAACTCATCGATGAAGATGCCGTCGTACAGCGGGTCCGTCAGGCCGGGCGTGTCGGTCCACGTCCTGACCACGTCGTCGACATCGTGCTCTTCGTCGCGGTCGGTGGGGAGGCTGCGTTCGACGATCCAGCGCCCGCCTCGGGATGTCCACTGCTCAGCGAACGGGCGCTCGGCATCGCCGCCGGCGCCGATGATGGTGTTCACGTGCGGCAGGACATGCGCCTCCAGATACGGCTGATCGTAGGGCCCGTATTCCGGGATGTACGGGTCATAGCCGTACTTGCAGTACATCAGCTCGGGAACGGTGCGTACGACGAGATCCTCAACGCCACTCGGTGCGCCGACGACAAACTCGCCCTCCGGCAGATAGGCCATCGCCTCGTCTCGTCCGGCGTACGTGCGCATGTACACGTCGGCGCCGTCGATGGTCGCCGCGCCGCCATCCGCGCAGGCCAGGTACACCCAGCCTTTGCGGGGGTTCTGCAAGCGGATTCCCTCGCCGGATGCGAGTTGCTGTCCGGCGGCAAGTTCGGTGACGAGGTTGTTGAGTCGTCTCACTGGTCTGTTCTCCCGGTAGCACCACGTTGTCGCCACAACATGGATTCTTCGCTTCGCTCAGAATGACACTAGCGCCGCCGTTACGGCACACCCACGCCGTCATTCCGACCGAGGGTCACGTGTGGCCCGAGCGGAGGAATCCCTATGCGAAACGTCCAGCAAGGCCACGTGATTTCCCGACTACGCCGCCCACGGCGGTTCCGCTCGAAATGACGGAAGAGCCGGTATCACGGTACACCCACGCCCTCATTCCAACCGAGGGTCATGTGTGACGCGAGCGGAGGAATCCCTTGCGCGGGAACCCGGTGCGAGGCGTCCCCCGCGTCTAGCCGTTCCAGTACGGCTGGACCTCGACGAAGTTGTACATGAGTTCCTGCCCTGCGGGCCCACCAGGCCCCGTCTGCCCGCCCGGCCCAGCAGGCCCGCCCGGAGCGTCATCCGACAGCCAATCGGAGATCGTCAACCGCGCGTCGGTGCCCGTTGCGCGGAAGATCACGACGTGCCAGTTGAAGTAGTACCGGTGTTCCGCGTCGAACGGCGGAAGCGTATGTGAGTAGTTGTTCGGCACGACGGCCTGGAACGATCGCTCGGCGTCGACCTCGACGTCGCCTTCGAGGATAACCCGCACCGCGTGTTCCTGCGCGACGGACCGTCCGGCCTGGAGATCTTGCAGGTCGCCGGTGATGAGCTTCGCCGAATACCACTGTCCGGCCACAAGATTGCGGAGCGGCTGCGAAACGGTATTCGGACACTCCATCGACCGGCGCATCGTAAGGAACGTGTCGCCGGCGGCGGTTCTGTTCCAGCGCCCCTGGAGATCGCTGTACCCCTCGATGGATCGCACGTTCAGATTCCGCTCGATGTCGACAATGGGGAACTCCCAGCTCTCCCAGTGGCGCGCGAAATCGGGATTACGAATGATGCCCGGTCGGTACTGCCAGCCGAGCGCATCGCTGAGCAGTTCCGTGTTTCCCTCGATCCCGTAGTGGCGATAGAGGCGCGCCGCCCACCGCACCGTCTCCTCGTCCGCGTACCCGCACGTGTACTCCAGAATCCCGCCCAGGCCGTCGAACTCCGGCTGCGTGGCGAGGTAGTGGAACTGCATGTCCATGAAGACTTTGTAGTCCACGTCGGGGTGTACGTTCAGCGTCTCGGTATGCGTCATGTACCCGAGAGCGACCACGGTGTTCCGCTGCGCGTCGGGGCGGAACGCCCGCCACATCCGCATCGAGTCACGCAGGCGATCTTCGAAGTACGTCAGCGCGTCTTCCGGGTATCCGCGTTCCTGCAGGTACCGCTCCCACGCGAACGACCAGCCAGCGTCGAGGCATGTTCCGAAGAAGTGTCCGCTGTTCGCCGGATCGTCGGGATTCCCAACTTTCCAGTCGTCCGTTTCCGGATAGTGCCCGCCGTGGTAGGGGCGCACCGACTTGCCGCGGAGACGTTCGTCCCGCGCGAGCATACGGGCAGCTTCGGCGTACGCGGGATAGCTCGCATGCTCGCCGCCGAAGAACTCGTCGAGCAGGACTCCGTCGGGATCGGTCGGGTCGTCGAGTAGCATCGACGCCACGGCTGCCGCAATCGCCGATGCGTCGGCGGGCTCCTTCAGTGGCGCCGGCAGCCCGCGTTCGACGAGCCAGCGTCCGCCGCGACGTTTCCACTCATTCGCCGCGTCGAGCTGCGCGGTGCCGCCCGATGCGATGATGGTGTTGACGTGCGGCAGGATGTGTCGCTCGAGGAACGCCCAGTCGTACGGCCCGAACTCGGCGATGTGCGGATCGTACTGATACTTGCAGAAGGAAAGCTCCGGCACCGCTCGAACGGCTACATCGCTGAGAGAGCCCGGCCCGGCGAGTTCGTAGTCACCGGCGGGAAGGAATCGCATCGCCTCGTTGCTGCCGTCGAAGGCGTGCGCGTCCAGCGGCTCGCCGTCCAGAGAGGCTTCGGCGCCCTGCCACGAGAGGAACACCCAACCTTCACGCGGATTGGTGAACGTGAGCGCCGTTGTCGAGTCGGCGGCGGCGAGTCCGGTAACCAGGTTGCTGAGGCGACGCATGGCGAATTCTCCCACGTGGTTGTCAAGTGCCGGGGAAGCGGCGCGATTGCGTTCGGTAGTCGGCTGCGTCGGGGTCGCCCGATACATCGGCGAGCAAGCGACGATACCATCCCCACGGGTGGAAACGATCAGGCGACCTTGCGCCGGGGAAACATACCCCGCCACCTGCAGCGTACCATGCCCCCGATTGCCCCGCGATCCGCCGGTTGCTACTTTCGATGGTCGCCATAGAATCCCGCCAAGAATCGCTGGAGACTACCCCCACATGCCCAACTGGACCGAGCCGGTCATCCATCCGATAACGGGGCAGCGCGCCCCAGCGTACCTACATGGCGTCGTCGTGCCGATGTACACTCCCGCCACCGTCGACGGCGAACTCGACGAGGGCGGCATTCGAGCCTACACCGACTGGCTCATCGAGACGGGGGCGATATCTGCGCTCTTTCCCCGTAGCGGCCTCGGCCAGATGTATGAGTTCCGCGTCGATCAGGTGCGCCAGATCATCGACATCGTGGCGGACCACGCGGCAGGGCGTCTGCCGGTGACGCCGGGCTGCGCCGGCGAATACCACGCCGAACGCGAAGGGGTCGAAGACCCCGATCTGCATATCCGTCAGACCATCGAACTCGTCAATCACGCGGATCAGCGCGGATGCACCGCCGCGTTCCTACCGACCCCGTATGGCCTGACCCGTCGTCCGGGCATTGAACAGGGACGCGATTCCACGGAACGCAACGACATCGTCGTCGACTTCTACGAGACGATCTCCCGCGAGACAAGTCTTCCCGTCGTCGTGTATCAGCCCCCGACGGGGCGCCGATCATATCGTCTCCCCGGTGAAGCTGTCGCACGTCTGGTCGAGATTCCACGCATCGTCGGCATGAAGTACACCACGGACCGAATGTCGGTCTTCAACGACATCGCTCTCGCGGTCGACGGGAGAGACTTCGCCGTCCTCGCGGGAAACGAGGCGGCCTTCATGCAGGCGTTTACCCTCGGCGCGTGCGGAGTGATCGGGCAGGGCTGCACGAACAGCCCGGAGGTGCTCCGCGCGGTGTACGAGCGGATGATGTCCAGCGATCTCGACGGAGCGTATCGCGCAGCGCTGGACACGGTTCGCGGCGTCCGTGCAACGGACGGCTTCTGGCCGGCGATCGCGGGCCTCGCATATCTGAAACGCAAGGGCGTCGCGGTGGAACCGTGGTCGTTCAGAGGCGGCAACGATATCTCCGAGGACGCCCTCGACCGGATCGCGCACGACCTCGACGCTCTGCGCGACCGGTATGACGACGACCGCTGGTGGGAGACGCCGGGCGGCTGAGCCGCCGGGCGGAACACGCCTCGCGGTGTCTGCCGGCGCAAGAGATTCCTCGGCTGCGCGGAACGACACCGTGCACGCATCGTCCCAACAACCAGTCATTCCGACCGAGGAGCGGCGACGCTCCGAGCGGAAGAATCCGTTGCACAACACCAACACCCATCGGGCACGCTCGCAAGGTGAGAGATCCTTCTCTCCGCTCAGGATGACGCCCACGTGACCGACGTCGCCGTAGCGGCACCACCCGCGCCTAGCCGGAGAAGTACCCCCACACGAGCTTCACACCGGTCGCCGCAACGAAGAAGAGCACGATCCACGCGAACTGTTTCCGCGGGATGCGCTTGTTCACCGCCACCCCGACGACTGCCCCCACCACTACCGACGGCACGAACCAGAGGTCCTGGATAAGCGTCGCCTTCGTGATGAGGTCGTTCGCGAAGTAGGGCGGGAGCTTCGTGATGTTGATCAGGAAGAAGACTATGGTCGATGTCGCGACGAACACCCGGTTCGCAAGGTGTTGCGGCAGCAGGTAGAGCGTCGTGATGAGGCCGCCCAGGTGCGCCAGCGCGGAGATCGTCCCGGTACCAATGCCTGCTATGAAGCCTACGCCCAGCTTGCCACGCACCGCGTCCGTCACGAGCCACTGGCGGACGCCCTGCCCGACACCGAACACGAGCGCCAGGATGCCGATCACGAGCTTGAACTCGGTGTCCGGCAACAGCCCCATGAGCTGCATCCCGATGAAGATGCCGATCACCGCGCCGGGGAAGAGCGCGAGCACGTTGCGCAGATCCCACTCCCGCCAGTAGAAGCCCAGCGTGGCCACGTCGCCGACGATGAGCAGTGGTAGCGCCAGCCCGACCGCGTCGCGTGGCGATATCACGAGGACCCACAGCGGGGTCACGACCATGCCCAGCCCGCCGCCGAATCCGGCCTTCGCCAGCCCGATGATGAATGCTCCGAGATGCAGTACGAACGTTTCCAAGGAAAGACCTCCGGTGATGCGCGGCACAAGAGGGTATAGGATCGCCGGAGGGGGAGTTCAGGGCAAGGTGGGAGGCAGTAGCACCCCGCCCCCGCACTTGACCCCTCGCGCGCACGCCTGTAGCATTTTCGCGAAGATACCGCGCGAGCGGTATCCCGCCCTGTGCGGCACCCCGGCCTGAGGAGGAAACCATGCGCCCGATACTCACGCTTCTCACAGCAGCGGTCATGCTCACCGCGCTTACCGGTTGCGCGGCCATGCGCGAAGCCGAGGCGAGACGCCAGGCGCGACTCGAAGCGGCCCGCACGGCGGAGTACGACGCCGCCCGCGAGGACGTGTTGGAGGCGGTGCTCACGACGCTGCTGCACCTCGACTACCAGATCCTGCGCCAGAATCAAGAGGCCGGGCTCTACGAAACGGCCTGGTGCGACAGGAGCATGTACGGCGCGATTCACAAGGTTCGCATCATCGTCGAAATCAGCGGAAACGGTCCCTATGGCACGGCGGTTCGCGGCGAGGTCATCACGACGGAGAACCTCACCGCGAAATCGTTTGAGGACGAGGTCTACGAACGCCTCTACCAACGGCTCAGCCCCGAAGAGGAATAAGTCGAGCGACCTCCCGGGTTCGCCCCGGCGCGGGCCACGAGCGTACATTCCCGGATCGATTCAGCACTGATCCACGATCGATCCGGGAGTATCCAATGCCTCTGCGTGATTCCGCGCCCATCTTGAATCGTCTGCGCATCCTTCTGCTCTCAGCAGCTCTCACGCTGCCGCTGTTCGCGATTGCGAACCCGGTCCCGACGGTGAACGCGCCGCGCGGAGACGAATCGGTCTCCCTCCGCGCGTGGCTTGTTGCCGGACCCCTGCCGAGCCCCGATCTCATGACGGTGACACCAGGCGGCCCGCGTCGCATCGGCTACGACCGCGACTACCTCACGGCGTTCGGCGGCGAGACCTCCGCGCGGATCACTCCGGGTGCGGACGTGGAATACGACGGCGGCACCGCGACGTTCGTGGCTCGAAGCTGGGAAAGCGACTACCTCGATCTGACGGAGGTGTACGGCAACGACGCGCGCGTGCTGGCCTACCTCTACGCGGAGCTACGCTCCGCCGAGACGCGCGACGTGTACGTTCACGTCGGGACAAACGATGCCGGTAAGGCATGGGTCGGCGGCGAACTGGTCGTCGCGCACCCTCGCGACCGTGGCGCGAGGCCGTCGCAGAATATCGCGCGGGTGACGATCCAGGCCGGGATCACGCCGATCCTGCTGAAGATCGACCAGGCGGGCGGAGGCTGGGGCGCATACGTGTCGCTGCTCGGCCCGGAAGCCCATGAGAGCTACGTCCGCGAGCATTTCCCGCGACGCCTCGCCGTCGGCGTAAGCAACGCCATGCCGCTCAGCGGTGACACGGTATCCATCGCCGTGGCGAACGTGCCGGACTGGCCGGGCATCGTGCGCGAGTTTTCGTGGACGCTGGAAGATCCCGTGGGCGAAGCGAGCGACCTTCCGGGCGGCGAGCGCGAGGTGTCGCTTCCGCTGACGGAGGGGGCCACGCGCGACGTGAAGATCGTTGTGACAACGCCGCATCCGGGAGGCGGCGACGCGCGTGGCGAACTCGAATTGCGCGTAACGGCGGAGGAGGACGCATATTTCCTCGCACGGCACCGGCCGGACCACGTCGTGCTCTCGCTTGGCGATGGGGAACAGGACCGGCGCGTCGCGTGGCGGACGAACACGGCGACCACGGCCAGCGTCGCGGAGATTATGGCGACGTCCGACGCCGCACCTGACTGGAGCGCCGCCCGGAGCGTCACGGGGTCGAACTACGAGCAGGACTCGAATCGCGGCCTCTACCGGGCCCATGAGGCGACGTTCGCCGGGCTCGCGCCGGGAACGCGGTATGCGTATCGCGTCGGCGACGGATCACCCGACGGCTGGAGCGCGCCATACACGTTCGCACTTCCCGATCCGGAGCAGCCGCTACGCGTCGTCGTGCTCGGAGATTCGCGCTCGAACATGGAGGCATGGGGCGACGTGATCGCCGCCGCAGCGGAGCACGACCCGGCGTTCATCGTGAGCACGGGCGACCTCATCGGCAACGGCCGGGACATGAACGACTGGAATATGTGGTTCGAAGAGGCGAAGGACGTATTCCCAAGCGTCCCATTCATGCCGACGCTGGGCAACCACGAGAACAGCTCGCCGAACTACCTCGCCAGCTTCGCCCTGCCGCGCAACGCCTCGCGCGAGGAATGGGCGGAGCAGTTCTACAGCGTGGATGCCGGTCCGTCGCGCTGGCTCGGCATGAACAGCGAACTCCACCTCGCGCAGCAGGCGGAGTGGCTCGACACGGTACTCGCGGACGCCGGTCCGCGCTGGGTATTCGCGGCGTTTCACCGCCCGGCCTATTCCGGAAGCAAGAGCCGGGGCGAAGGCAACCTCGACATCCGACGCATCTGGTCGCCCGGCTTCGACGTGCACGGTGTCGCCGTAGCCTGGCAGGGGCACGACCACTTCTACCTCCGCACGAAATCGATCAGCGGCGAGGAGATCGTCGAGCACGGCGCGGGCACGATCTACGTCACCGCAGGCGGCGCGGGCGCTCCGCTGTACGACATCGAAACGAATCGCTGGACCGAGTACGCCGAGAAGGCGTACCACTACGTCGTGCTGGACATTACGCCGGAGCGCGTCGAGGCGACCGTCTACCGCCGCCCCGACGGCGCGGTCATCGACCGGTTCGAGCTGACACGCGGAGAGTAGCGAGATAAGCGGCGCACACCGAAGGCTCGACGTGGTAGGGACCCCTACCCGTCGGGCCTTCGCGCGTACCCAGCAATCCGCACTTGCCGAAT
>CAZEAI010000059.1:0-29904 GCA_964510105.1 uncultured bacterium
GTTTCACAGTCGTTGCGGCCCGGCTACTCGCTGGCGATCAGCGTTCTGCGGTGCCCTTGAGATTGTGAGATCCGAGCATGCAGTCGAATATCACTGAATGGGAATTCGCCGCCCGCGTCGCAGCATGGATGAACATTGTACTGGACAGGAATTCTACACTCCCGTTCACCAGCGCGGAGGTTGAGCAGCGCGTCGGTGGCACACTGAAGCGTCGCGATCTGACGCTGTATGGCGAACACAAGCAAATGGTGCTCACTGGAGAAATCAAGCTCCCATACCAGAAGCAGGGAGGCAGCCCGTACCACCATGCCGTAACAAGCGATGCGCGCAAGAAGGCCCAACAAGCGGGGACTGATTTCTTTTTCACATGGAACGTCAACGACTTTGTTCTATGGAGAACCGACCAGCCTACCGATCTGAGTAGAAGCTACCAGGCATGGGAGGTAGCTCGTGTACACCGTCCTGATCAGATGCAGTGGGCGGAGACCGAAAGCTCAATCCAAGACTGGATTGAGAAGTTTCTTGTCGAGCTCGCCGACATCGTTCATCGCCCTTCTGCCCTCGGTACCCGTTCTCCAGATGAGACGTTCATAGATTTGCTGGAATCGTCTCTCGGTCAACCTCTTTTCCTGACACTTGAGCAGCTTCAAGAGCAGTACACCCAGAAGGCCTCTAGGGCCGATCTCGAACAATGGATGCGCGACGAGCAAGGGTGGATCATCCGGGACGACGTTGATGGCATTCATGATAACCTTGAACGGGCTGCGAGATTCTCGAACTACGCGCTCGTCAATAAGCTCGTGTTTTATGAGGCTCTTCTGAAGCGATACGGTCGGGTACTTGAGCCTCTGTCAATTCCCGACCATATCGACAACAGCGAGCAGCTCCGAAACCATCTCTACATGCATTTCGGGAAAGCGGTCAAGGCCACCGGCGATTATGAAACGGTGTTCGGCGAGAATAAGATCGGCATCGGCGATAGGATACCGTTCTACTCGGACAGCGTGGTGCCGCACTGGAGAGAGCTTGTCGAGCAGATTCACGTTTTCGATTTTACCAAGCTCGACTACGAGATCATCGGCGCGATCTTTGAACGGTTCATCGCGCCGGAAGAACGCAGCAAATACGGCCAGTTCTATACGCGTGTTTCGGTAGTCGATCTCATAAACAGCTTCTGCATCCGCACGGGTCAGGAGTCCGTGATGGACCCAGCATGTGGCGGCGGCACATTCCTCGTCCGCGCCTATGCACGTAAGCGAGTGCTGGCGCCAGAGCAGAGCCACGCGGAACGCCTCACAGACCTCTATGGTGTGGACATATCCCCGAACGCTGCGCATCTCACGACTATCAATCTGGCGACGCGAGACCTCATAGACGCCGAGAACTACCCAAGGGTTGTTCGGAACGACTTCTTCACACTGAGGCCGGATGCCAAGTTTATCACGCTTCCCACCCACACTGTTGTCCATGGCTTGGCCAAGGACCAGCGCGTGAGCGTTAGCGTCCCTCCGCTTGACGCAGTCGTTGGGAATCCGCCCTACGTGAGACAGGAAGACATACCGAAGTCGGAGAAGTCAGGAAAGAAAGCGGTATACCGGCAGAAGCCGAAGAACTATCTCAGACGTCTCGTGAAGGACGAAACGGGAGCGGCGCTGGGTGGACGAAGCGATCTACACTGCTATTTCTGGCCCCATGCATCGACCTTCCTGAAGCCAGGTGGTCACCTGTGTTTGCTGACGTCGAGTCAGTGGCTTGACGTGGAATATGGCTTCAAGCTTCAGGAGTGGATCCTCAAGACCTTTGCGGTTGTCGCGGTCTTCGAGAGTCGCACCGAACCGTGGTTCGTCGGCGCTCGAGTCGCCACGACGGCGACGATCTTGAGACGAGAACCGGATGCCAACGCCCGAATGCGGAACGACGTTCGGTTCGTTCAGTTGAGAAGTCCCTTGGCCGATGTGATCGCCCACGACGGTACGACCGCTGGCGCGGTCGTATCCGTGGATCGCTTCAGGGACGAGATACTCGACCTTGAGGGAGGCGTCTCAGATGTCCGCTATAGAGCACGATTGGTGCGGCAAGAGAGTCTTTGGCGGAACGGAGTAGCAGTCGGAATCGCAGTCGGGAAATCGCAATTGGTGGAAAGTGACGACAATATGCCGCACGCGGGCGAGTACTTTGGCGGCAAGTGGGGTGTTCATCTGCGGGCGCCCGACCTCTGGTACGCGTTGATGGACGAATATGGTGATGCCTTCAAACCTCTGAGTACATTGGCTGAGATTCGGTTTGGGGTGAAGAGCGGTAAGGACGATTTCTTCTTCCCGATTGATGACAGCGCCGAATGCCTCGTGAAGGAGCAAAGCCCGGCTACCTTCAAATCGGCGTACGGTGTTCCCAGGGAACAGGTAGAATGCGGCAAGGTGAAGCTCGTCTTGGCCGGCACGGGGCGGGGCGAGAGGTTCCCGATAGAGGCATGCTATCTCGAACCCGAGGTCCACAGCCTCATGGAGGTTGACAGCTACGTCGTGTCGCCCGAGGACTGCTCGCGCCAGATATTACTCGTGGGTGAACGAAAGGAACATCTCAGGAGTACGTACGTGCTTGAGTACATACGCTGGGGTGAGTCGAGGAAAGTGCATGAAGGATCGACCTGCGCAGCCCGAGTTACCGAGTCGAGAGAATGGTATGACCTGACCGGGCACAGACGCGGAGTGTTGTTCTGGCCGATGGCACAGCAGTACAGACACGTAATTCCATTGAACGAGCATAACCTCATCTGCAACCATAATCTCTTTGACTTGATCGCTCACGAGTGCGACGCCGGTGTATTGGCCGGTATCCTAAACTCTTCATTGACGATCCTGTCGAAACTCCAGTACGGACGGCCAGTAGGGGTTGAGGGCAATCTCAAGACGGAAGTGATCGATGTGAAGATGATGCCCATCCCTGATCCGCGCGGGGCTGATGCAGAGGCGGCAGAACGAGTGCGGGTTGCGTTCGATAGGCTGAGACAACGCAAACCCCTATCGTTGATCTCCGAACGGCAGTTCCATCGTCTCGCCCGCCTCAATTCCGGGAACCAGAGCGAGCTTGGCAACTTGTCGGACGAATCTGAACTCACGATGGCCGATCGTGGTGAACTGGATGATGCGGTTCTTCGGCTGATCGGAGTGGCATCCGCCACGGAGCGCGGGCAACTCATAGGGGAGCTCTACGATTGCCTGAGAGAGCATTTCGAGCAGACACGCGAGAAAGAGGTAGCCGCGAACGTCAACAAGAGGACGTACAAACGCAAGGGCAAGTCCCAGCCGTCGGAGATCGCCGCGCAGATCCTTGACGAAGTCGCGGTGAATGAACGGGGCCTACTTCGCAAGTACGATGCGGACTTCCTCGGCGGGATCGAAGCATTCGACGTACACGATCTCCCCGAGACCGGAACGCCCCTGTCGAGGCCCGATCTATTCAGAGAGCACGGTATTGCGTTCATAGATGGCCGCCGGGAGACAGGCTTAGTTGACGCCAGATCGTCGGAACAGCAAGCGCTGGTGATGCTTGTGGCGGAGTCCGGCGTTCGAGGCCTAACACAGTTCCCAGTGGATTCCGCCGAAGCGGCGCGCGTGCGGAACGAGTATGGGGAGTTTCTGGAACACAGGGAGCGGCGATTTGCGGAGCTAATCGAGAGGCGGACGAGAGACGAGGACATGCAGGATAGTATTCGTGATGCTCTCACGACACTACTTTGAGAAACGATGCAGGCACACCTGACTGAGGACACAAGATGTCGGACATGAAGATTCGCGGCGTATTCACGCCGAATATGGTGCCGCTGGACAATCAGGGGACCATCAACGAAGGTGAGCTACGCCGCTACGTCGACTGGCTCATCGACAACGGCATCAGCGGACTGTATCCCAACGGCAGCACCGGAGAGTTCACCCGATTCAGCCCGGACGAGCGTCGCTGGATCATCCACATCGTCGCCGACCAGACGAACGGCCGAGTGCCGATCCTCGCCGGTGCGGCGGAGGCGAACGTCCGGGATACGCTCGCCGCGTGCGAGGCGTACGCGGAGATGGGATGCACGGCGGCGGCAATCTGCGCTCCGTACTACTTCAAGCTGACGCAGGAAAGCGTGGGCGAGTATTTCGCCGAACTCGCGCGCCACTCGCCGCTCGATATCGTGCTCTACAACATCCCGCAGTTCGCCAACGAGATATCGATTCCGATGGTCCAGCGCCTCGCCGACTACGAGCGTGTCGTCGGGATGAAGGACTCGAGCCGCGATCTGCCGCGATTCCTGAACCTCATGAATCTCATCCGGCCGAACCACCCCGATTTCGCGTTCCTTATCGGCACGGAGGAGATTCTCATGCCGGCGCTGATCATGGGCGCCGATGGGGGCACGATCGCGACAAGCGGCGTCGTGCCGGAGGTCGTGATGAAGCTCTACCGCGACACCATGGCGGGAAATCTCGACGAGGCGCGACGCATCCAGTTCAAGCTCCTCGAACTCATCAACGTCATGCTGTTCGACGCGAGCTTCCCGGAGGGATTTCGCGCGGCGCTCGGGCTCCGTGGCTTCAACATGGGGCAGTCGCGGCAGCCACTCTCGCCGCGAGAGCAGTGCGATCTCTCGGCCGTGCGCCAGACGCTGCACTGCATCCTGAGCGAGCACGGGTTCGTAGCGAATCTCGCCGGCGGATCGCCCGATGGGCCCGGCGATCAGGGCGGATGCGGCCCCGATTACCCCGCGGCGGGAGGCCCGGCGCTCGGCGAGGCGCAGATCGCCGACATCGTCGCCCAGGTCGTCCGACGCGTAACGGGTTCCTGACGGGATGGATCACGAAATCCACGCGGTGGGGCTCGTGGAGGTACTCGGGCTGCCACCGGCCGTCGTCGTCGCCGACGCGATGGTGAAAGCGGCATCGGTCCGGCTCATCGACGTCGAGGTCAACACCCTCGGAGCGATGATCGTCAAGGTCACCGGCGAGACCGGCGCCGTACGGGCGTCATTCGACGTGGGCCGGCAACTGGCGGTCGATCTCGACGCGCTCGTCGGGGCGTCTGTCATCCCGCGGTACGCACCGCAGGGCGTCGTGCCGTGGATCGACGCACCCCAGAAGGTCACCAATCTGCTGAAGTCACGTTCGTCGCTCATCCCGTCGGACGAAGAGTCTCCTCCGTTCGCGCTCGGCTTCATCGAGACGCAGGGCTACGTGGGCACCGTCGCAGCGGCGGACGCGATGGTGAAGGCAGCGGCGGTACAAGTGGTCGCGCTGGAGAAGATCGGGGCGATTCGCGCGTGTGTGCTCGTACGGGGTGAAGTCGCGGCGGTGGAGGCAGCGGTCGAGGCCGGGCGCGTTCAGGCGGATTCCGTCGGGCATCTCGCCGCATCTGCCACCATCCCGCAGCCGGACCCGGTGATCCGTTCGTTGTTTCCCGGACCCGTCAGAGCGGCCTGAGACGACACGCGGCACCCTCTGACCGGCAATTTGACACACGCTCGCGTCCGACTATCTTCAAGATATCACACTGCTTTCACCGGTCCTGACTCGAACGCACTGCCGCGTTCACTCGCGCCGGAGGTGTGCCGTGAGATCGCTCATCCTCGTAGCCGTCGCCGCTGTTCTGGCAGGCTGTCTCCTCTCCACAAGCGACGACCCCGCTGAGGGCACAGCGAAGGAAGAGATCGTGTGGAGACGCGCGCTGTCTCCAATCCACGTGATCGACACTGTGCGTGTGGAGATCGACCAGGTGCTCGTCATCGAGCGCGGCGTCGAGGTGATCTTCGATGCCGACGTACCGATTCATGTCGACGGTGCCGTGGAAGCACACGGAACGGAAGCCGAGCCGATCACGTTCCGAGTGGGAAACGCCGACGAGTGGTCCGGCATCCGAATCACGGGCGGCCAGGCGAGTACGTTGGAGAACGTGGAGTTCTCAGGCGGCAACGCGCACTCGGGCGGATGGGGTTGCGCCGGCTTCTGCTCCCCGCCCGGCGCCGACCAGAACAGGTACAGCGGTGGCGCGATACGGGTATTCGGCCGCAACACGCGAGTGACGCTCAGGAACGGCACATTCACCGGGAATCGCGCATCGACAGGCGGTGCGGTGTTCGTGCAGGGAGAGGGCGCGATCCTGACACTCCGTGAGTGTCTCTTCGAGGGAAATGGTGCATACGAAGGCGGCGCGCTTGCAGTAGACAGCCTCGGTACCGTCGTGGCATCCGACTGCGTGTTCCGCGACAACACGTCCGGCGGAGTTGGCGGCGCGATATCCTGTCGTGGACTGGGCATAGAGCGCTCATCCCTCACGCTGGAACGTTGCGATCTGGTCGGGAATGTGTCGGAGAGCAGCGGCGGAGCGATCATGGTTCCAGGACGCGGTGATATCCGCATCGCGTACTGCACCATCGAACGGAACATCACCAACGCCGTATGGGGAGGAACGATATGCACCGGTCCCGATGTCTCGCTGGATATGCGGAAAACAAGAGTGAGAAACAACAGAGGCGGCATCACTCTTTCGCTCAGCGATGCGTCGTTTGAGGACTGTTCGATCATAGGGAATACCGCGTTGGGCGGCATTGAGTGCGGGTCCTCCACACTTGCCATGCGCGACTGCACTGTGAGTCGCAACTCCGCTTCGAACAGGGCCGGCGGCTACGAATACGGCGGCATCTATATCGATGGCAGCACGCGGACAAGCGTCGCCGACCTCACCGGGTGCCGCGTCACGGACAACGTGGACGGCGACATACTCATCGTCACGAGAAACGCGGAACTGGACGTCCACGACTCCACGGTTGGCTCGATCCGACGGAAGTAGAGCCCTGACGGAGAAGCCGCAGTCGAAACGCACACACCTCACCGGGCAGGCGGTCCCGCGAGTCCGGCCAACGCCCCGTTGGCCCGCGCGAACGCGCTATCCTACCTTTCTCGCTTGATGTGACACGCGCGGATCTGAATCGTCTCACCGAATCGCCTCGCGCTCCATCGTGCCGGTTTGCTCGGCGTATCCACGCCAACGGGACTACCACAGGAGGTCATCAGTGCGCGCTATCCACATGATTGCTCCGAGAACGTTTGAGCTTGTAGAGATACCCGACCCGGAACCAGGTCCCGGCGATGTTCTGGTGCGGCTTACGGAAGTCGCCATCTGCGGGAGCGACCTCGTCGCCTACCTCGCGACGCTGCCGCGGGAGTTTCCGGACCAGGTCGGCCGGCCGGCGCATGAAGTAGTAGGTATCGTAGAGTCGTCGGGTATGGAGGGGTTCGAGAAGGGCGACCGCGTCCTCGTGTTCCCTCCGGGCCAGAATGCGCTGCGGGAGTGGGCGGTGCTCACCAGCCCGGAACAGCTCCTCAAGCTCCCGGACGACGGCGACATCTCGGTCTGGATGATGGCGCAACTCCTCGGCACGGTTATCCACGGGCTCCGGGCGGTCGGCGAGGTCATGAGCGAGAAGGTTGCGGTCTTCGGACAGGGACCGGTGGGGCAGTTCTTCAACCATATGATGTGGAACCTCGGCGCGCAGACCATCATCGGCGTGGACCGTGTCCCGGAGCGGCTGGCTGTCAGCCCGAAGATGCACGCGACGCACACGATTCTGGGCGAGACGGTGGACGAGGTCGTGCCCAAGGTGCTGGAGCTGACCGGCGGGATCGGCCCGGACGTCGTGATCGAAGCATCCGGCTACGACGAGACAATCAACATGGCGTACAACGCCGTGCGGAAAGAGGGACGACTTCTCCAGTTCGGCGCGCCGAAACACGCCACGCAGGAATTCGCCGTCCGGAACATCTACGACAAGCGCCTGCGCGTGTTTGGCACCATCGGGCCGGAGAAGGAGCGCGACATCCACCAGGCGCTCCGGTGGATTCAGGATGGCCGATTCGATCCGTCGCCGATCATCACGCACCGGTTCCCGCTGGAGCAGGCGCAGGAGGCCTACGAGATGTACGCCGAGCGTCAGAACGGATGCGTGAAGGTCATCGTAACCCTTACCTGACAACGACAGGAGAACTTCATGCGCGCCGTTGAAATGACCGCTCCCCGCACGATGCGGCAGATAGACGTATCGAAACCGAGCGCGGCGACGGACGAAGCGCTCATCCGCTTGACCGAGATCGCCGTATGCGGGAGCGATCTCGGCTTCTACCTCGGCACCTACGACATGGAATACCCCACCCGACCGGGTTTCCCGGCGCATGAGTGCGTCGGAGTCGTGGAGGAATCGGGCATCGAGGGTTTCGAGCCCGGTGACCGCGTTCTCTGGTTCCCTCTGGACCAGGACGGGATACAGGAGTACGTCGTCGCCCACAACTCGGACCAGCTTCTCAAGCTGCCGGCGGAAGGCGATATCTCGCGCTGGATGATGGCCCAGCTCCTCGGCACAGTCATCCATGCGCTACGCGAACTCGGCGACGTGATGTCGGAGCGAATCGTCGTCATAGGCCAGGGACCGGTTGGACAGCTCTTCAACCACATGCTGCACAACCTCGGCGCGCGTATGGTCATCGCCGTGGATCGCGTTCCGGAACGTCTCGCGGTGAGCCCGACGATGCACGCCTCGCACACGATCTGCGTGGGCAGCGACGCGACGCCTGGTCCGGCCGAAGCGCTCGCGGAGATCCAGCGGCTAACCGGCCTTCCGGGAGCGGACGCGGTCGTCGAAGCATCGGGCTACGACGCAACGATCCAGATGGCGCTCAGCTTCGTGCGCCGAGATGGGCGTTACCTGCAGTTCGGGCAGCCCAAGAGCGTCGAGATGATGTTCAACATGTGGGACGTGTACCAGAAGCGCCTGTTCCTCAAGAGCACCTCCGGGCCGGAGATCGAGCGCGACTACGGCATGGCGCTGGAGTATATCCAGACCGGACGGGTCAACATCGATCCGTTGCTGACGCACCGATTCGCGCTGGAGGACGTGAACGAGGCGTATGAGACGTTCGCGAACCGGGCTGACGGATGCATCAAGGCCGTCGTGGAAATCTCGAGTGAGTGATCTCAACGCCGCATACGACGCGCTGATCAAGCGGCTGATCCAATGGGCCGGGTCGGAGGACGACATACGCGCGGTGATCATTCTGGGGTCGCGGGCGCGCGAGCACCCACCCGCCGACGAGTGGTCCGACCTCGACGTGCAGCTTCTCGTCACGGACCCCGACCGGTATGTCGAGACCACCCAGTGGACGCGCACCTTCGGCAACGTGATCCTCACCTTCACCGAGTTGACGCCCGACGGCAAGACTGTCGAACGGCGGGTGCTTTACGAGGGTGGGATCGACGTCGATTTCGTCCCGACGGACGTCGCCGAGGCCAGAGATGCGCTCGCCAACTCGACCGATCGCGGAATCTTCGTGGTCGTAGACCGCGGCTACCGGTTCATCGTGGATAAGGACGGTATCGAGGAGGAAGTACACGCGGCAATGGCGCGGATCGCCTCGCCTGAGCCGCCGATGCCGGACGAGGAGGAGTACCTCAACGTAGTCAGCGACTTTTGGTACCATACAGTCTGGCTGACCAAGAAGCTCCGGCGCGGCGAGATATGGAGCGCGTGGTCCGGTCTGCTGGGGATCACGTGGGACGACCTGCTGACGATGCTCGCCTGGCATGCGAAGGCTCAACACGGCGCGGATTACGACACGTGGCACGGCGGGCGCTTCCTCGAACAGTGGACCGACGCCGACGCTGTGCGGGCCCTCGACGGCGCGACTGCGCGGTGCAGCGAGTCGGACGTCCGTCGCGCTCTTCCCGAACTCATGGACCTGTTCTCCCGCGTCGCACGTGAAACAGCCGACGCACTTGACTTCTTGTACCCCGAATTCGCCGAGAGCGGCGTGCGCGAGGTCGTCGCGAATCTGCTGGCTGTCGACGACTCGCGCGAGGACTGATACGCATGGCAGACATCCGCAGGGACTATCTCCCCACACTTGTCGACACCCACTGGATCGAGCGCGAGGCATGGCTCGGATCGCGAGACGATGCCGACCCGGAGTCCATCGCAGCGGGGCTGCCTGTCAGGCTCACCGGCGCGGCCCGCGAGGCGTGGAATTCCGGACCCGTCCCCACGCCGCTCGACCACGACGTCGTTGCACTCTCCTTTGCCGGACGAGCGGCGAATGCCCGCGTCGGCATCGAGTGGTGCCAGGCCAAGCGCGGAAAACGCCATACGGTCGTCTGGGCGGACCATGCCGACGACGGCACGTTCGCAATCCACAGCGCGCGGGCCATCAGGACCACAGCATCGTTCCGCGTCGTCGTTGAGGCCGTCGCCGACGGGATCGTCCAACTCGAGATCGACGAATGTATCGGGACGCTGGAGTCGAAGCTCGACGTGCTCGTGAACCAGGTCGGCTACGACGTGAATCGGCCGAAGCGATTCACGGTTCAGTCGAACGCGCCACTTGAGGGTCCCGCGACGTTCTGCGTAGTCGCGCCGATCGCCGGTCCGGGGCAGGAGTTCGTCACGGTGCTCGCAGGCGAGCTTGAGCCCGCGGGCGAGGTCTCCGAATGGGGTCGCTGGTATTGGCGTGGCGACATCACGCCGCTCGACGAACCGGGCAACTACTATGTGGAAGTCCGCATCGGCAGCGCGAAGGCCGAGTCGCCGGTATTCTCCGTCGGTGACAACTTCGTCGCGCGCAAGACGCTCGATACGGCGCAGCGCTTCTTCTTCTGGCAGCGGTGCGGGCAGGCCGTCCCCGGCTGGCACGACGCGTGTCATCTCGATGACCGCATCACCACCGATGACGGGGTGACGATCGAGGCGGCCGGCGCATGGCATGATGCCGGTGACTACAACAAGTACAACGGGTTCACGCCGCTCTCGGTCTACAGCCTGCTTTACGCTCGCGAGCGATGCCCGGACCTGTTCCAGACTCAGCGCCAAACGGGTCGCGACGACATCCTCGACGAGGCGATCTGGGGCGCGGATTACCTGCGCAAGATGCAGGATCCGAAGACCGGCGCGCTCTGGGGCCAGCACTCCAGCGGTTACGGCTACTGGGGAATTCCAGAGCGGGAGACGGACAATCGCATCGGCGGCGACGACGACCGGGTCGCCAGCGGCCAGACTACCAGCCGGTGGTTGGTGGCGTCGTTCGCGCATCTCGGCGCAGCCCTCGCGAGTGAGGAATACGTCGGACGAGCGCTCGCGCACTGGCCACTTGCGTACAACTCAGAGAGCGACGCCGTATCCCATGCCGCCGAGACGATGTTCGCCGCGCTTGAGCTTGAGCGCGCCACCGGCGACGGCATGTACCGGACCGTGGCGGATGATTGCGCCCGCAAGATCGTCGCGTGTCAGGGCAGCGACGACCGGTACTCAGGCTGGTTCGCGGGAACTCCCGGCGGTGGGGCGCCCGCCTATGCCGTAGTCGACGACGGTCTGCCCGGCGCGGCGCTGGCGCACTGGCTGCACAACAGCGCGAACCATCCGTTTGCCGCCGAGGCGCTCGCGTGCCTTGAGCGCTACGTCGGATTCCTCCGCGCGGTTTCGGACAATCAGCTCAACATCGCCCGAGCGTATCGCGGGAACTCGGAAACGTGGTTCTACCAGTACGAAACCGACCGCGACTGGTACGTCGGACAGAACAGCCAGTACCTCTCCGACGCGTGGGCGGCGTTCATCTCCCACCGGGTAACGGGATCGTCCGAAGCGCTCGCCGTCGGGCTCGATCAGCTCGATTGGGTGCTGGGGCGAAACCCCTATGGCCTGTGCATGCTGCACGGCGAGGGGCGCGTCAACACGGCGACGGCCCACCATCGATACAACACCATCGTCGGACAGCCGCAGGGAGCGGTGCCGGGATCGGTGTTCAACGGCATCGTCCGGTTCAACGCGCGGAACGACATCCCGCTCTGGGACCTGATCGAGCAGGGCACGCCTCGATATCAGTGCAACGAGCCGTGGCTGCCGCACAACGCGTATTACCTCATGGCGGTCAGCGAACTCGGCGCGATCCGTGGAGGCACATGATGCCGGACGATCTGTGGAGTTTCTGGGACTCAGCGCGGAGCGAACTCGCGGACACCGACATGGAGGCAACGCGCTCGCCGGCGCCCGAGCACTCCAGTGAGATGGCACTCGTATACCACGTGACTCTGACGAGCGTTGGCGGCGAGCGCATCACGGGCTGGTTTGCAGCTCCGCCGGCCCCGCCGACCGCGCGCCTCGCGGGGCTGCTGTTCCTGCCGTCGTACGGCGGCGAACTCGACGTCACATGGGCGACGCGCTGGGCGGAACGGGGCTTCGCCACGCTTCTGCTGTTCACGCGAGGTCACGGCCCGGAACCATATCCCGCCGGAGCCGACGGGAAGATTGTCCACGGGTTGGACACGCCCGAGGACTTCGCGTATCGCGGGATCTATCTCGACTGTCTGCGCGGCCTGGAATTCCTGCAGGCGCAACCGGAAGTCCATCCCCATCGAGTCGCTGTCACGGGATCGAGCCAGGGCGGCGGGCTTGCCTTGGCGACGGCGGCACTCGCTCCGGAGCGAGTCGCGGTCGCAGCGGCGCATGTGCCCCTCATGGCGGGGCTTGAGTGGGTGCTCGCCCAGGACAGCGCAGCGGGACCGTACGGCGAGCTTCTGGCCTGGATCGCCGAGCATCCCGACGAGCGCGCTCAGGCCGTGACAACGCTCGCCTACTTCGACGTCGCCAACCTCGCCGAGCACATCGAATGCCCAACGTTTGTCTCCGCCGGCGGGCGAGACGAGATCTGTCCGGAGCCGTCGATCAGCGCGGCTTTCGAGGCGATTCGCTCCACGAAGTCGCTGCTCTCCGAGCCCGCGATGGGACACGAGTGGCTGGACGATTCCGCGTCGCACATGATATCGTGGCTCACACACTACCTCTCGTAGGTGCGGCTACGCGGACGGGCTGCGCCGCCTGAGCAGTTCGCGGTAGAGGCCCGTCGTGTTCGCCACAAGAGCATCGACGCTGAACTCGCGTTCGACGAGTTCTCTCCCGACCCGCGCCCACGCTTGCGCCTGCTCCGAATCGCGATAGGCGTTGAGCAACCCTTCCACGAGTCCGTCGGCATCGCCGGGCTCCACAAGCCAACCGGTCTCGCCCTGTCGGATCAGATCGCCCGTGCCTCCAGCGTTCGTGGCCACGACCGGCCGTTCCATCGCGAGGGCCTCGATGATCGCGTTGGGAAATCCCTCTATGCCCGATGTCTGGAC
Source organism: uncultured bacterium (assembly GCA_964510105.1). GTDB lineage: Bacteria > Latescibacterota > MWCZ01 > MWCZ01 > MWCZ01 > CAZWQW01. The sequence goes on from CAZEAI010000059.1 coordinate 13,186, forward strand.
GACTGCGTCCATCGCGGCGAGGTATCGTGAGACATCCACGACGAAGCCGAGACGCTGCACTCTGTCGGTGACGCCGCGCTCATCGAGCCACGAGCAGTAGCACGCGAAGTAGCGTTCCTCCTCTCGCGACTGCGGATCGCGCCCGAGTTGGAGGATACGGACAGGTACCGACTGCTCCGCGAGCCTGGCAAGGACGTCGACGAGAACGTCGAATCGCTTCTCAACGGCGGGCTGGGCGATGTGTCCAACGACAAACGTCTCGTCGGAGATGCCAAGCTCGCGCCGAAGCTCCCGCCGCTGGCCGCGAGTCCACCCGAGGCATGCCTGCGCTCGCGACATGTCGGTGCCGTTCTGTATGGTGACGAGTTTGGCGGGAGAAATGCCTTTCACGTCCGCGGCGAAGCGGGCCACGGCACTCGAATTCGCCACTACGGCATCGGTCCCGCGCGAGAGCAGGCGGTCGATGAGATGGTACCGGCGCGGCCAGTGGCTATCCATGGTGCGCTGGGAGCTGATCACCACGGGTGAGGGCCGCAGCAGACGCGCGGCCAGCCTGCCCCACGTGTCGGCCTGAAACAGCCACGTGTGAACCACGGCGGGGTCATGCCGCCTCAGGGCCCGCGCGAGACGCCACACGACCGTCACGTCGAGCCCGCCGCGTTTGCCGACAAGCTCGACGGGCGCACCGGCCTCGGCGAAGCGCGCCTCCAGATTTCCCAGAGCGTGCGTACAGAATACACGCGGGGACCAGCGTGACCGGTCCAGTGAGCCGGCCAACGCAAGGAGTTGTTGCTCGGCGCCCCCGTTCTCGATCGTGGGGACGACGAACGCAACGCGCACCGGGGCTCGGCCGTCCTGCTCGGAATCCGCGGCGTGACCGATCATGCCTCCGCGACTCCGTAAAGCTCGGCGCCGTCCAGCGCTCCGGGCTTAAGCGTGAGCCCCAGGCCGGGCTGCGTCGGCACCGTGAGGCAGCCGTCGACGAATTCCAGCGGCTCCACGAACAGCGCGTCGAGACGCTCCTCCGGCCCGGTGTATTCCTGAGGCCAGTCGCACCATTTCAGCGCCGCACAGATGTGGAGCGTTGCAGCGTTTCCGACGGTCGGCTGTGTCTGGTGCGGAAGAAATATCCGGTTGAACGCGTCTCCGAGCGCCGCGATCTTCATCGACTCGGTGATGCCCGCGCATTTCACGACGTCGGGCTGGATGATGTCGACCTGCCCCTCGACGATGAGGTCGCGGAACTGCCACCGTGTGTACTCCTGCTCTCCCGCAGAGATCGGAATATCCAGCGCATCGGCTACTTTGGCCATTCCGGGGTAGTCGAACTGCGCGATCGGCTCCTCAAAATGCCGCAGCCCAAGTTCCTCGAAGACGCGCCCCTGTCTTATCGCGGTCGAGACGCTGTACCCGTTGTTCGCGTCGAAGCTCAGCGGGATGTCGTCACCGCATATGCCGCGGCACGCGCGCGTCATCGCCAGATCCTTCGCCGGGTCGACGTCCTGCCGCGCGACACCCCAGTCCATCCGGATCTTCACGGCGCGATATCCCTCGGAGACGGCGCGCTCGACCTGTCTCGCCATCTCGTTGACGGTCATGGATGCGCCGCCACCGATTGAGCGATACATGGGCACCCGGTCGCGATATTTCCCGCCCAGCAGCATGTGTATCGGCTGCCCCATGACCTTACCGCGAATGTCCCACAGCGCGATGTCTATACCGGCGAGGGCTTCCGCCTGTATGCCCTGCACGCCGAGTTTGTACGTGCTGAGCATCATCTCATGCCACAGCCGGTCCGACTCAAGCGGGTCCTCGCCGACGATCTTCGGCGCCAACACCTCCGCCGCGAACCGTCCTATCGTCGGCGAGTGCATCGGACTGCACTCTCCGACGCCGCCGACTCCCTCGTCGGTCTCTACGACGATGAAGCACTTGCCGTGAATCCCGTGCGCCGATACGCGTGTGATCCTCATGGTAGCTCCTCAGAATCAGCGAGTGATTTCGTCAAGCGAGCGCTCGGACTCGGAAATCAACTATGTCCGCGATGACACTTGAGCCGATGGCGCGGAATCCGACCTTGCCGCCCGTGGGGAGCAGGGCGGGAGTCAGATCGGCATCGCTGAACTCGTGCGCCAGGACGCCGTCGACTCCGAGCTGACAGCGCGGGCCGTCCTTCACGATCCGGATGGCATAGCGCCGACCGATGTCCTTGCACAGGTCCGGCCCCTGCCCGACGAGATGCAGGCCGGGATTCTTCCGCCAGTTGGAGACGCCCGTGTGGACGCCGTCGTCGTCGTACCGGCTGACGGACACGTGATATGACTTCAGCGGTGCATCGTCGCCGGTGTAGTCCTTGAAGAGCCCGTCTCGCGGCGGCAGATCGTCGAGCATGTCCTCTCCGTCGAGCCCCTCCATCGCGACGAACGTGATGAGGAGCCCGTTGCTCTGGCGAACGAGCAGATCGTACTCGACGGCGATGCCGTCCGGGAAGTCCGATCGGCAGAATGCGTGACACCCGGCGCCGCCCTGGCGGCTACCGGTGCAGTCGAGACGTAGCGCGCAACGGCCGTCGTCCCACTGCACGATGCCGATAGTGCCCGTGCCTTCATGGTGCCACTCGCTGAGGCCACTGGCGAAATCGTCGGCGAAGAGCACCGGTCCCGTCGGTTCGATGAGTGTTCGATTCGACATGTGCATTGCCCTTTTGGTTGAAGCGCACCACATTTCCCGACACCTGCTCCGTGGCCACCTCGCTCACACCGGACCAGCCGGTGACAGGAGATATCGCATGAGAGCCGCCGCCCTCGTCATCGCGCTATGCGTCGCTACGACGTCATTCGCCCGCAACTCAACGTCCAGTCCGCCGGACTCCGCAAGCAGCGGGCCGGAGTGGGGCATCGGCATTTCCGTGAGCGATACGTGGCCGCTGGCCTCGATGTCGACCGCCTACGGACCGATCGGCCTCTCGGAGATTCACATCCCGCTTCTGCTCAACCGGCGGCTGTGCATCGAGCCCAGCTTCGGCATCTTGCGGAGAGGCACCTCGAACGAGGGAGCAAGCTCCGTGCTGCGAGCCGGTCTGGGCGCGCTGTTCGTCCGCGGGGCCGGTCGCACGCGGTTCTACTCCGGCCCGCGTGTAGCCATGATGGCATGGTCCGACGACAACGACGAGTCATGGATCGACTACTGGTTCGCAGCAGTCACAGGCGCGGAACACGCCATCAGCGAACATCTCAGCGTCGGTGGCGAAGTACAGCTGACGTATTCCCTCGTCGGCGATGGAACTCGCGCAGACGAGAGCTACCTGACCACGCGAGGCCTGATCCTGCTGAGATGGTACTACAAACGACTGCTCGGTTGCACCAACCCCTGAACCCGCACGTCCGACACGGCGGCTCCCGACCGTGTCGAACCTTCTTGACCCCGCTCACGCACCCCCTATATTCCGGTGACCCGCCGCATCCGCTCACGGATGCGGCGCCGTACAGGTGGCATATCGGGTGGCTGCCCGAACGACACCGGGCGCTATCGGCGCTCATACAACACGAGGAGGTTTCCATGGCGAATGAGATCGGTGTCGGGATGATCGGCTACGCCTTCATGGGCAAGTCGCACTCCAATGGTTGGCGCCAGGTGGCGCGCTTCTTCGACGTGCCGCGCGAGCCGCGTCTCAAGACGGTCTGCGGACGCAACGAGGAAGCACTCAGACAGGCCGCCGGGGAGTTCGGATTCGAGCAGATCGAGACCGACTGGAAGAAGCTCCTCAAGGACGACGAGATCGAGATCATCGACGTCTGCTCGCCGGGAAACCTCCATGAGCCCATGGCGATAGCGGCACTCGAAGCGGGCAAGCACGTCGTCTGCGAGAAGCCGCTGGCAAACGACCTCGCGCAGGCCGTAAGGATGACCGCCGCGGCGAAGAAATCCGGCAAGAAGACGCTCACGGCGTATAACTATCGCCGCGTACCCGCCATCGCCATGGCGAAGCAGATGATCGACTCGGGCGAACTCGGCGAGATCTACCACTGGCGCGGAGTCTACCTGCAGGACTGGATCATGGATCCAGAATTCCCGCTTGTGTGGCGTCTCCAGGCCGACGTCGCCGGCAGCGGCCCGCACGGCGACCTGAATGCTCACATCACGGACCTCGCGCGCTGGCTCGTTGGCGATATCGACGAAGTCGTCGGCATGAAGAAGACCTTCATCGAGGAGCGCCCGATCGAAGAAGGAGCACCGGGCGGTGGGCTCGGCGCAGCGGGCGGCTCGGCGAAGGGCAAGGTCGACGTCGAGGACGCGTTCCTCTACATGGCCCGATTCGCCAACGGAGCCCTGGGCAGCTTTGAAGCGACCCGGTTCGCGGGCGGTCGTCGCAACTACAACTCGTTCGAGATCAACGGCTCGAAGGGCTCGATCTCGTTCAACCTTGAGCGCCTCAACGAGCTTGAGTATTACAACATGGACGACCCGGGCGGCAGGCAGGGCTTCCGCACCATCATCTGCAACGATGCCGACCAGCCTTACAACGAGGCGTGGTGGCCCGGTGGCCACATCATCGGCTGGGAGCACACGTTCACGCACGAGTTCAAGGACTTCATCGAGGCCATCGATTCGGGCGCGGAAGTCCAGCCTAACTTCGAGGACGGCGCAAAGACGCAGGCCGTGCTCGAAGCAGCGATGGAATCCACCAACAGCGGCAACTGGGAGAAGGTTCAGAAGGTCTGAGCCCGGTCTCGCAAATGCAACCGACGGGACGGGGATGCCGGGCAGTCGGCGTCCCCGTCTCTTTGTCACTACCCTACGGAGGAGTGCATGTCCGAGAGTCGCACGATAACGGAGATCAAGTACGCACCGGGCCACAAAGAGGAGTCCTGGGAGTGCGAGGTTCTGGAGATGGACGCTCCCCGGTCCGCGCGCATCCGCTACGCGAGCGACCGCGAATACGTGATCGAGGGCGTGACGCTTCCCGTCGGCACCGTGACGGACGGCATGTACTGGAAGGTCCGGCCGTACCACGTGTGGCAGCTCACGACGCCCGACGGCACCGTGGCGGGCTACCGGTTCGACGTCTGCATGAACACACACATCTGGCGCGGAAAGATCATCTGGACCGACCTCGGTCTCGACCTGTGGATTCCCAACGGTGGCGATGCCGTCTGGCAGGACGAGGACGAGGTGCAGGAGCTGCTACGCCGCGAGCACATGTCGCCGGATGAGGCGAAGATCGCCGACGACGGCAAGAACCTCCTCGACGGCGAATGGAAGAACGTGATCGAGGAGGTGTACGGCGTCCGCTGGTAGCGGCCCGGCGCAGCACCACCACCCAATGGAGAGCGGACATTCCTGTCCGCGTAGGGCGGGAAACACGGTACCGTAGGCAAGAACGCCTGCGCTCCAGGTGAAGCGGAACTAGCCGCGAACGGTCGCAGACAGCATCACCGCCCAGAGGCTGAAGCCGCGGGCTACCTGTTCTGCGTATTCGTGTCGGGAAGTCGGCTGAAGCCGACTGGAGCGCCGGCGGAAGCGCGCACTCCATAGCCCCACCGAACGGGGAGTGCGGACATCTCTGTCCGCGAGTAGAGATGCCATTGCGGGGTCTCGATCGCGGCCGGCGCGGAGCACCACCGTATCATTGGCGCGGACATGCCTGTCTGCGCACACCGGCTCTACCCCAGTAGTTCGCGCGCAAGGAACGCGTAGGCCAGCTCGCGGCTCTCGGGCGGGAACGAGTGCCCGACGTCGTGAAGGTACGTCGCGTACCGGCCCTCGACACCGAGCATCCGGTACACCTCGCGCACCTCGGCGGTCAGCTCCATCGTCGCCCGCGCGGAGATTCCCATGGTCTCGTCGTTGAGCGCGGTGATGTTCAGGCACGCGCGCGGAGCGAGTAACGCAACGATCTCGTGGAAGTCGAACGGAGGAGCATCATCCGTCAGGAGAATCGGGCGGAGCGCCGGGATGTACACGTACCACTCGTCACGCGCCCAGGCGATGCGTTTCGGGTTGTCCGCGAACGTCGTCAGGCCGCAGTTCGTCACGCACGCGCGGATACGGTCGTCGAACGCGGCGGCGAACACCGCGCTGTGCCCGCCGAGCGAGTGTCCAATGGCGCCGATCCGATTCGCGTCGGCCTCCAGACGCGCCGAGAGCACGTCCACGGCGCGGCGCACATCCCACATCGCCTTCCCAACGGCGGACCATCCCGGGTGTTTCTCGTAGAACGCCGACGTCTCGTACGGCTTCAGGCCGGGCGCGACGCGCTCTCCCGCGGCGAGGTGATCCGGCGCCAGGCAGACGAATCCACGCTCGGCGAGATGATGCGCGTAGGCAAGGTCGCGCGATCCCGCCAGTCCGACCGGCTCGTCCTTGCCTCGAGCAACGGTCTGGTGCAGGCAGAGCACTGCGGGAGCCGCGTCTGCGCAGTCGTGCGGGATCAAAAGCCACGCCGCGATGCGCTCGTCTCGTTCGACAGCGTACGTGATCCTATACCTGACGTACTTGTCGCAGGCCGCCTCGTCCTCGATCCGGGCATCGAGTCCGAACGCATCGTCGAATGGGGGCTCCCCGACCATGGCGATGAACCGCCGACGGATGTCCAGCGCCTTGGACGCCCACTCGTCGGGACCGGTAATGTCGCGGCTGTCGTTCGGCGCGCGGAGAAGTGGCGAGAGGAGTCGACTCATTTTGCGTCCGAATCGAACTCCATTGCGCCGGAAAGGTTTCCTTCCGTATCGCGAAATGTGAACATCCACCCCACGCCGGGGACCGGTCGCTTCCCGGAGACAATCTCGCCGCCCGCGGTCACGACACGTTTCATGGCCCTGTCCGCGTCCGATACGGAGAGCGTGTTCATGACCGATTCTCCTGAACTCGATCGCCGCCCGAGACCGCCGTCGATGCCCTCTTCGTCCTCGGGACCGGTGCTAACGAGCCAGTAGTCGACGGGCCCTTCCCACTTGGCGAATCGCCAGCCGAATGCGTCTGAATAGAACTTGGCTGCCCGGTCGGGATCATCGGCGCTGAGATCGAAGTGGATGACTCGTGACATGCCTGCCTCCAGGGTGCGCGGCAGAAAGGCCGCTCCAACTACCCCCCAAAGGCAGCGCCTACGCGGCAGGAATGATACGGACGGAGGATGCGATAGGCAATTCCGGCCGGACGGAAGCCGCGTCCCCCTCACCACCCCATGGCGCAGCCGTCGCCGCGCGGGTCGGAGCCGGCGATGTACGCGCCGCTCTCCGGGTGGATGAGGATTACCTGCGCGTTGCCGCTGCCACCGAAGGGCGCTGCGGTGCCGACCCGGTGTCCGCGGCGCTTGAGGTCCGCGACAACGTCCTGCTCGAACCGGTCCTCCAGCGTGACGTAGAGTCCGTCGTCGCTGATCCAGCGCGGCGCCTCGACGGCTTCCTGCGGCGTCAGACCGAAGTCGATCAACTTCTGGATCACCTGCAGGCTCGTCTGCACCTGCACGTCACCGCCCGGAGTCCCGCCAACGACGCATGGCTTCCCGTCCTGCGCGATCATGTAGGTGTTCAGCGTGTGAATCGGGCGCTTGCCGGGCTGAAGGTAGTTCGGGCTCTCCGGATCGAGCGAGAAGCATCCCATGCGGTTGTTCATGAGCATCCCGGTGCCCTCGATGACCACGCCGCAGCCGAAGCCATGGAAGATGCTCTGGATGAACGACACGGCGTTTCCGTCACGATCGGCGACGTTGAAATACGTCGTGTCGTGGCCTGTCAGCGGCCCGGCGTCGGGACGCTCCGTCGCGCGATCCATGTCGATAGAAGCACGGCGGCGCGCGGCGAACTCCGCGGAGAGCATCGTGTCGAGCGGGATGTCGCCGGCCTTCGGATCGCCGCTGTACCGAAGCTTGTCGGCGAACGCGAGCTTCTTGGCTTCGATGCCCGCGTGGACGGTGTCCGCCGAGAGAGGCCCCCACGATGCCACGTCGAACCCGTCCATGATAGCGAGCTCCTGGAGCAGGATGTGCCCTTGAGAGACGAGGGGCTGCTCCAGAATCGTGTAGCCACGATACGCCGCCGAGATCGGCTCGGATATCTCCGTCTCGTGCCCGGCGAGGTCGTCGACGGTTATGTAGCCGCCGTTCGCTCCGTAGAATTCGGCGATGCGTTCGGCGATCTCACCGCGATAGAACGCCTCCGCGCCATGGCGCGCGATGGTCCGGAGAGAGCGTCCGAGGTCGGGATTCGCCCAGAGCGAGCCCGGCGTCGGGGCCGGGCCGAGCACGCGTTGCGAGGACGGATACGGCTTGATGCGTTCCTGCACGCCGTTGAGCGCCTGCACGAGATGCATGTTCGCCGGGAAGCCGTTCTCGGCGTAGTCGATGGCGGCGGCGAAGAGATCGCTCAGCTCCCACGTGCACCACCGCTCGTGGGCGGTTACCCAGCCATGCACCTGTCCCGGCACCGTCACCGCGGAGAGACCGTCAGTCGGGATACCGTCCGGGAACCGATCCGGTGTCGCCGTAGCGGGAGCGATGCCGCTCCCGTTCAGCGCGACGAACTCGCCTCGCGCCGCCTCGTGGACGATCATGAAGACATCGCCGCCGAGGTTGGAGTTGTACGGCTCTACGACGTTCAGAACCGCCGCCGCCGCAAGCGCGGAATCCATGAAGTTTCCGCCGCGACGCTGCACGTCCAGCCCGGCGGCGCTGGCAAGCGGATGGGCCGTAGCGACGACGCCGTTGGGGGCCATCACGGGACCGCGATGCGAAGGGAACGGGCGCGGGAACGTCCAGTCCGACGGGTTCATCGGGGGCTCCTGTTGCGATTGCGCTGGTCCGCGCTGAGCCGCGCCACGCGCTCGGCGGTTCTGTCGACGAGCTTGCGCCGATGCCGTTCGTTGACAGCCTGGAGGCCGGGGAATCGCTCGCACAGCGCGACGCAGAGCTCCACGGCTCCCATGAAATCGGAGAGATTGATCTCCTCGGGATGCAGCTCATACGGACCGTCCGGCCCGAGGGGCTTCATGTTGTGGTAGTTGGCAAGCGGGATGGCGAGCCCGGCGGTCCGGAATCCGAACGCGTTCAGCGCGGTCGCCTCGCAACTACCTCCATCCATGAGGAGCTGCTGACACTTGAAGCCCTCGCGCTCCTCCTTCAGCTCCGCGGCGATGTCTCGCATGGCGAGCAGGAAGCCGTTGTCGAAGACGCTGCTCCGGTCGCCGAGGCGGATCACCGGCCCCATGCCCTGACTGCCTCCGGGGATGGCCTTGCTCGTTTCGATGGAAACGATGGGCACGGATGGAGCGATTCGACCACTGGACGCCAGGCCCACCGCGCCGACGAATCCTACCTCCTCCGCGCGGGTAAATAGCGCCCACACCTCCGCGTCGAGCGAGACTCCGGCGAGGTCGGTCAGCATAGCCAGCATCACCCCGCACCCGGCCAGGTCGTCGATGGCACGCGACCGGACGAAGCCCTTCGGAAACTCCACGGGCGTCACGTCCCACATACCAAGCGATCCGACCGGCGGCACACTGTCGCACTGAATGGATACGGTTCCGACTCGGCCTGTCTCGGCGCCGATTTCGTAACCGTCCACGCGGCCTGCGAACTCGGCCCCGTTGTGGTAGAATCGCACGGCGGCGTCGGGGAAGTACTCCTCTCCCACGCCGCCGTGCCACGCCGCGAGAACGCCTCCCGGACGGTGCTCGGTCACCTCGAAACCGGGATGATCCATGTGCGCCATGAACCCAAGACGCGCTCGGGCGCCACTCTTACCCGGGCGCCGAACGAAGACGTTGCCGAACTGATCCACGCTGGGTCTCAGTCCGAGCCCAATCAGCACGGACGTGACGTGGTCGGCGACGATATCCTCGTGGTACGGAGCGGTGGGACACCGTAGGAGCGGTTCGAGCAGGCTGCACGCTTGGGCCTTATCCAATGGGGGCGACTCCTCTTGGGTCGGTCAGGTGTCGACAGTCCGCAGGCGAGCGACGATGGCCCCACGCCCGCCGTGCCTTCGCGGAGCCCATTCCCACCCCGCGACGTACTTGAGTCCGTCCGTCTCCAGCCAACGGGGTATCGATTTCCGTAGGATGCCCACGCCATCGGGGTTGTGGTTGCCCTTCCCGACAATGATGATGACGCTTCCGCCGTTGGGCTGGAGGTGGCCGAGGGCGTTGATGAGACGCTCCGTCGCTTGATCCTTGGTCATCCCGTGGAGATCCAGCGTGTCGACTATGCGGTCGTCGCGCGGCTGGCCCGGCTGCGTCGAAGCCAGGTGCAATTCCGCCTCAAGGTCCGGAGGCTTGTGAAGGGCGATGTCCTCGTCCGAGATGGCGCCGACCGCCGCGAGAAACTCGCGCCGGCTCTCGTCATCGTCCGCGGATCGCTGCTTTGTCGGCTTCTGGCTACGTTTCTTCATGTTGCCGGGTCTGTGGATGGGGTGGCTACAACCGCCGGGCTCAGAGCATCGATGGCGTTTCGCCGATGTCGACGATCGAGCACGCAAGCATCGGCTGGAGGCCAAGTTCGTACGCCTTCGCCACCAGTGCATCGCTCTCCGCGCCCGGGTTCACGAAAAACTCGCTGGGAGCGGCGCTCGCAATCTCCTCCAGCAACGTCAGACCGACCTCCGGGGGCGCGTACAGCGTGACCCGGTCCACGCGACCGGGCACGTGCGCCAGCGAAGGGTAGGCTGTCACCCCTTCAACGGTCGAAACGTTGGGGTTGATCGGGTAGACCGTGTATCCCTGCCTGACGTGGGCTCGCACGGCCCGATTCCCGTATTTCTCGCGGTCGTTCGATGCACCGATCACGGCGACTGTTGGCATATTCATCTCCCTCGCGGCGCGGCCGGAACGTCCAGCGCGTCGCTCCTGATAGATAGTCCACCCGGCTGCCCGGCGGCAAGGCCAAGAGCCACAACGATATCGCTCGCAGTGAGCAACGCTCGGAGGGCCTCCAGGATTCCATTCCGCGGCGCACGACGTGCCGCGAGGGACGGGAACCGTCCGATCCCGTGTGCCGGCTGCTGTTGGCTACTAGCAGGGCGCGGCGGTACGTTTACGCGGCGAATATGTAGCCGTGCCGAGCTGTCGGATGGGACGACAGGCGGCGCGTGCGAACGATAGAGGGAGCATCATGGATAACACGCTGGTCATCGTCATCCTGGGCGCGGCCATCATCATACTCATCTTCATCCGGACCCGCAGATCAGGGCCCAAGAACACAACGATCACGCGGCGGCACTGGGAAGACTTCAAGCGCCAGCAGGAAGACGAGGGCCCCCCGTCCGAGCCGCAGTGGACCATCAAGGAGATTGGCGAGGGTGGCGAGCTACACATGTCGCTTCCGAAGGGGCTGGAGGAGGACTACTCCGTCCGCCGCAGGGACCGGATAGAGCGCGAGGACGAGCAGATCGAGTACAACCTCCAGCTCTCCGGCCCGGACCCGGACCACACCGTCTGGATCAACTGGTGGACCGCCGGGTTCTCCACCCACGCGTGGCTCGTCGAAGGACTCGACGGAACGCTCGATACGCTGGGCCTGACCCAGGGCATCCTGGACGAGATGGCGTCCGCCGGAGAGGGCACCGTAACCTACCGCGACCGCGAATACTACTTGGAACACTCGGGCACGATGCTCTCGTATGTCGGAGGTAAGCGCCCGGGCAAGGAATTCCAGCGGTGGGATTTCCGAGATGAGAAGGACTCGCGGCAGATACTGATCCAACTCCGCCCATGGGAGGAGCTGGGTCACGAGATATACCAGGGCCACGAATTGTGGCTCCGAGACCTCACCATCATATCGCCCAGGAGCGAGGCCACGCCGGAGTAGCGCGCGTGGTGCCCCATGCGGGTCGCCCGCTGAAAGGATGGCGCACGTGCAGAATTCGCCCTCAGCATCCGAAAACCTCATTGTGGCCCAGCACGGGAAATCCGACTGCACTATCGTAGTCGACGACAGCGCCACTCCACCCGAGCGACGGGCCGCCGAGGAACTGCAGCGCTACCTCTCCCTCGCCACCGGGGCGACGATTCCCATCGCTGAAGACGGCGGCGAACTTCCATCGAAGGCGATCGTCGTTGGAGCGAACCGACACACGACGAATCTCGTATCAGAAGCCGCAGACGGCGTTCTGGGCGCTGAAGAGCACGTCGTCAGGAGCGTGGGCGATCACATCGTCATCGTCGGAGGCTCGCCCCGCGGGACGCTCTACGGCGCGTACCGTTTTCTCGAAGACATCGTCGGTTGCCGGTGGTACACGCGGGACGTGGAGCATGTGCCCACGCTCGACGCGCTCGAGGTTTCGGCGCTGGACATCCGACGCCGTCCGGCGCTCGAGTACCGCGAGCCGTTCTTCCAGGAAGCGTTCGACGCGGACTGGTCGGCGCGGAACTACTCGAACTCCAGCCACGCCGGCCTGGGCGACGAGCATGGCGGGAAAGTCCGGTACGGCTCACGCGCGTTCGTGCACACGTTCGAGGTGCTCATGCCGGTGGCGGAGTATTTCGCCGAGCACCCGGAATACTACAGCCTGATCGACGGGAAGCGCACCGACGACCACACGCAGCTCTGCCTGACGAACCCCGAAGTGCTGGAAATCGTCATCGAGGGCGTCCGAAAGTGGATTCGCGACGAGCCCGACGCGACGATCTTCAGCGTGAGCCAGAACGACTGGACCAATCCGTGTCAGTGCGACGCCTGCCGCGAGATCGACGAACGCGAGGGCAGCCCGATCGGCACGATCCTCACGTTCGTGAACCAGGTCGCCCAGGCCATCGAGGAGGAAGCTCCGCACATCGCCATCGACACGCTGGCGTACTGGTACTCGCGCAAACCGCCGAAGACGATCCGCCCGCGTCCCAACGTGATTGTGCGGCTGTGCTCGATCGAGTGCTGCTTCTCGCATCCGCTGGACTCGTGCCCGGAGAACGCGTCGTTCGTCGACGACATCCGCACGTGGAGCACGATGTGCAACCGGCTCTACATCTGGGATTACGTCACGAACTTCGGGTGCTACATCATGCCGTGGCCGAACCTCGCGGTGCTGGGCCCGAACGTGCGCTTCTTCGCGGATCATAGCGTCGTCGGCCTGTTCGAGCAGGGCAGCTACTCGTCCGGCGGCGGCGGTGAGCTGGCGGAGCTGCGCTCGTATGTCCTGGCGAAGCTGCTGTGGGATCCGAACGTCGACGAACGCGCCGCGCAGGACGAGTTCATCGACGGCGTGTACGGCGACGCGGCCACGCTCGTGCGCGAGTACGTGGACCTCATTCAGGAGCCAGCCGCCGACCCCGATATGCACATGCACATCTTCGAAGACATCGACGAGGGCCACATCCGGCAGGACCTCATCCGGCGCGGCGACGCGCTGCTTGAGCAGGCAGAGGCGGCGGCGGAATCGGAGGAAGTGCGTCAACGCGTCGAGAAGGCGCGGCTGCCGGTGTGGTACGTGCTCATCCGACGCATGGAGGAGGACGACCCCGATCGCGCGAAGCTCATCGAGCGCTTCCTCGCCGTGACGAAGCGCGAGGGCATCGTCGATATGGGCGAGGGACGGTCAGTCGAGAAGTGGATCGCGGACGGAGCGCAGAAACCGGCGAACTGAGCCCTCGCGATGCTCGGACTCAGTTCGTGAGGGAGTTCGCGATGCGAACTCCCCGGGGTGAGGGTGCTCCCGGAGAGCGGACATTCCTGTCCGCAGGTCTATGCGAGGGAATAGGGGCGACCGCCGGTCGCCCTGTTGCCGGCGGAACAGATAAAGGAACAGGGGCGAACACGTGGTTCGCCCCTATGTATGTACGGCTGGGGCGATTGTTGCTATACTATCGCCGCACACCGCGCGTCGTGAGCGCCTACGCGTCGCTCGCCATGTCGCGAGCAGGGTTTCAGCTTCCGTTTGTCTAGTTTGATATTCCCTCCAGCATTATTCGCGCATGAGATCCCTAGCCGAAAAGGGTGATGCTGTGGCGCGTATGTCCTCTACAGCACTGGACCTTCAGCTACCGTTGCCAGCGCACACCGAGGACGCCCTCGCCCAATCCCGCACCACTCCACGCCCCGATCCGCAAAGAAACGCCTGAGGAGGCACGACATGCATCGCCGGATGTACGCGTTGACGATCTCCCTCGTTTTTACCATCGGAACGGCATCGGCCGCGCGCGCTACAACGAACGTCAGCGGCGAGATCACCACCACCACGTGGACCGCGGCAAACGCGCCGTACCACGTCACCGCGGCGTGTACTGTCGCGGCGGAGAACACCCTCACCATCGAGCCGGGCGTCGACGTGCTGTTCGACGCCGACGTGCCGTTCATCGTCGAGGGCGCGCTGCACGCCGTCGGCACCGAGGCAGACTCGATTTGCTTCATCGCGGGAGATTCGACCGAGTGGGGCGGCATTCGCATCAGCGGAGGAGATTCCAGCACGATCCACTACGCGCGCATCAGCGATGCGTTCGTCGAGAAGCTCGATCGACTTGTACCGGCTAGCGGCGGTGGCATATCGGTGAGGAACTCGTCGCTCGGACTGGCGCACGCAGTCATCTCGGGCAACGCCGTCGAAGGCGACGGCGGCGGCCTCTGCGCGGAAAACGCCACGGTGACGCTCGACTCTTGCACCCTCTCCAGCAATGTCGCGAGCAAGGTGTTGACGTTCGGCGGCAAGGGCGGCGGACTGTATGCAGGTGACTCGTACGTCTCCTTGACCGCGTGCACGGTGACGGGCGATACGGCGGCATACGGGGGCGGTGTCGCGGGCTCGAGTTCGGCCTTCGCCATCACGGCGTGCCGTGTAGATAGCAACGTGGCTCAAGGCGGCGGCGGCCTCTACATCACCGGAGATGCGAGCGATTGCCGCCTTGCCGATTGCACCGTCTCGGCGAACACTGCAGCTACGGGTGACGCAGGTGGTTGCTACTTCGGTGGTGGCACCGTCCGCTCGACCGGAAGCTCCGTGTCGAACAACAGCGCGGGGAACTATGGTGGCGGCGTGCGGATCTATTCCGGAACAGTAACACTCACGGACTGCGCCATCGACGACAACGCTGCCAGGCTGGGCGGAGGCATCCACACCAACGGCACCACCGCGATGACGATTCGCACCACTACGATGAGGCGCAACACGGCTGGTAGGTATGGTGGGGCCATTTACTCGACCGGAGAAACCAGCGCTGTTCTATACGACTGCGTCTTTCAGCAGAATGAAGCGTATGCGAATACCATCGAGCATCTTGGCAGCGGTTCGATGACCCTTATCAAGTGCCTCCTCACGGGCAACAGGACGTACCATGTCAATGACAACCCGATCGACCCGACCGGCGAGGATTATACCAACGGGAACAGCTGCGGGCTCGCCTTTCACGGTACCGGCACGCTTATCAACTGCACGATTGCGGATAACGTCTCAGCCGGGGGCCAGCCAATCGGGATCGCCAACGCCGGGACGGGGGGCGCAAACGTAGAGCCTTTCGTCGTAACCCTCGTCAACACGATCTCCTGGGGGCACTTCGCTGACTACGTCCGGCAGCCCAGGGGGCTCTATTGCTTCGATTTTGGATGCAATACCTATCCTGAGGGCAGCCTGCTGGCGGCCAGTCACAGCAGCCACAGTAACGCGGGCACCATCTGGTACGACACGTGGGAAGGGCTGGGTCTCATCAGCGCCGATCCCATGTTCGCAGACCCGGAGAACGGCGACTACTCGCTCTTGCCCGGCTCGCCGTGCATCGACGCGGGCGATCCACACCTCCGCGACGAGGACGGATCGCGGTCGGATATGGGCTACACCGGCGGCGGTGGCCCGAACCCAGACATACCATGGATCAGGGTGTCCCGCAAGACCGAGTTCGACATTGCATTCGCCGAGTCGCTTCGCGTTGAGAACACCGGCTGGGCGGATCTGATCGTCGACAGCCTGTCGCTGCCGGACGGGTTCTCAACGACGACGACGTTCCCGCTCACGATCCCGCCGGGCTGGAATGCGGGCATCCCTGTGACGTCTCCTCACGCGCCGTTCGACACGACGGTGATCGTGCACAGCAACGACGAGTACCTGTCTGCAGTCGAGGCTCGGCTCGCGACTGTGGAGAAAATCGTCGGCGGGCAGGTGAGCGGCGAATGGCTCAAACTGATGAGTCCTTACCACGTGTATGACACGGTGCGAGTGGCAGTGGGAGACACACTGACGATCCAGCGGGGCGTGCACGTGGAGTTCGACACGCCGGTTCCGCTCATCGTGGACGGTGTGCTTGAGGCGATCGGCCAGAGGCAGAGGCTGGAGCAGATCCACTTCGAGCCGGGCACGGCTGAGTCGTGGGGCGGCATCAAGATCGCCGGCGGCGACTCCAGCTCGATGAAGTACGTCACGGTCACCGGCGTCCGCGGCGCCACCGGCATCGAGGTGCATGGCGAGAACCCGCGGCTATCGATGGACAACTGCACGCTCACCGGGAACTACGGCCGGATGATGGACGCCGGCGCGCTCCAAGTGGGGGTCGGCGCGGTCTGGCTCACCGATTGCCGGATCAGCGGGAACGACAACTGGGGGCTGTGGGCATTCGGAGATGTGACGCTCTCAGGCTGTGAGATCGTTGGCAACACGCTAGCTGGGCTATGTGTCGACGGCACAGCGAACCTGACCGATTGCACGATCGCCCGCAATGCATGGGGAGGATTAGAGGCCAACTCCGACAGCGACATCACGCTTGTGAACTGCACCATCGCGGACAATAGCCAGTACGGCATCTCCGGCAGTC
>CAZEAI010000060.1:0-29444 GCA_964510105.1 uncultured bacterium
TCGCGATCTCGGCGTACACGCTGGTGGAGTCCGGCGGGTAGAGCCGCGCGATATCTCCAGTCAGCACGATCAGGTCCGGCCGGTCGGTGTCGATGACGAGCCGCATGAGCGCGTAGGTCGGTTCATCGAGGCTGTCGGCGGTGTTGAAGTGGGTGTCGGTGAACTGGACGATGGTGAAGGTGCCGTCGTCGCGCATCGTGAGCCGGTCGGGCGCATCGGCGCACCCCACGACGAACAGAGTTATCGCGCCGAGCACTCCGGCGATGAATGGCATGGCTACCCCCGGTTCGAGCAATGGTCTGACGAAAACCGCCATGCCTACGTTCGCGCCGTGCAGCCTGCGTACCTACCGTGCCGGCGCGTTGCCCCGGCCCGGCAACCTCTCGACCGTTGTTCTCGACATCCATCTCACGCGGAGGTACACCCCCATGGTCCTGACCGAGAACGGCGCACCGCGCGCCACCATCGTCGTCGCAGTAGACGCCCCGTGGCTGGAGCGTCACGCCGCCGAGGAGTTTTCAGCGTACGTGCACCGGATCAGCGGCGCGGGGTTGATCATAGCGAGTCAGCCTCCCGACGACGGCTCGGTCGTCCTCATCGGGCGAGCCGCCACGCTTGGCAGCAAGCTGCCGCGTGGAGACGAGTTTGTCATCCGCACGTCGAACGCAGGTGGCAGACAGGTGCTCGCCCTCGCCGGTGGGTCGGACCGGGCGACGCTCTGGGCGGTGTACGCGTTGCTGGAGGACGTTATCGGCGTCGGTTTCTTCCGCGACGGTGAGCAGGTGCCGAACCTGCCGACGATCATGCTTCCCGAGCAGGACATCCACGAGAAGCCGCGGTTTCAGGATCGATTCGATGGGAATGGCTGCATCTTCACGTACACCTGCTCGGCGTGGGGCTTCGACGAGTGGCGGCGCGAATTCGACTGGAAGGCGAAGCGCCGCGTGACGCAGGCGTGGCCGATGAACGTCGGTGGCGAAACCATGCACCGCGTTCTCTACGATTGGGGCGTGTACGATGCGCCGCCGCCGGAGCCGCGCGAACCCTCGCTCCACCAGCGCGTACGGGACTACGGACATTCGCTCGGCATCGAGTATCCCGTCAGCCTGCCAGGCCTCTCGGTGCCGGACGCGTTCTTCGAGAAATACCCCGACGCGCGCTCCATGGTGATGCAGTGGAGCGAGCTGGAACCGAAGCGGTCGCTCCACCCGGCGGACCCGCGTTTCAAGCAGCTTCTGGTCGACTACATCCGAGCCTTCACGGAGCGATATGGCACGGATCACCTCTACATCGCGGAGTTTCAGAGCGAGAGCCGCATTCTGGAGGGCGAAACAGACGTACAGTCGGCGCGTATCCAGTTCGTTGATAAAGTCTCCGAGGCGATCCGCGAGGCGGATCCCGACGGTGTCTGGGCACCCGGCGCATGGTCGTTCGACATCCAGATGGAGGATCTGAGCCGTCCGTGGGATGCGGCGTGGACGCCTGAGGATGTGCGTGGATATCTCGCCGCCATCGACGTGCCGATGGTTGTCCACGACCTCTGGTCGGAAGAGGCGGCGAAATACGAACGCCTCGACTGGTACTATGGCCATCGCTGGGGATTCGGCGTGCTCCACAGCTTCGGCGCTGGCGGAACGCTTCACGGCGACATGCCCGAGCTTGTGCGGCGCGCGAGAGAGGTCGTCACCGATCCGCGTGGTCGAAACTGCGTCATGTTCCTGAACCAGCCCGAGATGATCGACTTCAACAGCTTCTACCTCGAACTCGCCGCGCGTATCTCGTGGGACCCGGCCCGGATCGACCTCGACCAGTACGTGAACGACTACGCGCGCCTGCGGTACGGCGATGCGGGGAAGCGTCTGGCCACCGCGCTTCGCCTGCTCGTCGAGACGGTCCACGGGGCCGACACCGGCTCGGTGAAGATATTCATGGACCCGCTCTACTGGATGCGTCCCGATCTCGAACTCCTGCACGGCTGGCCGGAGGATCGGGCGGAGACGCTGGAGCGGCGCAAGGCACGCCCAGGGTGGCTTCCCAAACTCCGCCGCGCCGCGGAGATGTTCCTTGCTGAACCGGCCGTGCTCGCGGATAACCCGATGGCGGTCCGCGACCTCATCGACATCGTGCGGCACTGGATCGCTGAGCGCTTCAACATCGCCATCGTCGCTGGGCGCGACGCGTTCCTCGCGGGAGACGTCGACGGGCTGGAGATGCATGCTGCCGAATGTCGGGCGCTCCTGGCCGAGCAGGCGCGGCTGCTCGCATGCTGGTCGGCGTATCGTCTCGACCGGAAGATCGAACGCCACCGCGGGAAGTGGGGCGACGACGCGACGCGCGCCGTCAAGCACGCCCACGTATGGGTAACCTACGCGGAAGATCAGCATTCGCCGCCGCTGCGCGACTACTACCGGCAGGACCTCGACGGGCTGGTCGCCGACTACTATGCCGTGCGCGTGAATGCGTATTTCGCTCTGTTGCGGGCGAAGTTGGCGGAGGGCATCCGAACCGTCGATGAGCAGGAGTGGGACGCTCTCTACACGCCGATAGAAGAGAACTTCATCGCTTCGCCAGCGCGACCTATGCCCGAGGGCGATCCGGTTGCCGTTGCGCGCGAACTCGTCGCCGAAGGAAACGCCCATGTCTGAGACACGCTGGAAACCGGAGCCCGAACTCCTGACGGCGCTCGACGAATCGATACTCGGAACGCTCGAATCGCAGAACGACGCGGGGCGTTTCGGGGACGAGCCGTGGATCTGCCAGGATCAGAACGTCCTGCTCGCGCTCGCCGCGGCGTGGTCGCTGCCGGAGAGCGAATGGCATCGCGACGAACGTGTGTTGGCGGCGATCGTCAAAGGCGGCGATGCGCTCATCGACGACATGGACGACGAAGGGCGCTGGACATTTCGGAAGAAGGACGGCTCCACGTGGGGCATGATTCGCATGCCCTGGACGTACAGCCGGTGGATTCGCGCGTACCAACTCACACGCGACGCATTCTCGGACGCAGCACGATCTCGATGGGACGACGCGCTGCAGCTCGGCTACGCGAACATCGCGCGCAGCGACGTCGGTTCACCGCACAATATTCCAGCGCACCACGCCATGGGACTCTACTGCGCCGGAATCGTGTTTGGGCGCGAGGAATGGCGCGGCGCGGCCCGCGATCTCCTGCACCGGGTCGTGGAAACGCAATCGCCCCACGGATGGTGGTCGGAGCACTCCGGACCCGTCGTAGCGTACGGCATGGTGTACATCGAGGCGTTAGGAGTGTACTACTCGCTTTCCGCCGATTACGGTGAGCGCGACGACACCGTCCTCGACGCGCTTGAACGCGCCGCACGGTTCCACGCCAACTGGACGTATCCCGACGGCAGTGCGGTGGAGGTCATCGACGAACGCAACCCGTACCACGCAGGGGTACGGTTGCCGAATCCCGGGTTCGCCCACACGCCTGTCGGACGGAGCTACGTCGCGAATCAGCATGCGCAGCATGTGCGGGCTGGTGGCTCCTTTGGCGACGACTATGCCGCCAACATGCTACTCTACGCAGTGGAAGGTTCGACGGACGGCAGCGCGGCAAGCAGCGGCACGACTGCCGCCATGGGGACGGACGCGCTCGTGATGCGGCGCGGCCCCTGGTTCGTGGCGACGTCGTCCTATGTCAGCAAGGTGCCGCAGAACCGATGGATACAGGATCGCCAGTGCGTTGTCAGCGTCTTCCACGATGGGGTAGGACTCATCCTGGGAGGTGGCAACACCAAGCTGCAGCCGCTCTGGAGCACGTTCACCGTCGGAGACCCGACGCTGCTCGCCCACGCTCCAGGCGACGAAGATCCAGATTTCCTGCCGCCGGACGGTCTCATCCACACGCCCACGCGGGCAACGACGTCCGAGGACGGCGGCGCGGTGGCAGTGGAACTCGAATACGCGGACACACACTGTTCCGTCCGAGTCGAGCTGGAGGATGAACGCGCTGCGTTCGTCACGTTCGCCGTCACCGAGGGCGGTCGCGATCCCGTGCAGGTGAACCTGCCGCTTCTGGTAGATGTGGGCGAACAGGTGACCGCGTCAGGCGCTCGGACGGCAGTGCTTGGCGATGAGGCATTCGAGTGGACACTGCTCGACGATTCTCCCTGGATCGCATATGGCGGTGTCCGCATCGCCGTGCCGTCGGGCGCGACCGCACGCTGGCCCGTGTTGCCGCACAACCCCTACCGCAAAGACGGCCACGCCGAGATCACCGAAGGGCGATTCGTCGTATCGATCCCACTCACGCGCGCCGCGCCACGTGTCCGCGTCGCCATCACTGTCGAGGAGTCGCAGCGATGATGCAGGAATCGGGTCGGAGATCGGAGGCGCGCGGACGCCTGCTGCCCGATCTCCTGCCCTTCGCCGTCGAGCGAGCGGAAGAGGAAGCCGAGGTCGCGCTGCGGACGCAGGTGCCCGACGGTGAACCAGACGCGGGAGGGTACCGCTCACCGGATACCCTCGTGTGCGACAGCAAGGCCGTGGCGAAGACGGCTCGTTTGCTCGCGCGGCTGTGGCTCGAACCGTCGTCGAAGTTCCATCGAAGCGATGCGCTAGTCGACAGCGTTAGACGGGCAATGCGATTCTTCGAATACCGCGCGCAGCAGCCGGATGGGTCGACGCACGGCCTGCCGACAGGTGATATGGGTAGCGCGCCGCACGCGGCGTTCGCGGTCGAGGCATTCCATGAACTGCTGCCGGTCTGGGCGCGCGTGGATCACCCGGCGCGGCGCGAGGTCGAGATGGCGGTTCGCCGCTGCATGGTGCGGGCCGGAGTCGCGCTCCGTTCGAAGGGCGTGTTCACGCACAATCACCGTTGGATAGCGTGCGCCGCCCTGGCCTGCATCAACGATATTGCACCGGATGCCCGGCTGGTGGCGCGGATCGACGACTACCTCAGCGACGGCATCGATCAGGACGAGGATGGATTCTGGTCCGAATACTCGCCCGTTTATGCGATGCTGTCGAACATATGCTACACCCGGATGGCGGACCTGCTGGATCGGCCGGAGCTGCTGGAGCCCGTATGGCGTAACCTCGACACGCTGCCGTTTCTCCGGCACTCCAACGGCGAAGTGGCATGTGAGTTCACGTTCCGACAGGATCGGGGCGCCGTCCAGAGGCCGGGCCACCTGCTGGAGTGGGCGCGCCGGACCGGGCGTGGCGAACTCGTCCAGATGGTGCTCGACGTGGTCGATCAGGCTCTTGCGGGCGGCGGTGGACAAGCGGCGGATAGAGTCACCGCGATGGACCTGCTGGACATCGCCGATGGCATCGATTCCGCTGGCCCACCCGCGCCGATACCCGAGTCATACCGACGTACCATGTCGAGCGGGCAGATCGTGCGCATCAGGCGGGGAACGTTCAGCGCGACGATCATGGGCCGCGCCATCAACCCGGACGTGCCGTTCATCTCCGAACGGACGAACGAGAATCTGCTCGCCGTGAGGAACGGCTCGGCCATCATCGACGGCGTGCGTATCGGCTTCAAGTACTACGGGCAGAAGTACATCGCTGTCCCGGAGAACGGGCTCGTCGAACGCGACGGCTCGTGGTCCCACAGCTTCCACTTCACGAGCTGGGTAGACGGCCCGGTGCTGTGGCGGGAAATCGAGCAGTACCCAGAGCTACACGTGGAGACGACGATCCGGGAGGTCGACGGGGGCGTCGAGCTGAATATCGACGCATCGGGCTGCGAGGGAGTGATTCTGCAGGTTGAGATGGCGGTCCGTCCGGCAGGGGAGCTGCGCAGCCCGGCGAGGGTCGCGGCACTCTCAGGCGGCCAACGCCACTTGCTCGACACTGGACCGGTGCGGATCGTGAATGGCGGCGACGCGCTGGAGATCGACGGCGATCTGGTCGTCGAGCACGCGTTCCCGCCCAGCGGCGCGTTCACGAATCAGCCAGCGTCTGCGACGTTGCTTGTCACGCCGCGGACGCCGTATAGCGGGACGCTGGTCTTCCGCGGCGGGAGTCGCGGTTAGGCGCAGTCCTCGGAACACTCCGCGCCGTCGTTGCGTACCATGGCGATCGCTTCGATCTCCACGAGAAGATCGGTGCGGCAGATACGCGCCTCTATGCCGGTGCTCGCCGGGAGCGGATCGAGCTCCTGCTGGGCGTAGAACTCATTACGGATGCGGTTGAACTCGGCGTAGTCCCGCTCGATATCGCGCAGGTAGCATGACGTGCGCACGATGTGCTTCCAGGTGAGGCCCTCAGCGGCCAGCAGCCCGGTGATGTTGTCGAACGTGCGTTTGCACTGTGCGGCGAAGTCGCCGACGTGCGCAGTCGCCCCGTTCTCGTCGACACTTGCCGTTCCGCTGATGTAGATGATCGAGGTGCACGGGAGATCGACTCGCAACGCGCGAGTGAACGCGGACCCGTAGTCCATCGCTTCGTTGAGTGAGCTAGGCGCCTTCACGGCGCACGTTGGTAAAGCGGACTTCTGGCTGCCCATTCGCGTCCTCAAGTGAAGAGTCAGGGGCTATTTACACTCGCGAATCTCAGCGTTCGCATCGTATGTCCTGAGATCACGACGCTTCGATTCACAGACCTGAAGGGTACCGAGCTGCATCCCGACGGGTCAACGGGATGCGCCGCGCCCGGGGAACGTGATTGTCGAACGGTACCGGGTCGCGGTATATTCGGGCGTCCGCTTCCCCGCCTGCACCGGAGATATCCCAATGGGTGTCGCGCTTGATTCCGTTCGCACGAGATTGGTCGGTGCCGCTCTTCTGGCCGCGCTCGCCTCCGTGGGGTGCTCTAACGACGAGATCACGCCGCGCGATCACGCGAATGCGCTCCTACTCGTCGCCAGCGGCGTGCGACTTGCCGAAGCCGGCGACCTCGATTCCGCCGCGTCGAAGTTCATCCGGGCCGGCGAACTCGACTCCACGAACGCGGATGCACACTATCGACTGGCGATGGTGCGCGAGTATGAGGCGGACTATGCGAGCGCCGTGACCGGATATGAACGCGCGCTTCGACAGGACAGCACCCACGCCGCTGCCCACCTGAATGTCGGGCAGCTTTACGGCAGGCAGGGCTCCTACGACGACGCGTTCGGGCATTTCGAGGCGGCGCTCCGCCACGCGCAGGAGCAGGAGATTCGCGCCGTGTGCCACTATTGCATGGGGATGACGTGGGGCATCCGTGGCGACGCGGCGCAGGCTGCGGAAGCCTATGATCGAGCGATTCAGCTCGACTCGGCGTTCGCGCGGGCCCATGTCGCGAAGGCGCAGGAGCTGCTTCGTCTGGAGCGCCCGGATGAAGCTCTGCCGGCGTTGCTGCGCGCCATAGAGATCGATCCGGGCCTCTCGGTTGCACACTCGAACCTTGCGTCGTGCTACCGAGCGCTCGAACGATTCGATGAGGCATCCGCCGCCGAGGACACGGCCGCCGCGTTGCGGGAGCGCCGGGAACAGCGTCTTCTCGACCTTGGCCTCTAGGTGCGCCACGACCCCGGATTCGTATTGCAGGAACTCCCGATGAAACGAGCGCACCGGCGTCGCGGCAAAGTAGCCTGCGGAGCAATGCTGTTCTGTTTCGCCCTTGTCATGGCGGCGTGCGGAACTTCCGACTCGCCGCCCGAATCAGGCTCGGGCCCGCCCGGCGCGGAAGCACGCTCACCGTTCCACTTCACCGACGTGACCGCCGAGTCCGGCATCGAGTGGCGCTGCGCCGTCGGCACCGACGAGACGGACTACATCCTGGAAACGACCGGTCCGGGCCTCGCCTGGTTCGACTACGACAACGACGGCGACACCGACTTGTTCCTCGTGAATGGCTCCCATTTCGCCGCCGATACCCTCGCGAAGTACGATCCCCGGTGCGCTCTCTACCGCAACGACGGCGAGGGGGTCTTCGTCGACGTCACGGATGTAGCAGGTGTAGGCCTCACCGGCTGGGGCGGCGCCGCGCTCGCAGCCGACTTCGACGGCGACGGCTGGACGGACCTCTACGTGACCGCGTGGGGTTCGAACACGCTCTTCAGCAACCGTGGCGACGGGACGTTTGAGGACGTTACCGCACGGGCCGGCGTCGGCGATACCGGCTACAGCGCGGCGGCGAGCGCGCTTGACTACGATCGCGACGGCCTGCTGGATATCTACGTCGCCAACTACGTGCCGTTCGACACCGCCTCCGCCGAGAAGCCGGGCACGTCGCGGATCACCATCGTCCGCGGGCTGCCCATGTCCGCGGCGCCGGAGGGGTACGACGGCGAGGACGACGTGCTCTATCGCAACAACGGCGACGGCACATTCAGCGATGTCAGCGCAGCGGCAGACATCCATGCGCAGACAGGGCGCGGCCTCGGTACGATCACCCTCGATTTCGACGACGACGGCTGGACCGATATCTACGTTGCCAACGACGCCATGCGCAACTTCCTTCTTCGCAACAACGGCAACGGCACGTTCACGGACGTGGCGACGCGATTGGGCGCCGCGTTCGGCGAGGGCGGTGTGCCCATGGGAAGCATGGGCGTTGCCGTCGGCGACCTGGACGGGGACCGATGGCCGGACATCCTCGTGGCGAACTACGCCGACCAGACGCCGAATGTCTTCCACAACGAGCGGGGGCGCTACTTCCGTGGCGTGGACGTGGCATGCGGCATCGGCGGACCGTCGCTGATTGCGCTCCAGTGGGGCGTCGTGGCTTCCGATTTCGATCTCGACGCCGATATCGATGTGTACATCGCCGCCGGGCACGTTACCTCGCGCCTTGAGCCGCACTATCCGCACCTGGCGTTCGCTCAACGGAATCTGCTGTACGAGAACGACGGCGCGGGGCATTTCGACGAGACCGGCCTGGCTTCCGGTGAGGCGCTCGCGGCGCTGTACGGTAGCCGGGGCGCCGCCGGCGCGGATTTCGACAACGACGGCGATACCGACATCGCGGTCGTGAACAAGAGCGGCCCGTTCCGCCTCCTGCGCAACGATGGATCGAGTCGCGGCAACTGGCTGCGCCTGATGCTGACCTCACGGGAGAGCGTGCCCCACGGCATCGGCGCGAAAGTGGTGGTCGTCTCCGGCGGAAAACGGCAGACGCTGGAGGTGCGCGCCGGGTCGAGCTACGCAAGCACCGAGGACGTGCGGCCGCTTGTCGGGCTCGGATCGGCAACGGTAGTCGACAGCGTCATCGTCCGGTGGCCGCTCGGCGGCATCGACGTCGCCACGGACATACCGGCGAACTCGGCGGTTCGCATCGCCGAAGGGGAAGGGCATGAATCGCTTCCGTAACGCAGTGTTGATGGCGCTTGGCGCGTCGCTTGCGCTGTCGAGTTGTGGCGAATCGCCGGGCGGTGCGCGCGGTGTAGCCGCTCGCCTGTTCAACGTCGGCGCGGCGCACCTTGCGGACGGGAAGTTTCCCGAGGCAGCGGCGCGACTCGATTCCGCCCTCGTGCTTGCCGATCTGCCGGAGTATCACGTTGCCCTCGGACACGCGCTTGCGAATCAGGCCAAGTATGACGAGGCAGCTCCGCATCTCGATATCGGCGTCGTGGCTGGCATCGACGAGGCGCGATTCGCCGTCGGCTACCTCGCCCTGCGGGAAGGGCGCAACGAGGACGCGATCACCGCGCTGGAGCCGCTTCGAGCAGCGGGCGACCCGGTGACGCCCTATCTGCTTGGTACCGCGCGCGGCCGCGTCGGTGAAACAGAAGCCGCCATCGAGGATTTCCGGCAGAGCGTCGATCGCGATCCGCACTTCATCAGCGCCCAGTACGCGCTCGCGCAGGCGTACCAGCGGATGGGCGATGTGGCCGCCGCCGACGCGGCCATGGAGCGGTTCGCCTACCTTCGCGAGCACGGCGGCACCAGCATCGACCTGAACGGCGACCTCGGGACCTGCAAGCAGGGCGTTCTCGCCGAGACCCCGGTGCCCGGATGGCGCTCTGCGTTAGGCGCACCCTCACGCGAGCAGACGGACGTTCGTTGGGATTCTGTCAGAGCGCTGCCGATTGAAATGTTCGTCCATGGTACGCGTCCTGAAGAGCGTGCGGGCATCCCACCGACGATGGTCTGCGCGGTCACCGTGGATGTGGACTGCCATGCGGGTACCGACCTGATCATCGCCAACGAACGCACCGTTCGCGTTCTGCTCAGTAATCGCGGCAAGTACGCCGATATCTCTCTCCTGTCAGGACTGCCCAGGGAGTTCACCGACGGCGGCGGCATCACGGGCGTTGCCGCGGGTGACCTTAATCGCGACGGCGACATCGACCTGGTCATCACGCAATGGGGGAGAACGACCGTCTGGCAGGGCAGTATGCTGCGTCAGGAACCCGACAACAGCATCGAGTATCTCCTGAATCGCGTCAGTTTCGCCCGTGCCGGTCTGGAGCTTCCCGGCGCGACGCAGGTCGTGATCCTCGATGTGGACCACGACTCATGGCTCGACGTCGTCCTCGTCCCGACGGCGGCACACCACGGTCCGGGCCCGGCGTTCGAGCTGTCGTACTGGCGCAACAACGGGGACGGCACTCTCACCGATCGGTCCGCGTGGGCGGGTCTCGATGAAGCGACGTTGGCGGAAGCGCTCGCGGACGGCGAGGGGGTCACCGGGCTGGCGTTCGCGGACGTCGACCGCGACCAGGATGTCGACCTGCTTGTCAGCTCGCGGGTCGGAGCGCCCGTCTGGCTGGAGAACCAGCATGACGGCAGGTTCCTGTTCGCGGATGGGACGCCGGCGCTCCGCCCAGTGCCGGTCCCGTCGGAGCTTGGCGCCGGACCGATTACCGCGGCGGTCGGCGATGTCGCACCGAACGGTTGGTTCGACGTGGTGCTCGCGAGCCCGGAAGGAATCGCGACGGTATCCACCTCCGGTCTGCATTCGTTTGGCGTCGGATCGGTAGTGAAGTACGCGCAGGCGACCACCGGCGATATCGATGTCGTCTCGCCGCCGATCATACAGCTCGCGGACGTCGACGCGGACGGCGATGAAGACGCGCTGGTTCTCGTCGACGGCTCGCCGCGCCTCCTGCTGAATCCGGGCGATGGCATCTCGTGGCTGGATCGCACCGAATCGCTTCCCGAGTCCCTGCGAAGCGGCCGCGTAGCGGACATCGTCTCAGGCGGTGGCGCGAGCGAAATCGTCACAATACCGAAGCGTGGCGCGCCGCACGTGACCTCCATTGTGGATGCCGGGAATGCGCTGCGGATTAGACTCCTCGGCGGTACCAGCGTCCCCGACGGTCGCGGCGCGGTGCTGGACATCGCGCAGAGGACTCGATGGCAGCGACGCATATTGACCGGCCCCGGTGAGATCACCGTCGGTCTCGGCGACGAGCCAGCGGACGTGGTCCGCGTGACGTGGCCGAGCGGCATCCGGCAGGCGATTATGGCGCCGCGTACCGACACAGTGCTCGTCATCGAGGAGAAGCCCGGCGAGTCGTCGTCATGCCCGTTCGTGTACACGTGGAACGGCGAGGAGTTCGAGTTCGTCGCCGATGCGATTGGCGGCGGGGTTGTGGGCGTCGTCGTCGAACCGCCCGATACCTACAACACGCCGGACCCGGACGAGTACGTCCTGATTCGCGGCGAACAGCTTCGCGAGCGCGACGACGGGCTGGAGGTCCGGCTTGTCGAGATGCTCGAGGAAGCCACGATGGTGGACATCGCGCGGCTGATCGCTGTAAGGCATCCCGAGGACGTCGAGGTCTACCCGAACGAGTACGAGCCGATGCTCGGACCACCGGCGGAGCACGCGGTCTACAGGTTCCGCGATGCCCGGCCCATTCGGCGGGCAGTCGCCGAGACACCGACAGGTGTCCCGGTTGATGTCACCGACCAGCTCGCGGAGCGCGACCGCCGGACGGTGGACGCGGGCCCGAGCCTTCCGTACAAGGGCTACGGCTTGCCGCACACGCTCACCATCGACCTGGGCGACATTCCGCGCGAAGGCCCGTTCCATCTCGTGTGGGATGGCTGGGTGAGCTACTGGAGCACGCGCTCGATTCTCGCCTCGGCGTACGACGGCGTGACGATGATCCCTCCCCGGCTGGAGATTCCCGACGGCAATGGTGGCTGGCGGACGATCGTCGAGGACCTCGGCCTGCCGCCGGGCAAGCCGAAGACGATCTTCACCGACCTAGCCGGTAAGCTTCCGCCCGGTGTGAGCACCGTGCGTGTCGTGACGAATCTGTTCGTGTACTGGGATCGCGTCCGAGTCGTGACCGAGCCGCTGACAAGCATACCGATCGATACGCTGAGCCTGCCGCTGCGGAGCGCGGAGCTTCGTTGGGTTGGCTATCCGCGTCCCGAACATGCCGCGGGACGACCGTATGCTTACGACTACGAGCGCCCGGGCGATGAGCCGCTCTGGCCGTCCATGAGCGGCGACTACACGCGCTACGGCGGTGTCGCGCCGCTGCTCGGCGCCGTGGACGACCGGTACGTGATCATGAATCACGGCGAGGAGATTGCGCTCGTTTACGATCCGCCGGCACCCGCCCCGGAGGGTGTCGCGACTGATTACTTCATTTACGTGAGCGGCTACATGAAGGAGATCGTGCCGCGTATCGATTTGCTCATGACCGTGGATCCGCTGCCGTTCAGCGGGATGCCGGCGTATCCGTATGACGGCGCCCTCTACCCGGACGATCTGCGGCGCGCAATGGCGGAGTGGAACACACGTCGCATCGAGTAGAGGTCGTCGCAACCCGGAGGAGGTACCGGCGTCGATTCAGGCTGGCGCGCGTCTCGCCTTCGCCCACCTGTCGACGTAGTTTGCCGCCGGGCCGACGAGGAACAGCGCGAAGAACGGCGCGTTGACGATCTCCATGAGCCGGAGCGCCGTCTCGGCCGCCGCCACCAGCACAGCGACCGCGATCTGCCCGCGTGGAGTCGACACGCTCGTGGGCGGATCGGTGATCATGAAGAAGATGAAGAGCTGATACATCGGTCCGGTGATGGGTGCTACCTCGGAGAGGAACCCCGATCCTGTCGGGGCGGCACGAAGGGCGGCGAACGCTACGAACGACAGCGCGTAGGCGAGTGTTACGTGGAGCCTCCCCGCCCGCCACGCCACGACCAGGCCGAACGTCCAGATCACCGCCACGGCGAGGAAGGAATTCGACCACTGCCACGACAGGATATTCACGACGCCGCCTGCCGTGAGCAGAAGCACCACGATCCCGAAGTTCGACGGATTCCAGACGTGGCGACCGCGGTAGCGCAGCACGTACTTCGACATGATAGACAGCGCCGCGCAGATTGCGTACGGCCAGAGTACGAGCGACCGCAGCAGTATCCCCACGCTCACACCGGTGATGTACGCGCTCACCGGGCTCGGCATGCGCCGTAGGACCAACAGACTGAGGGCGATCTCCGTGGCAAGCGCCGTGCCGATGGATATTGCGAGGCGATCGAGCCCCTCCAGCACTCCGACGCCGAGCTGAGCGAAGACGAGCACGATCGTGATGAGCGCCGCCGGGTAGTATCTCGAGGCCGATCGCCGGGTGTCGGTCACGCCGGGCCTCCCGGTTCGACGATGCGATGAAGGCGATTCGGCTCGGGATGCTCGATCTCCTGCTCGCGCCCGGACAGCCAGCGAATCGTCGCGCGATGCACAACCGGGTCCGTGCCGAGACCGAAGTGCGCCCGTCGGCTGCTCTGAGACGAGAACCCGGACCCGTCGGTGATCGGTATCGTCCGGCGCATGTCGTTCCAGTGGAGCGTGATCGTCGCGCCCACGGCGTCGCGATTGCCCACCGTGCCGACCAGCTCGAACGCAATCCACGATCGGTCCGCTTCCACGGCGTTCCGATACAGCAGCACGTCCTCTCGTTGATTCGCCACGACGATGTCGAGGTCGCCGTCGTCGTCGAGATCGCCCAGCGCCACGCCGCGTCCGTCCTGCGTGTCGGTCAGGCCGACACGGGGCGCGACGTCGTAGAACGCGCCCGACCTATCGTTCAGGAACAGCGCGGAGCGTTCGAAGCCCGACAGGCTCTGATCTCCGATCGGCGGCCAGTTGGCGGCATCCTCGAACACGACGCCGGAGCCTCCCGCGAGCCGCGCCATGTCGTACCAGTAGTCCTGATCGGGATCGGCGGAGATGAAGCCGTTCGTGACGAAGAGATCGACCCATCCGTCGTTGTTCAGGTCGCCGAACTGCGCTCCCCACGCCCACCCGGTGGAGGCGACGCCCGCCGGGACGGCGACATTGTGCGAGCGTCCCGCCGGATCGAGCCAGAGGTTGTTGCCTTGCGAGAGGTAGCCGCGCTTCGAGATGTTGCTCACGAACACTGCCGGAGCGCCGTCATTTCCGATGTCGCCGAACGCGACGCTCATGCCGCTTTTCGGGCTCTCGCCGATACCGCCCGGCTCGACGCGTCGGAACCGGCGACCGTCTTCATTCACGAAGAGGACGTCGTGTCCGTAGTCGTTGGCGAGGAACAGGTCCGGGTAGCCGTTGCCGGTCAGGTCGGCCGATCCGAGCGCCAATGTCCAACGGGTGCAGTCGAGATCGAGCCGCTCGGTGGCATCTGCGAATGTGCCGTCGCCGCGGTTCTCGAAGAGCACGTTGTGCCCGCCGTTGGTGGCGAACTCGAAGCTGTTGGCGAGCACCCTCGTTGTGCTCGTGTGAGCGAGGTCGATGTCGGCGGGGAAGTACCCGGCGACGTAGAGGTCGAGGTCGCCGTCGACGTCGAAATCCCACCACACCGCCGCGTTCGAGTTCATCCGCCGCCGGATGCCCGATGCGACGGTGATGTCGGTGAACGACGGGAATCCGTCGTTACGCATCAGCGCGAGTTCGCCCCAGCGACACAGGAGCATATCCTGATCGCCGTCGTTGTCGAAATCCGCCCAGACGCTGCCCATGCTTGCGCCTGACTCCCGGCGGTTCATGTCGGAGAGCCCGGCCTGCGCCGCGATGTCTTCGAACGTTCCGTCGCCGTTGTTCCTATAGAGCGCGTTCTGCCCCCTTGGCTCGCTCGTCGTGACGTAGATGTCGAGCCGACCGTCCCCGTCGGCGTCGACGATGGCGGCGGACGCTCCGAACATCGCGATGTACGGAGCGATGTGCGCGAGCTTCGGATCGAGGGCTGGTGGACGATGTCGGAACGCGATGCCTGCGTTGCGCGACGCCTCTTCCAGCGTGAATCCGTGCGACACGACCTCGCCGCCGCCGGAAGTCCGCGCGTCGAAGCGGGAGAGGTGCACCGGCGCGACGATGAGCGCCACGAATACGACGCTCACCACGGCCTGCGCGGTTCGCCGCCGGTGATCCGACATGCTTCCTCCATGGGAAGACTGAGCGGTGGATCAGGAACGCGCCTAAGGTATGCAGAATCGCCGCCGGACGCCAAGAGAAGGGTCGCGCCCGACATACTGGGCGGGCGCGCGGGTCTTGCCCCCGCCGTGTGCGAACCGACATTCACTGTGAGCGTCGGAGGCCGGCGCGTCGGACTGAACTCGGAGCGCACGCGTGGCGGATTACCTTCCCGAACTGGAACCCTGGAGCATAGACTACGCCGGTCGTCTGCCGGTGAGCGAGCTGTTCTACACCGTGCAGGGCGAGGGGCGCTGGAGCGGCGCTCCGTCGGTGTTCGTTCGACTGATGTTCTGCAACGTCGGCTGCGCGTGGTGCGACACCCGCTATACGTGGGACCCCGAGCGCCTCGACGAGCCCGACATGGCGCTTCCGAGCGACGTCGTCCGGCGCTGCACGGACCTCGTCCCGCCCGACGCTATGAGCGGGAATCCGCCGCACGTGATAGTCTCCGGCGGCGAGCCGCTGCTCCACCAGGATCGGCTGCCCGGCCTCATCGCGGACCTGCGCGCGGCGGGATTCGGTATGGTTGAGGTCGAGACCAGTGGCACGATCATGCCGTCGCGGGAGTTGCTCGACGCCGTGGATTGGTGGAACTGCTCGCCGAAGCTCGCCAGCAGCCGCATACCTCCGGAAGGGCGCATCTTCCCCGATACTCTTCGCGCCATGGCGGAGACCGAGCTCGCGGACTTCCTGTTCGTCGTGCGCGACGAGGCGGATGTCGAGGAGATCGAGCGCGACTACGGCGGACTCGTGCCGACCGACCGCGTCTGGCTCATGCCGGAGGGCGCGAGCGTGGACCGGCAGCTCCACCACAGCCGCGAGGTTGTCGAGCTGTGTCTGGCGAAAGGGTACCGACTCGGATTGCGCAGCCACATCTTCTTCTGGGGCAACGAACGCGGCAGATAGCGATTCGATCCCCGGCTATAGGTCGTCGAGTGGCGGGAAGTAAGTGAGATCCGCGCCGAAGCTCTCCATGGCGACCACCTCATCACCCCGCAGGCGCACCGGAATCTCTCGTGTGCGGTGCCGCAACAGGATATCGCGCTCCGGGAGTTCGAACTCAAGTTCGATCCTGTCACCCGCCGATGCCTCGGCGAATACGAGATAGCCGTCCTCGACGCGTGGCGTCTCGTTCGTGCCTTTGACGACGATGTTCCGCGAATCCAGCCACGACGGCATCCGCACCAGTAGCGGTCCGGACCGCTTTGCGAGCACGCACAGGGAATCGTGGGTGTACGGCGACTCCACGCAGGCTGCGGGATGGTCGCAGTCGAACAGGAGATTGACGTACGTCACACCGCTGTCCGCGCGGACGCAATCGCGATGCGCCTCGCAGAGCGATCCCACCACGCCGCCCACGATGTCCATGTTGAACCCAATGCTCTCCGCCCCAACGGGGCGATGTCCGTACGGCGCGGGAAATCCGAATGCTCCGACGTGTCTTGAGGCGATGTCCCGCCGTCCGTCCTCGCTGCCCGGGTTCTGCGGGTCGGGAATGAACGATGTGTCGCGGAGCTGCGATGGAAGGAGGTGGCATCGCAGGATGCGCTCGGCGTCCTCGCAATACTCCGGCCCCATGTGGCGCCCCAGAATGAGCGCCGTCTCGACAATGTCGCCGGTGTTGTTCCCCTCGCCGCGATCGGGATCGGCGTCGTCCGCTGTGCTCTCGGGTGACCAGCCGATCTCGTCGCGCAGGTCCCGCAACCCGTTGTCGTAGAACGCTCGCACGCGTTCGAGTAGCGCGCCGTCTCCCGTCACCTCCGCGAGTTGCGCGAGCGATGACAGCACGCACGTAACCGAGTGGCTGTGTGTGCCCATCGCGTCGCGGTCGTACGCGCCGTCGGGAGTGAGGAACTCGGCGATGGTCTTCTCTTTGAGCACCATCGCCAAGTCGAGCGCGCGTTCGATTCCCGCATCGCGGTAGAGCTTCACCAGCGGTCCGATGGCCCGCGCCAGGCCCGGGATGAACGTCGACTGGAACACCTCAAGACCCAGGCCGCCTTCGAGATAGTCGACATCCCAGCCGTCGGTTGGATTCCAGAGGCGGAGGTTCGCGTCGATGCTCGCCTCGGCAATGTCGCGCGCTCGTTCGGACTGCCGGTAGTGCGCCAGCGCGTAGAGCGCGTGGAACCCCTCGCGGACGTTGTGGGCCAGGAAATGCCGGAGCGGACCGCCGATCTCGTGGCGATTGAGCGGCAGCGGAACCGGTCCGCCGTAGGACAGAAACGCCGCGCGCGCGTGGCTCTCGATGCATTCCTCGTCGATCTCGACGCCGATGGCCTCCTCGGCGCTGAGGAGCGCGTTCAGATGGCGTCCCGGCACGTGGGCCTCGGAGTGTGCCCAACTGAACGACAGATGGGGATCAGGCAGCACCTGCGATCCGAAGAACGGTATGTTGTCGTCATCGCGGTTGAACACGCTGCACATGGTCCGGCAGCCCAACACGATTGCGTCGCGCAAATCGGTGGTGTTGACGTCCGCGAGCCTGCTCATCGTCTATCCTCCGGTGTGTTCAGCCTTCTGCCGAGTGCAGAAAGGTAGCCTCGCCGCGACGCCGCTCCCAGTCGCGTTCCTTGCGAAGCGGCGTTGTGTTCGGGCCGCTGCGGAGCGATACATGAGACATCCACATTGCACGCCGAACGCGGAAAGGCTGGACCCCACCATGAGCGACAGCAGGTATCGATTCCTCTACAACTGCGACGCCAACAACTGGCTCATACACGATCCGCCGGTGATGACGCCGGAGGATGCGCACAAGTACGTCGACGAGGTCGCCGAGACTCCGGTCACGACGTTCCTCATGAGCTGTCACGCAGGTATGGATTTCACGTTTCCCGGGAAGGCGTGCCCACTGGCCGGCTCGCGGCTGAGCGAAGCCGAATGGGAGGCGCTGCGCGATCCGGAGAGGTGCAAGCCCGGCACCGACGGCTACGGTCTGCCCAACCTGCACGGGCTCGTGGAGGCGGGACACGATCCGTTCGGGCTCATGCTCGACCGCTCGCGGGAACGCGGGCTGGAGACGTTCATCACGTGGCGTCCGGCCGAGGTCCACTGCGTCGAGCAGCCCGATAGCTACCTCATCTCGGAGTTCTGGCTCGATCACCCCGAATGGCATATCGGCACGCCCGGCGACCCGCTTCCCGACCTGCATACGGAGATTCTAGGGCCCGTGAGCCCGATTGTCGCGACCTGGATACCGGGCGGCCTCGACTGGGCGGTGCCGGAAGTGCGGGAGCTATCGCTCGCCCAGATCGCCGAGACGTGCGAGCGGTACCCGGATATCGACGGCTTCGAGTTGGACTTCCAGCGCTTCCCGATCTACTTCCGCTTCGGCGAGGAGGAGGCCGGTATCCCGTTCATGACAGACTTCGTGCGGAAGGTCCGCGAAATCACGAAGCGCGTCGGCGACGGTCGCGGCCGTCCGATGCTCTTCTCGGTGCGGAGCATGGCTCGTCCCGCGCAGAACCGGGCGCTCGGGCTGGATCTCTTCGCGTGGGCCGCGGAGGGGCTGTTCGACTTCGTGATGGTGTCGCACTATCTGCGCAACGAGTATCCGCTGCCGTTGGCGGATTTCCGACCGCTGCTACCCGCCAACATGCCGATGTACGCGTCGATCGAGTATGAGGGAGAGGCGGATCGCTACCGCGAAATCGCGAGAGAACTCTGGCGAGACGGTGCCGACGGCGTGTCGATGTTCAACTTCTTCGCCGCGCGCGAGGGAGAGCGGCAGCCACCGTTCGACGTGCTTCACGAGATAGGCGACCGGGAGAAGATGCTGGCGTCGGATGGGTGATGTGGCCGGGGCGTCACGCACGGAGGAACCATTGAGTGGTGAGAGGAGAGGCATCAGTGGTTACAGCACGACTTGAGACGACAGAACTTGGCGCCACGGGAATCCACGTGAGTCGGTTCGCCGCAGGTGGGCACTTCACGAACGGTCCGCTGGCGCACGAGGACATCCCGCGGCGGGTCCGAGAGCTCAACCATCTGCTCGACCTCGGGGTGACGTATTTCGACGTTCAGTGGGAGCCGGAAGAAGTCGCTACTGCGGAGGTGATGAAGTCGCGAAAGGACGAGTTCGCCGTCGCGTGGCCGCTTCACGGTGTGACGATGCGGGAGGGCGACGTCACGGAGCAGTACATCCTCGACTACTGCGACGACCACCGCAAGCGGTTCGGTATCGAACACGTCGATATCCTGCTGTGGGTCGCGCTGGAGCTGCACGAGCAGACCCAGGATCGGGTTATGGACAACGTGCGCTCGGCGGTGTCGAAACTCAAGTCGCAAGGCTTCTGCGACCACTTCGCGTTCTCCTGTCACCACTCGCCTGAAATGGCGCTCCACGCCGTCCGGCAGTTCGGCGCCGATTTCGACGTCATGATGGTGCCATACAGCCCCCTGCACCCGGCTGCCGGAAACGATCTGCTCGCAGCCGCCCGTGAAGAGGGCGTCGGCACCGTCGGAATGAAGCCGTTCGGTGGTGGCGGTGGATTCCCCAACATGGTCTGGTCGGGCGAGGTGGAACACCCGGATACCGATTGCTGGCGTGGCAGTTCCCGTCCGTACGAGGCGGCGATCCGCTGGGTGATTCGCGACTCGAATCTTGATTGCACGGTGCCTGGAGCGCACTCGATGCAGCAGATCGATGAGCTCCACAACGCGGTCGCGGAGCCGTTCAATGCAGAAGATGAATACATACTCGAAGCAATGAATCGAGCCATGGTCGATACTGGAGCGAAGTGCCAGCTGCGCAGCGGCACGGGCCAGCCGGGGGCGTGGGACTAGAAGACAGGCGGCTCCCATCGCTCAGGCCCGGTGTCGCATGTGCATGCAGCTACTACGCCTGTCGGGAGGACGAACCATGCCTAACGACGCGACTAGCCGCCTCGTGATCCTGTCGGGCCCATCGTGCGTCGGGAAGAGCCCGCTTGAGAAGGCTCTCGCTCGACTCTACCCGGAGCTTCGGAGCCGCCTGCAACCACTTGTGCTCACCAACAGCCGCGCGCCGAGGCCCGGTGAGATCGACGGTGTCGACTACCACTTCCGCCCGCGCGGCGAGATCGAATCGCTGGACGGCGACGATAGGTACGTCGTCATGGACGTGCGCGGAGACATGCAGGCGCTCGACCTCGACGAACTCTCCGCCGCGCTTGGGCGGGGCGACGTGTTCTTCGAGGGGAATCCGTTCGTCGGCAAGCTGCTGCTCACGCACCCCCGCCTCGCGGAGATCGCGAAGCTGAGCGTCTTCATGTCGCCGCTGTCGCGTGATGAGATCGCGTTCCTGCGGGACCAGCCCGGCACCGATCTTCCGGACCTCGTCACCGACGTCATGCGACGCAAGCTGTTGCGCCGGACGCGGAAGCAGAAGGGCGAACTCTCGTTGCGCGATCTGGAGAACATCGAGAAACGGGCGGGAAGCGCGTACCGCGAACTCGGCGACGCGCACCACTTCGAGCACGTCATCGCCAACCACGATGGCGAGGACAGCGAGAACTGGGACGCGTTCTACTACCCGCTGGGCGACGCGCGGAAGTCGCTGGCGGCATTCGTCGCGCTGCTGGAGGGGGGCGTGCCGGTGGGCGTCGAGCAGTGGGAGGCGGGGCTGGTGGGGTAGGTGGGGGTAAGAGTGCGTGAAGAGATATGTGCTAGGCCCCTCTGACCAGCTTATACTCTTAGATCGGGAAGGCTGGCCACTGCACTTTCGCCCGAACACTGGGAGAGCTAACTTGCTCATACGTCAGAAGATCATCCTCGCACTCCTCGACTCCGTGGAACGGCCGCTCGCCCCGACCGTCTTCGTCAAGCTCGCGTTCTTGATGCGTCATGAGACGGCGTTGGCAACCCACGGAACGTTCTATGAGTTCGTCCCGTACAAGTATGGCCCGTTCTCGTTCGCGCTGTACAGAGAGCTGAGGAATCTTCGCCGCGACGGGTACGTCTCGCCTGACAGCGAATGCGTCGAATTGAATGCCCATTCTGCGTCGTTGGTGCGTGAGAAGATCGCAGAACTACCGCGGTCTACGCGGACAGCAACTCAGGCCATAGCTGATCGGTATGGAGACTGGGAACAGACAGCGCTGCTTAGAAGTGTGTATGCCCGCTACCCATGGTATGCGGTTGCCAGCGAGCTGACTGACCTCGTTCCTGAGTCGATCCCTCCGCTGACGGTAGCCAGAGAAGCGATCTACACGGCTGGATATGAGGGTAAGTCTGTGGATGCTTTCTTCGACAGCATGCTGAGGAACGGCATCAAATCCATCGTCGATGTGCGATCAAATCCCGTCTCTCGCCGCTATGGGTTTTCCCGAAGGCAGTTCGGTGACATAGCGGAGCGTCTAGGGCTTGGCTATGACCATATGCCGCGACTGGGAATACCAAGCAGTCGTCGAGCAGACCTGTCGGATTTCGACTCATACCAACGTCTTCTGGATGGCTACTACGTCGACATGCTCAAGGATCGTGATCAGGAACTCACGGATCTGGGAAGCCAGATGGGGAAGGCACCAACAGTGCTCATCTGCGTAGAACAAGATGTGCGTTGCTGTCATCGCAGCCGTCTGGCCGAAGCCTTGGCCCTTCGAACTGGAATGGACGTGAGACACCTGCCATGACTCCAGGAGCGCCGGAGAAGCTGGAAGTCTTGATCACGGTCAAGACCTATCCCATACCGTCCAAGAAATACGATGAGCTTGTATGCACTGCTGGCGTGACAGCGAGCGGAGACTTCATCCGCCTGTATCCGATCAATTTCCGCGAGTTGGACTACGCGTGCAAATATCGGAAGTACCAATGGGTCGAGGTAGTGGCTCAGAGGCATGTGGGACAGGATGTTCGGAAGGAGAGCTACCGACCAGATTGTGACTCCATACGGATTCTCGGGGAGCTGATCCCGAGTAATCCCGGCAACTGGAAAGTGCGGGCCAAGTACGCTCTAGCGAAGGAATCCCGTTCAATGGAGGATCTCTACGACCAGCAGGAGGTCGACCGAACATCGCTTGGCATCTTCAGGCCCAAGACCATACATGATCTGGTCATATCGCGGGACGACCCGGAGTGGCAGCCGAAGTTCCTTGCTGCTCTTCAGCAGCAGCGCCTGTTCGAGACCCGCGGTGAGACACTCGTGCCTCCCCGCAAAGTGCCCTTCAAGTTCCACTACCGCTTCGAGTGCGACGACCCACGATGTAGTGGGAAGCACCGGATGATGATCGAGGATTGGGAAGTCGGCGCGCTGTTCTGGCGTTCCGTGGATGGAGGGTATTCCCATGAGGAAGCAGCGGAGAGGGTTCGCAGCAAGTTCCTCGATGACCTTTGCGGACCGGAGAAGGACACTCGTTTCTATGTAGGGACAGTTCTCGCACACCCGAAGTCATGGGTGGTGATTGGTGTCTACCATCCCAAGATCGAAACCGAAAGCGCTGCCGACGCCGTGCAACAGTCACTGTTCGAATGAGAAGCCGCCCGATCTCCCGCATGGCGATACATAGAGCGCTCCATCCGCCGACGACTTCGGAAAGGCTGCGAACGACATGTCCGACAGGGACTATCGATTCCTCTACAACTGCGACCCCAACAATTGGCTTATCCACGACACTCCGGTGATGTCGCCGGAGGATGTGCACAAGTACGTGGACGAGATCGCCGACACGCCGGTGACGACGTTTCTTGCGTGCCCCAACATGGGCATGGACTTCAACTTCTCCGGAACGGCGTGTCCGCTGGTCGGCTCCCGGCTCGACGAGTCGCAGTTCGAGGCGTGGCGCGATCCGGAGGTCTGCACGCCCGGCTCCAACGCGTACGCCATGCTGAATCTCCACGGCATGGTCGCCGAGGGACATGACCCGTTCGGAATCATGCTCGCCCGGGCCCGCCATCGCGGGCTTGAGACGTTCATCACGTGGCGTCTGAGCGAAGTCCACGGCGTCGATGCGCCCGACGGATTCAGCCAGTCCCAGTTCTGGTCCGATCACCCGGAGTGGCACATCGGCACTCCCGGCGACCCCCTTCCCGAGCTGTACCTCGAGATCATGGGGCCGGTGAGCCCGATTGTCACGACGTGGATACCGGGAGGGCTCGATTTCGCCGAAACCGAGGTGCGCGAGTTGTCGCTTGCCCAGATCGCCGAGACGTGCGAGCGTTACCCCGATGTCGACGGGTTCGAGCTGGACTTCCAGCGCTTCCCCGTCTACTTCCGCTTCGGCGAGGAGGAGGCGGACATCCCTATCATGGCCGACTACGTGCGGCGGGTCCGCGAGATCACAAAGCGTATAGGCGATGGGCGCGGCCGACCGATGCTCCTCTCCGCTCGGACCATGGCTCGTCCCGCGCAGAACCGTGGGATTGGCCTCGACGTGTTCGCGTGGGCACATGAGGGCCTGTTCGACTTCGTGACGGTGTCGCAGTTCCTGAAGAACGAGTACCCGCTGCCGCTGGCGGAGTACCGGCCGTTGCTGCCCGCGAACGTGCCGATGTATGCGTCGATAGAGTATGAAGGCGAAGCCGACCGGTATCGAGAGATCGCGCGGCAGCTTTGGCGC
Source organism: uncultured bacterium (assembly GCA_964510105.1). Taxonomy (GTDB): domain Bacteria; phylum Latescibacterota; class MWCZ01; order MWCZ01; family MWCZ01; genus CAZWQW01. The sequence continues at coordinate 23,841 of CAZEAI010000060.1, forward strand.
GATGGCGCGGACGGCGTGTCGATGTATAACTTCTTCGCCGCGCGCGAAGGGGAGCGCGAGCCGCCATTCGACGTGCTTCACGAGATCGGCGACCGGGAGAGGATGCTCGGGTGAGCGCTAAGAGAGGCGGGTCTCGTGTGGTCCGACGATAGCTCGTGACATGATGCGGGAAGCTCGCGCCGCAGCGGTGTGGGCACACATGATGCGTTGCGTCCGCGCGTGCTTTCTCGTTCACTCTTCTCCGACCAGTGTGCTCCTACCAACCCACCATCGGGAGATCATCCCTTGGACACCATGACGACACGCGAGCGCTTCCAGGCGATCATGAACTTCGAGCCCGTCGACCGGCTGCCCATCGTCGAGTGGGCCGGGTGGTGGGGGCAGACCATCGACCGCTGGCACACCGAGTCGCTGCCCGCCGACTGCACCGACCGGTACGACATCTGCCGGCACTTCGGCCTCGACGTGTACTACCAGGGAGGCACCGGCGCGCGCATGCCCGGCCTACCGGAGCCGAAGCGCCATGGCGCGGGCATCGTCGAGAACATGGACGACTACGAGCGCGTCAAGGGGTTCCTCTACCCGTGGCCCGCTATCGACCGCGAGATGTGGGAGCGTTGGGCCCGTGAGCAAGCTCAAGGCGACGTCGCGCTCTGGTTCACGCTGGAAGGATACTTCTGGTACCCGCGCACGCTGCTCGGCATCGAGCCGCACATGTACGCGTTCTACGACCAGCCGGAGCTCATGCACCGCATGAATCAGGACATGGTCGACTGGTCTGTCCGCGTCGTGGATGAGATCTGCTCGATCTGCACGCCCGACTTCATGAGCTTCGCCGAGGACATGAGCTACAACCACGGCCCGATGCTCTCGAAGAAGCTGTTCGACGAGTTCGAGGCGCCATACTTCAAGCAGATCGTTCCGCGCCTGCACGAGCACGGCGTGCTCGTCATCGTGGATTCAGACGGCGACATTACGGTACCGGCGGGCTGGTTCGAGGACGTTGGTATCGACGGAATCCTGCCGCTGGAGCGTCAGGCGGGCGTCGACGTAGCGGTGGTACGGGAGCAGCATCCGAAGATGCGTTTCATCGGCTGCTACGACAAGATGACGATGAATCAGGGCGAGCAGGCCATGCGCGGGGAGTTCGAGCGGCTGCTGCCGACGGCGTCCGAGGGTGGCCTCATCATCGCGTGCGACCACCAGACGCCGCCCGGCGTGTCGTACGACGACTACCAGCTCTACCTGCGCCTGTTCCGCGAGTACGCCGAGACTGCGGGGGTGGGCTGAGGAGTATCCGCCCGCTCCGGCGCTCGCGTCAGATGCGCTCCGGGTCGAACGTCAGCCCTTCGAGCGGAGCGCCGTCGGTGTCGGCGAAGCGCAGGAAGAATCCCCATCCGCCCGTGCGGTTGTGGCACTTCACGAACAGGCGGAACGTCCCGACCGGCAGCGTGACCTCGACTGCGTACTTGTCCCGCTGGACGCCTTCCTCTTCCTCGAAGCGGTACACTTCGACGCCGTCGATGCATACGAGGCTGTCGTTGTCTGTGCTGACACGCATGATCGCTTTGCGCTCGGACGGGTTGGTCACGTCGCAGACGGCATACCCCGTCGCGTCCGCGGCGTGTCCGAACAGATTGCTCAGTTCCATTACTCCGCCCGTCGTCTCCCACGTCCGCCAGCGGATGGGGCCGTCCGGGCCGACGTAAACCGCGTCTAGATCGACACCTTCGTCCGGCGGGAACGTCGCGGCGAGCCGGCGTTCGTTCGGTACGGGGAACGGCGCGGCTACGCGCCACGCGGGCACGTATCCGGGCACATGGTTCGGCGTGCTCCAGTGCCCCGTGGGCTGGGTTCGACGCTCGGCCATACGCGGCGTCTCGGGTCGTACGACGAGCCCCCCGGTCTCGAGGATCTCCGAGTACGCTTCGCTCACCGCCTGTCCGAGGTCCGGGATGTCCGCCCAGCCGGGCAGCGTGTCGTGATGACCGAGAAACGCGATGAGTCCGCTCGCGCCTTCGCGTACGAAATCCTCAAGCTGCTCCCGGAGTTGGTCGCCCGTTGGGACGCCCTGACCCGTGCCTGCCTCGGTGCCGTCGAACGACTGGAAGATGCCCATGAACGGTACGCCGGGGACGCGTTCACGCGCCTTCGCCAGAATCCACTGCACTTCCTCGCTGGTACTCTCACGCATGTACCGCGTCGGCTCGGCGGGATACCAGTAGATGACCATCACGTCGCAGATGCCCGGCCCGAAGTTGAGCACCGATCCGGCATCGCCGTATCCCGCGCAGACGGGGTGCGACATGTCGGTGTCGTGCTCGCGGATCGTGCGGTACATGGCGCGCAGGGCCGAGCGGGCGTCGCCGGGGCTGTCGTCGAGGACGTACCAACCGTAGAGATTCGGCGAATCCTTCACCTCGTCGACTTCCCGTGCGCACTCCTCCGGCCAGAAGAGGATCGTGTCCTCTCGGTGCCACGCGGCGGTCGTCCCACCCCAACCTCGCTCACATCCGACGAGTCTGCCGTCGGCGACCTCGTCGTACCGGATCAGCTCGTCGTCGAGAGCTATCACGTGAGATTCCAGCGACGGCGCGGCGGCTTTCAGGACCAACGGTATCTCGGTCTGCTCGGCGGTTATCTCGTCGCCGAGCCGGACGCCGTGGTATATGAACCGCGTCATGTGGTGGGCGATCTTGATGCCGTTCTCCTGGCAGAAGCGCCCCTTCGGAGTCGACGGATCGAGTTCCTCATGGCCACCCATCACCATGTTGATGCCGATGTTGCGCGCCTGTTCGAGCATCTCGACGGTATCCACAACGTAGCTACCGAGCACCGGCTTCCCGTCGATGGGGAAGGCGGGGTGTAGTGGCATGTGGGTCCCCTGAGACATGGATCTTTGCTCCTGGTGGCGAGTGAAGAACGCGCCGGCGAGGTGGACGACTATGCAAAGGAACGTGGAATCCGAGGCGGTGGGAATCCCCTTCCGAGGTGCGTGACTCGCCCGCCGCGGAGGTACCCGTGCGTTGCCCCGGAAGGGGTCGCGACCGAGGATCAGTCGATTCTGAGTCTACAGCGCGATGAACTGATATACGCGGGACCACGGCCGCCGCTTCGACTTCACTATCACCTATGGGAGAGAGTCATGTCCATACTCACCCACGTCTGGACGCGTGACAACGATATTGTCGCCGGATGTCCGGCGGTCACGATCATCGACGGGATGCCGGGGATCGTCGCGGGAACCGCCTCAGGGGACCTCGTAGCGCTTGACGGCACCGGAACCGAGCTGTGGCGACAGTCCATCGGCGCCAGAGTGTCCACCTGGCCGGTTGTTGACGATGTTCCGGGCACAGGGCGCTGCATCCTCGCTGCCGACTACGCTGGCATGATCGCTTGCATGACACCAGATGGCGAGAACGTATGGCGCACACAGCTCAAGGGTGGACTCAACGAGTACAACAGCGTGTCTGTCGTACGCGGTGGCGCAACCGCGTTCGTTGCGAGCAGTCGATGCGGCGTCGTGACAGGTCTTTCCGTCGATGGCGCAATCGCGTGGGAGTTTCACACACATCCGGAGCACTACACGCGAAAAGTCGGCACCGGCACCGGACCTTGCGCAATCGGAGACGTTGACGGTGACGGGCGTGATGAGATAGCCTTTTCCGCAGCGGACGGGTATCTCTACTGCCTCGACTGCGACGGCGGATTCCGTTGGAACCTCTACATTGGCGATAACTCGCAGTACTCGAGTCCGGTCATGATGCAACTTGACGCCGGTCCGTGTGTGCTGTGTGGTGGTAATGCGGATGTCGTCTACGCTGTAAGCGGTGATGGCCAGGTCGTCTGGTCGCAGCGTGGGACGGGCGCAGGATACATGGATGTTGCACTTTCCGTCGGCGACATCAACGGCGATGGTAAGGACGAAGTCGTGTTCGTACACCAGGGGCGGGCGCTCCAGGCGATGAACGGGCGCGGTGAGATGCTGTGGAGCCGGTTCGACTACTTGGGCGGTGATCAGTCATTCGGTCCGTCTCTGGCTGACATAGACGGCGACGGCAACCTGGAGCTGCTGTTCACGCAACGTGGCGGCGAAACGCTCTTCGTCATCGATGGCAACGGTGAGTTGCTCGAAGAGCACGAGATGAACGGCGGCATGCTCGGCGCGCCAGTCGTCGCTGATGTAGATGGTGACGGGTTGCTCGAGGTGCTGACGGTCTCCCAGAGCGACGGTGAGCTGAGGTGTTTCGATACCGCGGCTTCGGCTGTGCCCGGATCCGCGCCGTGGCCGACCAGTCGCGGTTCGTTCGATGGTCGTGCCAACCGTCTTGGGGACGTAGTCGCGGTCACCCCGCGAAGCATCACTGCGCCGGAAACGACTCACCTCACACGGAATTCGCCTGACTCCGTGCGACTCGGAATGAACGATATCTCATTCGATGCCGATCCTCCACTCGGGGAATCGGCGCTCATCGAGATCTCGGCTCTTGGACAAGACGGTATCGTGAAGCGTGCGGTGACTCAGGGTGAGGACCGGGATTGCCTGCGCTTAGAGGTCCTCGAACCGGGTGAGCAGATGCTCACCGCTACAGCTATCGATGCCGAAAGCTGGCGACGCACCGGTCTCTCAGAAGAGCACATCGACGTGGGTGAATTCGCTGAGGAACGCGGCAGTGCGGTAGAACTACTCGCAGCGCTGCGCTTCGACGACCAGAGTTCGGGCGATCTCCGGAAAGAACTGGACCGGATTCACAGACGTATGAGGTTCCGGTGGGCGGAGATCGAGGAACAGATCGCCGCGTACGAGGACCTGCCACAAGAAGCTCGCCGCGAACTGATCTCCGACGTGAATCGAGAGCTTGCCAGACTCAGACGCGAGGTTGGGTGTCAGGCGTTGCGAATCAGAACATCCAGTCAGATGGGCAAGCCAGTTGATTTCCTCCCGTGGGAAACCGGTCACCCGTGGGTTCCGTTCGATCCCGAGACGGACATCCCGCCGGACGATCTGCTGTCCGATCTGTCGATTCGCACGGACGGCCGTGCGCATGAGGCGGTTGCCGTGGAGTTCGCGAACGTACTCATGGACCCGTTAGACCTTCGCGTGTGGATCGATCCGACGATGGCTGAGAATGGCGATACAGTGCAGACGCTCAGCCATTTCACCTTGCGGCAGTACACGTCGGTGCCAACAATCACCAGGATCGTGGCTCCAGACGCAATACCGGCGCTCGGTGAGTCAGGATTACTGCGAATCGGCGCTTCTGCTTCGGCGCGACTCTGGATCGACGTGGATACCGGTGACCTTACCGCTGGTACCTACGAGACCACGTTGCACATCCGCTCACTGGGTTTGGCGGAGTCAACGTTGGATGTTCCCGTGAAGTGGATTGTCGCTGATGTCAGCCTGCCGGAAGTGATGCCGTTGCATCTGTGCACCTGGCAACGCGGAATGTCTCTGCATTTTCCGCACGCGATGGACAAGACTATGGAAGACCTCCAGAACCACCACAATTCGGTGTTTACAGGGCTTCCAAAACCAGAGTGGACGTACGATGCAGACGGTAACCTGGTCTGGGTCAATGACGTCACCGGGGAGGTTTACCG
>CAZEAI010000061.1:0-28818 GCA_964510105.1 uncultured bacterium
GACCACGAGCGTGCCGGTGACGACGAACTGAACGTCCTCATCGAACAGCACATCCACGCCGGGCTCGATGCTCAACGCTGACTCCGCGCCTACCTGCACCGGCCCGATGACACGGTATGGGCTGCCTGCGGCATTCCACGTTCCGGATAGATCGCCCTGCACCGGGGTTCCCGTGACCAGGTCGAGCTTCAGCGCAACGGTCGGGTTGTGAGGGTCGTTGGTATGCACCGCCGCGGGCGTGTCGTAGATATCCTCGTCGCCGGTGTACGTAAGGATGATCGGCAGGGAATCCCCCGGCGCGATGTTCATGTGGGCAAACATTGGATATGAAACGTTCGCCGGCATGTCCAGCCCGGTCACCATCAGCTCCGCCCAACCGGTGTTGTGGACGATGAGACCGGCGTCTTCGCCCTGTGTGACGTCGAGCGACGTGTCGGTGACGGCGACGCGCGGGATCTGCGGGTGTCCGCCGCCTCCGCCGAAGGCGCCCATATCGGCGCGCGAGGCGTCGACATCCAGGTCGTACGGGCTGCCTGCATCGATGCACGGCGATCCGTCGGTGAGAGAGAAGTCGCCCGTGCCCGGCTGGGTGAAGAGCGGGTCTGCGCTGATGTTGCCCGGACCGGGCGCGCCCTCGGTGATGTCGCAATAGGATAGCGTCATCACGGGCCGGCTTCCCGGCCAGCGCCACGTGTCCGCCACGGAGCGGGCGAGGGATGAATCCGCGACCGAGTTCCAGATAATGCTGTTCTCGATCGTGACGCGGCCGCCGGAGTCCATGAGATCCGCGCCGCGATCGGTGGCAACGTTGTCCGCAATCGTGGTGTTGCGTATGTCCGCATCCACCGTCGATGCGAGGTAGACACCACCGCCGAATCGGGCCTCGTTGCCGGTGATCACGCACCCCTCGATGAGCGCGGCTCGACGGGGCAGGCCGTACGAGCCTCCGAACGACGAGGAGCCGCCGAGGAATATGCCCCCGCCACGTCCGGTGGAGCGATTTCCGGAGATCGTGCAATCGATGATCCAGGCATCCGCGTTGAAGACGACGATACCGCCGCGGTCGTGGTAATCGGGTCCGTTGCCGCTTACGACGCAGTCCACGAGTTCGAGGAGGCCGGTGTCGGGGTGATCTCCGCTGAACCGGACACCTACTCCGCTTCGACCACCGAAGACGTTATCCCGGACAGAGCATCTCACCATGCGAACACGTCGCGCGCCCTCGGCGGAAACCCCGCCCATGCTCTTGGTGACCACGCAGTCCACGAGTTCGAGGTCGGATGCCATTCGCACGTAGATCGGCGGTCCGCCGAAATCGACCTCGCTGCGGTTTCGGGACATGCGGACGTCGGAGAACCTGACGAGCGCCGAATCGGTTGCGTAGAGCGCCGCCCCCAGGATTCCCGCGCCGCAGTCGCGTATGATGGCATCGGAGACACTCAGGCGCGATCCGAAAACAGCAAACGCCCCGCCGCAACGCGCGTCGAACGAGTACTGGTGGTCGTATGGCCTCGAGTACGCGTGCTCGACGCGCACGAACGCGAACGCGGAGGAATCCCCGCCGCTCATGCGAATCCCACCCCATCGCGATACTGTGTCGGCGGGAAGGAATCGGATGCTGTCCACCTGGGTGCCGGTGGCTCGAACGGCCCCATGGACGATGAGGGGGAAATCACCGTCGAAGACCACGTCCACGCCCGGCTCGATGGTAAGTGTCGCGCCCGTAGCGACGGTGCAGGGCGCGGTGACGTGGAACGGGCTGCTGTCGGGTGCCCAGATGGTAGTGCCGATCGTGCCGGCTACGTCGATGCCGAACGCGGTCGAGTTAGGTCACGCAGGCGCACATCGCGCCAATGGCCAGCGCGTTTTTCATGGTAGTCTCCTTGTGGCAGGAGGGTGAGCGGCGGCAAGTCGCCCTTCGACTGAATATACGTCTTGTTACGCCATTGCGGTGGGCCTCTCGTCGTATGGCCGGAGCCGCGCTATCTTGACAAGCCACCTGGCGACAGTTTCCTTCGATGGTCGTTTCCCCGATAGCAGCCGCCGGATACGAAGGAACACGCTCTACGATGGTTACTGACAGCGTCACATCGAGTACTCTGACGGACGACCAGGTTGGCCGGTTTCGCCGCGACGGCTACCTGCGTTTCGACGCGCTCATCCGCGGTGAGAAGCTCGCGCACTACACGTCTGTGCTCGACGAGCTTGTCCGCCGGGCAGAGTCGATGACCGAGGAATCCGGCCATTTCGCCTTGCACTACGACGACGACAATGCCCCGGTCCCCGGGATGCTCCACAAGGTTCAGGGCGTGTGTGCAGTCGAGCCGAGGCTGCTCGACCTCGCTCGCGAACCGGCGATCACCGACAAGGTCGCGTCGCTGATCGGCGATGGGATGGACTGCTTCGGGACGAAGTTCTTCCCGATGTTGCCGCGAGGTGGCACGTCCACGGACTGGCATCAGGACAACTACTACTTCGGTACGAAGACCGACGGCACTCTTCAGGGCGACGACGAGATCGTGACGTGCGGCATCTACCTTGAGGACACCGACCGGGGGAATGGTTGTCTGCGCATCGTGCCGGGAAGCCATCGCCACGGCGCGATAGTGGAGCATCGCAGCAGGCCCGGCGTCTACGGGCACGGTCACTGGGCGGATGTTGCCGACGCCGACGCGATCGATGTCGAATGCCCGGCCGGCACCGTCGTGCTTTTCAGCGCGAACCTGCTCCACGCGGCGCATCGGAACCACAGCGATCGCACACGCTACAGCACCGCCTGGCACTATGTCCGCAACGATCTTACCCTTGAGAACTTCCCGAAGGGCGGGTACGACGACCTTCATCCCATTCGGAGCGCCGGCTGACGGCGATTCCACGGTGGGGCGCGAGGCGTCTCGCAGGCGACAGACGCACTGTGCGTCGTTCTGCAACAACCGTGCCCACGCTGTCGTCCTACCATGGGGGCAGCGGTCTGTCCGCGCCAGCGATGTCGCCGCTCGCGAACCCATGACCGAGATCGCCCGAGACTGAACCGAATCCGCAGGAGACTTCCCGTGACACGTACCGCCCGCATCCTCTCATCCGCCCTGCTGACGCTGTCGCTTGCCGGCATCGCGCTCGCCACCGACGTCGAACGCGTGGAACGAGGCAGCCTGATCCTTGAGAACATACCCGAGACTCCCGAATCGGTCTCCGAGGCGCTCAATCGGTACGGCAACGCCCGCGTGGCATCCGTTCGGAGCTGGCTGCCCGATGGGCGCGGGCTCCTCATCACGACGCGATTCGGCGAGACGTATCAGATTCACCGCGTCGCCGAGCCGGGTGGCGCTCGCCAGCAGCTCACATTCTTCGAAGAGACCGTCTCGAACGCCGATGCGTCGCCGGACCCGGACGTGAACACGTTTCTCTTCCAGAAGGATGTTGGCGGCTCGGAACAGTATCACCTTTTCGCGTACGACCTCGGCGAGGGAGCGATTGAGCAGATCACCCATGGCGAAGGGCGTAACGGCGGCGTGATCTGGTCGAATGCCGGCGACCGTTTCGCGTTCTACACGACTCGTCGCAACGGGCGCGACTGGGATGTTCACGTCGCGAGCGCGGCGAATCCGTCGGTATCGACGCCCGTGCTGGAGCGCGAGGGCACGTGGTACGCCGCGGACTGGTCGCCGGATGACGCAAAGCTTCTCGTCGGGCGCTACGTGTCGATCACCGAGGAATACCTCTATGTCCTCGATCCCGCGACGGGTGAACTCGCCGAAGTGAACGCGTCCGAGGAGCCCGTTGGATACGGGAGCGCGAAATTCTCGCGCGACGGACGCGGCGTCTATTTCACGAACGACCAGGGCAGCGAGGTGAAGAGCCTTCGCTACTACGACCTCGAAACCGGCGAGACAACGGCGCTCACGAGCGATATACCGTGGGACATCGAGGAGTTCGCGCTCTCGACCGATGGCAGCTACGTCGCGTTCGTCGCGAATGAGGACGGCATCAGCACGCTGCATGTTCTCGATCCCGTGGCTGGCGGCGAACTCGATCTGCCATCGCTTCCCATCGGTCAGATCTACCGCCTCATGTTTGAGCCCGGCGGTTCGCGCCTGGCAATGGTTTTCAATACGCCGCGCACTCCCGGCGATACGTACACGTTCGACTGCGCGAGCGGCGAACTCGTGCGTTGGACCGAGAGCGAGGTCGGCGGCCTGAATACCGAGCGATTCTCGGTGCCCGAACTCGTTCGGTACGAGACGTTCGACGAGGCGGATGGCGCCCCCCGGACGATTCCGGCGTTTGTGTATCGTCCGATGCCGGACATCGCCGGAGACGGCCCGTATCCTGTGCTGATCGAGATGCACGGCGGCCCGGAGTCGCAGGCGCAGCCGTATTTCAGCACCCACAGCCAGTTCCTCGTCAATCAGCTCGGCGTCGTGATCATCGAGCCGAACGTTCGAGGATCATCGGGCTACGGCAAGACGTACCTCAAGCTGGATAACGGTCGCCTGCGCGAGGAATCGGTGCGAGACATCGGCGCGCTGCTCGACTGGATCGAGGAGCAGCCGGACCTGGATGCGAGCCGTGTTGCCGTGAGCGGTGGATCGTACGGTGGCTACATGTCGCTTGCGTGCATGACGATCTACAACGACCGACTGCGCGCAGGCATCAGCGCGGTGGGTATCTCGAACTTCGTGACGTTTCTCGAGAACACTCGCGAGTACCGGCAGGACCTGCGCCGCGTCGAGTACGGAGATGAGCGCGACCCCGAGATGCGCGAGTTCCTGATCGGCATTTCGCCGACGACGAATGCGCATCGCATCACGAAGCCCCTTCTGATCGGGCAGGGGTTGAACGACCCGCGCGTTCCGGCGAGCGAGGCCGAGCAGATGGTCGAGGTGGTTCGCGGAAACGGTGGCGATGTCTGGTATTTCCTCGCGCAGGACGAGGGACACGGCTTCCGTAAGAAGGCGAATCGGGATGCGTGGCGCGCGGCTACCGCGATGTTTCTCAGACGGCATCTCGTCGGAGAGTAGGCCGGAACAGCGTCATCGAGCAGGCGGGTCGAGTGCATCCAGGTACGGGCGTGCGGCTGTACCGTAGGGTGCGTACGCCGCCATCAGGCTGTCGAGCGGCAGTCGCTCGACAGCGTCCGGACGGAAGGATCGGGATCGCGTCAGCGACACCACATTCGCGGCGCGCCGGTCCCGTTCCGCCCAGTCGACGGCGCGGTCGCCGATTGCTCGCGACGTCGGCGCCACCGTCCGCGGTACGCCGAACAGCCTCGCGACCTCTTGCGCGACGAGCGCCCCCGTCACGGCGTGACTCAGCTCCCCGGAGACCTCGTCGACCAGAGCGGGCAGGATCAGTACCGCCCTGCCGAACGGCTCGGACGCGGCGACAGCCACCTCGCCGTCCGAACCAGCGACTGCAGGCTGTCCAGTCAGTCCGATGACGATATCCGTGCTATCGGCGTCCGTTTGGCGCCACATCGACTGTAAGTGACTCTCGACGGACGTCTGCGTGTTGGACGATATCCACTCCGACGTGCCGACGACGCTCAGCGCGATGCCGAACTCGTCGCACAGCATGCGTGAGGCGGTGGCGATAGCCTCGGAGGCGCGCAGCGCCCATACGTCGTCGAGCCGATGCTCCTCGTCCGCGACGACGACCACCCGCACGCGCCGAATCGCGTCGGTGGTGCATGATTCGCGTGGTCGGAGCGCGCCCAACGACGTTCTCAGACCGCGTGTCAGGAGGGTCCACTCGTCGTCGATGTGCGCGTCCGACCGGACGATGAAGAGGCTCTGCGAACTCTCCCGCGGCGGCACGTCGATGCTGGCTTTCGAGAAGGCTCCCCGGATGAGCGGCGCTCCGTCGTGAACGCGGTAGAGCGTCGCGGATACATCGGCGTGAGGCACGTCCACGCGGGCCAGGTATCTCGGCGACCCGCGGTACATCGCAACCTCCTCCCACGAAAGCTCCGTGACGATGGCGAGGAGTCCGTCGGCGTTGGTGGCGCGCGCCGCGTCGAACGTGCGTGAGCCGACGGGAAGGACCACGGGCCGGTAGCCTCGACTTCGCAGGACGAGGAGCGTCGCTGCCATGATGCGATCCGCCCTCACGCGTCCCTGTATGCCGGCGTCGAGCGCCACAGCGATCGTGCGGAGCGGCGTGCCGTCGAGATCTCCCACCGCGACCGAGGGCGGTACGGCGGGCTTCGCGCACGACGCCACAATCGGCAGGCCGGCGGCGAGCAAGCAGCAGCGTGAGGCGCGCATGATTCGAGCGGTCATCGCCACTCCGACGGTGGGCTGTGTCTGTTTCGAGCCGGTGTTCCGTCACAGTGTACTGCACAATCGCCGTGAAGGGCAGCCCGACCCCCATCCCGTTCGGTCGGAGGTGGGGACGGAAGGGCCGGATCGTTACACTTTGGCGACAGCCCAGAAGGAGGCCGCAGTGTTCTTGCCCCAGGTACCGTTCGGTAATCATGAGATATCACGGCTCGTCGTCGGCGGAAACCCGATACGTGGGAACTCGCACCTCTCCAACGAGTACAGCCGGTGGATGGGAGACTACTTCACGACCGAGCACGTACTGGAGTCGTGGTTCGACGCCGAGCGGCAGGGCGTCACGGCGATGCAGTCGCGCGGCGATCAGATCGTGATGGACTGGGTGGACCGCTATCGTGATGCCGGCGGGACGATGCACTGGATCGTACAGTCCGCAAGCGAGTGGGGCGGCGGAGATGTTCCGGATAACATCCGCGCCATTGCCGAGCATGACCCGATCGCGATCTACCATCACGGGTCACGGACCGATTCGTTGTGGAAGAGCGGGAAGATCGACGAGATCGAGGGCATTCTGAAGGAGATACGGGATCGAGGCATCCTCGCGGGCGTCGGGTCTCACATGCCCGAGGCGCTTGCCTACATCGAGGATCGCGGATGGCCGGTCGACTTCTACATGACGTGTGCGTACAACCTGAGCCGGGTGGACCGCGATAGCGCTCTCGCCGGTGGGAAGATGGGCGTCGAGATATATGACGACGCCGACCGCGACCGCATGCTCGACTTCATACGGCAGACCCCTCGCCAGTGTATCTACTTCAAGATCCTCGCCGCTGGGCGAAAATGCGCGAACCAGGAGATGGTGCGCGATGCATTTCAGCACGCGTTCGACCATATCAAGCCGCACGACGTCGTCGACGTAGGGTATTTCCAGCGTGACCGGGACGAGATCGCGCTCAACGCAGACCATGTTCGCGCGGCGACGGGGTGGGGCGAGACAGTCGAGCCCCACGCAGCGGCGACAGTAGCCGGTTGATCTGACGGATGCCACGCGACGATACGTACTACCGATGTCCTGTCTGCGACGGCGCATTTGAGCCGGATATTGAGCGCCGGGTCGACGTGCCGTGCTCGCCGGAGGTTGGGAACGACCTGACCCGCGGGCGCTTCAACACCGTTCGTTGCCCCGATTGTGGGCACGACGGCGTCGCATCGGAGCCGGTATTCCTCGTCGGTTCGGATCTGATCGTTGGGTACGTGCCGGTGGTCGTTCCGCCGAACCGCAAGGCGAGCGTTGTCCGGCGGCTGCAGCGCGAACTCGCCGGTCGGGTTGAGGGTAAGCAACGCTCGGCGATCTGCTTCGGGCCGCGACAGCTCAGGCGGGAGCTGGCCGAACTGCCGTGGCAGCGTTGGGTTCCCGCCGCCTTCCCGAGCTTCGACGATCCGGGCACGCCCGATCACCGTCGACAAGCGCTGGATCGAGTCCGGCGCGAACGCCCGGACGACGCAGGCGTGCTCACCCGGCTCGGGCGCGCATGTTACGACATGCGTCGATACCGCGACGCGCGGCGGGCGCTCATGGGGGCTTTGAACGTCGATCCCGGAAACACCGATGCCCTGCTGCTCCTCGCGTCGGTGAACCTTGACGACGGCCGGCCCGTGGATGCTCTCGCGGCGTATGATCGGTTGGTCGCGGTGACACATGATCCGGGTGTGAGGTTCCTCTCCGGCGTTGCCGCGATTCGAGCGGGACGGACGGCGGACGCGATCGAGCGGCTCCAGGTCGCGGTGCGCGATCAGCCGGACAACCTCGACGCGCTGGTCTGGCTCGCGAACGCCCATGCAACCGCGGGAGATCGAGCGGGAGCGCTCAGCGCGCTTCGCACAGCCGGCGAGCGAGGTCTGCGTGATCCGAACATCATCTACCAGCACGAAGCGCTCAAGAAACTCAGCGCCGACGGTGGATTCCGCGCGATAGTCGCCGCCATTAGGAAACAGGATGAACAAGGCAAGAGAGAGCGAGCACGCGCCAGTCGTGGTGCTGGCGACCGCCGAGAACGAGGACCAGCTCGCGGACCTCGGAAGAAGCGTCGTTGAGGCGGGACTGGCGGCCTGCGTGACTGTCGTGCCGGGCGCACGGTCCATCTATCGATGGCAGGGCCGCGTAGAGGAAGCGCGCGAAGCGATCGCCATCATCAAGACGACGCGCGAATGGTTCGATGACCTGCGGCGGATGTGGTCGGAGCTGCACCCCTATGACGTTCCCGAGCTGATCGCAATTCCGATTGTCGATGGCCTGCCCGCCTACCTCGACTGGCTTGTCGAGAGCACGAACACCCCTCGCGCGTAGAGAGCTACAACGACAGATGAAGGCCGGTACCATGCTTCGTCACGCAGCCCTTGCCGTCGCCGCGATGGCCACGAGCGCCTCCGCTATCGAGGTCGTCGTCACGTTGTCCGATATCGAACCGATCGTGCAGGCCGTCGGTGGGGCGGACGTTCGGACTCATGCCGTAATGCCGTCGGGAAGCGATCCGCATGGGTTCAGCGCAGCCGCCGATGACGTTCGCCGAATCGACGGCGCCGATCTGGTCGTACTGGCGAATTCGTCGTTTCTCGCGTTCGAGGCCAACCTGATCGAAGGTGTCGATCCCGACTGCGTCGTCCACTGGCCGGACTACGAACGCCACGGCGCGCGCCTTCTCGACTTTCCGGACAATCCGGCGAATCAGCATGGTTTCTGGCTCGATCACACCAATGCCGCCGCGATTGCACATGCGGTGGCGGACGCATTGATTGGCGCGGGGGAGGACTCCGTGCAGGTGCGGGCGCGTCTCCGGGCGTTCGCCGACGAGCTGGCGGCGGCGTCGGAATTCGGGCTCGGGCTCGCGCGTGATGTTGAGGCGTTTGGGGACACCGTGATCGCCTCGGTGCCGGGCGTCGCGTACATCTGCTCGAACGTCGGACTGGTGGTGGAGCACGTGCTTCTCGCCGAGGGTGCGGGTTACGTCGGCGGAAGGCGGCTTGAGCAGATCGCCGGGATGCTCCGTTCGGGCCGTGCCACGTCGATCGTTTGCCCACTGAGCATGCGCCAGGCGAAACCCGGGATGATCGCGGAGCAGCTCAGCCGTGATACCGGCGCGCCCGTGCGATACGTGCACTTCCTGTCGGGGGCGACCGGTGCCGGTCGTGGAGGCACAGGCTCGTACGTTGCGCAGGCCCGGGCCAACGCGGAGGCACTTACGGAGCATATTGACACGTCGCACCTGGACCCGGAGGCCGACGAAGCCGATTCGACCGAGTATCTTTCGCTGGCGGCCATCGTCGCGGCGCTCGCCGTGGCGGCGTGGTGGATCGCGAAACGGAACTCGGGGGAACTCGCGGGATGACCACCGCACACGTCGAGGCACCGGCAGTCGAAGCCCGGGACGTGGGATTTGTGTTCCACAACCCACCCATCGAGGCGCTGGCGTCGTTGACGTTCCAGCTCGGCGCCGGAACGTTCACCGCCGTGATGGGGCCGAACGGGTCGGGCAAGACGACGCTGCTCCGCCTGATGATGGGGCTGATCGCCCCCTCCGCGGGCCGGATAAGCCTCATGGGTCACGACCCCGTGGCGGCGCCGGACGTCGTACAGCGACTCGTCGGCTATGTGCCGCAGTATGAGTCCATCAACTCCCGACTTCCTGTACGCAGCCGCGATATTGTCGAGCTTGGCGTGGCCGCCCGCACTGGCGGCCGCCTCTCCCGGTCGGACGTCCGAAGCCGCACCGTGCGGGCGTTAGACGCGGTCGGGCTCGCGGATATCGCGAACCAACGCTACGGAAGTCTGAGCGGCGGGCAGCGGCAGCGCGTGCTGATTGCGCGTGCGCTCGCTGTCGATCCGGATGTGCTCATACTCGATGAACCGTTCTCCGCCATGGATATCGCGAGCCAGCAGTCCACCGCGGAGCTTCTCCACCGGCTCGTGCAGTCCGAGGGCATGACGGTTATCACCGTCGTGCACAACGTCAACGCGATCGTCCACTTCGTAGACGCTGTGCTGCTGATGAACCGTCGCGTGATATCGATTGGCGCGCCGAATGACGTTCTGCGCCCGGAGCCACTCCAGCGGGCGTTCGGAGCTACCGTTCCGGTGATCATCTGCGAAGAGGGATTCAGTCACCCGCTGATGGAAGATGTCCATGGGTGAGTTCGCCGAGTATCTCGCGTCGCCGTTCGTCTTGCGCGCGACTGTGGGAGTGTTCCTCACGTCGGTGAACGCCGCTCTCAGCGGGGCGTTCGCGGGATTCCGCAACTCGACGTTCCTCGTCACCGGCGCGAGCCATGCCGCCCTGGGTGGCGCGGCGCTCGTCATCGTACTGGAAGCCCATGGCGTAATGTCCGGCGTGGACCCACTCGTGGGCGGCGCGGCGTTCGCCGTGGTGCTCGCGCTCTTGGCCGGACACGCGAGCGGTCGCGGCCTTGCCGCCGACGTCGACATCGCCGTGGGCGTCGGATTCGCGCTGGCGATGGCCATCGCGGTGCTGCTGATCTCGCTCGTGCCCGAGTCGGCGAGCCGCGTCTGGGGTCTGCTGATGGGCGATCTGCTGCTCGTCACGCCGAGCGAGCTTAAGCTGCTCGGGGGCATGACGCTGGTGGTCGCGGCGGCGTTCGGCCTGTTTCGCCGCGAGTTCCTGTTCGTGACGTTCGACATGGACGGCGCGAAGGCATTCGGCATACGCGCTACCCGGTACAACTACCTGCTGTTCGCGCTCATCGGGCTTTCTTCGGCGATTCTGGTGAAGAGCGTCGGCGCGATACTCGTCTTCGCGATGCTGAGCGCGCCCGCGGCGACCGCGCTCAGGCTCGCCAGTTCCGTGCGTGGAGCGATTCTGCTCTCTTTTGCGTTCGCCATGGGAGCCGGGTTGCTTGGCATCGTCGTCTCGTATCCGACCGACCTCTCCGTCAGCGCCCTCGCCGCGCTCTTCGCCGCGGGAGGGTACTTCGCGGTGCGCGCATGGCAGTGGGCCACGCGTCCGAGGGGCTGATGCGCACCGTGAACGGTCGTTTGAACTCAGATGAGGTCGCGCGGTGATACGGAACGACTACATCATGCGCCTGATCGACGAGTTCTCTCGGATGGTTGTTCGGGCGCTGGGCCTCGTTGACCAGCGGCGCTTCCAGGAGGCGCTCGAAGTTGTCCGCGCTGAGACCGGTCGTCTCATCGGCATCGACGGCGCGATGCTCGAGCTGCTCGACAGCAAGTCGCTGCGCAAGACGCTCCGCACCCCGGAGCGTCTGCTCATCGCGGCGCGGGCGTTGGAGGAATCCGCGGGCATGTACCGTCAGGCGGGCGAGGCGTCCCGGGCGACAGCGAATGCCGTGAAGGCTCTCGATCTCTTCGCCGGCGTGCTCGCCAGCGACCCGGACGCCCTCGACGGCGATGCGATGCGCCGCGCACGGGTGATAGCGACGGGGCTTGATGCTGATGGGCTATCCTGGGATGAACGTGTTGCGTTCGCTGGGTGGGCGGAGGTGGTGGGCGACTACTCGCGCGCGGAAGACCTCCTGTTCGACCTCGTCAACGAGGGGCTCGACACGGAGCGGCTCGTGAACGCCGCTCTCGCGTTCTACGACCGGCTTCAGGCGCTCGACGACGAGACGCTGGAAGCGGGCGGCCTGCCGCGCCCGGAGGCCGAGGATGGTCGAGCGCACATGCTCAGCGCGCTGGCCCGGGGCCGATGACCGCGCCGGCGCGCCGCCTCTTCTGCTGTATGGACCCGTTCGTCTCGCGTTGATCCCCGTTCTCCGGCTTGATACATTCGCGTGTTCGCGCACAATGTCTCCAACCAGAGGGAAGTTGCACGATGAGTTCGCCGTTTCCGTCAGATCGCGTCACGGTATCACGTAACGACGACGTGTATGAGTGTTTTCCCGACATCGCCCTGCTTAACGACGGCTCCCTGCTGTGCGTCTATCGCGAGAGCGACAGCCACGTGGGGAACGATTTCACGACGCTCGTTTGGCGGACATCGGCCGACAGCGGTACGACGTGGGGCGAACGGAACGTGCTCGCGGAGACGCGTCGCGACAGCACCGGGCTCGACAAGTGGAACTGTCCGCGTGTGGGCGTCCTGGGCGACGGCCGCGTCTACATCCTGTGTGACCTCTTCCCGGTCGACGTTGGACACGAGGACGACGGTTCCACGACGTTGATCTGGTGGCAGACCGGCGACGGTGCGTGGGACGGCCCCCACGATACCGGCATTCCTGGGATTGTGCCGGACCGAATCTGCGAACTGCCGTCGGGACGGCTGCTTCTTGCCACGCACTGGCGTAGCGGCGAGACCAAGCGTCTGGCGCAGACCGTCGCATACTCGGATGACGGCGGCGTGACGTGGAGCGATCGCGTCACCATCGCCGCGAGCGACGATCTCGACCTCTGCGAAGCGTCGATCATCAGGTTGCCCGGTGGTGAGCTAGTCTGCTACCTGCGCGAGAACTCGATGATCGGACTCCCGATGTACAAGTCGATCAGCACGGACGATGGCGAGACTTGGGGCGAGATAGCGCCGACACTCATGGCGGGCGGACATCGCGCGGTGGCCGGCCTGCTTCCCAGCGGCAACGTGCTCATCACGTATCGACAGACAATCGGCGGGACGGCGACGTGGGCGCAGAATACGTTCGCCTTCCGCGAGCCCATCGAGAGCGCTCTCATGCGTGACGCGCAGAAACAGACCGGCGTTCTGCTGCCACTGGACCACGACCGCAGCCCGCGGCGCGATGGCGGCTACACCGGGTGGGTTAACCTGCCCGACGGACGCGCCTTCATCGTGAACTACATCAATGACGACGCACCCATGGCGCAGATACGCGGTTACTGGATCACCGAAGACATGTTCGAGCTACCCTCCTGACGGCAGCAAAGAAGGAGCACCTGGTGCAAGGTTCACGACAGCGCGTACTCGACGTCATGCACGGCCGCAAACCGGACCGTATACCTCTCTACGAGTTGATACGCAACGACGCCGTGGTCCGGCACTTCGCCGGTCGTGAGCTGACGGTCGAGAATGCGCCCGAACTGCTCTACGAGATCTTCCCGCTCGCCGTGGATACTACTCGTAGCGTCCGGATGCCGGACGAGGAGTGGGAGGGCCAACTTGAGGACGGACGCCGCCGCGTCGTCCATCGCTGGACGCAGTGGACCGAGCGAGTGCCGCCCGGGTCGTCGGAGGCATACGCTGCCGCGAAGCAGAAGTCCCTTGACGGTCCGTGGGATACGTGGACCGAGGACGACGATGCACGAATCGCGAATCACCTTCGCGTGTACCGCGAAACCTCGACTCGGCTCGGCGACGACTTCTTCTACTTCTCAGGCGGCCCCGGGCTGGGCCTGATGGGGATGTACGGCGAGGTCGGGCTGGAGCATTTCTGCTACTACCTGGCCGACTGTCCGGAAGTGATCGACGCGCAGCTGGAGCGCAACATGGTCCAGGCGGTAGCGTGGATCGAGCATCTTCCCGAGGATCACGGCATCGTCGCGGTGTTCAGCGGTGACGATATCGCGTTCAAGAGTGGCCCGCTGCTCAGCCCGGCGTGGTTCCGCGAGCACTACATGCCACGGTTCAAGCCGATCATGGACGCGTACCATCGCCGTGGCATCATCGTGAATTTCCATTCAGACGGCGATCTCATGCCCATCATGGACGACCTCGTTGAGGCCGGAATCGACGTGCTGAACCCCATCGAGGTAGCGGCCGGGATGGATGTCGCCGAGCTGCATCGGCGATACCCGAAGCTCGTCTTCGCCGGGGCCATCGACGTGAGCGCGCTCCTGCCGTTCGGGACTCCCGACGAGGTGCGCGACGCCACGGTGAAGGCTATCGAAGACTCAGAAGGGCAGATCATGGTCGGGTCGAGCACGGAACTCCAACACGTCGTCCCGCTGGAGAATTTCCTCGCCATGCGGGATGCTGTGCTGAACTACCGGCTCTAGTCAAGCTACAGCCCTGAGTGAGTCCCGTCGCAGAATGGCTCGTTGCCGGTCTGCTTGCACCGGCAGAGCGCCACGCGCTTGCGCTCCGTGATCTCGAAGTCCTGCGGTTCGAAATCCGTCACCTCGTGCGATCCGTCGCAGAACGGCTGATTCTTCGAACGGCCGCATCGGCACCAGTAGTACGTGCCGGGCTCCAGTTCGACGACCGCGGGCTTTTTATTGGCGACAACGCGTTCCGACATGTCACGTTCTCCTCGACGCTGGACGTCGTTCTCCCCGCATCCGTATCAGGGCGAATCCGAGTGTGGCCCGTCGACGCTCTCCAGATCCGCGTAGTCGGGGAACCAGGCGGTGAGGCCCCCGTTGGGCAGGTTCCTTGAATACCCAGCGGTGAGCTGCTTCTGGTACCGTGTGAGGAAGAAGTCGAACGGGTCCGATTCGTCGTTGTCGACGATTCGCAGGTCCGCGTTCACCATGTAGAGGCGACCGAATCGCAGCACTCCGCTGGTGTAGTGCATGAAATTCGCGACTGAGTCTCCGTTGGTCCTGAGGACATCGCCACCGTCGCGCCCCGTTCCGAACGTGAGTACGAGGGCGCCTTCCTCGATACGGGCCCGTGTCACTCGTCCGACGATCGCCGGAAAGGGGATCGTCTGCGCGGGGTTCAGCAGCAGGTCGTTCTCAACCGCGACCGCCCCGTGGGCGCCGGACAGATCCAGCAGGTCGACGAGTTCGATGCCAAGCGCCGCCAGCAGGCCCACTCCGGGCAGCGAACCCACCGTCATCTCCACCGGAGTGATGCGAACGCGCCCGTCGTGCGTCGCGGAGACGGCGCCCACCATATCGAACGGGATATCGATGACCTTGTGGAGGACGCCTGTCTGCACGAGAGTCGTATCGCGCGTGGAGAAACGCAGATCGCTCAGTGGCGAGCCTTCGTAGTTCAGGACGTAGCCGTTCAACAGGCGTTCGAGGCTGGGCATGGAGAGGGCGATCGACGCGCTCACGATCCGGAGTTCGAACGAATGGGGATCGTCGAAGTTGACGACCTGCGCTCCGAGCCGTGGCGCGAGCGATCCCGTCAGGTGCCGGATGTCCAGCGCGAGGGAGTCGTCGACGCGGTAGTGAACGTTCCGCATCGATACGGCCGTGACGCTGTCTCGGGCGGCGGCCGGAGGGCTCGCCATGCTCTCCCGGTGGATGTCGGGGCGGGATATTTCGTCGCCGGAAGGGGGTGCCCCGACTGCCGGCGAATCAGGCGGCGCAGCTTCCCGCGAGGAGCATCCCCACGCCATCGTCCCCGCGACGACAACAGCCGCGCATGCGACCACGCGCTGAGCCATGATCCTCGACACCAGCATCTCCCGAAAGCGCGAGGCTACACCTCCACTGTGCCCGATGATCCGGCGTCGGGCACAGCGGCACACAAGCATTGCAGTGCCGGGCCACGCAGCCCGGCCCGTACGTAGCTGCCAGGCGGTCGGCGTACGCCGCCTGTCGAGTGGATCCACAGCGCGTCGACGCACGTCGGCGGACGAGTATTCTACGAAGCGCGTCGACGCACGTCGGCGGACGAGTATTCTACGAAGCGCGTCGACGCACGTCGGCGGACGAGTATTCTACGAAGCGCGTCGACGCAGGATGAAGTCCATCTGCAACGATATCACGTGGACCGACGCCTCCCAGTAGTGTTCGTACGGCCCGATCTCGACGGACGCGGGACCGTCATAGCCGATCTCGTCGAACGCGTCGATGACGACCGGCCAGTTCACGTCGCCTTCGAGCAGCCCGACGAAGCCACCGGCGTTGCCCACCGATGCGCGGAAATCCTTGAAGTGGACCTTCTTGATGCGTTTGCCGAGAATCCGGATCCAGTGCTCGGGGTATCCGTAGAGCAGCATGTTTCCGACGTCGAGGTAGACGCCCATCGCGTCGCTATCGAACGTGTCGACGTAGTCGCGCAGCTCGATCGGGCTCAGATGGAACTTGTTCCAGACGTTCTCGATGCAGATCGCGACACCCGCCTGCTCGGCGTCCGACTTGAGCGCGCCGAGGCGCTCGATCGTACGGTCGTAGGCTTCGTCGTAGGACACCTCGGGCGTCACGGCGCCGGGCACGACGAGCACGCCGTCGGTGCCGAGTACGCGGGCGGCGTTGAGCCCGCACCGGATCGAGTCCGCGCCAGCGGTTGCCACGGCGTCGTCGGGTGAGGAGAGCGCGTATTTCCATCCGGTGCCGATGGCCAGCGACGCGACCTGGAGTCCCGCGTCTTCGACGATCCTCCTGACCGCCGCGATATCGGAGTCGCTGCTTTTCCAGTTGACCGGCCCGTCTTCCTCGGTCAGTGCGAGTTCGATGGCTTCGAATCCGGCCCGCTTGGCGAGTGCGGCGTTGTGCGCGACGTCATTCGGGTCGCGAAACGACCAGGAGTTGATCGACTTAATCATCTCGATTCCTCTCTGCACGAACGGGCTGATCGGGCTGCCCGCTCACATGAGTTCGTGGTCCGATCCGTTCTCGCACGTGATTATGGCCTGCGCGACGGCGTACATGCGCGCGTGTGAGATCGAGAGCCAGATTCGGGCCGCGCCCGATGGCAGGAGGTGGCGCATGCGGTTGCCCAACTCGATCGTCGGTGCGGAGCCTTCGGCTCGCACGACTTCGATCTCGCGGAAGCTCGTCTGATGGTTCCACCCCGTCCCAAGCGCCTTCAGGACGGCTTCCTTGGCGGCGAAGCGCGCCGCGAAATTCTCCTCCGGGCGCGCTCTGCCGAGGCAATAGTCGATCTCCGCCGATGTGAATATCCGGCCGAGAAATCGGTCGCCGAACCGCTGCATGATATCGGCTATCCGGTCCACTTCGACTACGTCCACGCCGATGCCGACTATCTGCCCCATAGTGCCTCAAGCGCCTTCGTGTGGGCCTGGTTGCACAGCTTCTCTGCTCAGCTTGGCTGCTGGTCGCCGCCGGATGGCTGCTGCCCCTCGCCGCTTTGCTGTGCCTGGCCCGACCGGCCTCGCGATCGTCCGCCGCGTCTGCGCCGGCGCTTCGCCGTGGTCGCCTGTTCCGGCTGGTTTCCCTGCTGGGAGTCCTTTTCGCTGTTCGCCGCAGGTTCGCTCGGCGTGCCACGCGACTGGGTGCTCCTGGCGCCGTCTCTTGTCTGGTCGCCTGAGGTTCCGCGGGGCTGACCCGATCCGGCATCACGCTGCTGCTGGCGTCCGCCACCCGATGAGCCACGTCCGGATGACCTTCCGCCACTCTCCGAGCGACTCCGGTCTCCGCCGCCGCCGGAGCGGTCGCGTTGCCGCTGTCCGGACCGTGGTCTGCGGGATCGCTGACGAGTTTCCGACGCCGCGGGATCGGCGGAAGCCGATCCTTCGCCGACGCGCTGGAGATCGGCGTCGCGGATCAATCCGCCTCGTACGAGGGCTCGAGCGATGACTTCCGTGGCGCGTGCCGCATTGTCGCGCTGAAGGCGAGCAAGGTCCTGGACCAATCGCTCGTGTCGCGGATTCAGTTTGGTCGGGCGTCGGGCGAGCAGATACCACGCAGCCAGACCGCCTGCGATCACTACCGCGAGGACGGCCACGATGACAAACGAAACATCACCCATGCATTCACCTCATCTCAGTGTACAGCATTCATGCCACGGGTTCCCGCGGCTTCACTGTCAGGAGGCGGAACATGCGTCGTTACCGAGCCGCCGCGGGCATCCGGCATTGCATCGCCAAGCTGCGGTGGCCGGGCCGCAGAGCGTGGCGGCAATCGCGAGAGGGCGGCCTGACCGACGGGAGAGATGGCGCACCGTGTGCGCCGTGGGGTGAAGTCGCGTCGGCGTGGTGTCGTTCTTGGCTCGCATGGTAAGGACGGCCTCCGGCGCGCCATGCATCCGCGTGCGCCTGTCAGGCGAAGGCGGGACGCAGCCGGGAAGGTCCGCTTCCCAACATCGCATGAAGAATACGCCTGCGCGAGCCGAAGCTCAACTCCCGTCCGTCGCCAATTCCCGTTGTGCCCGACCGCGCGCAGGCCTACATTTTGAGGCATCTCACCAGAGGGCTACCGGAAGCCCGCACATAGGCGTGATTCGACCCGCGCACCACCGGCGCGACGAAGGAGCAGCGACCCCATGAGTACGAAAATCACTGTAGCCGCAGGGCCCCATGATCGGTACTACACACCTGTTACCGTGAAAACGTCAGTACCTCGTGGGGCGAAGTCCGCCGTGCTCAATCCGTGGCGGGAGAACAGGCGCTCGGACGACATCTTCCCGCCTCCCATCGTGGCGGAGATCGGCGAGGCGGACGGGGAGCAGCAGCTCACATTCATCGTGCCCAGGCTCCCGAGGAACACCACCGAGACATACGAGGTTACGTACAGCGACGACCCCGTAGCGAACGGCGTGACGCTCGACGCGCTGCCCAACGGGGACGTGGACATCGCGATCAACGGCGAGACGCTGGGCAAGTACCACGGCGACGCGAAGTGGGTCCGACCGTTCATCAATCCCGTCATCGGTCCGTTCGGGCAATCCGTGACACGCGGGTGGCCCGCCGATGGTCGTCCGGGAGAGGCCGAGGACCACGAACACCATAAGTCGATCTGGATCGCTCACGGCGACGTGAACGGCGTCGACAACTGGTCCGAGGAGAAGAACTGCGGTCGGCAGGTCCAGCGCGAGATATTGGTGAGTTCGAGTGGCCCGGTCGTAGGCGTGCTTGAGACGGTGAACGACTGGGTGTCGAATATCGGCAGCAAGGTCGTCGAGGATCGCCGCAAGTTCACATTCTACGCCGCCTCGAAGTCCGTCCGGATCATCGACGTGGAAGTGGAGTTCACGGCGACCGAGGGTCCGGTGAGATTCGGGGACACGAAGGAGGGCGGAATCCTCGCGGTCCGAGTCGCGACGACGATGGACGTGCCGAGGACCGGTATCATCGTCAACGCCGAGGGCGGGACGAACGAGTCCGAGACGTGGGGTAAGCGATCCGTCTGGTGCGACTACTCCGGGCTGGACGACGGCGGGCACCTCGTCGGCGTGGCGGTCTTCAACCACCCGTCGAGCAATCGATTCCCGACGTACTGGCACGTTCGCAACTACGGGCTAATGACGGCGAACCCTTACGGCTTGGGCGATTTCTACGGCGATAAGTCCGTGGATGGGTCGCAGTCGATCGAGGCTGGCGAAAGACTCACGTTCGGCTATCGGGTCTACGTGCATGCCGGCGATGCGGTGGGTGGACACGTGGGCGAGGCGTATCACGGGTACGTTAACCCACCCGTGGCGACTGAGGACTGACCCAGCGCGTGAGTCGATGGAAATCGGTGGCGCGGCGCCGCTCTTGACAGGGGCGGCGCCGCGTAGCACTTTTATGGCATCGCGGGTGGCTGCGCGCGCACGTTGCGCGTCGGTATGGTCCATCCGTACAGAGCGTCTGCGAGCGTTCGGGCGGCGGTGAGCATCTCCGCCGGTCCGTTCTTTTTTTACCCTACGCCGCCGGTTCGAATGCGTTTCCGGTGTGACCGCCAGGGAGTGGCATGGTATGGCGAGCATCTATCTGACGCGCGAAGGCCGTGACAAGCTTGAGACCGAGCTGCATGAGCTGAAGACGAAGGAACGCACGAAAGTCAAGCAGAAGATCGCCGAGGCACGGGACAAGGGCGACCTGTCCGAGAACGCGGAGTACGATGCGGCGAAAGAGGAACAGGCACGCCTCGAATCGAAGATCGGGCGGATTCAGGACCAGTTGTCGCGCGCGATGGTCGTTGACGATCAGCAGTTCCCCGCTGGAGAGGTTGCTATCGGACGCACCGTCGAGCTGGAGGACGTCACGTCGGGGCGCAAGCTCACGTACCGGCTCGTGTCGGAGGCGGAGTCGGACTTCGCTGCCGGGATGATATCGACGAGTTCGCCGGTTGGGAAAGGTCTCGTCGGCAATAGCCAGGGCGACGAAGTGAAGATCACAGTCCCCGCGGGGACGAAGCACTACCGCATCCTGAAGGTCACATCGGGTAGCTGACACCTCCGGCGAAGAGCGCACTGTCGCTCCGCATCAGGATTCGTCCACGGGCTCCGGTACCTGACGTATCTGGCAGTCGGAAGGATCGTAGACGTAGTGCCCGCCCGACGGACCGCGATACGTACCGAGACGGCGTGACCAACCGGGCTCCGATACCGCCTTATCCAGAACGTTTCCGAAGAATGGGCACTCCGCGGCTGAGGAGCCGTCAGGGCACTCGTCCAGGCTCTCCGGGCACCCCGCTCGGGAGGCATGGTTGACGACGAGCGCCGCGCGGATACTCATGATCGTCTGCTGCTCAGCTTCCAGCACCTGGGCGGCGCGCCATCGCTCGAAGTGCGGTATGGCGCCCCACCACACAAGGCCGACCAGCAACAGCCCGACGCCGATCTCCGCGGGAGTCGGGGCGAGCCATCCGAGTGTTCGGGCAACGGCGGCGGCATGTTTCGAGACAGCCATCCGTCAGGTGAACCAGCGTCTGCGCGCCGACCACAATCGCCTGCGATGTGTCAGCGCGTACGTCGCGTAGAGCGCCACGAGGATCGTGCCGTAGTCCATCCACGTCACCAGGCGCGGCGCCATGCCGAGGACACTTCCGACGGGGAGCCAGAAACCCGGATTCATCGTGGAAAGCCCTGCGTCGACGAATTCCCTCCAGAGGTCGGGGTTCGCCTGCAGATACGTCGAGAGGAGCATATTCGTCGTTACGTAGTATCCCGTGGCGAGGGCGACGACCGTGCATGTAAGGCTTGCGACCGTCACGCGAGGCCCGCGGAATTCGGAGCTGATCTTCACCGAGAGATACGCGCTCAGGACGGCGCAACTGAGCGAGCCGATCCACCGGGTCGGTACGTACCACGATGGATCGATTGCGAACGATACCCCGATCCACATAGCCAGCCCAACCGCGGCTCCTGCCGCGGCGCCGGCCCAGGTCCGTCGCGCGGGGACTCCGCTTCCGGCTCGATCGAGCCCACGCTCCACGAGGTGTTCCAGCGACGCAAGGCACTCGGGGCAGATGCGGCATGTTTCGGGCGGTTGCGCAACATTCGTGGCGCACGCGTCGCACACGTGGCGCTTGCACGTATCGCAGCGCGCCACGGCGTCTCGGTCGGGGTGCCAATGGCACTCGGGCATAGGCTGAGGTGGATATCCCGCGGCTTGGATCAGCGCTCCATCCGCTCGATCTGGTTCACCTGCGCGTCCAGACTGGTGATCGCCTTCGACTCGGTGATGACGCCGGGAAGACGGGGGATGTTGCGTTGGACGCCGCCGGCGGATACGATGACCGGCGACAGCACGTACCACCGCATGAGGACGTATCGTCCGTAGAGGCCGAACTCACTCTCGGGTACGTTCTCGATGGCGTACTGCCCGTCCATCCTGACGAGCGAACTCGAAATCCGGTGTTGTTCGGCCTTCGCGTCGGCATCCTCCAGAAGGAGGCTCTTCTGATCGGCCCGCTGGCGCATGAGTTCGCTCACCGACCGCTGCATTCGTCCTCGAACGACGATGGCGGAATCCTGGACCGCACGCAGCTTTCGGTCGAGCCCGGATTGCTCCGATGCCGAGGCGGGGCGCGTACGAATCGTCACCGATGCGAAGAGCGAGTCGATTAACGTGAGCGGAGTCACCGTCGGTGTGCTCGGCCAGACGGTCCTCACGGGTATCTCGCCGTTCCGCAGCGCCCGCGCCTGCGCTCGGAGTTCGCCGATCCGAAGGATATTGTCGACTTCGCTGCGCATGAATCCGGCGTCTTTGCCCAGGAGCGAAAGGACGAGGAGCCGCTCATGTTCGGCCAGGTCCCGTCGCAGCCTGTCGTAGTGACGTACCAGCCAGACCTCTCCCCACTGCGCGCTGCCACGCAGCCCTGCCGGAACATACATCGTGCCGTCGATTCTCGATGTCGTCTCGCCGCAGGAAAGGAGAGCGGATCCCGCCAGGATCAACGCTGCGATGCCAACGTATGCGCGGCTCGTCGAGCGCCACGAGGGCTCGGGAGTGCTGCTGCGCCGCATGGGGTACATGCTACCTCCTTTGATCCGCTGAAATCCCGCGCCCGGACGTGCGAACGGCGCAGTGGTTTCAGACCCTTCCATGGTCTCGTCTCGCACTACTCCCGGCATTGTTCAGCGGGGAAAGTAGCAGATTGAATATGCGACCGACGGACTTGCCGAGCATGCCGTCGGCCGCCAGGTGACTTACGTATCCAACCACCGCCGCTGCGTAGTAGGGCAGCCCCGCACCTGCGTGGTTTACATAGATCGTGCCGCTGAACGAACCTTCCGGCCCGACGAATATCGGGATCACGGCTATGGGCGCCGGTACAAGCATCGCGGCCCACATGCGATGAGTCCACCCACGATGTCGCCCCACACTGAGCGCAATCGCCGCCAGCCCGACGATGGCCGCCGCTTTCCACCGGCCCGACAGGATCAGATACCCGTCGAGCGCCAGGAAGAGGCGATAGTAGAGCTTTCGGCCCCGGCTCGTGATATCCACGTCAGGCCAAAGTGCCGCCAGCACGGCCACGACGAGCTGCGCGGGGATCTCCCACCATCGTTCCGCAAGGAGCGAGCCGCTCCCGACGAGTACTCCCTGCGCGGCCCCGTAGGCCGCGAACGCAAGCACGCCGTACGACATCGCTCCCGCGGTGACGTGCCCGCGATAGTCAGGCATGCGTGATCAGCGCCCGTCGACGGCGTCACGTACCGCCGCTTCCGGCGCTCGGATGAGAAACCACGCCGTCGCCAGAGCGAGCAGCGCCGCATCGTCGATATAGCCCAGGATGCCGAACGCCCTGTCGGGGATGATGCCCATGGGCACGAGCAGGTAAGCGATTGCGATCACCAGTGCCGCTTTTGGACCGAGCGGCATCCTACGGTCCCACATCAGGCGCCAGAGGATCTGGGGAAGTCGAATCCACGTCAACCACGACCCCACCGGTAAATCCTCGCCCCGCTCTCCCCGTCTGCCCTGTGGCCGGCAGCCTGGCTCCGTGATCGATGGCCCGGACCCGTTATCGCCCATCCTACGGGAGTTCGAATGGGGCTGCTGCCGCATCGGTCGCGGATGCAATGTAACACAATCCCGTGAACCGGACAATTCGTCCTGCCGCATGTATCGGGGCGTCCTACTCTGTTGACCGCATGAGCGACCGCCTGTACCCTCATGTGCGTCCGGTGTAGCGGCTTGGATGGAGGGGATTTGCGTGGTGCGGCCAGACCTTGCGCCCGACTCCGATTGGGGTTGGGCGGCCGACGCTGAAATCGGCTTCGTCGATGGCGATGAGCTTGACAGGCTGGTCGACGTCGACGGTGAAGTGGTGTTGCTACTGGAGCGTTCTGACGGCGCTCTTTGGCTGCACACGAAATCGTTCTATCCCGGAGGCGTCTGGCGCCTGCCAACCGGCAAGCTTGCCGACGGCGAATCTCCGGACGACGGTTACGCTCGGGAACTGGGCGAGGAGGCGAGTATCGTCCCCGCTCCCCCGGCGGAGCGCGTCGCGCGCGTGACGTATCGGTCAGGCGACCGGTTGTACAGATTCCAGAGCTACTTGTACAGAATCCGCAACGTGGACGAGCCACCTGTGCCGGCCGACGTGTCGGAGCAGATCACCGAATGGCGGCCCGCGACGAGCGCCGAAGTCGCGTCGACCGCCCAATCGCTTCTTGCGCTCGCGGAGCCATGGGAGAACTGGGGGCGGTTCAGAGCCCAGGTCCATCACGTAGTCACAGAAATCGGCGAACGGGGAGTATCGTGACAGTATGATCGACTATGCCGGCATATTGGAGCAGGCCTACTCAGCGGTGTTCGCCGACGTGCTTGACAGTCTGGGTCGGCCTGACCAGTCGCTCGACGGCAGCGTCGCGCCTCTGTGGTCCGATGCACGGCTGTTCGGGTCGGCGCGGACGGTGCTCGTGCGGGATGTCGAGAGCGCGTCGGCGAGTCCGTATGAAGTCGAGTTCGGGCTGGTGGACGACCTCAATCCCGGCGACGTGGTCGTCGCGCAATGCGGAGAGGCTCGCGCCGCTCTCTGGGGCGAGCTACTTACTACCGCGGCGCAGTATCGCGGCGCCACGGGCGCGGTCATCGACGGTTACTGCCGGGACGTGGCTCTGGTTCGCGATCTGGGATATCCAGTTTTCGCGCGCGGGACCGCGCCCACGGATTCGCAAGGGCGCTGCGAGGCGGTCCAGCGAGACGTACCCATCGTGTGTGGCGGAGTTGCCGTCAGGCCGGGCGACCTGCTGTTCGGTGACCTGGACGGGATCGTGGTCGTACCCAGTGAGATAGCCGACGACGTGGTCGCCGGCGCGCTGGACAAAGTCCACGGTGAGCGCACTGTGCTGGAGGCCTTGAAAGGCGGCATGTCGGCCCGCGACGCGTGGGAACGATGGGGCATCCTTTGACCTGACTACGTTGCCCGCGCTCGTCAGAGGCGTTGCGACGATGACCTGTAACCGGCAAGGAGCGCAGCATGACCGAAGGAACGAACATCACCGAGGAACAGCTTGATCAGATACTCTTCCTCGGCCTCATCCAGAATTTCCAGCAACTCGCGTGGTCCGGGCTCGGCAAGATCGCCAATCCCGATGCGGAGGAGCCGAAGGTCGACCTTCAGCAGGCCAAATGGGCGATCGACATGCTCGGGATGCTCCAGCGGCGGACGAAGGGCAACATCGCCGACGAAGAGGAACGCGAGCTTGCGCAGGTACTCTACACGCTCCGCATGAACTACGTAGAGGAAGCCCAGCAGGCGCAGGGCGCCCCGGACGGTGAAGCCGACGGCGCGGACGAACCCGCCACGGACGAACCCGCCGCGGACGATTCCGCAGCCGAGACCTCGGAGGAGGAGTGAGCATCGAGCCGCTTCTGTGCGAGCCGCAATACATGGAGCGCATATGGGGCGGCAGCGCTCTGCGGAGATTGCTCGACCGAGACCTGCCGGGCGACGCGCTCATCGGTGAGTCGTGGGAAGTGTCCGACGTACCGGGCTTCCCGACGCAATTCGCGAATTCCTCCGCAGGAACGCTCCGCCAGACGGCTTCCGCCCATGGCGATGCGTTGCTGGGATCTACCGGCTATCCGCTGCCCGACGGCTCGCGCCGATTCCCGCTCCTCGTGAAGTATCTGGATGCCGACGATCTCCTGAGCGTTCAGGTTCACCCCGGCGACGACTATACCGCGCGCAACGAGGGGGGATCGCCCGGCAAATCCGAGATGTGGATCGTGGTACATGCCGAACCCGGCGCCGAGATCGTCGCCGGCCTGTCTCCCGGCGTCGATCGCGATGCGTTCGCTGCCGCCATTCGCGATGGCGAGGTTTCGGAGGCGCTTCGGCGGGTTCCGGTGCGGACGGGCGATACGGTTCTCATGCCGGCGGGGAGAATCCACGCGCTGGGAGCCGGACTCGTCGTGCTGGAGATACAGCAGACGTCCGACGTTACCTACCGGCTCCATGACTGGGGCCGTCTCGGCGCGGACGGCCATCCGCGTGAGCTGCACGTCGAGAAGGGCCTCGAAGTCATCGACTTCGCCGATCACGACGAGCCGGTGCTTGAGCCCGTCGCTCGAACGGAAGACTGGGGCGAACGGCAGCTCTTGGCCGTGACGAGATACTTCCTCACCGAGCGCTGGCAGGTCGGCGCGCCGGTCGCCTGCGAGATGCTGTCCGACAGCCCTCACATTCTGATGCCCGTGTCGTGCGCCGTTGAGATCCGGTGGAAATCCGGCGAGGTGAGCGTTCCCGCCGGGCGGACCGCTATCGTGCCGGCTTCGCTGGGGAGCTACGACATCGTCCCTGACGGCGAAGGGATGATCGTGCGCAGCCTCGTACCCGGCCCGAGCCTGGGGCAGTGGGAGCCGCGAGACGAGCGAGAGCGTGGCGCGATCCAGCGTGTCTGCGACAGCGACGCGGCGGGCGCATTCGTCCCGGCGCAGGATTAGGCCGTTGGCCTCCCGTCGACCAACCGTGCCGTGGCGCTCGTTCGTCCGTCCGCTCGACTGGGTCGTGTTCGTGCTTGCCGTGGCCGTGGCCGTTGCGAGCGCCTCGCTGGGAGGCGCTGTCGAAGACGGGGGCGTCTCCGAGGTTGTGGCGCTGTCGAGCGGAGTGGAGATCGCCCGGTGGAATCTCTCCGATATCGACGCGCCGCGGGTCCATGCGCTGCCGGGGCCGGTCGGGACTACGGTCGTGCGGGTCTCGCGCGAGGAGGTTCGCGTCGTGGAGGCTCCTTGCCCGGAGCGTTGGTGCATGCGGGATGGCGGTGTCACACGCGAGGGCGGTGTCATCGTCTGCGCGCCGAATCGTCTCATCATTCGCGATGCTCGAGGCGCGTTGTCTCGAGACGACGCAGGGCCTGCGGTCGATGCCGTCACACAGTGAGTCGCGCATCGCAGGCGCCACGGGAGTTCTTACGCGAGTCGCGCTGTTCGGCGCGATCGGGGCTGCGCTCGCGGTGATTGAGACGGTGCTGCCACGACCTGTGCCGTGGATTCGGCTCGGGCTGGGGCATGTTGCCGTACTGCTGGCGCTCTTCATCGATGGACCGCCGAGCGCTCTCGCCGTCCTGATGCTGAAGGTGGCTCTCGCCGGGCTCGTCGGTGGTACGTTCGCGCAGCCGACGATGTTCGTCTCAGCGGTCGCCGGGATTGGGGCGTGGGCGGCGATGAGCTTGACCTTCCGCCTTGTGTCACCCAGTTTCATGGGGCCGGTAGGTGTGAGCGTCGTTGGGGCGCTCACCTATGGCATGGTCCAGGTGTGGCTGATCGGAGAGTGGCTCGTCAGGTCGAGTATCTGGCGGATCGCACCGGTCGTGATAGTACCCGGCGTCGTGGCCGGAGCGGTTACCGGCCTTGCGGCGGCTTTGACGTTGTGGCAGTTGGATAAGGGTCGCGTGAAGTGAGGTGACTTCCGCATGGGATGTGGGCGTCGCGTACGAAACCGCCCAGCCACGGTCGTCCGGATGGTTGTTCGAGGCGCTGTAGCGACTACGAACGGTTCGGTTTCTCGGAGCGTGATCGGAGCCAGCATACGGCTTGCCTTGACCCCACCATATTAGTAGTCTATGGCACACCATTCGACCTGCGCCATTCGTCGCTTCCGAGAGGCAAGGATAGGGATAATGAAAGCTCGAAGAATCGTCGCACCCGCCGTCCTCTGTGCGATCCTGCTGTTGCCGCAGGTCGCACTTGCTTCCGAAGGGGGTGGGCATTCGCTCGTCACGAGCATCGGCATAAGCATCATGGTGGCGTCGGTCATGGCATTCATCGGAAACTCGATGAAACAGCCGCTGCTTCTCGCATATATCGTGGCTGGAGTCGTGATCGGTCCCGAAATCGGACTCGGGCTCGTCAAAGAGCGTGCCGATATCGAGGTCATCGCGGAGATCGGGTTGATCCTGCTGTTGTTCATGATCGGACTCGAGATCGATGTGAAGAAGCTCCGAGAATCCGGCAAGTCGCTCATCATAGCCGGCGGCACCCAGTTCCTGATTTGTGTCGCGCTGGGGCTAGGGTTCTTCTTCATGATCGGGTTCACGCTCAGCGCCACCGACTTCACCGTCTTCGGGTTCAGCCTGGCTGGTACGGGGTTCGACCTCGGGTACCTCGCGGTTTGCACAGCGATCAGCAGCACAACGGTCGTGGTGAAGCTTCTGTACGAGAAGTTCGAGCTCGATACGTTGCCTGGGCGACTCACGCTCGGAATCCTGGTGTTCCAGGATCTGTGGGCGATTGTCGTGTTGGGGGTTCAGCCGAATCTCGCGAACCCAGAGATAGTGGTCATTCTCTGGTCGTTTGTTAAGGGCGGCATCCTGGTTGTGATTGCGTTGCTGCTGAGCCGCTACGTCCTCGGCAGACTGTTCAAGTCGATAGCCAAGCTGCCGGAACTCGTGCTCGTCGCCTCACTGGGGTGGACGTTCTTTATCTGCGGCGTTGCATCGTTATTCGGGCTTTCGCTGGAAATGGGAGCGCTGATCGCGGGCGCCGCAATTTCCACATTCCCCTATAACCTCGACGTGATCGCGAAGATGGTCAGCATTCGCGATTTCTTCATTACCCTGTTCTTCGTCGCACTCGGGATGCAGATACCGAACCCGCTGGACAGTCCGGGTATTGTCGCAATCGCAGCAGTAGCGTCGATCTTCGTTGTTCTGTCGCGGTTTGTCGCGATTTTCCCCGTGCTCTACGGCCTTGGCAGCGGGAATCGGGTTGGGTTGCTCGTGCCGCTGAACCTTTCGCAGATAAGCGAGTTCTCGCTCGTTATCGCGTCTCTCGGATTCGCCGCGGGGCATATCTCGCAGGATACATTGTCGGTGGTGATCTTCATATTCGCGATCACGTCCATCACCTCGACGTACATGATCAAGTTCAGTCACAATGTCCAGCAGTCCTTGAACAGCCTCATCCAGAAGATAGGGATTCGTGACATTCAAGATGCGCCCGCCGAGGCGGCAGCCGAAGCAAGCAAGGATATCGCGATACTGGGGTTCTTTCGAGTGACAAGTTCGTTCGTACGAGAGATCATCGATCAGCAGCCGGACAT
>CAZEAI010000062.1:0-12101 GCA_964510105.1 uncultured bacterium
AGGTAGCGCCGGTCGACGAGGACTCGGTGCGACTGTTCGCGCACAGGTATTTCCTCGACGCCCCTGAATGGGCCACGCGACTCCTTGACGAGATTCAGCGAAACCCCAGGATGAAGGGGCTTACGACGACGCCGCTGATCATGGCGCTGGTAACGATGATATTCGAACGGCGCGGCACCCTCCCGCAGCGACGTGCGGAGATATACCGGCGCTGCGCGGATCTGCTTCTCGGCGACTGGGACAAAGAGCGCGGCCGCGACCGACATCCGCTTTTCGCCACCGAACACAAGGAGGAATTCCTCCGCAGGCTTGCATGGGCGCTGCACGAGAAAGGCGAACGGTTCATCGACCGTGCCTGGCTTCTGGCCGAGTTCCGCGCGTTTGCGCCATCCGTCGGCATACCGGCCGACGATTCAGATGCGCTCATTGATGAGGTTCTGACACACCATGGCCTTCTGCGCCGCTACGACGAGGGCTGGTACGGGTTCGCCCACTTCGCGCTGCAGGAGTACTACGCCGCCGAATGCATAGAAAGCCTTCACCCGATCGACGAGGCTCTTGAGCACCGGCACCGCGCGTGGTGGCAGGAGGTCATCCGGCTCTACGCAGGTCGCGGCGACTATACTGCGGTCGTCGCCGGGCTCATGAGCGGACGGGAGGACTACTTCCGCACCAATCTCCGGCTTGCGGCGGAATGCCTGACAGAGCAGACGGCGGTGGAGCCGTTCGTCCGAGAGGCGGTGATACATGAACTCGCCGCCACAGCGCGGAAGACGAACGTACCCGGGCTGGACAGGCGCATGTGGCGAGCGCTCATCTGCGCCGGCGGATCGAAGGTCGTCCGACACGTGTGGGATAGCGTATCCGACGATGAAATCGCGCCGGACATTCGAGCCGATATCGTTCGGAACATGGCCGTGTGGCCCCCTTCGGACTACATCGATTCCGCTGTCTCACGGCTCGAAATCGAGGACACGCCACCCGAGATCCGCGATGCTCTCATCCGGCTCATCGCGACGAGCGGAGATCGTGCCGCTTATGACGCTCTCGCGCGGACCGTGTCGAATGACGCGCGACAACTGGAAGTACGCGTCGCCGCCGCGGATGTGCTGTCCGACGCCGCGAGCGACAGGATCGGGGACGTGTTCGAGGGTGTGTTATTCGACCCGAAGACACCAAGCGAAGTGAGAAAACCCGTCGCGCGGGCGATGCAGGCGATCGGGCGACCGGGAATCCTCTCGCGGGCGCTGGAGATCGTCAATGACTGGCACGTCGACGTGGCGTTCCGGGCAAGTGTCGCGGCGGTGGTCGGCGCGCTGATCGATGAGCGCACGGTCCGGGAGGTAGTCGAGTCTGTAGCGAACCCCCGAATTCCGCCTGCCGTGAGAACTGCGCTCGCCGGCTCGCTGCGAGCGTGCGACCTCGGCCCATCGGGGTCCGACGTGATCGAACTCGTACGTGATCGCGGAACGGACTACGGTGTGCGTCTGGCTGTGGCGGACACGCTGTGCACCGTGTCGACGCCCGACCTCGAGCCCGGGCTCCGCGAGCTGCACGGGGACGCCACAGTGGAGGAACCGATTCGCGTCCGCATCGCGATCGCCCTCGGCGACCAGAAGATGAACCGCCCCCTCTGCGATCTGTTGGGCGACAGCTCCGCGCGCCAGTATCTCCGACTGGAGGCCGCGCGGATACTTGGATCGCTCAACGAGCCGGGCATCGCCGAGCGGATGTTCGCCATCATCGATTCGCGCGCGGTCGATCCGTTCGGCCAGGAACTCGCCGTGCTTGTACTGGATCTCATGGGCGACGCGAGCCTCGCCGACCCACTGGTCGACCGCCTCAGCGACCGCGCCCTGCCGCTTTCCGCGCGCCTCCGGATGGCGAAGACGCTTTCGATCCTACACGCTCGCCACCTCATCGGGCGAATCCTGTCTCTCCTCCCGGACCGAAGCTTCTCGGCACAGCTTCGCGGGCGACTCG
Source organism: uncultured bacterium (assembly GCA_964510105.1). Lineage (GTDB taxonomy): Bacteria > Latescibacterota > MWCZ01 > MWCZ01 > MWCZ01 > CAZWQW01. The sequence continues at coordinate 1,984 of CAZEAI010000062.1, forward strand.
CCCTGACGCTCTCCGTACTGACCGACGCGCGAGACGAGCACGTATCGGAACGGGTGATCGAAGTTCTGCGGGAAACGCCGGATGTGCCCGAGATCGGCACGCTCGCATGGCACCTGAGCGAGCAGACCGGACGCGCCGTATACCCCGAGGAAGTCGGCGCCGCGCCTATCGAGTACCTGTCGTACGAACCACGGCCGGAGGATGAACCTGGTGGTGTGGAGGAGGCTGGTCCGGGCGCTGAAGAGGAGTGACTCTCAGCCTGGGCAACCTGACGTCGTCGCCGGCGTGGAGCGTGCAGACGCCGATGACGGTGTCGTGTGCACGCTTCCCACACTGGAACGGCCGCATCCCGACGCGGGGAATCACCGTGACGAACCCGACTGGGTAGTGCCCTACCGGAAGTGGATCGTCGCGGAACTCGGGTCCGTCCGCATCCTGGACATGACCGAGGCCTTCTCGCTCGCGGACCTGTACGTCCCAATCAACCTCGCCGAGCCGGGCGACGCGACGCCCGATCTGGAGACAACCGAGCGCCGGTTCGTCGATGTGGAGGAGCAGGCGCTGATGGCCGCTGCCCGGCGCGGCGCCGCTCGAACCACCGTGTGGGACCCGGAGGACGCGCTGGTCGAACATCGCGCGGTTGCCGTCATCGGCGACCCGGGAGCGGGCAAGACGACCATCGTCCGGCGGCTTGCCACGCAGCTCGCGCGGGGAGAGTGTGCCGGCCTGCCTTCACTCCCGTTCGTCGTGGACCTTCACGCCATCGGCCACAGCGATCTTGTGGATTCCGTCGCGCCGGAGCGACTCCTGGCCGCGTGGATCTCTCGCCTGATCGAGGAGGCCGTACCGGGGGCAACGGACGTCGAACCGTGGGTCACAAGTCGCCTGGAATCCGCCGAAGCGGTACTGCTGCTGGACGGGCTGGACGAGGTCTCGGACGCGGACCATGACGAATCGGGCGTCTTCCGCGCCGTGCTCAACGCGTTGACAAGCACGGTCGCCTCCAGCCCGGGACTGCCTTCCCTGATCACGTGCCGCCGCGTCCATGCCGCCCGCACAGCGATCCTTCCGAAGGAATTCACGACGCTCGAAACGCTCGACTTCGAGTGGGAACACATCTCCCGATTTGTCGAGTCATGGTTTCGCGCGCAACCGGAGACCGGAGCGGTACTCAAGCAGCAACTCCAGCGGAACAGCCGGATACGGGGCCTCACGGCGAGCCCGCTACTACTCGCGCTCGTCTGCATCACGTTCCAGCGCCGAGGATCGCTGCCGCAACGCCGGGCGGACGTCTACCGCCGGTGCGTGGACGTGCTCCTGGCAGAATGGGACGCAACGCGCCGCCGAGACCGCTATGCGACGTTCACGCTGGAGCACAAGGAGGATTTGCTGCGCCGCGTCGCGTGGCACTTCCACACATTCGGGCAGCGGTACATGCAGCGCTCGGAGCTGCTATCGATCGTGACGGCTTTCCTTCCGATGATTCGTCTGCACACAGACGACGCCGAGCCGATTCTCGACGAGATCACCGCCCATCACGGCTTGCTGAAGGATTTCGGTCAGGGGTGGTACGGCTTCCATCATTTCACGATCCAGGAGCATTTCGCCGTCGAACAGATAACGAGTTGGCGGCAACTGGACGACGCCATCGCGCTGCGCAATCGCACGTGGTGGCGCGAAATCATCCGTCTGTACGCCGGAAAGGGCGACTGCACCGCGCTCGCCTGCCGGCTTGCCTCGGAGCGTGAGGACCTGTTCCATTCGAACCTGCTCCTCATCGGCGAATGCATGGCGGAGGGATCCGCCGTGGACCCGAGCGTTGTCGAGGGTCTGCACGCCGAACTGACCCGCCTCGCGCGTCGCCGGACACAGCCCGCCCATACCCGCGCGCTCGCGACGGGACTCGCCATGCGCCTCCTGTCGGATCGCGATACAGAAGGGTTCGTCCGCTGGCTGACCGATGGCAACGTGCCGGTCGCGGGCCGTCTGAGCGTCGCCCGCCACGCCACCCACGGGCGGCCGACGGAGCTTCGAGAGGCACTGGTACCGCTCCTTTCGGCGCAGTCCCTGGACATCCTCATCCGAGAGGCGCTGGCGACATCTCTCGCGGCGGAATGGGGCCCCGACGGAACTCGCGAACTCGTGGAGTCCGCGGAGTCCGAACCCGATTCGGCGACCCGCGTGCGGCTCGGCATAGCGGTGGGCCACGGGCTCGCGGACGATCCCGCATCGTTGCTCGAGACCGCGCTCGGGGAAGGCGACGTCTCGGTGCGGCACGGAGTCGCGTTGGCCCTGGGCTACGCGTCACACTCCGATGCCGGCGGGCTCATCGACGAAGCGATCGCGACGTGCGAAGACGAGCTGATGCGCCGCGTGCTTGGCACCGCGAAAGTGCTCACCGGCAGCCACGACCGTCTGGATGACGCCCGCGAACTGGCGCTTTCCGGCGAGGGCGACGTTCTCGTGCGGACTCACGCCCTTAACGCGCTGCTGTTGCGGGATCGAGCGGGAGCGAGGGACCTGCTGAGCGAACTCATGAACGGCGCGACGCACGACCGCGCGATCCGGACGTTCGCCGCGCGCATGTTCGCTTCCAATGCCGACGAGGAAGTGGTCTCCGCGCTGGTCGATTGGGCACGCGACGAGGCGCGCGACAGATTCATCCGGGCGGCACTCCTCGAAGGAGTGGGCGAGAGCAGGCGGAGATCCGCCACGGGCGACCTGATCGCGCTTGCCACAGACCCAGGCGCGCTCGAATACGTTCGTCGAGCGGCAGTCGACGCGCTCGGCCGAATCGGGGGCACAGCGGCAGCCGACGCGCTATCCCGGCTAACGCGCGATGAGGGCGGCAGAATCTCGGCGCGCGCGATAGTGGCTCTGGCACAGTTGGGTGAGGACAGCGCCCTCACGGAGGCTGTGCGCGCGCTCGGCGACCGGTCGCTCGATCGGGGTATACGCCGTGCACTCGCCGAGGGGCTTCGCTCGGCCGGAACACCTGCCGATGCGACCGCGTTGGACCAGCTCTGCTCGATGCTCAACGACACGGACATCCCGAGCGCCATGCTTGATGCCATCCATCGATTCGCGTCGGAGATCGGCCGAACGATCTACCCCGATGAGATCGGCCTGAGCCCGATCACATATGAATGGGCGCGGGAAACCTCCGGCGGGATGAGCGTTCGTTGACGGCCTCCTCCGCGTGAGGTAGTTTGTGACGCGAATTCGGGGTGAACGGGAATGGGAGCGCGGGCTGGATGGGCCACGAACACGAACAGTGCGACAGTCACGATCACGAACGCAGCGGCTCAACGCGCACGCTGAGAGCGGTGCTCGCGCTCGTCGCGTCGTACATGGTCATCGAGGCCGTGGCGGGATGGCTCACGAACAGTCTCGCGCTTCTGGCCGATGCCGGTCACATGCTCACGGACGCGGCGGCGATTGCGCTGGCGCTGTTCGCTGCCTGGCTTTCCCGTCGCCCCAGCTCCCCTCAGCGCACATACGGGTATCACCGCGCGGAGATTCTCGCTGCACTGGCCAACGCGGCGGCGCTCATCCTGATCGTTGTCTTCATCGCATGGGAGGCATGGGAACGGCTGGAATCGCCTCCACCCGTGATGGGCCTGCCGATGATGATCGTCGCGGTAGTCGGTCTGGCGATCAACGTCGTCGGCGCGCTAATCCTCCACCGGGGGCATGACTCCCACAGCCTGAATGTGCAGGGCGTATTCTGGCACGTCATCGGCGACGCGCTTGGTTCCGTCGGGGCGGTAGTGGCGGGCTTGCTCATGTGGTGGAGGGGCTGGTACTGGGCCGACCCGGTGGTCAGCGCGGCGATTTGCGCGATCATCCTCTACGGCGGCGTGAAACTCACCATCAAGTCGGTGAACGTACTCATGGAGGCGTCGCCGGAGCGCCTTGATGTCGCGGATATCCAGCTCGCGCTCGAGGCACTGCCCGGTGTGCTCGGGGTGCACGATCTGCACGTCTGGACTGTGACCAGCGGGCGGGAATCGCTGAGCGTGCATGTCACCGTCGAGGACCGGGCCGCGAGTGCGGAGACGCTCAGGTGCGCGACGACGATACTCGACGAACGATTCGGCCTCGACCACACGACCGTCCAGATCGAACCGGTTGGATTCGAACACGTCGAGTGCGGCTTCGCCAACGGCGCGGAGACGGCCACGACCTCACATTGAGGGGCGAGCCGCGGTCTCCTTGTTCAAACCTCTACGCGCGGCTGCCTCGAACCTGTCCCGTTCCGCATACCCAAGGATCGAATCCCGCACGACGCCCTCGGCATCGATAACGTACGTAGTCGGAACACCAAGCAGGCCGTACGACGCGTAGAGATCGTCGAACCCGACGACGTTCTGGAACGGAATCCCGTGCGCGTGAATGAGCGAATCGGTCCGTGATGTGTCGTTCGGCGTCTTGTGCTTCAACACCCCGATGACGGTCACGCCGCTGTCGCTCCATGCGTCCGCAAATTCCACTATGTGCGGCAGCTCGCGGCGGCACCATCCACACCACGCACCCCAGAAATTCAGCATCACGACCTGCCCGCGGAGGCCGGACAGCGCCAGTACGTCCTCAGATCGGTGCATCGGCAGTCGGAAATCCGGCGCAAGCTCGCCAACGACCATCGCACGATCTTCCACCCAGCCTCGCGACGTGTGCTGTTCGTCCGGGTTGCCGCACGTCGTCAGCGTCCACGCGAGCGAGAGCACAAGCGCCAGTAACGTCAACGTCGTCTTCAGCCTCGGCATGATGCCTCCTGTTGATGTACCGGCTATCAGAATCCCTACGCGATCCGCTCGGTCCGCGAATCGGGAATGCGGAGCTGCTCGCCGCCCTGCTCGCAGGACATCATCGCGTAGATGCCCGGTAGCGTGTAGTCCATTGCGGTATGTACGTCGATCGGCGGGGCCTGCCCCGCGTGCAGCGCTTCGACGAACGCCTCGATCAGCCCGGCGTCGATGCCACCGTGCCCGCTCTTGCCTGCGAGAACGCCGAGATCCGGCGCGATGGACCATCCCATGGGCAGGGGCTCAGGCTCCTCCTGGCCGTCGCGGTACAGTCTGCCGCCCTCCTGCCTGTCCGGTTGCCAATCGACCCATCCCTTCGTGCCGTACACGCTGAACCACTGTCCGCCCGGCTCACGTGGCACGGAGAACCCACATAGTTGTCGGATCGGCGCGTCGGCCTGTGTACGGAAGATCGCGACCTCGAGATCGGGCGAGCCGATGGCTTCGCCGGCACGTGGCGGCGCGGCGACGCAGCTTACGTGCGTGCAGCGAGTCTCCATCAGCATGAGCAGCGGCCCGAGCGAATGCGTCAGGTAGCGTATGGGATGGTAGTTCGATCGCCAGTGAGCCCGCGCGCCCGGCGTTTTCATGCCCTCGTCGGCGCTGAGCCTGCCCCCGTCGGGGCTCGACCACGTCATGTCGCGAAGGTCGTGGATGTACTCGCCCTCCGCGTGGACGATGGTGCCCAGATCCCCTGACTCGATCAGCCGTTTCCACTCAAGTATGTAGCCATACCAGTTGCAGTTCTCGCCGAGCATGTAGAAGCCGCCAGTCCGTGCAACGGTATCGACGATATTCTGCGCATCCTGGAGCGTGTGGGCTGCGGGTACCTCGGAGAGGACCGCGCACCCGGCGTCCAGCGCGGCGCACACGTGTGTTGCATGGTCCATCGGCGAACTTGCCACGACGACGACGTCGGGCCGGTTCGCGGGTTCGAGCATGTCCTCGTAGCTCGCAAATCCACGTGCATCCGGAAGCTGCGCGAGCGCTCGATCGCGCAAAGCGTCGTAGGCGTCCGCTACGGCCGTGACGGTGGTAAGCGGATGGGCATCGAACAGTGCGGCGAGCGTCAATCCGCGCCCGGCTCCCAGTACGCCTACCGTGATCTCCGACATAGTGTCACCTCACTGGTCTTTCGGTGTTACCTCGCCTGCGTGCGCCTGCCTGAAGGCGAAGATCGCCGCCAAGATGAACTCCTCGGTGGAGAGATTCGGCCACTCGTCATCGGTGAAGGCGGGCACCAGCGGCGAGATCGCGGCGTCGCCGTTGAGCCAGTCCGATGCGCCCGAGATCGTCAGCAGCAACCGCCCGTCGTGGTCGCACAGTTTGCGGGTGTGCCAGGGAATAATCGGCGGACTCGACGACGTGTTCCGGCCATCACCGGACGAAGCGAGTTCGTCCCACCTGACCGTGCGCTCGGGCGGAATGCGGAACGCCAGGGAGCGACGCGGCCGGACCGACGTGCGATTCAGGCCGCGCCGATCGATCTGGTAGCGTGTCTCGACCACGGCCCACCTCCGCAGCAGCCGACGTGTGAGGAGCATGGGCGAGATGACGAGAAGCGCAAGCACCGCGGCCAGCAGCGTTCCGGAGACGGCCTCTCCGGTGGCGGGAAGCAGCCCGTAGCTCGCGGCAAGCAGAAGCACTCCGATGACGCCGATCGGAGGAACGCCGCCGGTGATCACCCCGACTGCGAGCATCGCTGCGAGATCGGCTTCGCGCCGCACAACGCAGATGCCACCAGATCCAACGGGCAGACCGCATACGTCAACGGCATCCCCGGCTTCGGGCACGTCCGACTACCTTCCGACGCGAGCGTCCAGTTCGGCGCTCGGCGGGGGACGCCAGCGCAGGCCTTGCAACACCGTTATCCTGCCACCAAGCGGATCGCCAACCTCGGGGAATCGCAGGGCATCAGCGATTTCGATGAACTTCGGGTACGGCATGTCGTCGTACACCCACAGGCCGATGAGCCGGTCCGGACCGGGCGGCACGTGATCGAGGGTGTCCATCTCGGCGCGCATATGGGAGACGAGCGTCGCCAGGTCTATCTCGCCGTCCACGGGAGGTACGTAGCGGAAACGCATGTCGCTCGGCTCGGCGGGCGTCGGCATCCAGCGCACGGAGTCGCCATCGGTAACCCAAAGCCATGCTGACCATCCGATGGGCCCCGACGGCCCCATGACTCGAGGCGGTTCTATGTCGTGAACCATGCCGTTGCTCATCACGAGGTGCGGCCACGGGAAGGAGCCGCCGTTCGCGGTGTAGATCGCGCCCATGGCATCGCCGAACGTCATGTTGCGATCGAGCACGAGGAGCACGTCGGGAGGCACGACGATGGAATCGCCCGCCTGATCCTCAAGCGCCTGCCTGACATACCTGAGCTGTGCCGTGAGGTCGGCTATGCTCTGCTCCGTAGTCCCGTCGGTACCCGCAAGCGGGTCCGCGGCGACGATGCCGCGCAGCTCACCGTTCGTCTTGCGCACGAACAGCGTTGGATAGGGCGTCGGCGGCACGTTGCTACGGCTTTCGGGAGGCGTAACGACGTCACTGTGCGTCAGATTCCAGACAAGCTCATCCTCGGTGCTGCCACACGACACCATGGCGGCGGCAACGAGGAGCGTCGAAATAAACAGGATCAGACGGGAGCGCATGCAACCACCTAACGTTTCGGCATGGACGGAGATACCTGACCGCGGGAACAGCTACACGACCGTTCGCACGCGACCTCGAATATACGGGTCTCACCCACTCCAGAGCAGGGGCCCCGAAGGGTGAGGGGGACACGGAACGGGCAATTTCGTATGATATACACTGGACGATGTCGGCGACCTGATACGCAACGTCGCGGCACGTGCCACGAAAGGAGTTCCGAAGATGTCGAGCGAGGGGTCACGGGACCAGAATCGCGCCAGCCTTGAGACGTTGATCCGACGGCTCGCGGATGTCGCGCGGACGCTGAAGGCATTCGACGAATCCTCTGCGCGCGACCCGCGCACGGCCGTGCTTCCGGAATTCGCTACCCTGACACCGACGGGATCGCGCGACACGAACGCAGTAGCCCGCACGGTCGGCGTGATCGCCGATGTCTACGGGCGCCACATCGAGCGCCTGCGCTCGTACGTGCCGACTCCGGCCCTGGCGGACATCGCCCAGACGCCGTCCCTCCATCGCGTGACCGTGCTCTCGTGCGAGCTTTCGCGCATCCGACCGTCGCTACTCGCCATGGAGCCGGCCGATGCCACGATCACGCTCAGCCGGTATGCCGAACTCATGGGGAGCGTCGTCGACGACAACGACGGGGTCTTCCACGGCATGACCGCAAGTTCGTTCCTCGGCGTCTTCGGACTGGACGGAGAGGAACCGGCGGAACATGCACACAAGGCCTGTTGGTGCGGCCTGGAGGTACTCGCCGCGCTCGATCAGTTCAACGCGTGGCAGAAACGACACGGCGGCAAGCCCATCCGATGCTGCATTGGAGTCCACACCGGTACCGTGCTCATCGGCGACGTGCCCAGCGGCGCCTCGAGCGTCGTCGGCATCGTCGGGACTCCCGTGAAGGTGGCCGTCGCGCTGCAAGGCCTGGCCGACGGCGGCGTACGCCCGATGCTCATCTCCGCGCCAACGGCGGACAGCCTCGCCGGGGAACTCGACGCGACGGAGTGCGACGACCTCAGCGTGGAGTCGGAGGGCGAAACGCTCTCGGTGTACGCCGTGGACGCCGTCCCGCCGCACGTGGACTACCGGACGTTCCTCGACGACCTCTTCCCGAGCGAGGCGCCGCTGGAAGAGGAAGAAGAACTCGTCCCCGAGGAGTAGCGTAGAGCGCATTCCGCGTCTGCCGCTCGCGCGTCGTCGGAAGCACGCGCGAGCGCAGGATCTGAGCCCATGGACCCGCGAACTATTCCGGACCTGAAGGTGAGCCGCATCCGCAAGGACCTGGCGCGGCTCGATGACGTTCCCGAACCCATCCTCACCGCTCTGCGCGCGGACAAACGCGCCACCGTGCGCGCACTCGCCGAGTCCCCTCCCACCAAACGCCGGAAAGCGCCGCACGCCGACCTCCTTGCCCACGAACGCGAGCTGTGGCACTCGGGTCTGACACTCGTCGCCGGCGTCGATGAGGCCGGACGCGGGCCGCTGGCGGGTCCTGTCTGCGCCGCGGCGGCGATCCTGCCGGTCGATTGCGAGCTACCCGGCGTCACAGACTCCAAGGCGCTGACGCACGAGCTGCGCGAGGAACTACTGCCGCGCATCGAAGCGGCGGCGGTGTCGATCGGCGTTGAGATGATCGACCACGTCGAGATCGACCGCATCAACGTGTTCCAGGCCGCGATGCTCGCCATGCGTCGCGCCATCGCGCAGCTCGATCCCGCGCCGGAACATGTGCTCGTCGACGGCAACCACGAGCCGGGCAGCAAGCTGCCGGAGACGGCAATCGTCAAGGGCGACGCGCTCTCGCTCTCCATCGGCGCGGCGTCCATCGTCGCGAAGGTGACGCGTGACCGGCACATGATGGCCGCCGACGAGGAGTATCCGGGCTACGGCTTCGCGCAGCACAAGGGATACGCCACGCCGCAGCACCTCGCCGCATTGCGGGAACTCGGCCCGTGCGATATCCACCGCCGGTCGTACGCCGTCGTTGCCGAGTGCGAGGGCAGCCGCAGCCCCGCGTACTGGCACCTGAAGGACGCCATCGGCACTGCGCGCTCCGAGAGCGAACTCACTGCCGTAGGCGAAGCGATCCGCGACCAGCTCGGCAGCATCACCCCGGAGGACCGCGACTTGCTGAAGCAGTTCTACCGCCGTCAGCGCATCAACCTCCAGCGCCGCATCACCATCCACCGTGGCGACGACGCTCCTCCCCCCGAGGAGGAGGAGCTGCCAAGCGACTCCTCCCGGGATATCGAGACATGACATCCCGCGTCGGCGCGGGCAGGCAGGGCGAGGACGTTGCCGCCGAGTACCTCGAACGCCGCGGCTGGCGCATCGTCGCGCGGAACTGGCGTTCCGGCCCGCACTCCGGATTCCCGGGTGAACTCGACATCGTCGCGCTCGACGGCGACACCCTCGTCATCATCGAGGTGAAGGCCGCCACGCAAGGCGAATTCGGCGATCCGCTCACCTGGGTGGACGCCCGCAAGCAGGCGCAGCTTACCCGTCTCGCCGAGGCGTTTCTGGCGAGATGTATCGAGAGGTTCGACGCGGTGCGCTTCGACGTGATCGCCGTGGACGCGCGCGTCCGCCCGCCACGTATCAGGCATGTGGAAGACGGGTTCCGTGGGTGGAGCAGGGCGGGACCCCCCGGAAAAA
>CAZEAI010000062.1:12111-28734 GCA_964510105.1 uncultured bacterium
CGGCCGGGGGCGGGCCCGCCGGGGGGCCGGGCGGCCCCCCCCCCCCCCCCCCACGGAACTAAGGCAGAATCTGACGATTCTGCCCCGGTATGTGGGGTGCAGGACGTAGTTGTTTGCAGCCGCCCCCACCCACGGCTACGCCGCTGCCCTCCCCCGGTTCGCGCTTGCGCGCGGGAGAGGGCCGGCGGTTGATACAGCAACGGGCCGTGAGCGAACTACCGACCCCTTACCCCCTCCGGGGGAAAGGCAAACGAACTCGGAGCGTTCGAGGGTCAGGGGCTAACGTCTACGATGGAATCTGCGTACTGGAAAGAGTTGCTCGCGGAGGTCGCGACGGGCCTGCGCCGGGTGTCGAGCCCGAAGCGGCTCACGTTGAGGCGGTACGAGACAGTCGAGCGGGACGTCGCGATCGGATTCTTCGTGCTCCGTCGCCTGATCGAACTGCGCCAGGTGTCGAGCGTGATCAGCAGGTCCCGCGTGGAGGTCCTTACGTGGCCGTCGGCCGGCAATCTTGGCTCGGTGATAGACGACCATCGGATCACCGATCTCCATGACGCCTCGCGGGAGGAGGTCCGCGCCGTACCGCCGCTGCACGCGTGCAACCAGGTCGTTCACGCGCACACGGCGGTGATGGTCGTGGACGAGACGCGGAACTGGGACAGTTTCGTGACCGCCGGCGTCTACGAGGGGCACGAGCGCATCTGGCGGATTCCCGTCCGGGGTATCGTCAAGCTGTTCCGGGCGGCGAGCAAGGACTCCCCGCGTGAGTACCGAGCACGCAAGCGCGTCGAGAACATCGCCGCCGAGTACCTCGAACAGCGCGACTGGCGCATCGTCGAGCAGAACTGGCAGCCCGGACCGCTTGCGGCGCATACCGGCGAATTGGACATCGTCGCCCTCGACGGCGACACGCTGGTCATCGTCGAGGTGAAAGCCGCTCGACAGCGCGAATTCGGCGATCCGCTCACGTGGGTGGACGCCCGCACGCAGGCACAGGTTGCCCGTCTCGCGGAGGCGTTCGTCGCGCAGTGTGACGAGCCATTCGACGCCGTGCGCTTCGACGTGATCGCCGTGGACGCACGCGTCCGCCCGCCGCGTGTGAGGCATGTGGAGGATGGGTGGCGAGGGTGACGGGGGAGGGGGGCCTCCGCTGGAAGATCGACATCTCCATCATTGGGGAGCGAGGGCATTGTCTCCATGATTGTGGCTCGTGGGTCTATGTGTCCTTATGCAGAACGGATAGAGGCGGGACTAGCGTGATTTTGGACGATGTTATCGACTCAGTAAGAAGGTTCTACTTTGAATCGGCAGATTTCAACGGCTATCCCAGATACCAGTTGATGACGGAGCATGAAGTTCCGGACTCCGTAATCAGGGAGCTGGTGCGGAACCTATTGGTATCCGGCGAAGTCGATTGTGTCTTCGCCAGCGCGAGTCCCAATCCGCACATCAGAGCGTTCTCAGACGTGCCGATTCATAGACAACTCGAACTCCTAGATGATCAGGGCTCCAGTTGCGATTTCTGTCTGTATCCGAGCAGGAAAGCGCTGTCGGCGTGCAGCGAGGCAACGGCATTCGAGTCCGTGCCATACAAGCATGAGATCGCCGTTGGCGGTGGCCAACTGGATTTCCGTGTATTCGACCTGTCGATACTCGAATACTACAGGAACGATCCACGATACCACTACGCTGCCGATGACATAAGCGGCCGGATATCTGTGCGCGACGAATTCTACGAATCTGATTCCATGCCGGAACGCAACAGAGTAGCCTTGGAGACCTTCGGCTTCGCATACGACAATGACTTCAACCGGGCCATTGCGGTCTTTCTGCGATATCTCTCAAAGCTGACACCGGATCACCAAAGTATATGGGCGGCACACGCCATTGGCGGTGGCTACAGCCTTCATCCAGATTACTACCAGAACGCAATTCTTGGAGAGTGGGGCACACGCATCTCCATCTTCGAGGCATTTGTTGAGGAACTGTCGCTCGTGAACGAGATGACAGCTCTGATGGGTCGCGGGCACCTGTTCAAGAACAGTTTCGCCCGAAGCCGCCCAGGCAATTTCGCATTCCTGCTTCGCCCAACGCAGAAAGCCTTCGACGAATTCGTGATGGTCCTTGACAAGATGATATCGGACAACATAGATAGAGAGTTCTTCTCTGAAGACCTGTCCCTTGAGACCGATACTGAGCGTGCTGACGGGAAAGTCGTCGTTGTCGCCAAGGGCACGATCTCCCTGCTGAAAGAGTGGGTCAACAGGTACTGGAGGCCCGCAGAGCCGGAGCCCGTAGAGAGCATGTTCCAAGCCTTTCGAACGGTCCGTAAGCTGCGGCAGAAGCCTGCGCATGCGGTCGTGGAGGACGCTTTCGATCAGGAGATATTCAAGCAGCAACGCCGACTCATCATCGATGCGTATGCGGGGTTGAGAACGTTGCGGCTGCTACTAGCAAATCACCCTGAGGTGAGGAAGAACCCGCCAGAAATAGATGAATCTCTGCATAAGGGTGAGATTTGGGACATATGACCAGCTAGGGTGGACTCAGTTGTGTCGTGCATCCGGAATAACTCCTTCCGCATCCGTCCAGAATCAGTGGCGCTGTACCGGACGGCCTCTCCCCACCACTCTCCCCCTCCCCCATCCACCCGCCATTTGCGTATCTTCCGGCGCGGACGTAGCCGTCCGCGTTTGGCAGCGCTGCCCGCGCTGCCTGCCCATTGCGCCTCATTTGTGATACATCCGGAGGACCATCATGCCGCGGATTCGTTCGAACCGCTTGGAACGACTCCCCCCGTACCTGCTCGGGAAGATCAACGAGACCACGCTCCGCCTGCGCAGGCAGGGCGCGGACGTGATCGACCTGGGCATGGGCAACCCCGACCGACCCACGCCGCAGCACATCGTGGAGAAAGCCGTCGAGGTCGTGCAGGACCCCAAGGCGCACCGCTACAGCGCGTCGCGCGGGATCCCGTCGCTGCTGAAGGCGTTCGCGCGGCATTACGACCGGAAGTACGGTGTCGGGCTGGACTGGGAGACCGAGTGCGTCGCGACGATCGGCTCGAAGGAGGGTCTCGGCCACCTCGTGCTGGCGCTCATCGATCCGGGCGACCTGGCGCTCGTGCCGAACCCGACGTATCCGATCCACATCTACAGCGTCGCCATGGCCGGCGGCAACGTGGTGAGCATCCCGCTCCGCGAGGAAGCCGACTTCGTGCCCGATATGGACGTGATAACGCGAGATATCTGGCCGAAGCCGAAGATCATAACGCTGAACTTCCCGCATAACCCGACGACGGCCACGGTCAGCCTCGACTTCTTCAAGGAAGTCGTGGACTTCGCGAAGAAGAACGACATCATCGTCATTCACGACATGGCGTACTCCGACATCACGTTCGACGGGTACGAGGCGCCGTCGTTCCTGCAGGTGCCCGGCGCGAAGGATGTCGGCGTCGAGTTCTTCACGTTCTCGAAGGCGTATAACATGGCCGGCTGGCGCATGGGAGCGTGCGTCGGGAATCCGGACGTGATCACGGCGCTGAAGAAGATCAAGAGCTACTACGACTACGGCATCTTCACGCCGGTGCAGGTCGCCGCCATCGCTGCGGTTGACGGCCCGCAGGAATGCGTCGAGGAGGCGTGCGCGGTGTACCAGTCCCGCCGGGACGTGTTGTGCGACGGGCTGAATCGCATCGGCTGGCCGGTGAAGAAGCCGAAGGCGACCATGTTCACGTGGGCGCCGGTGCCGCAGGAGTATCGCCACATGGGGAGCCTGGACTTCGCCGTGATGCTCACGGAGAAGGCGGAGGTGGCCGTCGCGCCGGGCATCGGCTTCGGCGAACTCGGCGACGACTACGTCCGCATCGCCATGGTGGAGAACGAGCACCGTCTCCGACAGGCGATCCGGAACATCCGTCGCACGCTGACGGACCTCACGCCGCCGGAGCACGCGTCGGCGGATGATGACGAGGCGGGGGCTGAGTAGCCCGCGCGGGACAGGTCGCGCCGCAGGTGGCGCACGGACGCGTAGCGTCCGCAGGACGCTCCTGTCCGCGCGCGGGCTCCACCAACGGCATTGCCCCATCCCAATCCTGTGAGCACATTCTCCTTCCCCGCACCGGTACCACGAATCGGTGTGTCCGCGCGACGAAGATTCACACGGCGCAGCGCCGAATTACGGCTGAGTGCCCACGATTGAGGAGACATCCATGCCCCGGCGCGAAGACATCAGCAAGGTCATGATCATCGGTTCAGGCCCGATCGTGATCGGGCAGGCGTGTGAGTTCGATTACTCGGGCACGCAGGCGTGCAAAGCGCTGAGGAAACTTGGCTACGAGATCGTGCTCGTGAATTCGAATCCGGCGACGATCATGACCGATCCTGGTACGGCGGATGTCACGTACGTCGAGCCTCTCAACGTCGAACGCATGGCAGAGATCATCCGTAAGGAACGTCCCGACGCGCTGCTGCCGAACCTGGGCGGGCAGACGGGGCTGAACCTGTCGTCCGAACTTGCGAAGCGCGGCATACTTGAGGAATACGGCGTCAAGGTCATCGGGGTGAACATCGACGCCATCGAGCGCGGCGAGGACCGTCAGGCGTTCAAGGACACCATGGACCGGCTCGGCATCGAGATGCCGAAGAGCGAGGTCACGACCAGCCTCGAGGAAGCGGAGAAGATCGCCGAAGGACTCGGCTATCCGGTGGTGATTCGTCCGGCGTACACCATGGGCGGAACGGGAGGCGGGCTTGTCTACAACCTCGAGGAACTCCGCAGCATCGTGACGCGCGGACTCGCGGCGAGTCTGGTCGGACAGGTGCTCGTCGAGGAATCGGTCCTCGGATGGGAAGAGCTTGAGCTGGAAGTCGTGCGCGACGCCAAGAACCAGATGATCACAGTCTGCTTCATCG
The DNA here is from genome assembly GCA_964510105.1 of uncultured bacterium. Classification (GTDB taxonomy): domain Bacteria; phylum Latescibacterota; class MWCZ01; order MWCZ01; family MWCZ01; genus CAZWQW01. The sequence goes on from CAZEAI010000062.1 coordinate 17,025, forward strand.
AGAATGTCGACGCAATGGGAGTTCACACGGGCGACTCATACTGCACCGCGCCGATGCTCACCATCGACAAGGAGCTGCAGGACCGGCTGCAGAAGTACTCCTACGCTATCGTCGAGGCAATCGAGGTCATCGGCGGCACGAACATCCAGTTCGCGCACGATCCCAAGACGGGGCGCGTCGTTGTCATCGAGATCAACCCGCGCACGTCACGTTCCTCTGCCCTGGCGTCGAAGGCCACCGGGTTCCCCATAGCGCTTGTCTCGTCGCTGCTCGCCGGTGGACTCACGCTCGACGATATCCCGTACTGGCGCGACGGGACGCTCGAGAAGTACACGCCGTCGGGCGATTACGTCGTCGTGAAGTTCGCGCGGTGGGCGTTCGAGAAGTTCCGCGGCGTGGAGGACCAGCTCGGCACGCAGATGCGCGCTGTCGGCGAGGTCATGAGCATCGGCAAGAACTATAAGGAAGCGTTCCAGAAGGCCATTCGCTCGCTCGAGAACGGCCGCCACGGCCTTGGCTTCGCGAAGAACTTCAACGATCTGTCGCTCGACGAGCTGATGGACATGTTGCGCATACCGACGAGCGAACGACAGTGGACGATGTATGAAGCCCTCCGAAAAGGTGCGACGGTCGACGAGTTGCACGAGCGGACGCACATCAAGGCGTGGTTCATCGAGCAGATGAAGGAACTCGTCGAACTCGAGGAGCGGATTCTCAAACACAAAGGCGCGCTGCCGCCGGACGATCTGCTCACGCAGGCCAAGCGCGACGGCTTCGCCGACAAGTATCTCGCGAAGCTGCTGGAAGTGCCGGAGGGTGACATCAGGAAGAAGCGCGCTGAACTCGGCGTCGTCGAGGCGTGGCACGCAGTCCCCGTCAGCGGGGCCGAGGATGCCGCTTACTACTACTCGACCTACAACGCCGCCGATGAGGTCGGCACGAGCGACACCCGGAAGGTGATGGTCCTCGGGGGCGGCCCGAACCGGATCGGGCAAGGCATCGAGTTCGACTACTGTTGCGTACACGCGGCCTTCGCGCTCAGAGACGAAGGTCTCGACTCCATCATGGTCAACTGCAACCCGGAGACGGTTTCGACGGACTACGACACATCGAACAAGCTCTACTTCGAGCCGCTCACCGTCGAGGACGTGCTGGCGATCTACGAGAAGGAGAAGCCCGAGGGCGTCATCGTGCAGTTCGGCGGGCAGACGCCGCTCAACATCGCCGCTGAACTCGAGACGAACGGGGTCAAGATACTCGGTACGACGCCCGATACAATCGATCTGGCGGAGGATCGCGACCGGTTCCGGAAGATCATGAACCGGCTCGGAATCCCGCAAGCTGAGTCCGGCATGGCCAGTACCCTCGCCGAGGCGCTTGCCGTCGCGAAAAAGATCGGCTATCCGCTCATCGTCCGGCCGTCGTACGTGCTTGGCGGGCGCGCGATGGAAGTCGTGCATGACGAGCCGGCACTACGCGAATACGTGGCGGCGGCAGTGGAGATTTCGCCGGAGCGCCCCATACTCATCGAACGATTCCTCGAAAACGCCGTGGAGGCAGAGGCGGACGCCGTCGCCGACGGAACAGACGCGTTCGTGCCGGCGGTGATGGAGCACATCGAGTTCGCGGGAGTTCACTCCGGCGATTCGGCGTGTGTCATCCCGCCTGTCAGCATCCCGCAGAAGCACATAGAGACTATCGAGGAGTATACACGCAAGATAGCGATCGAGCTCAACGTCGTGGGTCTCATGAACATTCAGTACGCAATAGCCGACGACGTGGTGTACGTCCTGGAAGCGAACCCGCGCGCGAGCCGTACGGTGCCCATCGTAAGCAAGGTGTGCGGCATCGCAATGGCGCGCATGGCGGCGCAGGTCATGCTCGGGAAGAAGCTGAGCGATCTGGATCTGAAGCGGCGCGCGGTGCCCCACTTCGGCGTGAAGGAGTCCGTGTTCCCGTTCAGCATGTTCCCGGAGGTCGACCCGGTGCTTGGCCCCGAGATGCGCTCCACCGGCGAAGTGCTCGGACTCGCGGACAATCCCGGCCTGGCGTTCTTCAAGTCGCAGGAGGCCGCCAACCAGGTGCTCCCGACCTCCGGCACAGTGCTCGTCACCGTCGCGGACGGAGAGAAGCCCGGCGCACTCGAAGCGGCCCGACGGTTCTCCACGCTCGGCTTCACCATCAGGGCGACCGCCGGAACTCACGCCTATCTGAAAGAGCACGGGGTGGAGTCGGAACCGATCCTGAAAATGCAGGAGGGACGCCCCAACATCGCCGACGCCGTCAAGAACGACGAGATACAACTCGTCGTGAATACCCCCGCCGGGCGAGCGAGCGTATCGGACGACTCCTACATCCGGAAAGCCGCCATCCGACACCGGGTACCGTACATCACCACGAGCGCCGCCGCCATCGCCGCCGCGAAGGGCGTCGCCGCGTTCCTTGAGGGCCGTGGCGAGGTGAAGAGTCTCCAGGAGTATCATGCGGGGCTGGGCTGAGCGAAGGCGGTCTGACGCGACACCTGTGATGATAGCCCCCGATGAGCGGAGGGTGATCTGCACGATCTCCCCTCCTTCATCGGAGTAGCGTATCAACACTGATACGCGCGCAGTGGTGAGGGCATACCACACAGCCCTCGGGATGCCCATCTATCGGCACACGCGCTTTCGGTCTCTCCAGCGGCATCCAATTTGCTGCGAAAGTGGGCAGTGGTCTGAACGCCAGATCGCACCACTGCTGCACGGCATCCGCGTGCTCGCTGCCATTCGGGCACGCGTACGGGGAGGATTCCACATGCCACTGCTCACCACCACTGCAACGGCTCTGCTGGCCGCTGTCACGTTCGTCGCTCCCGCATCGGCCACGACCGTCTCTGGAGACGTCGGCACAGCCACATGGACCGCCGCGAACAGCCCCTACCGTGTCACCGGCGCAGTACACGTACCCGCCGGGAGCACGCTGACCATCGAGCCGGGTGTCGACGTGCTTTTCGACGCGTAAGTGGCAGTTTTCATCCAAGGCGCGCTGCACGCCCGCGGCACCGAGACCGAAAGTGTGCGCTTCCTTCCCGGCGCCGCCGATGCATGGGCCGGCGTCCGGATCGGCGGTGGGGACAGCAGCACGTTCGCGTACGCGCGCATCTCAGGACGGGACGACCCCATGCGCATGCTGACCCGCAGAGGCAGAAATCCTAGCCACGCGCGACCATCCGTGATCTATAACGACGACGGCGGCGGGCTCGTCGTGTTCGACAGCGCGCGGGCCTCGATTCACCACATGGTACTCTCCGACAACCGAACGCCTGCGAGCGGAGGTGGTATCGCCATCGTTGATGGCGCCCGCGCGTGGATCGAGCACGCTGACATCCGCGGTAATACGGCGTACGTGGGTGGCGGTCTGCATGCCGATCCGGCGACGACGCTTCGAATGACGCACTCGCGGATTGTCGGCAATTCGGCGGCTCTCGGCGGCAGCGGGGCATCGCTCTCCTGGTCGGCCGCTACGTCGTGGTGGGAGTGGTGGGAGTACCTTTCCACGCGCTCCACGCGTCCGGAGCAGCTGCTTCGCCGATGCGTTGTTGCTCGAAACCATACCTCTCAGTCACAGGGAACCGGCGGCTCCGTGCTCGTGCTGGCGAACGCTGACCCTGACGTCGTGATCGAGAGTTGCACGATCGCCGGGAACACCGGCCCCTCCGCCGGCATCAACGTCTACCTCAGCCCGGTGACTGGGTCAGGTGCCTCGACTGACACTGACAGCCTGAACCTGTACCTGCGCAACAGCATCGTGTGGCGAGATGATGGCGGGCTTGGGCTTGTGTTGACGTTTCCGAGATACCAGCCTCACAGTGTAGACTACAGCGACGTAACGAGTCCCCTCGGCCACGAGTACAACGGCGAGGGCTCCATCACCGCCGATCCGCTCTTCGTCGATGCGACGAACGGCGACTACCGGCTGCAGCCCGCTTCACCGTGCATCGACACCGGCCACCCGGCGATGACCGATCCTGACGGCTCGCGCATCGACATGGGAGCGATCCCGTTCGGGCAGCCGGTCGCAGTCGCCGAGCCGCGCGCAGTACCGACGCAGTTCGCGCTCACGGCAGCGCCGAACCCATTCAACCCGTCCACCACGGTACGATTCGACTTGCCGGACGCGGGGCGCGTCCGCGTGAGCGTGTACGACGTCACCGGTCGACACGTGCGGGCGCTCGTCGATGCATACACGGCAGCGGGAACTCATGCGGTCGTGTGGAACGGGGCGGACGCCGCGGGCCGTGCGGTCGGTAGTGGGGTGTATCTTGTGCGGTTGACGGCGGATGCGAACATGCTACACGAGCGTGTCACGCTCCTGCGATGACCCGCTCGTAATCGCAGGGACGCGGCACGCCGTGCCCTCACCACCAATCGTGTTCGCCCACGTACGTCGTCGCGGACAGGAATGTCCGCTCTCCGGCAAGGATGCGGGGAGCTGGCACGGCGAACTCCGAAACGAACCCGAGCGCAGCGAGGGGTCGCCGGGTTGTACCCTTGCGGTAGATCGGGGCGAACACAGGGTTCGTCCCTGCACGACGTGCGCTACTCGCTGCCTGTGCGCCGCGCAAACTCCTCCTGCAACGCTCGTGTAATGGGGCCGGGCGCCCCCGAGCCAACATCACGATCGCCAAGGCGTGTGATCGGCACGATGTCCGACGCGGTGCCGGTGACCATGATCTCATCGACGCCGCCGAGCGAGCGTTCCGGGATTTCCCGCGCCGAGTACGGGATCGACAGGTCGGCGCACATCTCCCGCACGACCTGTCTCGTCACGCCGTCCAGGATGTAGCTGGACCGGGGCGGCCCGACGACAGTGCCCTCGACGACGACGAGTATGCTGCTCCGCGTCCCTTCTGTCACCATCCCGTCGCGGACGAGTATCGCCTCGTACGCGCCCTGCTCCCGTGCCGATTCGTGGGCGAGCGTGTTCGCGAGGAGCGACACGGACTTGATGTCGCAGCGTGCCCATCGCGTGTCCGGCAGGATGATCGCCGACGCTCCGGAATCGTGGATATCCGGCGGCCGCTCGTAGCGATGTGCGTACGCGAACACGGTCGGCGGGGTATCTGGAGACGGGAAACGGTGTGACCGCGGCGCCGCTCCGCGCGATACCTGCACGTAGACGAGCGCTTCACCGTCTGTCAGCGCGTTCCGCGTGACGAGTTCGCCCGCGACGTCGGCGAACCACGGGAAGGTCGTCTCGCGGAATCTCAGCTCGCGGGCGCCGTATTCCAAGCGCGAAACGTGGCGCTCGACCTCGAACAGCCGGCCGGAGTAACTCCGCACGACCTCGTAGAGCGCATCGGCAAACAGCCAGCCCCGGTCGAGTGGCGACAGGCCGATCTCGTCGAGTGGCAGGTAGTCGCCGTTCAGATATCCGATCACGACGCGCGTTCTCCCTATCGCGAGCGCGGTTGCGGCACGCTATCCCCGCTGCTCCTCGCTTACGCCAAGCGCCTCGCGGGAGAGCAGCTCGCGTCCGTGCTGCCGGTGCGCCTCGTACATGATCAGCGCTGCGGCGACGCTCACGTTGTAGCTCTCGACCATGCCGGCCATAGGGATCGTTACGTACTCGTCGATGACGGCGCGCACCTCCGGCTGGAGGCCGTGGTGCTCGCTGCCCAGGACGATCACGCACTGCTCCGGGAAACCGTAATCGGGCAGCGCGACGGCGCCCTCGGCCCGGTCCGCGCCGACGATGCGGCAGCCGGCATCCTTCTTCTCACGCGCGAACGCCGCGATATCCGTCACGCGTTCGCGTCGGACCCAGTTCTTCGCGCTGGCGCTAGACTTCGCGCCCGCTTTCCCGAGGTTGGGGAACGTCTCCACCGTGTAGTAGAGGCTCACTCGCGCGAGACCGAGCCCGTCAACGCTGCGCAGGATCGCCGCGACGTTGTGCGGGTCGTGGACGTTGTCGATGAGCAGTTCGATGCCATGCATCTTGTTGGCGTAGTATGCCTCGATGAGCGCTTTTCGTCGTTCATTCATGCCGATGGGATTCCTGCGTCACGATGCGCCGCGGCCCGTATGCGTACTCGCCCGTAACGCGCCGGAGTGGCCAACGCCGTCGCGATGCTCTATAGTATTCTCCCAGCGCCGGTCCAATACCATGGAGTGAGAGAAGATGCCGCTGAGTGAAGACCAGGTCCAGCAATACCGCCGCGACGGATTCCTGCCAATGCACGACGTGCTGACACCGCTTGAGGTGAAGGCGCTCCACCTCCGGCTGGAGGACATCGCGAACGAAGTCATCGATTTCCCGAAGAACCTCGTGCAGATCGAACCGGCCGTGCAGAGCGGCGAGGTGCCGGCGGACCCGGTGCGCTTCAACAACGTCCGCAAGTTCACGTCGCTGACGAAGCACGATCCGCTGTTCCACGCATACGCCCGGCACCCGAAGATCCTCGACGTAGTGACGAGCCTGATCGGCCCGAATGTGAAGATATCCCTCGATCAGACGCTCGCGAAACCGCCCCTCGTCGGTTCGGCAAAGCCGCCGCATCAGGACTCGGCCTACTGGGTGAACATCGACCCGCCGGATCTCGTCGTATGCTGGATGGCGCTCGACGACGCCACGGAGGGCAACGGATGCATGCGCTTCATCCCGGGAAGTCACAAGGGCGGCGTGATTGAGCACAAGCACCTGGAGGATTTCCGCGTCGAGGACGACAAGATCGACTACAGCACGGAGGTAGCCTGCCCGCTGAAGGCCGGGAGTTGCGAGTTCCACCACAGCCTGTCATTGCACCGCACGGACGCGAATACGAGCCCGAACCGTCGGATCGGGCTGACTGTTGCGTACATGAGCGCCGAGTCGAAGTATCTCGGCGATGGAACGAGGCCGAGTTACGATCTCGTCGCCGGTCGCGAATTCGAGGGATGCGTCTGAGAAGACACGGATATCTCGTAGCGTTGTTGAGCGTGGCAGCATGTTGGCACGACGCTTGCGATAACGGTTACCGAAATCGTCGAACACGACCTGCTTGGGGGGCGTGTTGGCGCGGGGCCGAGTCGCTGCCGGGGGGGCCGGCGATTCGGCCCCATCATTACGTTCTAGAACGCCATGGGGGGGGCTCGGCGATGCCGGTCTCAGCCAGAGACGTAGAATTCGTGCCGCTGTTCGAGGGCGTCCAGCCCGATGATCTTCAGCGCATACTCCGATTCGCGGCGGTCGACGAATTCGCCGCGGGGCGCACTCTCGTGACCGAGGGATCGCGCTCGGGAAACCTCATGTACGTGGTCCTGTCGGGCGAAGTGGATGTCTCGAAGAGAGATAGATCAGGCGAGGATATCCACCTCACGACGCTTCACGAGGGAGAGTTCTTCGGGGAGCTGGCACTGTTCAACCGCACCGTCCGCACCGCCACAGCCAAAGCCCGGACGGCGGTCAAACTCCTCATGCTCTCCCGCGGCAATATCGACGAGATGATCCACGCCGAACCCGCCATCACGGCGAAGGTGTTGTTCGTCTTCACGGAGACGCTCGCGAAACGGCTTCAGGAGACGACGGAACAACTCGCGGCAGCGGGGCAGTACCGTGCCGAAGAGAGAATGGCCGTTTCAGTCTGAGAAAGCCCATTTGAATCAACGTGTTACGCCACACCGCCGCCTACTGTCACCTACCGCAACGTCTCACAACGAAACACCTGTACGCTGACGTACACGTGATCAGCCCCCGGCCGCGGCCAGAATCCGCTCGACCACCTCGTACAGGCTATCGGCCGTTTCGCCCAGCGTTCGCCGGCTGACGGTGTAGCGGTTCAGCTTCGTCGCGGTATCAACGGTGTCGACCCAGTCGGACGGTATGCTCGCGGAACCGTTGAGCGCGCCTGCCAGCCCGCCGGCGATCGCCGCCAGGCAGTCGGTGTCCCGGCCAAAGTTCACGCCTCCAATGACGCACGCGCGTGGGTCGCCCTTCGCGACGCGGAATACGGCGAATCCCTTGTTCACGACCTCGTCCGCCATGGACATGGGGTACACGCCGTCGGTCCGATTCCATACGGTGTAGAATTCCTCGCGCATATCGAAGACATCGTCGTACTTCGCCGCCATTTCCTGCGCCCGGTCGAACTTCTCCTGCTGTTCCGCAGGCATGTGGGAGCGAACCGCGTCGAGCACCGTCTCGACTGTAGCGTTGTCCTTCATGGCCTCGGCAATCCCCGCGCAGAATCCGGCGGCCCACTGGAGCGACTCGCCTCCGGCCTGCTGGTAGATGCTGCCGATGGCGAGGGTGTCCGAGGCGGCGAGATCGGGATTACGCGCGTTCATGACTCCCACGCAGTGGGATGATCGCGGGAACGAGTTCACGCCCGGGAAAGGCGTCGTCGCGCCGATCTCCTCGGCGGGCATGCCCTGCATGGCCTTCTCCCAGAGCGGCTTGTCGCACGGCTCGAGGATCACGAAGAAGTGCGCCGGATCGATATCGCGGCGCCAGACGCGGGCAAGGTCCTCGGCGTCTATCCTGTCGCCCTTCTCGATGATGGCTGTCGCCATCATCCGCTGCCGCTCGATGCCGTCCTCGGTGGTGCCCGCCGGACGGCTCCACCGTTTGTCGTAGTGCGCGTACGGCATGAGCGTCTCGACGCGCCCGTGCGTCTCCGCGATCTCATCCATGTGCATGCCTTCGACGGCGGCACCCATTGAGGAGCCGATCTGGGACGCTGCAATGCAGCCGAAGACACGGTCGTGCAAGCTCGGAGTATTCGTGCCAGCGCCGGTGTCCATGGAATACCTCTTCTGTTCGGCTTCGGTGGGGAGGGACTGCGCCATCACCCGGACGTAAGATTCTTGATGTTCTCTATGCGTTCGACTCGCGCGAGAGACACTCCGTCGAGCCGCCCGATGGCGACCTCCGCGAGGTAGAGCACGACACAGCCGTCCTCGAGGTGTCCGGCCCAAGTCCGTTCCATGTCGCCGACGGTCATGTGAATGTGCGGCTGGCCGTTCACGATCAGCCCGTGTACCGACACCAGCTCCAACGCGCGGTCGTTGATCTCCACGAACTCGTCGTTGGGCGGAAGGCCGGTCACCGTCGTGTAGTGCATGCGCGTCGTGCTGAACGTGCCGAAACCGGATATGATAACGCCGTGTTCGATGCCATTCTCGCGTATCGCGTCGCGGATGCCTTCGAGGAACAGGTCGCCTCGCTCGAATCCAAGACAGATGACCTCGGAGATGCTGCCGCCACCAATGGTATCCATAGGGCTGTGTGCCTCCTGTCAGCGGGCCGGGCGGAGTATGCTACTCGCCTGCGACCAGACTCTTGATTGCATCGACGAGTTCGGGCAACTCGTAGGGTTTCCGCATGAACGTCACAGCGCTCTCGTCGAGATCGCTGTCGCCCGACGGCGGGAGCGAGTAGTAGCCGGACACGTAGATGATGGGGAGCGGGCCACGATCCGCGTAGATCCGCTCTACAACCGCCCAACCGACGCCGTCGGGAAGCTCGTGATCAATCACGGCAAGCTGGAGGCTGTCGCCCAGCCGCAGCATCGCCGCCTCCGCCTCGGCGACGCTCGCCGCGGGCTCGACTTCGAGCCCACGCAGGCCGAGGAACCGGCAGGTCAGCTCGCGTATCGTATCCTCGTCTTCCACGAACAGAATCATTCGCCATGTCCCCGTGACGCGATAGGCGCCCGCTACCCGTAGAGTAGCAGCGCAACGGCGAGCGTACCAACCGCAACGAAGGTCTCGACAACACCTATCGTACGAACACGCAGACCTGCCCAGGCGCCGGGAACAGCGGCGACGAATACCGTCCGCGCCAGCGAGGGAGCGAGTAGCCACATCTCATTGATCGCCACGAGCCCGGCCTGAGCGAGCGCCCACGCCCCGGCCACGGCTATCGCGCCGTACGCGACCGACGTTCCGCGCGCGCCGACACCACGCGATCGCACGCGCACGGCGAGCACGGCAGTCCAGAATGCGGCCACCAGCAGCAGCCATCGCCCGAGCGTCTCACGGACCATGTAGCCGCGAGTGGCGGCCTCTGCCCACGGCGACGTGAGGCATAACCCGGCGAAGACCACGAGTTCCTGCGCGAGCGACTTGTATCTACCGAGGACGCTGAGCGCTACCGCCACGCCGAAGACACCCGCGGCCACCCATACGATTCGCGCGAGCGGCGGTACGGCGCTCACGACCCGGTATGCGGCAACCGCCGCCACGGCTGCATACACGACGCCCCACGTCGCCAAGCGGGCGTCGATGCGTCGGCGCCGGAGTAGCTGCATGAACGGGAACTGCGCCTGGTGCGCCGCCAGGGCGGCGATCGCCGCGAGCGTCGTCACGCCCGACCAGTCTCCCACAGCGACCACGCCGATGAGCAGACTCGCCACAAGCACGACGTATGCGCCGTGTTCCGGAGAAAACACTGGGGTGGCGATATTCTTCATGGTGCTTCGTTCTCGCTCCTGGGTGTGGGATCGGATTGGGGCTTTGCGCGATCAGGGGTCCGGAGTGCCCGTCCATTCGCTTCTGACATAAAGCCCCTGGCGCCGAAGCCTGCACTGAATCACTGCGTCGACCAGATGCATGTCCAGACTGAAACGAGCCATGAGCGGCGAGGCGGTTTCCACCAGATACTCGATCATGGCGACGATCTCCTCGGTGCGGCAGTCGAGATCCGCCTTCCATTCCGGTAACACCGGGAGCATTATTCGAGAGATTCCCGCCGAGCGAAGATCGCCGAGTTTCGACGCAAGCACCGATCGGTGCCAGTGCGTGGGGCGAATGCCGATGTCCGTCATGCTGTCGGCGCTGAGCACGGCGTCTCCGGGTACGACGATTCGGTTTGGCGCGCGCGGGGGCGGCGCGCATATTCTAACAACGGCGGGGCACCCACCGCCGGGCGGCGCGATGCCGGGCCGGTCAGGAAGATACCATATTCCAGCATGTGAGAGACCTATGGAAGTGGCCGAACGCCGAGAACTCGTGAAGCGCTACTTGCAGGCCGCCATGTCCCGCGAGGCCGGGGCGCAGCGCCACGTGGCGCTGATGTGGCCGGCGTCAGAGGAAGAAGGGCGCGCTCCGGTATCGGCATCGATCGACGCGCGGAGACCGGGTTCGCTCACGCTCTCCGTTCGGATATCCTCGCCATCCGCCCGCCAGTCGGGAATACTGTCCGGTGAAGGCTACGAGTCGGCATATGACCGGCTCGACCCGCGCAGCACGGCATTCAGCCGCTCCGTCCTGTCGGCGTCGATAGATGACCTGGCGACTTTCGTCGAATGGGTATTCCTTATTGTCGCCGACGCGCCGGACGACTACGTCCCGGGCATACAGACGCCGGGCGGTAGTGCCGGCGGCGGCGCCGAGGGCGAGTCGCGCGGTTGTTTCTCGTCGTGCGCGACCGTCGGCATCGCGGGATTCCTCATCATAGCCGCGCTGACCGCGATCGCCGTCTTCCTGCGCTGAGGCCCGCGCAGGCCCGGAACACGTCCGCGTCACGACCGCGTTCCGTTGCTCACGCGGCGCGCACTGCTTACCATCAACGCGTTGTCTCGCGACGCGTTCTGCGCTTCGCGGTACCAGATGAGCGATCGGCACTTTGTCGACGCGGAGCAACGCTCATGGACCCTGAACAACGACGAGATACGTGCATCCGCGACATCGAAGAGGCGCTGGCGAATACGCATCGAACTCGGGCGTGTCGCTTCAGCGTCGCGATACGGGAT
>CAZEAI010000063.1:0-28708 GCA_964510105.1 uncultured bacterium
AGGGGTCGAATCCTCGCCAGGCGCGCAGCGGCAATACCGTATATGCTGGCCCAATCCTGTAGCACGTGTACCACTTCGCAGTTGTCCTCGCGGAGGCGGCGCGCGATTCTGAGTAGCTCTGATCGCCCCTGGCGGTTCGTGAGCTTGTTGGCCAGACGTACGGGATGTACCGGCGCCAGCTCGTAGACTCTGTCCCGCAGTGGGCCGGAGTCGTCGAGGGTCACGACGAGCGGATCGTAGCGTTCGCGGTCGAGGTGCGTCAGGAGCCGAACGAGGTAGTGCTCGGTGCCTCCTGGTCGAAACGACCCGACGAAGAACGCTATCCTATGAGGCTTGTGGTGGCTTTCCATTGTCGACAAACAGGCGGAACCATTCCTCGAGGAACAGCAGCGACCAGAGCATGGCCGAGTGATCCACCTCTTCCTTCTGATGGTTGTCGATGAGCTGCGTCACGAACTGCATGTCGAAGAGCCCGCGCTCCCTCGCACGCTGAGACGTCAAACGATCTCGCACGAAATCCCGAAGCTCGTGTCGGAACCATTCACCGATCGGGACCCCGAATCCCATTTTCGGGCGAGTCAGGAACTCCGGCGCGGTCCATTGGCCGATTATCTCCTTGAGTACCGCCTTCGACGTGCCCGCTCGCATCTTGCACTCATACGGCATGCGCGCGGCGAGTTCGACCACCTTGTGGTCGAGTATCGGAACTCTCGCCTCCAACGACACGGCCATGGACGCCCGATCGACCTTTGTCAGTATGTCATCGGGCAAGTAGGTCTTCATGTCGATGTAGCCGAGACGCTCAAGATAAGGCCGATGACTGGACCGGGACCAGTAGTCGCTCCACGGGCCGTCGCTCTCGCGGGGTGGGCTCAAGGGGCCGCTTGGGGCCACGCGCTCGAGCCAAAGCTGGGAAAACTGGCTCATATACTCCCGGTATGTGTCTTCGAGGGGCATGCCGAAACGATTCGCGATCGCCTGTTTCCGGAGGGGGATGGGCATCATCGCCGCGAGCCCGGACAGCGGCCGGCGAATCGGGCCGAGCAGTCGGTACAGCCGTTCGTACTTCTCCATGACACGGTATCGGTCATACCCGGCGAACAACTCATCGCCACCATCGCCCGAGAGCACCACGGTTACGTGCTGCCTCGCCAGCCGGCTGACGTAGTAGGTCGGAATGGCGGAGGAGTCGGCAAACGGCTCGTCGTAGTGCCAGACCAGCTTTGGCAACACCTCGATAGCGTCGGCGTGGACCCGCTCCTCGTGGTGGTCGGTGCCAAAACGCTCGGCGATCTGCCGCGCGTAGGGCAGCTCGTCGTATTTCTGATAGTCGAAGCCGATGGAGAACGTCTTTACCGGCTCATCCATCTGGCGCGCCATCAGCGCAGTGATCGTGCTGGAATCGATTCCGCCGCTGAGGAACACGCCGAGAGGGACATCCGAAATCAGGCGCATCTTCACGGATTCCGCGAGCGTGTGCTCCAGCTCCTCGCGATACTCGTCGAACGTCTGGGGATTCGGGTCGGGATTCAGCGGCGCGTCCCAGTATTCGGCGACTCGGACGTGCCCGTCCGTGACAAGCGCGAAGTGTCCCGGCGGCAGCTTCGACACGCCTTTCAGAATACTCTTCGGCGCCGGGACATACTGCATCTGCAGGTAGAGGCGAACCGCCTCGTAGTCGACTTCGGGCTCTACGTCGTCGTGGGCCAGCAGCGCTTTGAGTTCGGAGCCGAAGTACACGCCCTCGGATGATGCCTTGTAGTAGATCGGCTTGATACCAAGCCGATCTCGCACGAGCATGAGCTGTTTCGTGCGAGAATCCCACACGGCGATGCCGAACATACCGCGCAGGTGGTTGACGAAATCCGGTCCGTACTCCTCCCAGAGGTGTACGATCACTTCGGTGTCCGTGTTCGTGTAGAAGCGGTGGCCCTTTTTCTCGAGCATCGGCCGGAGTTCGACGAAGTTGTAGATCTCGCCGTTGAACACCGTCCAGACGGTTCTGTCCTCGTTGTGTATCGGCTGGTGCCCGCTGGACAGGTCGATGATGCTCAGGCGTCGCATGCCGAAGCCAAGCGCGCCGTCGAGATGATGCCCCCAATCGTCCGGACCACGGTGTGCGATCCGATCGAGCATGGGCTTCAGCTCGTCCAGCGTTGCCGGACGACTGGCGTCGCGATGGAGCAGGCCGGCGATGCCGCACATGGTCCGATCCCTCAGTGTGGTTTGACGACGGTGGACATCACGCTCGATACCCGAGACTACAATACGCATGATTCAGGAGCGGACGGACCGATACACGCTCATAGTCGCTCGATGCGTACCATTCCTGAATCTCGGAGTCGCTGTAGTAATGCACTTCGGGATATGAGAGCCGGTCGAACCAGTCGGTAACGCCCGTCATGAACGAATGCTGGGAGTAGTTGTACACGCGGGTCGGAAACACGGCTCGCGCAAGCTTGCCCAGACCGATGCGCGACAGCCCGCGAAACGGAAGCACGAAAGCGAAATCCACGATCCCGCCGACGTAGGAGAGGAACTTGATGGCGACGTTGGGCAGTCGTGTCGTGATCGCTCGCAGCAGCCGCAGCGCCCGGATCACCCATTTACGCTGGCTGCCGTAGATCATCAGGAATGTCGAGCCGCCCCGCCGCACGAGTGGAGCGACCGATTCGAACGCCCGTGGCGGGTCCGGTGTATGGTGAAGGACTCCCAGACTGAACAGGAAATCGAACGTCTCCGGGGCGAACGGAGGCGCGAACGCGTTCGCCTGGATCACGTGCAGGTTGTTCACGGTTCGCGCCCGGGCTTCCGCGGTATCGACGGCCCAACTGAGGTCCATCGCGAACATCTCCGCGCCGTACGATACTGCCTGCGCTGCGTGACGGCCTGCGCCGCATCCGACGTCAAGCCCCGTTCTGCCGGGAAAGAAGTCTGGCTGGACCGGGTCGATCCAGTAGAGGAAGTTGTCGGACGCGTAGTCGCCGAACTCGGTCCACTCGTAGCCGAATCGCTCGATGATCTGCGCCTGGGTCCGGTCCTGAACGTCACGATGCAGGCACTCGCCCACCAGCGCTTCGCCGAGGCGCTCGAAGCGCTCCGCGAAGTACTCCGGATAGCGAGTACCCAGTCCTCGTCGTTCGCCCGGGAGGATGAAACGGGGTATTCCACCGATTATCGGATACTCGTGCTCTCCGTCCTTTGACCGGAGCACGCCCTCTACGACAATCGTGCCGCCAGGCTCCGATGACGCCGCGTCGCTCTCCGAAGCGAATTCCTCGAGTTCGAGTTCCGATCCGGTGAGTGGGCAACGCAGATATTCCAGTGCGGCCAGCCGCATTCGATCTTCCTCCTGTCACGGCAGCAAGCCGCGTCGTTCGCGTTCTGTCCCGAACCTGAATCGGCCCCTACGAGGGCAACAGCGCAGACAGCCAGTCGGCGCGAGCATGCTGCCAGCGGCACCCGTCCACCAGAGTCTGGGCGCACCGTGCCATCTCCGCGGACTGCTCCGGATGCTCCAGCAGCCATATGATCTCTCGCGCGAGGCTCTCATGGTCGTCGACCTCCACCATGCGAGCGCTCACCCCGTGTTCCACCATGTGCGGTATCCCGCCGGCGTTCGTCGTAGCGATCGGGACGCCGAATAGCGACGCCTCAAGCAGCGCGCCGGGAAAATTGTCCGCCACGGACGAGTTCACGAATATATCGCTTGAACGGTAGAGGTCGTGAATCCCCTGCCTGTCGAGGCGCCCCGTGAACGTCACATTCGGCAGCCCGAGCGTCTCCACGTAGCGCCGAATCTGCTTCTCGCGGTTACCGCCGCCGGCGAGCGACAACGTCGCCCGCGGATAGCTTCGCAGGATTATCTGGAACGCGCGAACGGTGCATTCGACGTGGTAGTAATGCCCGAGTCCGCGCGTCATGATCAATCTCGGCGCGTCGACGTTCGGCATATGGGGCTCGGCGGTCGGCAGTCCCTCCTCGCACAGATTGCCGACGACGCGCGTCTCGATGCCGAAATCGGCGAAAACGCCCTGCAGGTAGGCAGACGGAACGGTGACGAGGTCGGCCATGCGCAGCCAACGCAAGCCAAGCTCTCCCGTCCGACTGAACACCTGCCGAGCAGTGCCACCCTTGTAGGTTACGACGACCCGCATACCGAGGCGTTTCGCCCGCCAGATCACGGGCACCGCGGAGCCGAAGTAGCTCAGATAGCAGCAGGTGTGAATGTTGACGGCATCTACCTGTCCGCGCACGCGTTCGAACTGCTTCCACGTGGCGATATCGCGCATCGGCGGGAGATTGCGGCCGGTATTCATCCGGACCCGGTCGACCCCAACGCCTTCATTCTCCAGGTACTGGGCGAGTATGTTCGCCTGGTGGGCCATGCCGCCAAGGGGAGGCGGGAACGGGGCTACGAGTGCGATTCGGGCCATCTTAGCGACTCACTCCGGTGGTGGGACGTGCCGCGTACCGGTCATGCCAGAGTGTGAACATGAACAGCGACCAGAGCCGGTGATTCACCTGGTAGCGCGACATGCGCCCGCGAAATCGGTCGCGTTTGTCTTCGAAATGCGTCACCAGATCGCTCACCGCGCGCGGATCGAAGTATCCCTGGTCTCGAATGCGGGATTCAGAGAGCGTATCGTGAAGGAGCTCCGAGAAGCCTGGGCTGCCCAAGGCGTCGAGCGGCGCGTGGAAGCCCTGTTTCGGACGACTCACGAGTTCCGCCGGCAGCAGGCGCTCCGCCAGCCGCCTGAGCGGACGCTTGCCCACGCCCCCTCGCAGCAGCGCGCCCTCGCGGATCGTGGAAGCGTAATCGACCACGGACGTATCGAGGACGGGGACGCGCACCTCCAGCGCGTGATACATGCTCATTCTATCGACTTTCACGAGCATGTCGTCAACGAGCGCCGTTCGCAGGCTCGCCGCGAGACACGTGGCCAGACGGGGCTCGGCGGCGTGTCCCTCGATGCTGGATTCTATCCAGTCGAGAGTACTGCTGTCCGGAGTGACGTCAGCCATCCTCGGACCGTAGAGCGACCGTTTCTCGTCGCCCAGGGCGTACGCGGTCGATGCCACGACGAGTTCACCGGCCGAGAGCCCCAGCCACTCGGCGGATTTCGCTGCACGCCGCATGTGGCTCGATCCGATCCGTGCCGCGCCCGGTCGGACCACGTGCCGCCCGATGGCCCCGATGACGCGACGGATCGCGCGAGGGAACCGTCGTTGCATGTCGGCGACCCGCGCGAATGAGTCGTGATGCTGGTACCCCGCGAACAGCTCATCGCCGCCGTCGCCCGCAAGAGCGACGGTAACCTGTTGTCGCGTCGCCTCGCAGAGCAGGAACGTCGGAATCGTGGAGGCGTCCGCGAATGGCTCGTCGAGGTGGTCCGCCAGCTTCACGACCAGTTCCGGGCTGAGTGCCCCGGCGCTGAGCGTCGTCTCCGTGTGCTCGGTTCCGTAGCGTTCGCTCACCATGCGGGCGTAGGGTGCCTCGTCGAGTTCATGGCCCTCGAAGGAGATGGTAAACGTCTTCACGGGGTCGGGGCTCACTCGGGAGGCCAGCGCCGTAACCAGGCCCGAATCGATGCCGCCGCTCAGGAAGATGCCGAGTGGCACGTCGGAGACGAGGCGGGCGCGGACCGCGTCCTCGAGAAGCGCCTGTAGATGATCGAGATCGGCTTCGTCGCGCCGCCGATCTGGGCTGTCGTCCGGCTGCCAGTAGCGGCTCACGCTGAACCGGCCGTCCTGCCAGACGCCGTATGAGCCTGGCGGGAGTTTCTCGACGCCCGTGAAGACCGAGCGGGACCCCGGCACGAACAGCGTCGTGAGGTACGCGTCGACGGCATCGGCGTCTATCTGACGTTCCACGTCGGGCAGGGCGAGGAGTGCGCGCATTTCCGACGCGAACGCGATGCGGCCTTCGTTGAGGTGATAGTAGAGCGGCTTGATGCCGATACGGTCTCTTGCGAGGAGCAGCGTGCGCCGGCGGGAGTTCCATATGGCGAATGCGAACATGCCGCGCAACATGGCGACGCAATCGGGTCCGTGGTCCTCGTAGAGGTGCACGATGACTTCGGTGTCGGTGCGGCTCCTGAACTGGTGGCCACGTCGCTCCAGATCGTGGCGCAGCTCCGCGAAATTGTACACTTCGCCGTTGTACGTGATGTACACGCTGCCGTCTTCGTTGGTCATCGGCTGGGCGCCGCGCTCGCTCAGATCGATAATTCGGAGACGCCGATGTCCCAGCGCGACCTGACCATCCACGTGAACGTCGCCGGCGTCCGGCCCGCGGTGCACCAGTGAGTCCGTCATGCGCTCGATCAGCCCGTGCTCAACCGGCTGCTCGGAGTCCCTCATGACGATCCCGCAAATACCGCACATGGGCTGGGGCGACTTTCCTCGAATGGTGAGCTTGGCGCGATGGGCTCAGGGTGAGCCCACGAGCCCGGTCTGACCGGCGTCGGGCCGGGCGCCACCGGGGCATCCAGAAGATATCCGGCCTCCCACGATTCGTCAATGCATCGTGGGAGGCCGTCCGAGGGTTCGATTCGTGCGCCGGTGTGCTATCCGGCGTCCTCCGTGGACGTGACCGGCGCCGCTTCGTGGCGGAATCGGAGCACGAGCAGCACCGCTCCGAACGTAGCGACGTTGGCCATGAGGAGCGGGCTGAACAGCGGCGGACCGTAGATGATGCGGTGCAGCAGCCCGCCGGTTGGCGCCGACAGATTCGCGATCACGTGGTAACCCCAGCCGAGCAGTCCGACAGCGATCTGCACCGCCACCACCGCCCAGAGCGTCCCGCGCTCGATCCGCCCGTCGCTGTCCCTGAACGCTGCCCATGCGAACGCCGACGCGGCGAACAGCGAGACGGGGATCGGCAGCCATTCTACCGGGCTGATGAACGCGTTGCGGGCGTGGTCGAGGGCCGCCAGCACGGCGTTGCCGGCGCTACCCGCGGCGACGAGCAGGCAGAGCAAGCGACGCTTGTCCCAGCCGACGAACGCGTCGCGACGGGACAGAACGACAAGCCCGATCAGCGAGGTTCCGGCGTAGGCCAGCGGAGCTACAAGCGGCGCAGCGTAGACGAACGCTTTCAGCGACAGCAGCCCGCGCCAGACAACCTGGGCCTCCACGTGAAGCACGAAGCCGAGGAGGCCCAGACCGATGCACATCCAGAGCCCCACGCCGGCCAGTGCCCGCCTCCAGCCGACCGCGACTCCCGGAACCGCGAAGGCGACCGCCAGGCCCGCCAGTCCTCCCACGGCGAACGGCAGGTACTGGGTGCTCAGCGCGAAGTCGTTGAACGCATGTGCGATCACCACGTCGCCCGTGGTTACGAGGAGATTCATCGCCACGAGCGCGAGCAGCGCCTGGTCCGCCGTGATGGAGTAGCGTTTCAGAATGCTCGCGCCGGCGCCTTGTCCGGAGCCTGCCATGCTAGTGCCTCCGCTCTGCGCGAAGCTCTCGGGCCAGATTCCGCAGTTCCACGGTCTTGAGTTCGAGTTCGTAGTTGCCGTGCCACTGGACGAAATCGCCACCACCCATGTACGCGCCGTGCTTCGCGGTTCGTCCGAAGTAGTGCCACAGGTCGAACATCAGATAGTCGGCTTCGTCGTCGAACGGTCCGGCTCCCAACAGGCCTTCCGTCTTGAGCGAATCGTAGATCGCGCGTGCGTGCTGGACCTTGTCGTTCGTGGAGTGAACGACCGCCTCCGCCTGCTCGTAGTGGCGCTCAACCACGGTTATCGCGTGGCAATTCAGGCAGATCTCCTGCATCCGCTCCTTGTTGCCCTGATAGCTGTCGCGCTGCGCGGAGACTGCTGCGAACAAGTAGTACGTGAGCCGTTCGCCGACGTCGTGCGTCACGCCGGAGTTGCCGAGGCCGGACATGTGGCATATGGCGCACGTGGGAGCGTCGACATCCCACGCGGAAATACGGTCCGCCGGGGTGTCCAGGTGCTGCCGGTCGCGGCGAGCGTTGAAGACGACTCCGTGCTTCGATTCCTTCCAGATCTCGATCTGCGAGTGGTCCGGTCCCATATGGCAGCTGCCGCAGGTTTCCGAAATTCGGGCGCCTTCGAGGCTGAACTCGTGCCGCGCGTGGCAGACCGTACACTTCCCGACGCTGCCGTCATGGTTCGGACGGCCAACGGAGTGACATACCTCGCACCCGGAGACCTGCGCCGCCACGCCTTCCTGTCGGGCGAGCGCGTTTGCCGGACGGTCGACGCCGGTCGGATGGTACCGACGGGCGAACGCGAGCTGGTCCTCGGTGAAGTCGCGATTGCCGTGGACCGCTGTCCACGCGGGTGCGCCATGGCGGCTTCTGGTAAACTGGCGGTACTCTCCCTCATGGCATCGTGCGCAGACCCCGGCGGTGACATCGCTCGTGATGCGGTAGCCACGGTGGTCGAACGCGCGCGCGGTATCCATGTCCGCCTGCGCCTGGTGGCAGTCGAGACAGGTTACGTCCTTCTCATGGTGCCGGCCGTCCATGTGCTGCCGAACGATGGCCGGCGTGACACGTGCGTGACACTCGGCGCACTCTCCAGAGGCGGCTATGGCGTCGGCGGTTGCGCGCTCGGTCTCCGTCGCGGGACGGAGTTCGTGTGTTACCCAGACGACGGACGTGCCGAACAGGGCCACGAGAGCGGCCACGATGATGATTCCCCATCTGCCCATTGCGATACTCCCTTCCCGGACTGGCTAGAGCGAGTATGCGGCTACGGTTCTTCCCGAGCCGCGCATGTGATGGTGATGGATGGCTGATTGCCGAATCTCTCTGATGCGTCACCGCCGTTGATCGCGATCTCCAGATATCCCGAACTGCCGATATACGCCACAGCCTCGCCGACATCAACGTCGGAGAATGTCCCTCCGAACTGAACGGTCGTCCCATCTACCTGAACGACCGGCGACCCGTCGCGGCGGAGCTTTTCGATCTCCGCGCCCGCGATGGTCGTCACGAGGTTCCCGAATCGGTCGGACACGATCACCCGACCGTGAACCGTGTGCTCGTCGCCTTCCGATGTCTCGGCCTGGAGGACGTCCGGCGACGGTACGAGGTCGTCGGCATCGACCACCGGACCGACAGATCGCCAATCGTTTCCCGCGCAGAGCCACCCCGCGGCGGACGCGAACACGTCCCTACCGTGGAACGTTGCGCTTGGCTCGGCGGCACGGGCGTCAACGTGCGCGATAGACCGGACGGCGTCCACGGAGCGGCTCCCTGCCGCTGACGGGACGATCCCGTTGTCAGGCGCGATGAACGTGTGGCCACTCACCCGCACCAAGACCTCTCGCCGACTGGAACCAACACCCGGATCGACGACGATAACGTGGACCGTCTCCAGTGGGAACCATTGCCATGCATTGCTGAGCGCCCACGCGCCCGCGACGATGTCGCCGGGCGGAACGTCATGCGTGATGTGGTGGACCCGCGCATTCGGGCACTGGTTCAGGACTACGCCGATCATCGCGCCGACGTAGCCGTCCTGCGTTCCGAAGTCGGTTGTGAGAGTGACGATGGGGCCGCTGTTCATGTCGCGTTATCCAGGGCGCGGACGGGGCTCACCGCAACTCATCGACTTCCGCCCGATCCCGCATGAGGCGAATGTGCTCTTCTTCGACGACGCACGCCCCGTGGGACATTGCGTTGGCCGCGCCAAGCGCGAGCGCTCGCTGCAACTGGCTCATCGGCGGCTCTCCGGCGAGCCGGGCGGCAATCCATCCCGATGCGAACGCGTCGCCGCTGCCGACGGTGTTCACTACCTCGGGCGCCGGAGCGCGTCCGCGCCATGCCGTACCGCGCTCCACGAGGAGGGCGCCTTCCCCGCCGAGGGTAACGGCCACTGCTCGTGTGCCGCGCTGGATCAGTTCTCTCGCCGCACCGACAATTCGCGTCGAGTCGACGGTGTCCTGCGATACGAGATCGGCGAGTTCCTCCTGGTTGGGCTTCAAGTACGTCGGTGCGGCAGCCACGCCGGACACCAGTGGAGCGCCCGATGTATCCAGCAGCGTTTCGACCCCGCGTTGGCGACACTCGCCTATGATGCCGGCGTATACGTCCTGAGATGCACCCGGCGGCAGGCTGCCGGACATGACAACGAGATCGCCCGGCTCCGCGGCATCGAGTATCATCGCGACAGCGTGATCGACGTCCGCGTCGCTCACGTCGAAGCCCGGCTCGCGAATGTGCGTCTCGCTTCGCTCCTCATCTGCGGAGGAGGCCGGGACGATGATCGTCGTGTCCATTCGCGTTCGGTCGGCGACTTCCACGATGTCGCACGGCACGCCGGCGAGTCGCTCCCGATACAGGTGTACTTCCTCCTCGCCGACCATCCCGACGAAACGCACGGGCACTCCAAGCTGATGGAGCATCGCCGCGACGTTGGCGCCTTTTCCGGATGCCAGCGTCCGCACGGATTCCGCCTTCAGCGTCGCGCCGATGGCGAAACCGGGGACGGTGATGGTTCGGTCGATAGTCGGGTTGAGGCCGACGGCGATGACCACGGGCGATTCCTTCCTCTCTGCATGAGTTCGTACGCGGGTGGAAACGTAAGCCTTCCCTGAGTGGTCAATCAAGTGGCGGCGGCGCGGCGCAGCGCCGTGACAGGTGGTTCGGGAATCGCGTCGCGTGGGCTATGTTTCGAGCGAGCGATCTGTGTCCCCATGCCATTGGAGGTTTGCGCGCGATGATCTACCGACAATTTGGGCGTACCGGCGAAGAAGTTTCGTCACTCGTACTCGGCGGGTGGCTGTTCGGCGTCCAGAGCTGGGGCGACGTGACCGACGACGAATCCATAGCGACGGTTCATGCGGCCATCGACCACGGCTTTACCGTCGTGGATACCGCCGAGGGATACGGCGGCGGTCATTCCGAGGAAGTCGTCGGAATGGCGTTGGCGGGTCGGCGTGATGACGTGATGATCGCCACGAAGGTATCGCCCTCGCGCCTGAAGCGCGAGGACGTATTCGCCGCGTGCGAGGAGAGCCTCGCGCGCCTCCAGACGGACCACATCGACCTGCTCCAGGTTCACTGGCCGAATGCGGATGTGCCGATTCCGGAGACGTTCGAGGCGCTGGCGGAGCTTCGCGATCAGGGCAAGATCAGGTGGATCGGCGTGTCCAATTTCGACTCCGCGCAGATGGCGGAGGCGCTGGAAGTCACGCGGATCGAGTCCCTGCAGCCTCCCTACAGCCTGTTCTGGCGCCACATCGAGAGCGATCAGCTCTCATTCTGCCGCGAGCACGATATCGCCGTGATTCCCTACAGCCCGCTCGCCCAAGGCCTGCTGGCAGGGAAGTTCGCCCACGACACCGTATTCGCCGACGACGACATCCGGTCGCACAACCAGCTCTTCAAGGGCGAGACGTATCGTGTCGCGTGCGACGGCGTCGACGAGATGCGCGAGATGGCGTCCGAACTCGGGTGCCAAGTGATCGATCTGGCGATAGCGTGGCTGCTCGCGCAGCCCGGAGTCACGGCGCCAATCACGGGCGCGCGGAATCCGGAGCAGGTTGCGGGCCTCGTCCGGACGCTGGACGTCGCGCTGGACGGTGCGCACGTGGACAGGCTCTCGCGGATCGGCGATCGCGTCATGGCGGCGCTCGACGACAGTCCGGTGATGTGGCGGTGAACTCGACCTGGCGGTCGAGTTCCTCAGGGAGTTCCGCGTGTGCGAAACTCCCCCGTGCAGGTTGAGGGTGATGTCGTGGTGAACTGGGCTGGCGTCGAGTTCCTCAGGGAGTTCCGCGTGTGCGAAACTCCCCCGCGTGTTGAGATACGCGGTCGCGGACGGGAACGTCCGCTCTCCGATCGGGCTGTGTATGCTGCGTGGGCAGACAGGAGTGTCTTCTGCCCCACCGACGGTGTTGCGCGCTTGCTCGGTAGTTGCCCTGCCGACGCATCAGCACTTTGCTGCGCTTGGCGCCTCTGCGCGAGGTCAGGCGGACGAGAACGTCCGGCAAGTCGTCGCTGTGCGCCCTCGCTCTCAGCCCTTCCACGCCTTGATCGAGAACATCAGCGGGATCTCGTTCGTGGGGTCCTTCCACCGCCAGTACCGACCAGATTCATCGCGTTCCAGCTGCGTATCCACCGGCGGATGGACGGTGAACGGATGCTCGTGGAGATATTCCACGCGCAATCCGGCGTCGAGGACAGCGGTCACGATCTCCCCGAGGCCGTGCGCCCAGCCGTACTCTTCCTTCTGCTCGGTCATCGCGGTCGGATCGGCGTAGGAGCCCTGCACCTCGTAGGCCTCAGGCTCTTCGCGCGAATAGTACCGGTAGCGCGGACGCAGCTCCCCAAGACCCGGCGTATCGTCGAACACGAAGACGCACGGGTGCAGCTCGGCAACATACAGGAAACCGCCCGGCTTCACGTACCGCGATGCCGTCTCCGCCCAACGTTGCATGTCCGGAAGCCATGTGAGCACGCCGTACGATGTGTACACAATGTCGAACGTCTCGTCGAGAACGCCGGGCAGCGCGTACAGGTCCGACTCGATGAAACGTGCCGCGATGTCGGTTTCTGCCGCGAGTTCTCTCGCCCGGGCGATTCCGCGTGATGAGAAGTCTACGCCGGTGACGGTTGCGCCGAGCCGCGCCCAGGAGATCGTATCTGCGCCGAAGTGGCATTGGAGGTGCAGGAGCGACTTGCCCGTCACGTCGCCCACCTCCTCGCGTTCCAGCGGCCAGAGGGAGATCCAGCCGTTCCGCACGTCGTCGACGGGGTACGCGCCGGCGTAGTGTATCTCGGTCCACTCATCCCACAGGCGACGATTAGCCTCGCGGTACCGATCCATGTCGTGATCTCCTCCGGGCGTCCTCGCACATTCCGGTGGTGTTCGCCGCGCCCGATCGATGCGGTGCGACCGCGTTGACACCGTTCCGCGCGCGTGAGACCTTCAGTGTGATTAGCGCATTTCGCGCTACTACTCACCAGAGGGCGAGGCATCACATGGCAAGCGGAACGATCCTCGGCTGCGGCAGCGTCGTAGTCGATGTGCTCAAGATGGTCCCGAATTTCACCGTTGGCGACAAGACCAAGATCATCGATCAGGACGGCAAATCGAAGCAGCTCATCGCTGGCGGCGTGACGCTGAACAACCTCGTCTGGTCGAGAATGGCCGGCGTGTCCTCAGGAGCCTTCGGCAGGCTCGGCAACGACGAATACGGAAAGTTCCTTTTGAGCGAGATGGACCGGTTCGGCGTCGACCACGAGCACCTCGCGCCCATCGACGGCGAAGAGGCCGCGTACACCGACTTCTTCCTCGACCCGCAGCCCGAGCGCACACTCTTCATGTTCTTCGGAACAACCGCCACGACGACGCCCGAATACATCCGCGAGACCTGTGGCGACGCCATCCGGAACGCGTCGTACGTGGTGACGGAGGTATCGCAGCTCCCACTCGACGTCGTGCTGGAAATCGAAAGAATAGCCAACGACGCCGGCGTGCCGGTGGCGGTCGATCTCGACATAGCGCCGAGCAACTCCATCATGGAGTTCATCGGCACTGCGGCGCAGTACGAGGAGGTTGCGCGGAACGCCACGGTCCTGAAGCCGTGCGACGCCGCCGCGATGGAACTCGCGGGCACAGATGACCTTGAGCAGGCGATTCAGAGGATTCACAGCGATTTCGGAGGCCACCGTCTCGTTGCGATTACGGCCGCGAGTGACGGCAGCGTCCTGTACGACGGCGCGAACCTGCACTGGGAGCCGGTGCTCGACCTCGGCAACGTCGGGCGTGAGCTGGTCGACCCATGCGGTGCCGGCGACGCGTATTTCGGCGGCCTGAACGCAGCCATCATGACGCACGGCTTCGACGCGGCGCTGGAGGACCTGGGAACAGTCGCGAACGCCACGGCGGGTCTGTGCTGCAGCGAGTACGGCGCGTTCCCCGTCGACCCGGGCTCGCCGGGCGGCGAGCTTCGGAAGCTCGTTGCGTCGGATCGCGGCGATGACGCTGCCGCACGGCTGTTGCCCGCGTAGCGCAGCATCGAGAGCGTAACGAAGAGCTTGATCGTCAGGAGATACTGTGTCAGCAGATAGCGTGAAAGAGCGCCTCGACCGTACCGTCGCATCCTTCGACGCGCAGATCGATCTCGTCGAGCGAGACGGAGCCGAGGGCTACTACGGCGATCTGTTCGACGCGGTGCCGGCGTCCGACTACTGGGTCTACACCGGGCTGGGCCGCTCGCGCCACATCGCCGACAAGGTGTCCGCCAGCCTCGCGAGCACGGGGACGCCCTCGTACTTCGTCGACACGCGCGACGACTCGACGCACGGGACGCTTCTGACGAACCGTGATCGGCTCATGCTCGTGCATCGGCGTGGAGCTGATGCCGACGGCGTGGCGAAGCTGTCTGCGAGTATTCCCGAGAACGTTCCGATGGACGTGATCACCGACGCACCGGCGGACCTTCCGTCGCGACCTGGGCAGGTGCTTCCCGTTGTGGGCGGTGAATCTCCACCGGCGTCTGTCGAGGCCGATCTGCTCTCCCTGGCCGTTGGCGATTCACTCGTGGCGGGGCTGGAGAGCGCGCGCGGATTCACCGAGGTGGATTTCCTCCGCGACCACCCGAAGGGCTCGCTCGGGAAGAACATCTCCGCGTCACAGACGAGCGGCGCCGAGGCTGCCGTCGACTACCTCCCGCCCGCGGAGCAGGCGATCGCCGCGCTGCGGATGGAGCGTGACGGAGTCGCCGCGCTCTGGGCCGGGCTCGACAAGGGGGCGCTCAGCGAGTGGCTTGGTCTGCTTGGGCGGCCGTGGAGACGAATCGTCACTACGGGCATGGGCAAGCCGGGTTACTGCATGCGCTATCTGACCGTGCTGCTCAACGAACTCGGTCGCCCGGCCTTCTACCTGCATCCCGCGGAGAGCGTGCACGGCGACCTCGGGCGAATCGGTCCGGACAGTCTGGTCCTCGCGTACTCGCACAGCGGTGAGACCGATGAGATGCTGAACATCCTTCCCCGAACGAAGGAACGCGGCGCGACGCTGGTCTCGCTCACGAACAACCCGGAGAGCACTCTCGGGAAGGAAAGCCGCGTGACGCTGAAGGCGGGCGCGCCTGAGGTGGACCCGATCGGCAAGGCACCGACAGGATCCACGACGGCGGCGCTATCGCTCGCAACAGCGCTCGTGAGGTCGGCACTTGACGCGTGACGGTATGGGCGGACGCCGGGTTACCACGGCAAGGACGACGAAATGCATGATCGCAAAGCGGCAGCAGTGATACTGTTTCTGCTGCAGAAAGCGCCCGATCATCGGCTCGGCGTGTCCAAGCTCTGGAAGCTGCTCTACTACGTGGACCTGCTCCACCGTGAGCACTTCGGCATACCCGTGACGTCGCTCGAGTTCGTAAAGGACAGGCACGGCCCGGTGCCCGTTGGCGGAGCTGCTCTCCTGGAAGACATGAGCAAGGACGGCGCGCTATCGTTTGTCCGAGTCAGGCGATTCAGCAACTACGAAACGACGGTCTGTGCCGGCGAGGCTCGCGAAATGCGGGACGTTGAGTTCTCAGAGCGGGCGGTGCTGGAGGAGATTACCCTCGACTGGATGCGCGCGACGTCGGGGCAGTTGGAGAGCGCGATACGCCAGAGCACGCCGTGGAAAGCCGGCATTCGAGGCGGCGAGATCCCGTTTGAGGAAACCATACCGGCGGGCTGATGCCGCTTCACCCCGCGCTTGTGCGCGGATCCTCCGCTGACACAGCCTCAGACGTACCACGGTCCCGGCCTGGGACACCTACTCGCACCGCTTTACTACCGTCAACGAAAGGCTGTCGCGTCCCAGCGGCCGCTGAACGCGGAATACGGTCCGGCAATCCGGGAAGTAGTCCAGCGGGTGGTGTGGGTCGCCGTGTGTGTTGCGCGGGTAGGCCAGGTAGTAGAAAGGCTTTCGCAGGTCTGTCGACTCCATCTCCCCCCGGAGCTTGATCAGGAGCACATCCTCTCCCGCGTACGGTTTGACGCACCGGTACGGCGCATGGAAGTACACCGCCTTGCGCGATCCGGGTTGCTCGGCTATCCATTCCATCGCCTCGCGAGTGCTGAGCGCCCAGTAGTCGGTTTCGAACTCGCGCTCGATGTTCCCGCCACGCGCCAGCGTATTGAAGTACACGGCCTGGTAGGGATGGAGTCGCACCATCGCAATCGCCACGAGCGAATACGCCACGAAGACGATGGCCACCATCAGCCTCGCGTAACGTCCGCCGGCTCGGCGCAGGGCGAATTCGATTCCCGCCGTGGCGAACGCCGCCGCCGGCGGCAGCACGAACAGGAACTGGCGCACGCCGCTGTAGAGGGTGCTGCCGTTCAGGACCGCGAACAGGGGCAGAGAGAGCATCATCAAGCTGAGCCACACGAAGGTGCTTCGTTTCCGTGACGAGGTCCGGCGCAGGCCCGCGAGCGTCGCGAACCATCCCAACGACGTCAACGCCATCGTGGCGATCGGAGTCGTGACGCCGAACCATACCGGCAGGTAGATCGGCGGGGTGCTGCTTCCCCGCCAGTAGTCGCCCAACGTGAGCGTGACGGCATCCCACTCGTGGTTCGAGTGATAAGCGATCGCTTCGCTGAACCACGCGACCGGCGATTGCCAGGACACCGGGTTGACGGCGATTGCGACCGTGATCGCCAGTGCTACCAGCAGGAGGTACGGTCCTGCCTGCGACCGGAGGTCTCGGATACGCCATGTGGTTCGATTCAGCACCGACAGCGTGACGTGCGCCATCACGATGAATCCCAGCATCACGACGCCGCCGACCCGGATACCGGTCAGCAGACCGGTCAGGATGCCCACGCAGGCAGCGAGAAGGTAGAGGCGTCGGCGGTCTCGATGTAGCTCCGCCGAGTCAAGTACGGCCGCCGTGAAACGAGCGCTCGCCCATACGGCCAGTGCAAACAGCGCCGCGAACGGAGCATCCTTGGGATTGTAGAACGAATGACCCCAGAACCGCGGTGTGAGCGCCAGTATGGCAATACCGATCCACGCGTGCTTTCCTTCGAGCAGATCTCTTGTAAGGAGCGCGACCGCCAGGTAGGCGATGATGCAGAATGCGAACGTGAAGAAATGCTTGGACTCGTAGAATCGCCATTTCCGCAGGCCGGCGGTGTAGATGTCTGACGCGGAGAGCTCCGGGTCGCGTGCTGCGACATTCAGAACGTAGGGCATCGCGCTCACGACGTTATACCAGATCCCGTAGTACTCCAGGTCCGCGCGTATCTGCGTCCACGGTAGCCCGGCGCTGACACTCTTCGCATGCCAGAGCACCGCGCCAGCCTCGATGTACTCATCGGTCGAGATGCCGTAGTCGTCATACGTCAGTACGCCCGCGAGCGATATCGTCAGAATCGTGGCGCATGTCGCGAGGAGCGGGAGGCCGCGAGCGAACCGCGACACCGCGTGGCCACGAAGCGGTGGGAGCGTTCCCGTCGGTCCAGGCGCTGACATTCGATACCTCCAATGTCTGTGCGCTCGCGTACTCGGACACGCAGTGGCAGAGTCGGAAGACGCGGTCTGTACCGGTTGACGTGAGGACGCGCCCCGAAAACGACCGGACTCCTTGCGACGGGCGTCACGTTGCCGTACGCGCCCCGCCGCTAGTCACGCTTGCGAAACACCGCGATCCCGTTCCACAGTGTCGGGTGATGGTTACATCGAGTCGTGCGATCTAGCAGGACGTCGTACTGGTGATCGCTCTGGTGGATGAAGTCGTAGGTGCCGTTCCGCGCGCCTTCGCCGTTTATGTCGTCGACGAATACGATGCAGCCAGGCGCCAGATACGGCTCCGCAAGCTCAAGACCGCTAAACTGATCGTCGTAGCGGTGCATGCCGTCGTACATGTAGACGCCGATATCGCCCCGGTGAGTATCTCGGAAGTAATCGACGAAATCCATGTCGTGGAATTCGTGACGTGGGCTCCGGATACGCCCGAATCGCGTGGCGAATCCCCGCCGAGCCCAGTCCACGGACAGGCGTCGGGGGTAATGCTGCCGGATGCGCGTGAGGCCGCGCTTATGCGCGTACTTCGAGCCGAAACAGTAGTTGTCGACTCCCACGCAGCGCTGATCCGGGTTCCCGCGCATGCCGGCAAACAGCGTGAAGCCGTTCCACACTCCGATATTCACGTAGCACTGGTCCGACGGCATCTGTGCAACGGCCCGCTGTATCATGGCGCCGATGGCCAGGGTCGACGCCCGGGGGACGCGGAGGAGTGGTCGCAGCCGGCGCTTGTCTCTGATATCGCCGGGAAGCACGGTGTTGGCGTACTCCAACGACAGGCCAACCGAGCCCGCGAGTTGGGTCGCCAGTGCCACGAATGAGTGAGCTGGAATCGGACAGTCCGGTGAGATGAAGCGGAACGAGATGTCTCGCACGTAGCTGGAATACTCGCCGTACTGACTCCGCCGTTGGTCCGTGCTCAGAGCAGATGCGCATACCATCCGGTCTTCTCCCCACTGCGCGTTCATTCGGCGCTTGCTGATGGTTTCGCCGTGGTCCCCGTGCGATGCAGGTGACGGGGATCCGTGAGTTTGCAGGTGATTCGACAGTGATGGTAGGCGACGCGGATGACGCCATCCTGAACGACGTATTAAGGAATGATTAACAGACCATGAATGTGGCTGAAATGTGGGAGCGATGATATGCGGAATGCCCAGTCTGGAGGACGCTGAGATGGGGTGTGACGGTCGGTGGTCAGGCGCGGGTCGCTATGCATTGGGGGGTGTGGCGTGGGTATGCGGCCCGCAACGGAGATACGCTACTCAATGCGAAACGCCCGTGACGAACCGTACGTGCTCCGTCACGGGCGCTATCCCTATCGCGGACCTAAGATTGCGGCAGCCAGGCCTTCTCAGCCTCGAACAGCTCGTCGCACATCGCGCGGATGTCTCCGAGCTCCGCTACGGACATCGTGAGCGGGTCGAGGCTGCACGCGTGGTAGACGAGTTCGCGATCACCTGTCATGGCGGCCTCGACGGTCATCTCGATGACGTTGCAGTGCATGTTGTTCAGCGCCGCGAGCTGCATGGGCAGGTCGCCTACGTACGCGCCGTTCACGCCGTTCTTGTCGGCGAAACACGGAACCTCCACCGTCGTCTGCGGCGGCAGGTTGGTGATGAGACCGTTGTTCGGGACGTTGCCGTGGAACCGGAACGGCTCGTTCGTCTCCACGGCGTTGACGATGTTGGAGCCGTATTCGTGTGAGCGATTGAACTCGATCGGAGTCGTGTCGGAGGCGTACTTCTCCTGGTCGGCTTCCCAGTTCTCCCGGTCCGACCCGTAAAGCTGCTTGATGAATCCGGAGCCGCCGTTCCAGCGTCCGCCGGGACAGTACTTCTCGACCATCTCGGGCGTCCGGCGGAACCAGGCGCTGTACTCGCTGTTGTGTCCGCTACCCTCGGTGACGAAGTAGCCGAGGTGGTTCAGCATCTCGCAACTCGCCGTGAGGCTGTTCCAGCGCTCCGGCTCATTCGCGGCTACCTTGATCCGCGGGTACAGGTCTTCGCCGTTGTGACGCATCCGCAGCACCCACGCCTGGTGGTTGATGCCTGCCACGTGGTAGTCGATCTCGTCGCGCGGCGCGCCGGCCCAGTCGGCGAGCATGCCCGTGGTGCCTTGCACGCTGTGGCACAGGCCGACGAGGTTCACATCGGTCTCGCGAGTCATCGCGCGGCAGAGCATGCTCATGGGGTTCGTGTAGTTCAGCACCCAGGCGTCGGGGCACAGGTCCACGATGTCGCGGGCGATGTCGACCTTGACGGGGATCGTTCTGAGCGCGCGGAAGATGCCGCCCGGGCCGTGCGTGTCGGCGATGCATTGGTCCACGCCGTATTTCATCTGGATGTCGACGTCGTGTACTATCGGCTCATAGCCGCCGACGAGGATCGCCATGATGACGTAGTCGCTCCCGGCGAGTGCTTCGCGGCGGTCGGTCGTTACCTCCAGATCCCCCGTGCTCTTCGCCTCGCCCATGATGCGGCGCGCGATCCGCTCGGCGAAGCCGAGGCGCTTCTCATCGATATCCACGAGAGCCCAATCGGCGTGCCGCAATGCGTCGAAGCTCAGACAATCGACCATGAGTGTCTTGAAGAAGCCGAGGCTGCCGGCGCCTATGAACGTGATCTTGGGCATGAATTCCTCCGGGCGATTGCGGTAGTGTGGGCGTGGCGTGACGGGTGAATTGATAGCAGCGGGGACGCAGCGGGGCAATGGACATGCTGCGTCAAGCCCGCGCCTTGAACCGCCGCATCATCGGTGGTACCTTTCAGCCCCGCCACCGGAGCAGCGTTGCGGCTGCTTGGCGGCGTAACACATACTCCGACCAACGCGAGGCCCTTCCCTATGAACGTGCTTGTCATCAACTGCGGCAGTTCCTCCGTCAAATACCAACTCATCGACTCGGGCGAACACAGGACGCTGGCCGCGGGGTCCGTGGAGCGGATCGGCATGGGCGACGCCCTACTCATCCACCAGCCGCATGATCGCGACAAAGTGACGGTCACCGGGGAGATTCTCGATCACATCCAGGCAATAGAGTACACGCTGGCGATTCTGCTGAGCCCGAACCACGGTGTCATCTCCGACCGCTCGGAGATCGATGCCGTGGGACATCGCGTCGTTCATGGCGGGGAGCGGTTCTCCGAGTCGGCGATCATCAACGAAGACGTCCTGCATGAGATTCGCGACTGTATCGAGCTCGCGCCGCTGCATAATCCGCACAACGTACGCGGAATCGAGGCGTGTCATCGGCTGCTGCCGGATATCCCGCAGGTGGCGGTGTTCGACACGGCGTTCCATCAGACGATGCCCGACTACGCCTACATGTACGCCATGCCGTGGACGCTCTACCGGCGGCACGCCGTGCGGCGATATGGATTCCACGGTACGTCGCACGCGTGGGTGGCGGCGCGGACGGCAGAACGTCTGGACCGCGACCCCGGCGAGCTGAAGGTCGTTACGTGCCATCTCGGGAACGGCTGCTCGATGGCCGCGGTCGATCGCGGTCGATCCGTAGACACGAGCATGGGCTTCACGCCGCTGGAGGGGCTCGTGATGGGCACCCGCTCCGGCGACCTCGATCCGGCGATCATCCTTCACATCCTTGCTAAGGAGGAGCTGAGCCTGCACGAGGCGAACGCTCTTCTCAACAAGCACAGCGGCCTGCTCGGGCTTTCCGGCATCTCCGGCGACGTGCGAGAGGTGCTCGAACAGAGCGAAGAAGGCAACGAGCGCGCGGAGCTGTCGATCCAGGTCTACAGCTACCGCATACGCAAGTACATCGCGGCATACGGGGCGGCAATGGGCGGCCTCGACGCGGTCACATTCACCGCGGGCGTGGGAGAGCACTCTCCCCGCATTCGGGCACTGTCATGTCAGGGGCTGGAGTTCGTGGGGCTGTGCATCGATGAAGAGAGGAACGAGGCCGCTACGTCGGGCGCTGCGGTGATAAGCACCGATGACAGTCGTGTATCGGTCGTTGTCATGCCGACGAACGAGGAGCTTGCCATCGCCACGGAGACCGAGCGTCTCGTGGCAGGTGTCGCCGAGGCTTCGGCATGAACGCGCCACAAAGGGGGAATGGGATGAGAGCAACCGCACTACTGGCATCCGCAATGGGCGCTGCACTCTGTCTTTCGAGCGCGGCGGGCGCCGTGACGATCGAAAAGGGGCCGTACCTACAGAGTTTCGATACGACGGCAGTCACGGTCTGTTGGGTGTCCGACAGCGACGCGCCGTCGATTGTCGACTATGGTCCGTCGGAGCGACTCGGCGAGACGATCGAGGTGGAGATCGGCAGGCGCCGGCTCTGGAATGCGGGCGGCCCGTCGGAGCTTAAGGCGTTCCATCAGGTGCGTATCGAGGGGCTTGCGCCGGACACGCGCTATCACTACCGGGTCCGCAACGGTGATGCAGTGAGCGAGATTCGGCCGTTTCGCACCGCGCCACGTCCCGGATCGAGTTTCAGCTTCGTGGCGTATGGCGATACGCGTCCGACGGACAACCATCGCGACGTTGTCGACCGCGTTCTGCGCCTCGATCCCGAGCCGCGTTTCATCCTGCATACAGGCGATATGGTCTCCAACGGCCAGCGCTGGCCCGACTGGCAGGGGTATTTCGACTGGGAAGGCGTGCTCATCGATCACATTCCCATCTATCCAGTGTTGGGAAACCACGAGAAGAACGCGGATGCCTACTTCCAGCTCTTCGCGCTGCCGGGCAATGAGCGGTGGTATTCGTTCGACGTCGGCGACGCGCACATCATCACGCTCGACTCGAACTGGGGCCAGCGCGGAAGCGACGCGCAGCGCGCCTGGCTCATTCAGGACCTCCGTGCGAACTACGACAAGCCCTACATCTTCGTGCAGTTCCACCATCCGCCGTTTACGTGCGCCAATCAGTTCCACCGCCGCATCAGCTACCTCGACATCGTGCGCGACTGGGCGCCGCTTTTCGAGGCCGCTGAGATCACGGCTGTCTTCAACGGCCACGATCACGACTACCAGCACAACCGCGTCAACGGCGTGAACTACGTCGTGGCGGGCGGTGGCGGTGCGAGCATCTACGACGTGCGCCCGCGGGAGTTCACCGTACACGCGGCGCCGGTGTACCACGTCGTTCAGGTGGATATCGGCCCCGGTGAGGCAACCTTCACGGCCATCAAAGCCGATGACGGCGCCGTAATCGAGCGCTTCACGGCTCCTCGCCGAGACACGACGCCAATGGAGTACGAGGCGAACTGAGCGACCCGCCGCGCCAGGATCGCGTACTCGCGGGGTTTCTCTGGGCGGCGACGGCACGTATCTTAGCCCATTCGTGCGGGACCGGTCCACAGCGTGTGCAGGGCGGCCGATGGCGAACGAGCCCATCAGAGAGTCGGAGCAAATTGCCGCCGGCGGCGACGCCGTGCACTTCGTGCGTCAGCGACGAGCGCAGCACGGCCGGGTCGCCACGTCGCGAGCGCAGCCCGATGGCGACTCGGCGCCGGTTGGGGCTGGACGGCCGTGGCGAGGCATCGGCATCGGACTTCTCGGCGCCGCCGCGCTGAGTGTCGCCGCACCGTTCTCGGCGGGGTATCTGCAAGCGTCCGATCTTGCCGCGACGTATCTCCCAACGGGCGTGGTTCTCGTCTTTCTGCTCATCCTCGGGCTGAACGTGGTACTGCGAGCCGTCGGCACCCCGCTGACCGCACGCGAGATCATGCTTGCCTATGTCACCATGCTGATCCCCTCGGCCATGTCGACGATCGGGCTGGCGATGAAGATCACGCCGTTGCTGGCGATCGTCTACTACTATGCCACGCCGGTGAACGAATGGGCGATCCTGCACCATCCCCACATCCCGGGCTGGATGACGCCGCACGGCGCCGACGTCATCGACTGGTACTTCGAGGGGCTCCCAGAGGGCGAGACGATACCATGGGGACCGTGGATTCGTCCTATCGCGCTGTGGTCACTTCTGGCCGCCTCGCTGTATTTCATCATGACCGCCTTGTCGATCGCGTTTCGTAAGCGCTGGATGGACTCTGAACGTCTGCAGTTTCCCCTTGCCCAGATCCCGCTGATGATCATGGGCGACGACCCGCATCCGTCGTGGCGGTCAAGCCTGTTTCGG
Source organism: uncultured bacterium (assembly GCA_964510105.1). Classification (GTDB taxonomy): domain Bacteria; phylum Latescibacterota; class MWCZ01; order MWCZ01; family MWCZ01; genus CAZWQW01. The sequence goes on from CAZEAI010000063.1 coordinate 23,628, forward strand.
AATCCGCTGCTGTGGATCGGCATCGCCGTGCCGTTCGTGTTCCACGGCATCAACGGGCTGCACGAGTATTTCCCGTCGGTGCCCGAGGTGAAGCTCACGAGTATCCTGCTCAGTGACGTATTCAAAGGGTCCCGTATGCTACAGGACCTGCCGTTCTCGCGGTGGGCGGGCATCCAGCTGAATTTCTACTGGTCCGTCATCGGTATCAGCTACCTCCTCCGCTCGGAGGTATCTCTGGGCGTATGGGCGTTCGAATGGTTCTACCGATTCGAGGAACTCGCATTCGAGATCAGCGGCATCGGGTACGGGCAGCACAACTTCTCGCCACTACACACGTTCGGGTACTCACTGACGGCGCGATACGCGCGGGTCGGTGCGGTGGTCGTTGCATCGGGCTTGTTCCTGTGGGCGTCGCGCCACGAGCTCTGGGAGATGGGACAGGCCGCGTTCGGAAGACGTCCGCGCGCCATCGACGCGCACGAGACAAGCGAGATTCCGTGGTGGAGCTTCTGGATGCTCGCATCCGGTCTCGCCATCTACTTCGCCTGGACCTACCTCGCCGGGATGGGTGTGATCATTCCATTCATCCTGCTCGTGTTCTTCCTGCTGATTGCCGTCACGACAGCGCGCATCGTTGCGGCGACGGGATTGCTCTGGGTGTACGACTACTTCGTTCCGATGCAGGGGCTCCAGAAGATTGTCGGCACGGCGCGGATCGATCCGCAGTCGTTCACGCTCGTGGGGTTCGTGGACTACGCGGTGCTGCCCAACCGGGCGAACATAATGCCGCAGACGCTCGATGGAATGCGCATCGCCCGAGAGACTCGTATCACGGGCAGCCACTTCTTTCTCGGCATGACCCTCGGTGTGATAGTCACGGTCGTTATCTCATTCGGGATAGCGATCGCGATGGGATATCGGTACGGTGCCATCAACCTCGATACGGCGTATTTCCAGGGGGGCGGAAACTGGCTCTTCGATCGCGTCGCGGGCTTCCAGCGATACCACGTCTGGACGGACTGGACGGTGATCGGCATAATCACCGCGGGCGGCGGCTTCATGGCGGGGCTGCTCTACCTCCACAGGACATTCCTCTGGTGGCCGCTCTACCCTCTGGGGTTCATCATCGCGGGCACGCCGACATCGGCGCAGATATGGTTCCCGCTCTTCGTAGGATGGGTGGCTAAGGCGCTTGTGATGCGGTCGTCCGACGCGAGCACGTACAACCGGCTCAAGCCCATCGCTCTCGGATTGCTGCTGGGCGAGTTCATTGCCGTCGGCCTGTGGTTCGCCATCGACTTGGCCACCGGCACCACCGAGCACATGGTCTTCCCGCAGTCACGAGCGTACTAGCCGGCGGGCAGCACCTCGACGCGGTCTATAGAGGGGATGCGGAATACCTGCACCTCGCCGCGCAGGTGACAGTAGGCGGTGAGGTACGCGACGCCATGGCGCCTCTCCACACCGAGGGGGTCTACGGTACGTTCCTGCATCCGGCCGCCCGTGTGCGGCTTGTAGTAGATGCGAACGCGGCGTTTCTGGCGAATAGCTTCTTCCAGCAGTTCCCGAGTCTTCCGAGAAGAGTACGTCTGAAGTCGTCGTCCGTTGGATTCGGGTGCCGCACTGTCGGCTCGCCGATGTTCCGACACGTTGTGCGGTGGTAGCGCGGCGACTGCCAGACCGGTCGGATCGTCGGCTATTCCGTACTGGTCCAGCAGCGCGTAGAGATCATCGACGCGCCCCGAACTCACGAGTGCCGTCGTTGGGCCGATGCGCTGGAGCAGGACATCGCGGAACTCGTCGATGCCGAGCATGCGGTTAAGCACGGACTCGCGGGAGACCTGCACGATTGTGACGTCGCCGACGGAGACTGCTCCGGTGTGCCCGAACAGCCCCTGGAGTCGGAACAGCGCCCGCAGCGAGAGATCCACCGGCGATGCCGCCCGGAGAAAACCCACCGCGCCATCGTAGGTCTGATCTCCCGTGAGAGCCTCCGCGGCGGATTCAGGCGTGATGAGATACCTGTCGTCGCCGACATGTTCCGCGATCTCTTCGAGTGTGGGCCTGAGCGTCCAGTTCTCGCGTGCCGGGTCCACCCGTACGTCGAGTTCGTCCCCGACGGATATCGCTGCGGGGAGCGGCTTCGTGTAGTCGAGCACCGTCATCGGCGGGAGCTTCGAGATCGCGCCGGTGACGATACCGATCGTGGGTGAGATTCTCCGGACGACGTTCTGCCCGCTGTTTACATCGGAGAGGAACTCGTCGAACTCAGCCACCGAGTCGGCCTCGACGGCATCGGCGAACGTTGTGATCGAGACCTGCTGGTATCGCTGGTCCCAGTCGCTCATCGCCTGCTGGACGTTGTCGGGAATCGGAGTGCGCGCATATGAGCGCAGCATCTCCACCACCGATTCGCCCGGCAGGCCGCGTTGTGTTGCGCGATAGATCGAGTCGGCGGTGAGGCGAAGCGTCAGCGTCACGTCGCGCGAGATGGTCTCGGTCGCCTGCATCAGCGGCCAGAGCAGGCCTACGTCCTGCCCCTCCGGGAAGACGATCACGTCGAAGTTCGGCTGGACTACAAGCGCCCCTCCCGGCGGGACTTCGAGGTCGGGCCGTGGGCCGTCGGCCAGAAGCCATGCGCCCAGTTCCGTGAGGCGGACAACCTCATCGCCGCCGGTCGTCTCGGCGACGTCAAGAACCCCGAGATACCGCAGGCTGTTCGCGAATATCTCGCGGACGAACGCTCCCTCAACGGTGGCCCAGTTCCCGGCGCGCTCCAGCCCGCTGCTCCAGGCGCCTCGAGCCGAGGATTCGTCGGCGGGCCACACGCCATGGTAGAGCGGCGCGTGGGAGTAGTGGTAGTTCTGCGGCTGCCGCATCAGGAACACGTCGTCCTGGATGTACACTGCGTACACAACGGAGCCCAGCGACACCCATTCCCCCGGCGGGAGGCTGCCGGCCAGCCGCAGCAGGATTTCCCGTGCGGATCGGAGGCGGTCCCTCGTCGGAAGATCGTCGATCTTGCCGTCGCCGTGCTCGTAGTCGGGGAAATCGCGCTCGAGCGCAAGATCGGATATTTGGTACAGTTCGTTGTACCACGTGGCGTTCTGCCAGGCGTCGAGCAGCGTCCGCATTCGTTCGCCCGCGTCCGAGCAGAACAGGTCGTCGACGCGGGAAGATGTCGTAACTCGGTCGTGCCTCGTCCTGAGAACGCCGACAAAGTCGAGCAGTTCGTAGAGCAGAAGCGCGTAACCGGCGCATTCCATGCGTCTGATGCCCGACATGTCGCGCGGATCGCGAAGTTGCGCGGCTACCCGTGACAGGAATCGCTTGCCAGGGAATCCCGACTTCAATCTTCGGACCGGCGCTTGCGAGAGTTGCCCGGCCATCGTCATGAGGTCGTGTTCGATCACTCGGCGATCTGCGAGGCGCGGGTGGACGATGTCGTCGTCGGCACAGGGCTGCAACAGCGGCGCCACGGAGTGGTTGCCGACGAGCAGGCGGATCGATTGTGGGCACCACAGAGGCCCGACGGGGTCCGTAACGTCGAACTCGTCGTCCGGTACGTAGCCGTCGAACGGGCCAGGCATCACCAGGGCGCGCGTCGTCAGTCGTCGAAGGGATATCGCCCGGTCTTCGTCGCGCTGGAGTTGGAGGAGTTCATCCGCGGCAATGACGCCGTCATGCTCGTCGAAAAGCTCTATCCACCGCCGCTCAGTGTGGCCAAGCTCCTCGATGTGCGATCTGATCCGCGTTGCGCGGAACAACTCGGAGGCGAGGACGTGGGAGAGCGCGCGTCGGGATGTACCATCTCGAATGGGCACGTTCCGGGATCGGCAGAGCGTTCGGAGCGACTCGGTAGTGTATGCATCGAGCCATCGCTGCGGCGAGCTGAAGTCACCGACAGCTTGCACGGAAGACGGGAACAGTATCGTATGGCGATTCCGGCTCATCTGTTTTCGACACTCGTTCGTGGCAAGAGACGCGTCCGAACAGCGCTGGCGCTCCGCGGTCATGTGTGCCCGTTACCGTTCTATCACTCGAGGCAGATATCCGAGATCGCGCAGCTTCGCGGCGACGGTCTCGACATGCTCCGTGCTCAGAGCGACGGCATTCTCCGAGACCCGTCGCAGGTGGTACTTCCGCCAATCATGTGTCGATTCGAGCGCATCTATGATGGTGGGATGGCTCACTTCGAGTAACGCGATGTGGCGGTGAAGTTTCACGGCGCTGGTTCCCTCGCGCGCGGCTACGCGATACTTCGTTCAGGCGATGCAGATCATCCTTAATAACATACGACACGCCGTTTCCCAGTCAACTTCTGGGTGCCGGATCGCGGCCTTGGCAGCAGGGCCGGGAACTGCATAATCTCTGCCGAGACGTTCACCACAATCCTGCACGGAGTGGAGATGGTTGCGATTGGCGTCGTGGCGGTTTCGTTGAGTGTGCTGTACCTGGTGGCAGCCATCGCGGTCTATGTGGGGTCCCGGTCGATGCTGGCCCCGACGGACCCGGATGGAGGGCATCAGTTTGCCAGCGTCGTCGTGGCCGCGCGCAACGAGGAATCCACGATTCCGCACCTGCTCGACAGCCTGTGCGAGCAGGACATCGGCGCGGACGCCTGGGAGCTGATCGTCATCGACGACCGGTCGGAGGACGAGACGTCTCGCGTCGTGTCCGCGTACATCGAGCGGCTGCCGAACCTGCGCCTCGTGCGCGTCGACTCCTGTCCGCCGCACCTGGCCGGGAAGCAGAACGCGCTTGCCGTCGGCATCGAGCAGGCTCGTGGTGACGTGATTCTCATGACCGACGCCGACTGCCGCGTTCCCTCCAGCTGGGTGCGGACGATAGCGTCGTCCTTCGACCGGAGCGACACGGGAGTCGTCGCGGGGATGGTCAGGCTTCCCGAGCCTCGCTCAACCTGGGAATGGCTTCAGGCGGCGGACATGGCGCACCTTCTGGCAACGCCCGGGAGGGGGGACCACGGCGACGGAGTCCCTCCAAGCCGCGACCCATAGGGTTCGGCACAAAGACCTTATCCGGCACGAGGCGCCAGATTCTGCCCTGTAGGCGCGGTGTGG
>CAZEAI010000064.1:0-14454 GCA_964510105.1 uncultured bacterium
GCGCACGGCCACGGGCGCGTACCCGGCGACATCACCCATGCCGGACCGGTACTCCACGCCGAACGCGGTGATACGTTGAGCCACGTATTCCGTACCGACAAGCACCAGCGCCACCGCGATCACGGCCCAATGACGACGGACGATCACCATCACGCGCGACCATGTCGCACGGTATCGCTCCGATGTCGTCGTATCTCGAGGTGCCATGGCCTCAGTCCTCGTCGGTCTCAGCTACATGCCGGTGTTGGCGCCGACGCGAGGCGTATCGATTCCTGATGCGCATCATGTCGGCGACCGCCCGGACGAAATCCCACACTTTTACCTTCGAACCCGCTACGTCACGCCAGACGCGCAGCGGATACTCGAATATCGCGTCCGCCACCGGCGTCAGACTCGTGCCGTGTCGCGCATTCACGAACCGCGCGACGATCTCCACGTCGAATACCCAGTTCGTGACGAACGGCTCGGCGAACAGTCGCCGCCACTCGTCTGACACGCGGAAGAGCTTGGCTCCGCACTGCGTGTCGTATATCTGCAGCCCGAGCGTGCCCGCGGCGACCGTCGCGAAGACGCGCCCCAGGTAGTGCCGCGCTCTGCTACGTTCGATCTGACGCCCCAGCAGATTCACTCGCGCGCCGAAGACCACTTCGATGCTCCGCATGTGGTCGAGTATGCCGCAGAAGTCCCGTATCGCGTCAAGCGGCGTTGCAAGGTCCGCGTCCCAATATCCGGCGTAATCGACGTCGCCCGCGAACGTCTGCAGCATACCGCGTCGGACCGCCTCCGCCTTGCCGCTGTTGCGCGCGAGGTGAAGCACATCGAATCGCGCTGTGTCCGATGCAACCAGATCGTCGAGTATCCGTCCGGTCGCGTCGGTGCTGCCGTCGTTCACGAACAGGAACCGGACGCCGTATCTCTCAACCCGGAACGACCGAAACGCTTCGGTATCGAGCCGGCGTTCCTCGTTATAGCACGGCACGATGATCGTGACGCGCGGATTCCGGTCCGGCGTCTGCTCCAGTCCCGTGTCTGCCTGTTCTCTCGCTTGCGGAGTGCGATCTGCGTTTCCCATATCCGGGGTCACCTCCTGCCTCCGCGCACGTTTGCCGGTGCTCATCACTTCGTCGCGCCGGGACGCACGGCGTCCACGGTTGCGGCATCCGCTCTAGGCGTCACCGAGAGCACCTGACTCGTGCAGGTTCCCGATCCTGTTCGCGGCGCGCTCACCGGAGCGGAATGCGCGATCGGACCACAGGAACTCCCAGGTGCCGAACTGCCCGACGGATGCGATATCTCGTGCCTCAAGCCACCGCAGTATCACGTCGACCGACCGACCGCGATCATGGTCGGAGACGATGTACGCATGGGGAACGTGGACAGGCTCCACCTGTCGAAGCTCCGACCCAGGGCTGAAATCAAGCAACCGCCCTATCTGCGACACCGTGCGCTCGACGATCTTGTCGACGTTCACCGGCTCGTCCCATCTTCTGAACACCTCAGCCTGCAACGCCGTCGCTCCCGCCGCGGACGATGTGCCGGAGAGGTTGTCCGGAAGCGATACGCGTGCGGCGTCGATGTCATCGTCATAGATGTAGAACCAGTGATTCTTCGTCAGCTCGGGGCGCTCAACGATCATGTTGACGCAGACCAGTTGTGTATGGCGCAACCGAGCGCCCGCTTCCGCGATGTCGCCGGGCACGTCCTTCATGCGGCGGAGCAAGTCAGGCAGCGGCAATGATGTTACCAGTTCGTCGTAATGCTCGCGCCTGCCGGACTCGAAACTCACGGCCTTTCGGTCGGCGTCCACTTCGCACACGCGCTCGTCGTACGTGATGTCTATGTCGGCGAACAACGGCTCCACGAACGCGTAGAACCCTCCCCGCCTGGGGTAGTGGAAGCTCGCGAACGCGGGCTGTTCCTCCTGCTGCGCGGAGAACGCGCCTGCGATGATTCGCGGTACCAGGCTGGGCAGAAGTCGCCCCGAAACCCAGTCCGTCGCGAGATCCTCCATGGGCACCCGCCAGTACTTGGCGGTGTACTCCGCGTAGAATCTCTCCGTGAGGAACTCCCCGTACTGCTGGAGGCACCAGCCCAGGTAGTCGCTCGCGTCTTCGCCCGTACTCTCCAACTGCGCCATGACCAGGTCCGTGAGAGCCGACTGCCGGTGCTCCAGCGGCAATTCATGGAGGTGGTTCTGAACCGGGTACGTTATCCAGTGCCCGTGCCAGGCGTTCGCCACTCGGCTGGAGGCGATCTGGTTCGCATCCTCCGACAGGGCCCGGATCAGATCCAGAAACGGCCGGTCCTTGGAGTGGCAGATGTGCGCCCCCTGGTCGAACGACGTGTTTCCCATGCGATAGGAATACGCGTGGCCACCCGGATGGGAGTTCGCCTCGAACACACGCGAGCCCGGCAGCGACATCGCCGCGCCGAGCCCGGACAGGCCGGCTCCCAGGATGACCACTCCGCCCATCATCCCGTGTACTCCAGCGACTCACGTATTCGACGTATTCCTTCGCGCCATTGCACGCCTGGGCGCCACCCCAGCACTCGTTCCGCCACCTCGGTGTTCGCCACCTGGATGTCCGGTTCACCCGCCCGCAGCGGGATCGATCCGAAATGCAGCCGCGAGCTTGCTCCGAACTGCTCACCCAGATATTCCAGAACCTCGCGAACCACGACCGGTTCGCCGCAGCCCAGATTCACCATCGTGAAGCCTTCGGGACGGCGCGCAGCGCTTGCGTAGAACGCCTCCGCCACGTCGTCCACGTAGACGAAATCTCGTTTCTGCTCGCCACTGCTGAACTCAGCGTCCTCGCCGGTGATGATCTGCCTGACGGCGTACGGTAGGACCATGCTGCCCGTCTGGCCCGGCCCGTAGGCGATGAAGGGGCGGAGCCACACCGTCGGTATTCCCGTCCGGATCGCCCACGACTTCGCCAGCAGCCCGGCCGCACGTTTGCCCCAACCATACGCCGACATCCCGCCGACCGGCTCGTCCTCGTCGGATATGATGCCGCTCCTGGCGCCGAACTCCTGCGCCGATCCGATGGAGACGAGTCCGGCGATCCCGCGATCCTGCCAGTAGTCAAGCAGGTGGGTGAAGATCGAGACGTGTCCGGCGTGGGCGGTATAGTTCCACGGTAGCGCGATATCCCACGCCAGATGAATCAGGACGAACTCGTCCCACGGCGTCGACGGGAACAGTGAGCTGGCGTCCGAGAGGTCGCTACGGTGATACAGGACGCCGGCGACCCGCTGCACGGGCGGCTCATTCCGGTCCACCGCCAGGATCTCGGCTCCGCGCTGGCTGAACAGTTCCACCATTCGGCGCCCGATGAATCCCAGCGCACCAGTGATGACAACCTTCATAGCGTCACTCTCGTTCTTTCCAGTTCCCCGGACGAGTAGCCGTGGGACCTAATCCTGTTGCACGCGCAGCACCGCGCCGGTGTTCGCGCTCGTTGCCATCGCCGCATATCGGCGCAGCCAGCCCGTCGTGGCTCGCGGGACGGGCGGCGTCCAACGAGCGCGCCGCTCGGCGAGCTCAGCGTCGGTGAGGCTTACCTCAAGCGTGCGTTCCGGGATGTTGATGCGGATGATATCCCCCGGCTCCAACAATCCGATCGGGCCGCCGACAGCCGCTTCGGGTGAGACATGACCGATGCACGCTCCGCGGGTTCCACCCGAGAATCTCCCGTCGGTAATCAAGGCCACCTTGTCGCCGAGGTTCTGCCCCATGATGTACGACGTAGGTGCGAGCATCTCCTGCATTCCGGGCCCGCCCTTGGGGCCTTCCTGCCGAATCACGACGACGTCGCCGGCCTTCACCGCGCCGCCCAGGATACCCTCGGAGGCGTCTTCCTGCGATTCGAATATCACCGCCGGACCCTCGAACACGCGCATCTTCGGGTCGACGCCGGCCGACTTCACCACGGCGCCGTTCGGAGCGAGGTTGCCCGACAGGATCGCAAGCCCGCCTTCCTCACTGTACGCGTTCGCGAGGGGCCGGATGCACCGCTCGTCCGCGACGGCCGCGTCGGCGATGTTCTCGCCGAGTGTCTGACCGGTGACCGTGATACATCCTGTGTTCAGCAGGCCGTCAACCTTGGATATCTCATTCAGAATCGCGCTCACCCCGCCTGCGCGGTCAACGTCCTCGACGTGATAGCTGCTCGACGGCGACACCTTGCAGATGTTCGGCGTCCGCTTCGAAAGCCGGTTGATCCGCTCCAGATCGTAATCGACCCCGGCCTCGTTCGCGACGGCGAGCGTGTGCAGAACCGTATTGGTCGAGCCGCCCATGGCCATGTCGAGTATGAGCGCGTTGTCGACCGACTCCTCGGTGACGATGTCGCGCGGCCGGATGTTCTTCCGCACCAGGTCGACGATGCGGACCGACGCGGCGCGGTAAAGCTCATGCCGGCGTTCGTCCGTGGCCAGGACGGTGCCGTTGCCGGGAAGCGCCAGGCCGAGCGCCTCGCACAGGCAGTTCATGCTGTTCGCCGTGAACATGCCCGAGCACGAGCCGCACGTCGGACAGGCGTGCGCTTCAAGGTCGTAGAGTTCCTCGTCGCTGATGGACCCGGCCTTGTGCCCGGCGACGCCCTCGAACACGCTGATGAGGTCGATGCTATCGCCTGATTTGGAGCGCCCGGCCTCCATCGGTCCGCCGGAGACGAACACCGTCGGAACGTTCGTCCGGACGGCTGCCATCATCATTCCCGGGACGATCTTGTCGCAGTTCGGAATGCAGACCATGCCGTCGAACCGGTGCGCCTCGATCATGGTCTCGACGCAATCGGCTATGAGTTCACGACTGGGCAGGCTGAACTTCATGCCGCCGTGGCCCATGGCGATCCCATCGTCGACACCGATGGTGTTGAACTCGAACGGCACGCCGCCAGCCTCCCGCACGGCATCGCGCACGATCTTCCCAACGCGGTCCAGATGCGCGTGGCCGGGCACGATCTCGACGAACGAGTTCGCCACGGCGATGAACGGCTTGTCGAAATCCTCGTCGGACTTGATGACGCCGGTCGCTCGCAGCAGGCTGCGGTGCGGGGCTCGTTCGTTGCCCTTCTTTATCTGATCGCTTCTCATCGCTTGTCCCTCTTCGTTTGCTGTTGTCCTGCCCAACATACCTCAAGCCTGCTCCCCGAACCGCCGGTTCGAAGCTCCATTCGGTCATTGCGCTGGGGTCGTTCAGTTGCGCTGCGAATGGGCCTCTTACCGGGATACCGGTACGAGAAGGCCCGCTACGAGCACCAGAAGGAGTACCTGAAGAAGGATGCGCACGTTCCCCGTGGTCCCATAGATCCGCGCTACGTCCAGACGGGCCTCGGCCCACCGGGAACTCAGCGCCGGTATGGGGATCAGGTTCAGCTGCATCGTACGACTCCGCACGTCGGTGGTATTCTTGTGCCGATTCAGGTACCGATCCCGCAATATACGACGCGCGGCGGGCGGCCGTCAAGCGACCGAGTCGGGAGCATCGCACAGACTCGGGGACGGCGGTGATCCGATTTTGCCAATCTGGATCATCGAGCTATATTACGTGTGACAGTGGAGACGGTGGGATTCGAACCCAGGGTCTGGCGCTCCCCTTGGCAGGTGGCCCGGACAACCGATCGCAAGTCGGTCCCTTTAGGCTACTCAGGCACGCCTCCACTCTCACGCGTTGGTCTGGTATCCCCGGCGGGATTCAAACCCGCGACTTCCCCTTCCGAAGGGGCCGCTCTGTTCAGCTGAGCTACGGGGGCACCGGAAAGCGGTAGTAGCGGGCCCATGCAAACGATCCCGCTACCGCCGGACTCTAGCCCGAGGCGGCAGCCGCTAGTCGTCGCCTCGGGCGTTTCTTTGCTTCGGCATCACTATCTCCTGCCGTCTCGTTTCGCTCAGAACCAGCCTGGAATCACTTCGGCTGAGCCGCAACGGCGCTCAGGGCGGGCTGTAGTCCGCTTCCTCACCGACCTCTGCACTCACTTGTCCGACCCGCTGTTGTGTGCGCCCGCGACGAGCCGTACACTGAGTCGGTGCGGGCCTCGCATGCTTCCGTGGCGAGCCCACACTTGTCGCACCGGGAGGCCGCCCATGGCGTATCCAATCGAAACGCGATTCCGCGATCTACCGGTCCCGCGGATCATGACTCGCCAAGGGGCCGCCCAGTCGGGTCCGACGATACCGTTCCTCGTGAACTCGCTCGACGGCACTCGGTGCCGGGAAGGCGCGTCGTTCACGATCACATGGGACGCAACGTCGATCCATGTCTCCGGCGAACTCGCGTGGCTGGACAACCGCTGCGGCGAGATCGCCGAAGATCCGCGGGAACACGACCAACTTCACGTGATGCTCTCTCCGCGACCCGACTTGGGGCGATGGTACCGCATACGCGTGCGGCCCACAGGCGTCATGGCAACGGATACGGGCACGGGCGACACCTCCGGTGGGGGCGACCTTGCGAGCTGGTGGGGCTCCGGAGCGGACGTAGCCGTCGCCCGGGACGACGCGGGTTGGTCGTTCGACGCCCGCGTGCCGTTCGAGCTGCTCGACGTGCCGCCACCCATGCCCGGCGAGACGTGGGGTTTCCAGATATTCCGCATGCTCCAGCGGCGTCAGGAAGACAACGCGTCGTGGTCGCGGATGACCATCGGCCGCCCAGACGTGATCGAGCGATACGGTGAGCTGGTATTCGACGGCCCGGGCGCAGCCGGCGAACCCGTCATCGTGGCCGAGCCTACCCGTGGCATGCTCCGGCGGCAGGAACGCACCGGCGGCCCGCCAACGGCGCGGGTGGCGTCCTCCGTGGTGAAGGTGTTCGCGGATAGCCCCGCCGTGAGCGAGTTGGCCGATGGTGCCAACCTCGATGCCCCGAGAGGCGGGCATGACGCGGCACAGATCGTCGTCACCGCCGGATCGCTTCCGCTGACCGGGTGCGTCGCGGCTGTCACGAAGTTGCGGCGTGCCGATGGCGCGCTGATCTCGCCGGATGCGGCGGAACTCTCCATCGTGGGCTACGTGATGACACGGCGACCACGCTACACGGTCGACCGGATCGGGGAGCACCCAGACCCGCTGCTGCCCCTCGACACGTTCGACGTAGCCGCGAACTCGCGCGTCACCTTGTGGATGACGTGGTGCGTGCCGCTGAACACGGCCGCCGGAACGTACGTCGGTGAGGTGACCATCGCGCCGAGCGCCGGGTTGCCGCTGCGCGTGCCCGTAGAGCTGCTAGTCAGGGACTTTGCCCTCCCGACGACACCCACGCTACGCACGGCTTTCCCCGTGTTCGAGGACCAGTTCGAGGTCTTCTACGGCAGGCCCATCACCGACGAGGCGCGCGCCGACCTGTACGAATTCCTGCTCCGACGTGGCATTGCGCCGACGTGTCAGTACGAGGACGACCCGCGTCCGAGGCCGGAGCATCTTGACACCGTCATCGACGGCGGAGCGAACACGATGTCGACCGGCTATGTGCGGGAGGAGCATCTCGACGAATGGGTCGCTCGCGTTCGCCCTTATGCAGATGAACTCCGTAGGCGCGGGATGCTCGAACTCGCGTACGTCTACGGCTTCGACGAGGTGACGCCGCCGGGCTACGGCAGGCTTCGCGACGCGTACGAACGGATAGGGCGCGAGATTCCCGGGTTGCCGAGGTCGGTCACGGTGGGTCCCGCCGAGGACCCGACGAAGCTCGCCGAGCTTGTCGGCGCGCTCGACATCTGGATTCCGCAGACCGATCGGCTGCATTCGTTCTACGATGAACGCCGTCGCTTGGGCGATGAGCTCTGGTGCTACGTGAGTATGTGGCCGCGCAGGCCGTATGCGAACCTGTTCATCGACTACACCGCGTTGGAGCACAGGATCATGTTCTGGCAGCTCTGGAAAGTCGGTGCGAGCGGATTTCTCTACTACTGCATCAACCTGTGGGGGAGCAACGCCGTGGGCGCGCCGAACCCGGAGCGAGAAACCGCCGGTCTGCCCGACGCCGACCACCGCGACGCCGTCGATCGCGGCGCGCGCTGGCCGGAGGTGCCGTGGAACACGTTCACCGGGCCGACCTCCATGAACGGCGACGGGCAGCTCCTCTATCCTGGGCCCGACATGCGTGTTCTCAGCTCCGTGCGAATGGAGTGTGTGCGCGCGGGAATCCAGGATTACGAGCTACTCGCCGAGCTTTCCCGCCGAGTCGCCGTCGCCGGCGACCTCAGTCCCGAACTGGGCGCACGGGCGCGCGAGCTGCTGGCTGTTCCGGATGAAGTGGTTGCGGGGATGACGGAGTTCACCGACGATCCCACGATGCTGCGGGAGACACGGCGCGAGATCGGCGAGCTGATCGAGCTACTCGGCTGACCCTGCGGGTTCGCGGACACCGGCGGCCCGGTCTTCGCTATGCATGGCCGGAGAAGGTGGTCCGGCGGGCAGTCGGCGCTCGGAGCGCTGGAACGGGCCTCGCCATAGGGGCCTTGGCGCGTGCGGGATCCTACCTTCTGATTGACGGGTCCGCGCCATAGCGCGCATATTCGTAGTGTACTCCACCATAGTCCCGACTTCAGTCAACGAAAGCCTGTATTGTGCGAGCCCTGATCACCGTCGTCATCGGCCTCTCGGCAGTCATGGCCATAGCCCTGTTCGTTGGATACACGCTGGGCCTCGGCAAAGCGGCTCTGCCGATATTCATCACGCAGGGCCTGGTGCTGTTCGTTCTCACCATGGTCCGCGCCGAGTTTGGCATCTTCACCTTCCTCATATTGGACCTGTTTGAAGGCTTCCTGCCGGAAGAGTACAGCCTCGCTCAGCTCACCGACTACTACGTGTTCGGGCTGAATCCCAGCAATGCGATCATCGCCTTGCTGTTCGGTTCGTGGCTGGCCCGATTTCTCGTCGCGAGGCGCGGCATCGGGACACCATTTCTTCCGATGGGGCGACTCGGGTGGTATGTTGCGATGCTCGCCCTTTGGCAGGCTTTCAGCTTCGCCAACGGCATGCTCTTCCGGTCGACGATGGGGGCCTCACACTACTTCGAGTCTCCCATGTACTACGCCATGGTGCTCAGGGGAAAGGTCATAGTCTCGCTGGTCGTACTCGTGGCGATGCAGTCAGATCTGGGTGCGGGTTTCCGCCGGCGCCTGGAGATGCTCTACCTCGCGGCCTCGGCCGCGCTCCTCGTCTGGTCGCTCGAAGCGGTCGCGAGTTCCATCGGTGGTCGCCTTCCTGTCCTGTCGGGAGAGTTGGCGCAAGACCTCCGCGCGGCGCCTCTCTCGATCGAAGTGCTCGTTCCAGTCCTCATGGGGTTCTGCCTTGCGATGTCGGTGCTTTCCCGGAAAGTGCTTTCCCGGCTACTCTGGTTGATTCCGGCAATCGGGTTTGTCGTTCCCGTCGCCTACATGGGCAGGCGTGGCACGTATCTGTTCGTCGTAGTTGAAACGCTCGTCGTCACGTACCTGCTATCCCGGAAAGACGCTCGGCATCGCTGGATAGCCCCGCTGATCTATGGTCTGTCGATAGCCGGAGCGGTGGTGTTTATACCGGTGTGGGCTATAGAGAGGACGGAGCTTATCCTGCAGCAGACCTCGGCAGGCCGAGTGGGGGATCCGTCGGTTGCCCTCCGTTTTGATTTGTGGGGATTGGTGCCCCGTGCGCTGTGGGATCGGCCCTGGGCTATCCTGGTGGGATACGGCGTGGGTATGGGCGGAACGGCCGTTCCGCGTATCTATGGGCACCATGGCCTGAGCATCCATAACATGTGGCTTGAGGCGTTCCTGGACGGCGGTTTCGTGGGCGTCTTCCTAACTATCGGCATCTACGTGGAAGTGTACCGATTGTTCCGGGCGGCTATGATGTCGGCTGAGAGCAACTTGACCGCAGCATACATGGTGTCACTTGCTGCCGGTGTGATCGGCGTACAGTCCTGGCTCATCGCACACTCCATGAGGTTCGGTGGTGACTACGCCACCATGATGCTGGTCTTCAGCGCCGCTGTGGTCGTCGGCATGAGGCCCGGAGGCATGTTCGCCAGAATGCCGCTACATGACGGCCGCATCGGCATGGAGTACCTCGGATACGATCCGGACGACCATCCTGAAGATCAGGCTGAAGACCCGACGCCGGACAATCCGTCGATTCCTCCCTTTCCAGATGCCGGTCCATTGCCCGGCATCTGGCAGGGCGCCGGGAATGTTACGCGCTGACCGGGAATCGAGGTCGCCGTGCTTCGTCGACCGGTGTCAGCGACACCCCGAGCACTTGCTGTACCGGGCGGCCGCGAAGGACACAGCAAGCATCGCGCTCGTCATCGCGGATGGGAGCATGAATCCCGATGCGACTGACATCCACATACCGCCGTCGAAGGCCCCGTGGGCTCGCGCAGCGCACGTGGATGCCTCGGTATCTCACACTGGAGCCGTCAATCCATGGGTGTGACGGCACCGTGGCCGGCGCGCTACGATCGTCGGACACTCGATCGGGCGGTTCTGCGAAGCAGGGCGGCCTCGGATCGTAAAGGAGTTTGCCATCCGCGCTCTACTGATTGTGGTCGCCGTCGCCACAGCCTTGCTGGCGTGGCGAGCCGCGAGCTTGACTGCAGCGATCGTGGCCACACCGTACGGAAGCGATGTGTCGATCGTCAGCGCCGATTCCAGCTATGTCTTCTGGGACCCGCACGATGCGACGAATGGTGAGATCGCCGTCGGCGCCGAACATGAGATAACGTCGCTCCTGCCGGAACCCACCGATCCCATGTTCGATGCTGTAAGGGGCCTCGTCGACTCGATCGTTACACGGGATTCCGGGGCCTTAGCGAATGTAGATGCGCTGCTCGTCTGGTGGAATGCGAACGTGTCCAGGCATTACACGTTGCGGCAGGTCATAGAAGAGAGCATCCCAGTCTCTCAGGAAATGCGCGGACGGCTGGGCTCGCTCGACGACCTACTGCTCTGTGGCCCGCAGTGCATGCTCTTCAGCTACATGCTTCGGCCGGTGGGCATCCACGCTCGGCGTGCTGGGCTGAGTAGCGGAATCCACGGCGACACGGCTGAATGTGGGCATGCCGTGATTGAGGTGTGGGTGGATGATCTGTGCAGATGGATCGTGGTGGACCCCATGATGGGCGTGCGGTACGAAATTCATGGCGCGCCCATCTCGGCCATGGAACTCGTCGGTGCCGCTGAAGCAGGTGAGCTGGATCGTATCATGGTGGTAGACGGAGAAGGCGCGGAGGCATTCGGCGATCACATCTTTGCGATGGCTTTTATGGGTTGCGAGCAGATGGAAGGTTCCTTCCGAATGCCCGTGTACACGTACTTAGAACGCAGTCCACCCGTTGGCGACGGTGCACGCGGACCCTCAGGCGACCCCGCCAACTACTACGTCTATTGGGCGCCGGGCGCGCCGCCATTTCAGCCTTTTCCACATGAGCAATCGGCCCTAGTGAAGAAGATCGTCGCGGCAGCGTCCTTGTGGGTTGGCGTGGCCATAGTCGCCGTCGCCGGCCTCGTGGTCTGGAGGCGTGACCGTACCGCGTGAGGCAGGAACACTCGCGTCGCCGAGCACGCCGGCGCATGCCCACGGCCCCATGCCCCGATATCTCCTTCGCGACTTCGTGTAAGATTGACGTTAAGCCCATGCATGCGGCTTGACCCGACTTTCGGGCGCGCGTACCATTCTACCTCTGGATGCGGCACGCGACCGCGACGACCGGCGATCCCTGCCGGGACCGGCGCCGCTCGTCACGGACCTCCCGGCAACGTCTGCGGAGGGTCGGTTCGACAGGCCGAGTGTCCACCCATCTACGGCCGCAAGACACCGCGACGAGTTGCGACTCACCCACTGGTTCCATGAGAGGGCATTCATGGCGAAGAAGAAGATCGGCATCCTCACCGGCGGCGGCGATGCTCCGGGGCTGAACGCTGTCATTCGAGCGGTAACTTGGTCGGCGATCGGTAAGGGATACGAGGTCATTGGCTTCGAGCGCGGCTGGGCCGGCCTGCTCGGTAAGCAGTTTCGCACCCTCACCATCGACGAGGTGGCGGACATCCACCGCGAGGGCGGCACGATACTGTTCTCCTCGCGCACAAACGTCGCGAAGATCGAGAACGGCTTCGAGACGGCGAAGCAGAATCTCGAAGAGCTCGACCTGCACTGCCTCGTCGCGATGGGTGGCGAGGATACGCTCGGAGTCGCCAAGCAGCTCCACGAGGCCGGTGGCCGCGTCATCGGTGCTCCGAAGACCATCGATAACGATGTGAACGCGACCGACTATACGTTCGGCTTCGATACGGCAATCAACCGCGTGATGGAGTCGCTCGATCGTCTGCACACGACGTCGAAGGCCCACCAGCGCGTCATGGTCGTCGAGGTTATGGGGCGGCACGCCGGTTGGATGGCGCTCTACGGTGGCATGGCGGGCGGCGCCCACTACATCACGCTGCCGGAGCAGGAATTCGACATCGACGACATCTGTCGCGTCTGCAAAGAGCGGTACGATCGCGGCGACAAGTACGCGATCATTGCCGTCGCCGAAGGTTCGATGGACCCGCAGCTTCTCAAGTCGGTTCAGCGGTCGGCCGAGACCGACTCGTTCGGCCACGTGCAGCTCGGAACTGGTCGTGGCATCGGCGAAGTAGTCGCCGAAGAGATCGAGGAGCGCACGGGCCTTGAGACGCGTTTCGTCGTTCCCGCGCACTTGCAGCGTGGCGGTGAACCAACTGCGTTCGACCGCGTGCTCGGAACGCGCCTCGGCGTGAAGGTTGTCGAACTCATCGATGCGGGGGACTTCGGCAAGATGGCGGCGCTCAAGGGCTCCGACATTGTCGGTGTGCCGCTGGCCGACGCTGTCGGCGAACTGAAGACGGTTCCGACCGAGCGTCTGGCGATGGCAACGCAGTTCTTTCGGTAGGACGATCATCTGAGCGCCACGGCGCTGATACACAAGTTCGGATACTCCGGGCGATGGCAGGAATCGCCCACTTCACATCTCGATAGGAGAGCGAATCATGGCCATCAGAATCGGAATCAACGGTTTCGGTCGCATCGGTCGGCACGTGCTGCGTGTCGCGATCGCCGACGGCGGGTTCGACGTCGTTCTCATCAACGACCTCACCGACGCCAAGACACTTGCGCATCTGTTCAAGTATGACTCGACCCAGGGCATGTTCGACGGCAGCGTCGAGGTCAAGGGCGACGATACGCTCGTCATCGACGGCAAGGACTACAAGGTCAGCGCCGAGCGCGACCCGGCGCAGCTTCCCTGGGGCGATCTGGGCGTGGACGTTGTCCTGGAGTCGACCGGCCATTTCGCCGACGCCGACGGCATGGGCAAACACATCGCGGCAGGCGCGCCGAAAGTCATCGTTAGCGCTCCGGCCAAGGGCGACATCGACGGCACGATCGTCATGGGCGTCAACGACGACACGCTCGACAAGGCGTGGAAGCTCGTCTCCAACGCGTCCTGCACCACGAACTCGCTGGCGCCGCCGGTGAAGGTGCTCCACGAGAAGTTCGGCATCCTCTCGGGCATGATGACGACCGTCCACGGATACACGAACGACCAGCGCACGCTCGACTTCCCGCACAGCGATCTCCGCCGCGCCCGTACGGCCGCGACGAATATCATCCCCACGACCACCGGAGCCGCGCGCGCCATCGGCGTCGTGATTCCCGAACTGAAGGGCAAGCTCGACGGCATGTCGCTACGGGTCCCGATCCCCGTGGGTTCGTTCACGGACCTGACGGCCAAGGTCGAGAAGAAGACGTCGGTCGACGAGGTGAATGCAGCGCTGAAGGCCGCCGCTGAAGGCGAGCTGAAGGGCGTCATGCAGTACACCGAAGATCCGATCGTCTCGGCTGACATCGTCCACAACCCGCACTCGGCCATTCTCGATGCGGGCACGACGATGGTCATTGACGACCTCGTGAAGATCGGCTCGTGGTACGACAACGAGTGGGGCTTCTCGAACCGCGTCATCGACCTGATGAAGAAGTGGGTTGGCTGACGACTGTCCATGCGGATCGCGCGAAGGGTCGGCCACGCAGGTCGGCCCTTCTGCGTCTGAGTGACCCGCGTCGCAGCGCCCTGAGCAAATTGCGAATCTGGCCTTTCACATGGGAGGCTCATCCATGGCGAAGATCAACCTCAGCGACCTCGATGTAGCCGGCAAGCGCGTTCTCATGCGCGTCGATTACAACGTTCCGCTCGACAACAAGCTGAATATCACCGACGATACCCGCATCGTCTCGACGCTCGAATCGCTGAACTGCGTTCTGGACGGCGGCGGCTGTCTCGTGCTCATGGCTCACCTCGGCCGGCCCAAGGGCAAAGCCGTCCCGGAGATGAGCCTCCGCCCCGCGGCGGAACGCCTCGGCAAGCTACTCGGCCGAGATGTCGTGATGGCTCCCGACTGCGTCGGCGCCGACGTCGAGAAGGTCGTCGCGGCGATGAAGCCGGGCGACGTGGTT
>CAZEAI010000064.1:14554-16697 GCA_964510105.1 uncultured bacterium
CTGCTGCCCAAGGTCGACACGCTCATCATCGGCGGCGGAATGGCGTACACGTTCTACAAGGCGATGGGGCTGGAGATCGGCAAGTCGCTGCTGGAAGAGGACCGCGTGGCAATGGCGGCGGAGCTTCTGGCGAAGGCAGGCGACAAGCTCGTGCTTCCGGTTGACGTGCTCGTGGCCGACGCGTTCGACAACACAGCGAACACGAACATTGTGCCGCGGGACGAGATTCCGTCCGACTGGGAGGGCGTGGATATCGGCCCCGAGTCGCTTGAAGCGTTCGCGAACGTCGTCAAGGGCGCAAGGACGATCGTCTGGAACGGCCCGATGGGCGTGTTCGAGATGCCGACCTTCGCCAACGGTACCAACGGTCTTGCCGCGGCCCTCGCCGAGGCGACGCAGGCAGGCGCCGTGACGGTGATCGGCGGCGGCGACTCCGCGAGCGCGGTTGCTCAGGCGGGCTACTCAGACGCCATGTCGCACATCTCCACGGGCGGTGGCGCATCGCTTGAATTCATGGAAGGCAAAGAGCTTCCAGGCGTCGCGGCGCTCACGGACAGGTAACGCGCCGGTCGACCGCCCGAATATGGCCCGGACATGCATCGTAGGGGAGGGTTTCAAACCCTCCCCTACGATGGGAATGACACCCAACCGTCTAGAATCGAGGATTTCATGAGGAAGCCGATCGTAGCCGGCAACTGGAAGATGAATCTGACCGCGTCCGAGGGAACGGCGCTCGTCCGCGAACTGATCCCGCTCGTCGAGGACGTTGACGGCGTGGAAGTCGTGGTGTGTCCGCCGTATCTCACTATCCCGGCTGTTGCCGATGCGTCGAAAGGTACCAGCGTAGGCGTCGGCGCGCAGAACATGTACTGGGAGGATAGCGGCGCATTTACGGGCGAAGTGGCGCCCGATATGTTGTTGACGTCAGGATGCGCTTACGTTATTATTGGACATTCTGAGCGGCGTGCGTACTTCGGTGAGACCAACGAGGGTGTGAGGGCCAAGGTCAAGAAGGCTCTCGACGTAGGTCTGACGCCGATCATGTGCGCTGGGGAGACACTCGAAGAGCGTGAGGCGGGCGACACGGAGAACGTCGTTCGCGACCACGTCGAGGGTGGCCTCGCCGGTCTGAGCGCGGATGAGATTGCCAAGGTCGTCGTGGCCTACGAGCCCGTCTGGGCCATCGGCACCGGCAAGACGGCGACTCCCGAGCAGGCTCAGGACGTTCACGCGTTCATCCGCGGCGTTATCGCCGGACTCTCCGACGACGCCACTGCGCAGGCCGTGCGAATTCAGTACGGCGGAAGCATGAAACCGGATAACGCTGCCGAACTCATCGGCAAGCCCGATATCGACGGCGGGCTCATTGGTGGCGCGGCTCTCAAGGCCGAGTCGTTTGCGGCAATAGTGAAGGCCGCTGTTTGAGCCGGTTCCCGGTACGGTAACCCTCAAGGCGGGGTAAGGACTTAGCGGGCATGATCTTTCTCTACATCATCTTCATCACCGTGTGCGTACTGCTCACGGTCAGCGTGCTTCTCCAGTCCGGCAAGGGCGGAGGGCTGGCTGGAACGTTCGGCGGCACCAGCCAGTATCTTGGCGGGCGTTCCGCGGCGACGTTTCTGACGAATGCGACCACGACGTTGGCGACGATCTTCATGCTGATGTCGATTCTGCTCGGAGCGCTTGGTACGCGCCGCGGGGCGGTCGACGATCAGACGGAGGTCCAGCGCCGGATGCAGGAGACCGCGCCGGCCCAGGTCGCACCGTTGCCTCAGCAGGGAGCCGATCAGACTCCCGCGCCGCAGGAGTCGGGTCAGTAGAACTCGCGCGGACTCATAGTCATGCGCGCGTAGATTCGTAATCGTGCGGAAGTGGTGGAATTGGTAGACACGTAGCGTTGAGGGCGCTATGCCTGCATAGGGCGTGCCGGTTCAAGTCCGGCCTTCCGCACCAGTTCGCGACCCCCGCACCGGCATTCATGCCGGGCGGGGGTTTCTGCTTGTTCCCAACGGGGACCTCCGCACGGGCCGATGGCGATACTCGATTCGTTCATACCGTCGGGTACACCCGCCCACGCGCGGGAAACGCTTCGCCACGATGTGCTCGCGGCGCTTGGGCGGGGTACGCTGCTCGTTGGCGGAGC
>CAZEAI010000064.1:16707-25853 GCA_964510105.1 uncultured bacterium
GACTACGCGATGAATGCGGACGAGTGCTTCTGCGCGGGCACGGCGGCGGTAATCGCCAAGAAAGCCTTTGGAGCGGACGACTTCCTCGTCGCGCTGCTCTTCAGCGCCGCCCATGCCGGACAGATCGGCGCCGTGTGGGCTCCCCGTCTCGTCGATCGCTTCGGCGCGATACGGTTTATATTCGCCGTTGAACTTGCCACGGCGGCGCTGATGGTGGCATCCGGGTTCTCGCCCGGCGCGGCCGCATTCGTGCTGGTCCTATCCGTCGCCTACACCATCCGAGGCCTTGCCACTCCCGCGTTCTCGCGCGTGTACCGGCAGAATTACCCGACGGTGATGCGGGGTCGGCTCTTCTCGATCACGAGTACTGCGGCGAATGCGGCGCTTGCCGTCGTCGGGTATGCTGTTGGACAAGCGCTCAACGCCGCTCCGGAGTCATATCGCGTCGTGCTGCCGATGCTCGGAGTTGCAGGGGCGCTTGGCGCCTTCGCGTTCCGACGGATCCGCGTCCGGGACGAACACGCGGCGGCCGTTGCACGTGGGCCGGGTCATCTGCGAGCGCTGGGGCGCATCATCCGGACCGATCGCAGGTACACCGTCTTCCTGGCCATCTGGGCGATCTTCGGCTTCAGCAACCTCATGCTCGATCCCGTGCGCGCCATCTACGTTTCCGACGATCGGTTCGGCCTTGGGACGAACTACCTGCAATCGCTGCTCATACTCGTTGTCATTCCGCAGGTGACGATAATGCTCTCGCTACGCGTGTGGGGTGCGCTGCTCGACCGGTGGCCGGTAGTGCTGCTTCGCGTCTTCATGCAGATATTCGCCCTGATCAACGTCGTCATCTTCATCGCTACGCCGCGCATCGAATGGCTCTATGTCGCCGGGATTTTCCGTGGGTTCGCCATGGCGGGAGGGCACATCACGTGGCCGCTCGCGCTCATGGAATTCGCGCCGCGCCAGCGCGTGAGTGAGTACACCGCGATTCACACGCTGTTCACGGGAGTTCGAGGCATCTTCGCTCCGCAGGTCGCCGCCGTCATGCTCGCATTCGTCGGGCCGATGGCGACGTTCGAGGTTGGGCTGGCCGGCATTGCGCTGAGCGTCGCATTGTTCGCGCTGTTCCCCAGGATCACGGCGAGCTGGCCCGTGCCCGATGGCGCGCCGCAGCCAAGACAGATGCCGCTCTCCACACGCTGAGGGTGCAACCGGTTGGCGGCTGACCGTCTGGCGCTCCTGGGGTATCCGATAGGGTAATCTGAGACCGCGAAGGGGGTTACATACGGGTTCGCCGTATCGTACAATCGTGTGCGCGTGCCATTAGCTTCCGATGCCCGGGCGAATCCCGCCGGGCGTCATGTTCGAATCGTTTCATTGCATCGACGAAGGGTTCGTATGCCGGCGAAACGACGTACCATGTTGGTCGCAGTCCTGACCGCCGCGACGCTACCTCTCGTCGCGGTGCTATCCGCGTGTACGCCGAAGCCCGCCGAGACCGCGCTTGAGCCGCCTCCGATAGTCCAGTCGGAAGAGGTCGCGAGCGATCTCGATCCGGCGCAGACGCTCATCAATCTTGCGATCGAATACTACAACGAGGGGTTCTACGCTCAGGCGATCGACGAGTACCGCCGCGCCCTGGAGGTGAACCCCTACGGGGACGACGCTCACGCCGGCATGGGGATGTCCTACTACCGGCTCGGCCGCCGCGAGGATGCGGAGCGTTCGTTCAGGCGCGCGCTCCGGCTGAACGAACGGAATCTCATCGCGCGTAACGGCCTGGCCCTGGTCCTGGACGACCAGCAGGAGCGCGCCGTACAGCTCGAGGCCGCCGTCAGCTATAACCCCGAGGCACCCGAGCTTCGTAACAACCTCTGCTATTTCCTCGCGGAGTCGGGAGATTACGATCGCGCCGTCGAGGAGTGCACTGAGTCGATTCGGCTGGACTCCACGAACGAGCATGCCCACTACAATCTTGGTTACGCGTACCAGCAGCAGGGCCGTCTCGACATGGCGCTTGAGCAGTACCATCTGGCGCGCATGATTCGACCGGGCTGGGCGCGCGTACTGAACAATGTTGGGCTCGTGTACTACTACAAGAGTCGTTTCGCGGATGCCGTCGAGGCCTACGATGCCGCCATCGAAGCCGAGGACGGCGAGGCGATATTCCGCTACAACCTTGCCCTGGCATACGAGGCGCTCGGACACCGGCTTCAGGCGCTCGAACGCGACGATCAGCCCGTGCCCTCCACGTACGGTTCGTTCGCGCGGAGCGAGTGGAGATCGCTCTATCGCCGAGCCGCCGATGAGATGCGGGCGTACCTCGATATCGATCCAAACGTGCCGAATGCGAGCCGTGTGCGCGCCAAGATCAACGAACTGCGGCGACGCGCGAGCTAAGGGGAGAATCATGGTGATGCGTTTCATCACGATCACGGCAGTGCTCGCCGCGATGCTCCCAACCGGCGCTCGCGATGCGTTTGCACAGCCCGGCTCGTCGGATTTTCAGCCGCGAACCGAGCTTAACCGGCTGCTCGATTCTCCGATGAGCTTCCAGCGTGTGAGGCAACTCTACTATCTCGGCGACCTGACGAGCAAATCCGCCGCCGAGCCCATAGCGCGTCAGGCATTTCGCCAGGCGATGCTGTCCTTCAACGACCTGACCGGCGGACACCGTACGCTGGCCTTGCCGTGGGCAGCGCAGTCCATACTCGGCCTCGCCGGGCTGAGCCATCTCGAATTTCGCGCCACGCCGCTGCGGTGGGAGTCATACGAGGCCGACAGCCTGGCCCGCTGGGAACTCATGTCCAGCGCGCGAAGCGAGTACGCCGTGGCGACCGATATCGGCTACGGGCGTGCGACCTTCGAGGCGCTCTACCTGCGAGCCCATCTCCTGGAGGAGTGGGACGACGACCATATCGACCAGCTCGCTGAGCAGGATTACGGGCCCGAGCCCATAGCCCGGGCGTTCCTGCACGTAAACGTGGCGCGGCAACTCATGGATCGCGCGGCGAAAGAGTACGACCGCATGATCATCCTCGAGGATTCGCTGGGACTCGTCGGCGGCACCGGCGATAGCGACGTCTCGCGTTGGACTTCGAACGCGCGGCGCAGGCTCGGTGTCATCGCCGGGCGGCTCGATACGCTCGCCGCGCGTGAGGAGGCGCTGCAGTGCGTATACGCTGAACGGAACGCGCTAGTCTGGCTGGAACGCGCCGTTCCACTCCTCTGGAGCCGCGCCGACGAGGTCGCCAAAGAGCGTAGCGCCGGCCTTGCCGATCCTTTCGTCGATTACGCCGTGCAAACCCAGCTTGTCAACAAGGCATTCCGACCGTTCGTTTTCGGCAAGGATGGTTTCTACACGACCCACAAGCGCGCCACCGAGGTGGCCCGCGCTGTACGTGACACGGACTGGCTGAACGCCCGGTTCACCTGGCAGCGCGATGCGCAATGGCTCGATGCCGAGGTGTCGCGCCAACTCGCCCAGCGCGGCGTCGAGCATCTCCGCCGGGTACCCGCCGAACTCGCCGCGGCGGCAGAGAGGCTCTCGGCGCGGGCGGACAGTCTGTCTCCGGAGTGGCAACAGGCGTTGGCCGGTCTGCCCGATCCGCCGGACCCGACGTTCCCATCGACCCCTGATTTCGGCAGTGACGATCCCCGCATGATGACGGCCGACGACAGCCCGGACGCGATGGAGAAGTACACCCGGTTCATGGGCGAAGTTGCGGGGATAATGGACGGCGTGCGTCAGTACGGGGCGATGGTCGATGAATTCGTTGCCGTGGCCGGCCAGGTCACCTCGGAGGAGATGCCGCCCGCCATGAGCGAGTACCTGTCATATCGCGGTGGGCTTCTGGCGGCGGAGATACTCCTGCTCGACTCGCTCTCCGCGACGGTTCGACGGGATGCCGAGAACGCGCTGTCGGCGTCCCGGGGAGCGGCCGTGTGGCTGCCTTCGGGCACCCGTGCCGTGCAGGCCGTGCAGGCAATTCGAGACTACCGTCAGTCCGTGAGCTACGCCATGCGCGAGGTCGCCCTTACCGCCGAGAGCGAAGCGACGAGGTATGAGCAGGAAGCGGATGAACTTCGCAGAGCTCCGCCGGCCCGGCCCTACCGGCTCCTCGCCGACAAACTTCGCCGGTTCGCCACCGACTTGCAAACATCGGCCGACGCGATCCTGCCTCCACCCACCGCCGCGAGTCCGTGACGGAGCCCGTCGACCGCGCGTTGCGGATGGGGTGAGTTTCCAGCGCGCGGTCGCACCATCGCGGATATTGAACGATGCTCGTCGCCTTCACCGCTGACCTGCACTACGGCAAGGGGCCGTCCGGAGACCGGGCGGTTCGCGACCTCGCCAAGCGACTTGCCGCGCATCCGCTCGACGTGCTGGTCATCGCGGGCGATGTCGCGATAGCGGATCCGCGCGCCACCGTTGAGTGCCTCAGCCTGTTCGACCAGCCTCACGCCCGAAAACTCGTGATCCCGGGAAACCATGACCTGTGGACCGTCGGCGACGGGGCGGGCGCGGATTCTCTGGACATCTGGCGACGTCTCTTTCCGCGATCCGCCGAGCTGGGCGGCTTCGAGTCGCTTGAAGGATCTCCGGCAGTCGTCGACGGCACGGCCTTCGTAGGTTCCATCGGGTGGTACGACTACGCTTTCGCCGATCCCCGGCTTGGGCTATCGCCAGAGATCTACCGGCGGAAATACCATCCAGGCGCAGGGCGCTGGAACGATGTCCGGCACGTGCGCTGGGAACTGACGGACGAGGAATTCCTCGATCTCACGCTCGGACGTTTTCGTGCCGATACCGCTCAGGTGAGGGAACACGCGCGCCGGATCATCTTCATCACGCACCACCTGCCCTTCGAGCGGCTCGTGGTACGCAGGGGCTTCCCCGCATGGATGTTTCAGAATGCATACCTGGGGTCGCCGCGAATCGGACAGTGGATTCTCGATGAGCCGTTGAGCGCCATGAGCGTTTCCGGCCACAGCCATCAGGCGGCGGAGACGCGGATCGGCGCGGTGACAGTCGTCAACGTCGGTACGACCTACCTGAGGAAACGCGCGCTGCTGTACGATGTCGACGAGGGTGGAATAACCGGACCGGAGGTTGTTGAGACGGGGCCACGCGATACGGGGGAGCGATGATGGGAACTACCGGGGCGGGCGACATGCCGCGCCCCGGTATTGGATGTCTGACTAGGCGGCCAGTGCCTGCTCGCTGAATTCCGCCCCGATGCCGTTGTCCAGCGCGAAGTCCTCAAGCAGACCGCGGAGCATCGCCCTTGCGCGGAACAGTCGGGAGCGCACCGTTCCGATCGGGCACCCGACACGGTCGGCGACCTCTTGGTACGACGACCCCTCCACGTCGGAGTAGATGACGACGTCGCGGAAGTGCTTCGGCAACTCATCGAGAGCGTCGATCACCTCGTCGCTCAACATGTCGCCGATGACGCGTTCGTCATCGGGCGCGGGAAGCGGCTGGTGCTCATCCATGTAGTTCGGATCGAAGTCCTGCCACTCGTCGAACTCGATTTCCGCCGGTCGTCGCTGCTTCCGGCGGTAGCGGTTGATGTATGCGTTGCGGAGAATCGCCGTAAGCCACGCCTTGCAGTCCGACCCCTTCCGAAACGCGGGGAAGAAGCGCCACGCTTTGTAGTACGTCTCCTGGACAAGGTCCGCTGCATCGGCGGGGTGACGCGTCATCGATAGCGCCATACGCAACAGCGCCGGGCGAAGCGGCAATGCGACCTCTTCGAACTCCCGACGGCGGGTCTCTCGGTCGTCAACGCGATCGGTTGTTTCGACGCTCATTGCAGACCTCCTATATCAACATCGCGGTTCCCCGCTGACAGGGGGCGACTCGCGAGTCCGTGCCGACGTGTTCCTCGTGACCGACGCCCGTCGCTCTGAGCGTTTTGCACGTTTTGATAATACGCCTCATCGGCGTTGCTGTCAATAGCGTTTCAGGCGGAATCGCACGCCGCTATGTAAAATCTATATTAAGCTGATACTTATGCCGGGCTCATGTCGGTGTGATATTCCAGTATATACAGACGTTTAGCGCGCGATCCCTTTGGTCGGGGCGAGGGGGAAGTTTATGATTATAAGCGCGCGTATCGTGCATCTCCGTTCGGCGCTCTGACAACTTCCCTCGCGGTCTAGTGAACCGATTGCGAGGCGCCGTCGTTACTACTGGAGGTGCCGACGCAAACACAGCACATGGAAGCTTGTATGGACCGATCGAACCTCTCGACGCGCGATCTCGCGAATCTGCTCGCCATCAATGTGTCTACCGTGAAGCGGTGGGCCGATGGTGGGCAGCTTCCCTGTATTAAGACTCCGGGTGGGCATCGAAGGTTTCGGATCGGCGACGTACAGGGGTTCCTTGTCGAACATGGGATCAGCGCGCAGGCTCTCACGCCGTTCGCTAACGCCGAGACGAGGCGGAATCGCCTTGAGGAAGCGGTGCTCAATCGCGAATGGGAATGGCTTCGCGACCATCTGCTGGCGCTGCTGCGAGACGGCGCCGTGCGCGATATTGTACCGCTCCTGAGCGCGATGTACCTGAGCGGCTTGCATCCGGCGGAGCTGTGCGATCTGCTCATTGCGCCGGCCATGGAGACGATCGGCGAGAAGTGGGCTGCAAACGAGTTGACCGTTGCCGACGAGCATCTGGCGACGCACGCGATCGCCGCGGCGCTCGACGAGATGTCGACTCGCTGGCCCGCGCAACGGGAGACGGATCGGCTGGCGATCTGCGCGTGTCTCCCGCAGAACTACCACGAGTTGGCCTGCGTATGCGCCTCCCAGGTGCTGAAGTTCGAAGGGTGGAATGTGGCGCTGCTCGGCGCGAACACGCCCACCGAAGCCATCATCGCCATGATCGAGACCCGTCGACCGGACCTGGTGGCGATATCGGCCGCGCTCGTGCCGGATCCTGTCTGTTTCGCAAGCGACTGCAAGCGAATCGGCATTGCGCTCGGAAGTTACGGTGGCCAACTTGTCGTGGGCGGTGCGGGAGTCATGGACTCCCATTTCGCGCCGACTGATGGGTGCGCGCGAGTCGTGTGGAACATGGGCACCTTTGTCGACCACGTGAAGCGGTCGTTCGGCAACCACGTTCACGCAGACGAGAGTCGGGGCCCGTCGGGCGAAGGCATCTGATCGGCTGGTTCAAGCACGGATTTCATCCCTCCCGACGGCGCTCGCCATCTTGTGATAATGTCCCCCGATGGTTATACTCCATGGTTGTGCGAGGTGCCCGCGCCAGGTCCGCCAGATGGGATCGAACAGCGCGCCGGTCACCATCCGCACGTCGAACTTTCACCAATCATCGCGAGCCTTCATCTGCCCGGACGTGGCATGTGAACACACCGACCCTGCGCCTGCGTGAGCCGTCCGGACCACCGCTTTGGACATGCGTCGGCCGTGTCGTTCGTGTGACCCCGCCGCGTGGACGAAACGGATTTGCGAACGATATGTTCCAGGACAATACACTGTGAGCGCCCGAGCAGGCCTCTGGCCCCTTGCAGAGCCGGTATCCGGTTGCTGCACGCGATGCGCCTCCGACACACGAAATCACGAAAGGCAAAGCTGAATGATCCTCGCCATCGACCAGGGAACCACGAGTACGCGCGCGTTCGTCTTCGACTCCGACGGCCGGATTGCCGGAAGAGGCCAGATCGATCTCCAGCAGCATTATCCCCAGCCGGGTTGGGTGGAGCACGACGCGAACGAACTCTGGACTTCCGTGGTCGATGCGGTGCGGGCGGCCCTCGCCGACGGAAAGGCCGACGCCGCCGACCTGCGCGCGATAGGCATCACGAATCAGCGCGAAACCACCGTTGTGTGGGATCGCCGGACGGGCGAGCCGATCCACAACGCCATCGTCTGGCAGGATCGTCGCACCGCCGAGTATTGCGCCCGTCTCCACGCCGACGGCCTCGCACAGGACATTCGCGATCGCACGGGCCTTATCATCGATCCGTACTTCAGCGCGACGAAACTCCGCTGGCTGCTGGAGAACGTCGACGGCGCTCGGCAGAACGCGAACCTCGGGCACCTGGCGTTCGGAACGGTCGATAGCTGGCTCATCTGGAAGCTGACCGGTGGCGCCTGTCACATGACCGACTACACCAACGCATCCCGGACCATGCTCTTCAACATCCGCGAGAAATCGTGGGATAGCGAGCTGCTCCAGCGATTCGGTATCCCGGCCGCGATGATACCGCAGGTGAAGTTCTCCTCCGTGCTCTACGGGCACACGAAATGCCCGGACCTGCTCCCTAGATCGGTCGTCATCAGCGGCGTCGCCGGCGATCAGCAGGCGTCGCTCTACGGGCAGTACGCCTTCGAGCCCGGCCGCACCAAGGTGACCTACGGCACCGGCTGCTTCCTGCTCCAACATACCGGGAACACGCCGACTGTGTCGAAGCACGGACTGCTCACCACAGTGGCCGTCGATCAGCAGGGCGGCCCTGCGTATGCTGTCGAGGGAGCCGTGTTCAATGCCGGATCGTCCGTCCAGTGGCTGCGCGACAATCTCGGCATTATCGCCACGGCGGAAGAGTCCGAGGCCTACGCGACGCAGGTCGAGAGCAACCTCGGCGTGTACATGGTGCCAGCATTCACCGGCATGGGCGCGCCGCACTGGAACGCATCCATGCGCGGAAGCATCTTCGGGCTCACGCGTGGCACCGCTCGCCATCACATCATCCGGGCGACGCTGGAGTCCATCGCCTACCAGGCCGCCGACGTCCTCGACGTGCTCGTGAGCGATAGCGGCAATCCGCTCACCGAGCTTCGCGTCGATGGCGGCGCCGCGCGGAACGACTTCATCATGCAGTTCCAGGCCGATATCACGAACGTCCCGGTGGTCCGCCCGGTGATGATGGAGACGACCGTCGCCGGGGCAGCATTGCTGGCGGGCATCGGAGCGGGTGTCTGGAGCTCGCCGACGCAGGCGCAGGGCCTCGTGGAGAACGAGCGCGTGTTCCATCCGGGTATGACGCCGGAGAAGCGCGAAGAGCTTCGCGACGGCTGGCGTCGGGCTGTGAAGGCCGCCGCGGCGTTCTAGCGAGGGGCGGGGCGGCGAGCCCTCCGTTCTGTCGAGCTCGTTCAGCAGTTCGCTTTGCGAACTGCCC
>CAZEAI010000064.1:25953-28648 GCA_964510105.1 uncultured bacterium
CGGCTGCTGTGTGCTGGTCGCCGATCCAAGCGGCGGCATACTCGAACTGCCCGTGACGACGCTCGCGGGCTCACCGTTCCCGGATTTCCTCATCCCCGGTCTGATTCTGGGCTCAGTCCTCGGCGTGTTTCCTGTGATCGTCGCTCACGGCCTGTGGCGTGGAACACGGTGGGCGTGGGTCGGATCGTTGGGCGTCAGCGTGGCGCTCATCGTCTGGATCCTCGTCGAGATCGCGATCATCGGATACCACGCCGACCCGCCGTTGCAGGCGATCTACGGCGCGCTCGGCGTCGCGATGCTGGCGCTGACGTTGCTGCCGTCGGTGCGGGAGGCGCCGGACACTCGATATTGACGGCACGAGTATCCGCGGTACATTTCCACACAGAGCAGCAACCATGGCTCGGTAACGCGGATGTGGGCTGCCATGAAATTCCTCTCGTGCCTGATTACTGCATTCCTTCTTGCGGCGACGGCCTGCACCACCGACCATGTGCTACGGCCGGACAACGCTCTGACGAGCGAGGTAGAGGAGGGCTCGGACGAGCTACTCGGTACTCCGGGCACCGACCCGTGCGAAGGTATCGCCGCGATCATCAGGACGCCTTGCACGTTCCTTTCCGTGGCATTCGCCAATCCCCTCACCGCGACGGAGATCGATTCGTTCGCGGCATCCGTTCCGACGATAGGCGGGTACGGGGACCCGCATCACGTTTCGCCGATCGGTCCGGTCGTTCCGGATGGCGGCGTATCGAGTTGGAGTTTCGGCCTCGATCCGGCGTACTTCGGGGAGGCGGATCGGCCATGGTGCAATCAATGGGACCCGACCGGCGGGGAGGTGGATGAGGCAATGCGAGCCATCATGGAGATCCATCCCTACCTCGTCACCGGTGTGACGGTCATACGCGGCGTGCTTGATTAGCAGCGATAACCGGGCGAGGGCGGTGAGGTGAGCGCCGCCTCCCGCAAACGCATTTCTCGGTGATCCAGCCCATCCGCCACATGCTTCTTCATGGGCACTATACCGGACGTTCGCGGCGTCGTCGCGTACATCCAGTCGCGCGCTTGACAACTGCCCACATGCCACATAACTTGTACGCAATACCCCTGGTGAGAGTTCTTTCGAGAGGAGAGCTGCCATGTTTTTCCGATCTGCGTCAGCGTACGTCGCGGCACTCGCTGTGCTGTCAGCGGCGGTCATCTCGTGCTCGGATCAGTCGGCGGTAGTCGATCCCGTCGATGACGCGAATACCTCCCTTGCGGCCGCCGACGAGTCGATCGTGCCGGACGATGTCGACGCAACGACCGATCCAGATCTGAACGAAGTTTCGATCCCCGGCTCGGATGTTCGCATCGTGGTCGACACGACGACCGGCGTCGCTGTCGTCGCGGATCTGGACATGCTGTATGCCGTTCGCGTCTCGTTCGTCAGACCCGCCACGGCGTCTGAGATTCAGGCGATCGCCGATGCTGTACCGGCTGTCGAGGTCGGTCATCCGGATGAGATACTCGACGGCACGCTGAACCCTTCGGCCATCGCGAGCTGGCGCTACGTGTTCAGCCCCCTCGGGTACTATGACGCTGTCGGTCGCTACCCGACGTTGGATGAGGTGGGCGCCCTCATCGCCGATGTAGCGCCGGAGCTTGTCGCGGGTGTCGAGTGGCGCTCCGCGGATCGCGGCAACCGGGTCAACGAGTACCAATTCATGGTGATGCTTCAGTCCGGGCAGACGGCGTTCGACCTTAAGGACGCGTGCAACGCCGCGAGTTCCGTCTTCGCATCGGCGGTATATCGAGCAGGAAGCACGACATCCGGAGGCATTGCAGTCCAGATCTTCTTCAGCGAACCGCATGGCCTGAGCAGGGAGCAGGTCACCGCGATTCTGGACGGCCTGGCTCCTGTTACGGAGACGTATCCGTTGCCGTCGTTCACGGCTATGTAGGGCTCTGAGACGGGTAGATAGAGGCCGAGAGCTTTGACGCTCCTCTTCCCGCGAGCGCGCGGCGCTTGCTGTGGGAGAGGGGCGTTTCTGCCTTGAGTAGCCGTCGGCTCCCGCGCCGGGCGCGGTCTTTGGTCGGAGTCAGCCGCCCGAGCGATATTCGATCCCATGATTCGCTCTCGCACCCCAACATACCTCCTGATCGCCGCCGTCGTGTTCGTGATCGTCGGGTACATCGTCTACCCGTCACTGGCCGTCGTCCTCGACTCGGTCCGCGCGGAGGGCCGCGCGTTCTCGCTCGATACCTACGCCCGCTTCTTCTCGCTCGCCACGACGTCGAACCTGCTCGCGACGTGGAACAGCGTCTGGATATCCTTCGCGTCGGTGGCTGGGGCCGCCGCCGTAGGCATTCCGCTGGCGTTGTTCATGGCGACGTACGAGTTCCCCGGACGCCGTGTCGTCTCCTCGCTCGTCATGATGCCGATCATCCTGCCGCCGCTCATTGGAGTGCTCTCGTTCGTGTTCCTGCTCGGGGAGAGTGGCTTCATCCCGCGCGGACTCCAGCTCGCACTCGGTGCTGACCCGGCCCGCTGGTCGCTGGGCGGCGCATGGGGCATCGTCGCGGTACACGCGTACAGCTTCTACGTGTTCTTCTACACGTTCGTCGGCGCGGCGCTGGAGGCGAAGGACCCGTCGCTGGATGAGGCCGCTCGCAGCCTCGGCGCGAACCGGCTGCTCCGGCTCCGACGTGTAACGCT
>CAZEAI010000065.1:0-27928 GCA_964510105.1 uncultured bacterium
GACGTTGAACGCGCCGCCGTCGTAGGCCAGGACTATCGTCGTCACGCTCATGATGACCATGGCGATCGCCGAGCCGGCGAAGATCGCGAGGAAGAGCGAACGGCGCTTTCCACCGACGACGTCCCCTAGTTTCGACGCGTGCATCACCATCGGCATTGGATAGCCCTCGATCATCCGAAACGCGGCAAGAGAGAGGGCGATTCCGACCATCGACTCCGGGCCAAGGTTCGCGTCGCCGATCGATCTCAGGGTGAATCCCTGCGCTGTGACGGGGGCACCGACAAACGGCATTCCGGATTGCGCCACGATGCGGGTCACGGCGACGACGATCACGACAAGCGCGAACAGGAAGACCGCGGCGACATACCACTCCATGCCGACGTGCGTCAACCAGACGAGCATGTACGAGAGCCCGGCAACGACGAATATAACCGAGGCCCGATACGATACAAGTTCGTTGCTGTCGTCGGCGCCCCGCGAGGCGTCACGGGCGCGCTGCCACACGGCGCGTAAGTGGTGTCTCCCCATCCAGGCAGCAACGGCAATCCATACGAACAGCCCCCCGAGGCACTGCCACGCGGCGAGGGCGTTGGAGGTCGTCCACATGTCGTTTCTGCCCGCGGCCTGCACGCCCATGCGCGTATAGGCGGCTCCCTGGAAGATCATCAGGAGTCGAAACACCCAGAGGCTCAGGACGATGTTCGTGTCGACGAAGTACATGAAGCCGATGATGAAGAAGTCCGGCTTGATGCGCAGTCCGTCGAAATGCTTGACGTAGAGGGCAGTCTCGTCCTGAGTGAATGCGATGTGGGGCCATGACGGCATGAAGTTGTGCGCGATGTTCCATGCGATGAAGAAGAACGGAATCGCAGCGCCATACCAGAAAAGCCGGTTGCGCATCAGATAGGGCAGGCCGCCGTCGACGCCTGAGCCGCGCATGAGCCCGAGGCTGATCTCGGCCTGGGGGAAGGTGATCTTCTCGTGGTCGAACCACTGTTTGCGCACGATGGAGGTCAGGCCGGAACAGACGAGAAGGAACGCAGCGAAGAACGACCACCACCAGAAGAGCGGCCCAATCCACACGCCCCACGGGATGCTCGTTCCGGGCGGCAGGCCGTTGTAGAACCACGTCATCTCGTAGTTCGCATTCGACGCGATGCCCCAGTTGGGGAGGTAGGGGATCAGGAACTCGTCGTAGCGATTCACCGGAGTAGCGAAGTAGTCCGGTGATGAGATCATGCTGATGAACAGGCCCATCATGCCGATGTGATAGACCATGAGACCGGCGAACCCGAGCACGAACATGAATACAAGCTCGGGCAGCGAGAACCGCCACTCAGGCCGTAGTCTGGCGAGGACCATGTTGAGCGGCGCGAACAGCACGATGAGGATCGCCAGCGCGCCTATGGGAAGTTCGCCCTGGAATATCTCCACCGAGTGCATTCGGTACTCGACGAACGGCGTGAACATCGCGAAGAACGTCATCAACGCGAAGCCGCCGATCAACGACCGCCGTGTTATGGGTGGCGTGCGATGTTCCTCTATGTGCTCGGATTGCTCGATTGCGGAATACGCCGACGTGCTCCCGACCAGACCCATCTTTCCTCCCCGTGGGTGTTGGTAGGTGCGTCATGTGTTCAGACGCAGTCGGAATATGCTGGTCGCCCGCAGTCCCATGCAAGGGCGCAGTGACCGACTGACGCGCCAGTTAGGCTCGATCCAGTGGCACCAGCCGAAGCGCGTTGCCGGACATCATGGCTTCGCGCATGTGGGGCGGGAGGTCGACTGTGGCGAGGTGCTCGGCGAGCCGACCGTCGAAATAGTCCCGCGCGAACAGCAGTCTGTCGTGGAAGTCGCGAAGGAAACGCCCGCCCCATTCCGGGTCCCTGCTGATGGCCGTCAGCCCGCTCCCGGCGGAGAGATCGCCCCACAGGTTGGGATACTGTTCGAAGAGCCGCGTGAGTCTGCCGCCCGGCGTCACCGGGCCTGTGGGATAGGCCGCCGGATCGTCGTCGGCGTCGCCG
The DNA here is from genome assembly GCA_964510105.1 of uncultured bacterium. GTDB lineage: Bacteria > Latescibacterota > MWCZ01 > MWCZ01 > MWCZ01 > CAZWQW01. The sequence continues at coordinate 2,025 of CAZEAI010000065.1, forward strand.
GAGACCTCGCGCCAGAAGCCCGGCGCGTGACCGAGGAAGATCGTGTCCGGGCAAAGCCGCAGCGCGTTCTCCAGATTCGCTACCGAGCCGCCATACCACCACGTGACCGGATTCTCGCCCGCGCTTGCAGGAAGCCACGGCACATCGAGGTGCAGTACCACCGGCATCCCGAGTTCGCCCGCCACGCGGTACACGGCGATTGCGTCGGGGTCGTCGAACAGGCAACGGAACTTGAATTCCCCCGCGACCCGCGCGCCGTTGCGATGGGCTCCTCGGAGACGCTCTACTGCGTGCGGCTCCTTCGGGTTCGGCGCGAAGCCCGGGACGAACCGGTCTGGATATTGGTCCACCGCATCCCAGATCGATTCCAGAGGCATACCGACGTAGGGCGGCATGAACGTCTTGTCGTAGCCGTGATCGTACATGCCCTCGGCGAGTTCCCAACTGAGCAGCCAGGTCACGTGGATGCCGTGCTCGTCCATGTTCTCGACAAGCTTGTCCGGGTCGTATCCGTACCAGTACACGTGACTGTGCGCGTCGATGACCATGGCGGCTCCGTCCGTCGGGTGGCGGTCTGTCGCATCTGTCGTTGATAGCGTAACGCTCCCGCGTCGGGCGGGCAACGGGCGGGGCCGACCCCATCTCTCCGTTTTCCGGTGGGCGGTACCGGGGTATCTTCACCATTGAGACGACCCCGCGATATACTCAGCCGGCGATGGGTAGAAGGGCGACGCGTGTACGACGAACTTTCGGAGCTGTACGATCTCTTCATTGACTGGCCGACCCGGCTTGCGACTGAGATGCCGCTGCTGCGCGATCTCGGAGTTGGCGGGCACCTCGTAGTCGACGCCGCCTGCGGCACGGGACAGCATGCGCGTGCTCTGGCGGAGGCAGGTAGCAGCGTGATAGCGTATGACGCGAGCCCGGAGATGATCGCGGCCGCTCGCGAGAGCGACTCGGCGGGCACCGTGGACTGGCGCACCGGTCCGTTCAGGGCCATCGAGCCGGGCTTGGGCGCCAACGCGCTGATGTGCATCGGGACGTCGCTCCCGCACGTATCCACGCGGCCTGGCTATCGGGCTGCTCTCAAGGCCTTCAGGGGCGCTCTCGCGAAGGACGGGCTGCTCGTCGTTCACAGCAGGAACCTGCTGCGCGCCACGGTCGGCGGCGAACGCTTTCTACCGCCCATCGCGCGGGAAACGCCGGATGGAACGGTGCTGTTCTGGCGGTTCTACGGTGAGACGGCCCGGAACCATATCGACTTCAACATCGCCATCCTGCGCTCGGCGGGAGATGTTCCCACGTGGACGCACAAGGTCGTTACGACGCGTCTGTGCGTCGTAGACGCCGAACAACTCTCCGGGTATGCGAAGGAGGTTGGACTCCGAGACATCAGAGTATCCGGGCATCTCGATGGCCGTCCGTACAACGCCGCCAGCTCGCCGGATCTAGTCCTCACCGCCCGGAGGCGCGTGTGATGCGGCCGATGGCCATCTGGCTTCTTCTCCTCGCGTTGCTCGCCGCGCCGGCCTCGGCCAATACGCCGACGACGCGATTGCGTTTGGGGAGCATCTGGTACGGCACCGACTACGACGGTGCGGGTGGTTGGAGTTCGAAGCTCCAGTACCCGGCCGGCCTTGCGAGAGATACGAATGAGCTGCCGTACCAGCGCGGGTGGATATCACACGTCCGGAAAGACGGCACGTATCTGTTCGCAACGGACTGGACCGACCCCTACGGCAGGCTTTTCGAAGACGCGTGCTCGTACATGTTCCGTTCGATGAACTACGGCTACCCGACGCGATACGACTCAACGCGGTTGGATTACGTGTTCGCCATCGATGTCTGGCGCTACCAACGCTGGGCGAGCCCCGTGGTGATGGTTGACGGACGTTCGGCGACGCCCGCTGAGCCGAACGAGCCGCTCCCGTACCGCGATCTGCCCGACCACGAAGGCGATGGTGCGCGCCCGGCTACCCACTTCGCCGGCGTGCCACTTCCCAGCGACCCAAACCCGCCGTTTCCGCCGGAACGTCTGGGCGGCCGTCTCGTGACCGAGGTCGCGATTCACGAGCAATGGCGATATGCGCAGGGCGTCAGGTGCGACCGGGTAACGTTCGGCTATGCCGACGGCACGCCGCACGGAGGCTACGTCGTCTCCGAAATCACCCTCACGAACGACGGCGTGATCGGGGACCCGCATCGCGATCGAGCCGGTGTCCACACAAGCGACCAGACGCTGACGGGAGTGCTTTGGTCGTACGCTCTGGACTACCAGCAGGTGTATTCGCCCGGCCTGAATGGAACGCAGGTCGGTGCCGATACCGACGGGCTGTATGTCGAGGCCCTCGCCGGGACGCCGTACTCAGCGGCTCTGGTGTGGGATGGCGACGACCCCACGACTCCGGGCAGGGACTTCGGGGATGTGAGCGCCGATCCTCACTTCGAGAATCTCATGATCGGGAACGCGTTCGTGCTCGTTGGGCCGGCGTTCGTGAGCGCGGGTCCGGGCGAGAGTTTCACGAACGACCTCGCGGGCCAGCCCCTGGCTGGGGCGATGATGCCGGAGATGGCCATCGATCTGGCGGATTCGCCGTACGCGCCTCGCGACATGGCAGAGCAGCGAAGTTTCGCTCTCGACGAGCGCTACGAGCCGCCTCTGGGAACGTCGTTTCGCGACCATCCAGGCACCTCGTCGATCGGCGGCTCCTTCCGAGGCCCGACGCTCCTGCAGACCTTCGGGCCCGAGCACGATGTCGGCTCGCCCGACCCGACACAGTCGGCGGGCTGGATGCTCGCGCCGGGTGATTCCGTTCGCATCGTGCTGGTGACGGCGGCGGGCGGCGTCAATGAGGCTGAGAGCCGGCGGATCGGCGGCCGCTGGAACAAGCTGCGCGACGCCGGCGCTCCACCCGAGACATGGATGGCGTCATCCGACGTGGCGCTCTACCGCACAGGGCAGGATTCCGCGCTCAAGGCGTCGAACCTCGCATATTGGGCAGCGCGCGGAGCGTTCGCGCCCGGCGTGGGAGCCGATGATCTTCGCCGCTGGGGCATCGAGAACATGGTCCGCGAGAAGCCGGGGCCGCACGATGCGCCGTATGATGTCCCTGACCCGCCACGGCCTCCGGCTTTCGTCTCGGTGCGGCAGCCTACCTACGCCGCACGCTCACGGGGCGCGCAAGGCGTCGAGATCCTCTTCACGACGGAATCGGAGACTCGGCCGGAAGACCAGGATACCGGCGTCCCTGACGTGACGGGTTACCGCGTGCTCCGCAAGTCAGGCTCTCGTAACTCGCCATGGGAAGTCCTGCGGGACGGGCCACCGGAGGCGTTTCCGCTGCGGGAGGCCGTCGACGACTTGCCCCGCGGGCGCGTCCTGGTGGATTCGTCGGCGCGGCCGGATCGACGCTACTGGTACTCCGTGGTCGCGTTCGATGACGGATCGCAGAACTGGGCCCGACCTGGAGCGTCGCTCGAAAGCAGCCGGTGGTGGACCTACTCGGGATTCGATCCCGACGGAATCAGCGGCGCGGCGCCCCGAGCGGCCGTCGACGCCGGGATCCAGGTGGTGCCGGATCCGATATCGTTGAGCAGCCGGCGCAAGTCAGGCGGAGCCGATCTCGGCGGCCTGCGTGTAGCGTTCGTCAACCTGCCCGACAGCGCCACTGTGTCCGTGTTCGATTACTCCGGGGGGTTCATCACGATGTTCCCGTGCAACGAGCCGGTCGAGTGCGTATGGAACGGCTTCAGCGCGACGGGCGTGGTCATCGGGCCGGGTGTCTACATCTATACTGTAGAGTCTCCCGACGCGGCCATTGCGATCAAGCGATTCACCGTGACGCCGTGACTCTGCGGGCGGCTAGGTATCCCACTGGAACAGCACGCCCAGAGCCTCTCCGGGGCGGTCGTTGAGCAATCGGTAGGCGTCGAGCGCGTCGGTGTAGCACCAACTGTGCGTCGTCATCAGATCGGTGCGAATGGCGCCGGATTCAAGTAGCTGCAATGCGCGACTCGAGATGCGCGAGTCTACCGTCTGCCGGTAGTAGCCGCCGATCAACCGCTTCCCTTGAATCGCGCCTGACGTGAGCGGCAGGGGCCCGTCCTCGTACAAACCGATCAAGTGGATCAGCCCGCCGGCCGCGAGCATATCGATCCCCTGCTGAAACGCGCGGGGGCCCGCCGGGCCACCCACAGCGTACGCAACCGTATCGGCTCCCCTGCCGCCGGTGAGTGCTCGCACCTCGGCGACCGGGTCAGCTTCCGCCGCGTTGATCACCACATCCGCGCCGGTATCCGCGGCGAGCTTGCACCGGTTGTCGAGCACGTCCACCGCTACGATGCGAGCCTCGGAGGTTGCCTTCGCAACCTGCACCATGAGCGCGCCGACGAGCCCCTGCCCGAGGATCACGACCGTACTGTCGTCGCGAATCTCCTCGATCTCAACCCATGAAACAGCCCCGGCCACAAGCGGGTAATACGGCGCAGCGTCCATCGAGACTCCGTCGGGCAGTTGGGCCACCCACGGGAACTCATCCGGCGTACCAGTAGGGGCGAGACTGACGACATATTCGGCGTGGGGAGCCAACGCGACCACTCGATCCCCAACTGCGAACCCGGCAACCTCCGTTCCAAGAGCATCGACGATTCCCGCGAGGGAGTATCCCATGCGCTGCGGATCTATCTCTTCCTCGCGGGAATACCGTCCGCCGATCTCCGATCCCCGGCTGATGAGGCTGCGAACGGCACGGATGCGGACTTCGCCGTCACCGGGCGTAGGCACCGGCGCCTGTTCGACGACGACGTTGTGTCTGCCTGCCGGTTTCGCGAGTCGCATCATCTGGATCAGCCCTTTTAGTAGAGTTGCCACCGTGTCTTAGTCGAAGATCGCATGGCGCAATGATTCCGTGTGGTGGCGGTAGGCGTGCCATTCTACGCTCGGTAGGATGCGCGTAACGTGCAGGCTCGGAAGTAACCGTAGCTGCTTCGCAAGCGCAACCTTGCGCGCGATCTCGCGGTCAATCTCGTCGCAGGTGCCGAGCAACGCCCGCCCGTCGATGCAGCCAATGCAGAACTGCTCGCCGCCGAGTCGCTGGATGAGTTCATCGAACGTATCCGCGTCCTTCGCTTGGGCGATGTATTCGACGCCGTTCGTGCCCGCCGCCTGGAACATGTCCAGCAAGGGGCGCAGGTCGCCACGTCCGCACAGACACACGAGGTCTACGGCGCCGTGCCGAACGCTCTGGATCAGTCGCGCATACGCGTCGATTGCCAGATCCCGGATCACGTTCGGCCCGACGATTGGCAGGCAGTCGCTCCCGATCGTCGCCATGTCCACGCGCGCCTCCCGGCAAACTCTCTCCGCGCAGACACGACCCAGTTCGGCGAAATGGTCGATCATCTCGCGCACGAGGTCAGGGCGGTCGTGAGCGGCCAGCAGCAATCCCGTGTCGCCGTCGGAGCCAAGCAGGTTCCATACCCATGCGATCGGATCGATGAGTTCCAGGACGATCGGGTGGGAGGCGATCCGGGAATGCTCGCACCACTGCTCCCAGTCCTCCGGCAATCGCCCGTCTGCGGAAAGAGCGAACCGTTCCCTGACTTCAAGCCAGTCGGCACGGTTCGACACGGCGTGGCCCTCGAATATCCGCGTGTACTCGGCCCAAGGCCGGTCGAGCGAGGCCGGGAGCGATACATTCACGCGTCCGAAGCGATCATCGAAGCCGCGGACGTACCCGTCATCCGATGGCACGTCGCGTCGGGGAAACCGCGGGACAGCGTACCAGTCCACCGGCACCGGCTCGTATCCCGCCGGAACCAGTGCGTTGTCGAATCCGAACATGATTCGCGGGTCGTCATTCTGGGCGAGATGGTCGTTCCAATCCGAATGGGCGCGCACCATGTCGTATTTGGCGGTTTCAATGAACGGCAGGCGGTCGACGGGTTTCCCGCGCAACGTGTTGAGGAATCGCGTTCGGTAGTCCATGGGAGGAAGATCGCACTGATTGCGATGCATCAGGAGGGGGCGTCCATATCCGGTTGTGCGCGCAACAGCGCCGGTACGCGAGAGGGCCGCCGGACGTTCATCCAGCGGCCTTCGTATCGATGGTGGAGCTGAGGGGGCTCGAACCCCTGACCTCCTGTCTGCCAGACAGGCGCTCTCCCAGCTGAGCTACAGCCCCACGACGTACCATTCACAAGAGCACATAAGATACCGGACGACATGCCGTCCCACAAGCCCGGTGTACCCCGTTCCGCCCGCTACGGTTCGAGTTCTATGTCCCAGTAGAGGTCGCTGACGAACTTGTCCCAACTCGTCTTCCGATGCGTCAGCGGCACCGCGAACGACGGCGCCCACCGGGGCTTTTTCGGCGCCCGCAGCGGCTTCATGTGAGCCTCCGTCGGCGTCCGATCCCGCTTTCGCTCGTTGCAGCGGACGCACGCCAGCACGCAATTCTCCCAGGTGGTCATCCCCCCTCGGGAGCGCGGCTGCAGGTGATCTATCGTGAGATCCTGCCCGCTGAGTTTCGCGCTGCAGAACTGGCATGTGTACCGGTCGCGCACGCAGAGGTTTCTTCGCGAGAAGGCCACCGAGGCGCGCGGCATTCCCGAGTACTCTTTGAGGATGATGATCTCCGGCACCCGGAAGACGAGACGCACCGACCGGACGCATTCCTCGCGCGGAGCGTGCTGGGAAAGGTCGGCCCATGAGTCGAAATCGTGCAGGGCGTACGTCTCCGGCGCGATGATCCGGGCGACCTCCTGGTACACGAGGCTGATCGCGCGTCGCGCTTCAGTGAAGCCATCGGCGAGCCAGTGCCGGTTCAGCACCAACGTGTGTGCCGAAAGCAACTGAGAGCGCTGTGCTGTCGCAACTATTGCAGCGTTGGAAACCACCTCCCCGAATCCAGGCGCGATTCCGCCGTACTCACCGATCGGGCACGGCGCCCAGAAGAGTAAGTATAAGCGAGAAGCACGCTGTTGCCAGCCCGCCCCCCGGAGAGCACGCGCGCAATCGGCGCGTTGACGGGTCACGCGGGCGATACCGCTCGTCCGCGGCGGGTAGCTGCGCCCTACTGTTCGCTAGCCCACTCAGCGCCCGATAGCCACCCACTTCAGATCGCCGTCATAGAAATGCGGCTCGGCGACGTACGTGCCGTCGTCCCGGGGAATGTTGGCCATGGTAGCGAGGATGAAATACGTGAAACCGCCGGCGGTAACGTCCATCACCCACACTTTGCCAGCGCCGTCGGTCGGATACACTTGCACGAGGACATCGTCGTCCGAGAACCTCTGCGGAAAACGAACGGCCCCACGGATGAACTGGTCGTGAGATGACGCTGCAGGGGCTTTCATCCGGCCCGCCTGCGTCACGACTCCGGCCGCGCTGGGCGTGACGCGTGGCCGATGCATGGCGCACGAGGGAATCGTTACGATCGAAATCAGCAACGCCAGCAGGCTTGTCCACGCGACGCGTTGCATCACTCGGCCCCGAGAGCGGCGCGCTGAAGTTCAACAAGCTCTTTCACACCCTTCCGCCCGAGCTTCAGCATCTCCTCCAACTGCTCGTCGGTGAACGGCGCGGACTCGGCGGTTCCCTGTAGCTCAACGAATCGGCCTGATCGCGTCATCACGATGTTCATGTCGACGTCGGCGGTGGAATCCTCGTCGTAACACAGGTCCAGCACGGCGTTCCCGTCGACGATCCCCACGGAGATGGCGGCGATCTGATCCAGCAGCGGATCCTTCCGGGTCAGTCTCTTCTCGTGAAGCCAGCGCACCGCGTCGGCGAGCGCTACCCACGCGCCGGTAACCGCGGCTGTGCGAGTGCCGCCGTCGGCTTGGAGCACATCGCAGTCTATGGTCACCTGTCGCTCGCCGAGACACGAGAGGTCGACGACACTGCGGAGTACGCGTCCGATAAGGCGCTGGATCTCCTGGGTGCGGCCCTTCACCTTGCCGGTGGAGCTTTCACGGATGATTCTGACCGGGCTCGACCTCGGCAGCATACCATACTCAGCCGTGACCCACCCACGCCCCTGGCCTCGCATGAACGGCGGGACGCGTTCCTCGACCGTCGCGGTGCATAGGACCTTCGTTCGTCCGATCCGTATCAGCGCCGAGCCCTCGGCGTACTCCTGCACGTTCCGTTCGATCGTTACCGGGCGGAGTTCGTCCGCCTTGCGCCCGTCGGGACGCATTGATGCTTCCTCGCCCATGAATTCACCTAGCTTCACTCCCATGCATCCCTCGCTGTTCATCTGGATTGTGGCGGCTCGGCTGAGCGCGCTACTTCACTGTGAGTGTGCCTCCGGGAACCGCCCAACGGGCGCGCACTCGCAACGTATCTCCTCGCGCCCACCGCTCCGCAGGCACGAAGGGCGTCGCCGACCCGGGCGACCACTCGCCGTCGCCGTCCGAATCCAGCCACGCAAAGACACGATACTGCCCGGCGGGCAGACGCTCGATGCGCCACGGGCCGGGGCCGTTTCGCGCGACGTCACGCCACCAGCCGGCACGAAGCGGCATGGCTCGCACGACGATCCTCGCCCCGGACGGATAGTCGGCAACTTTGACGACGCCTTCCGCCTCGCCGAGACTATCGGTCGGCGTCGCGTTGAGATTGATCCGCACCGAATCGCGCGAATGATTGCCGGTTGCATCGCTGACTGGTGCAAGCGGCACGATCCACGTCTCCGAAGTCGCTGACATGCGCGAGACAGGGGCGAAGACGATGCGGTTCGGACGTTCAAGCGACCAGGAACCAACGATCGCCGTTGAGTCTCGTAGCGCGCGCAGCGAATCGAGTGCAACGTCCCCTATTTCGTCGTCGAACCAGAGCGTGACACTGCCGACCGAGTCGCCGATGATGGGTTCCGGGGCGACGACCACAACCGCATGGGGGCGAGCAGTGTCGGGAGAGGCGCTGGCGTCCACAAGGGTGGTGTCCGCCGCGAACCCCGAGACGTTGCCGGCCTGATCCAGCACTACCGCACGGATGCCGTACGTCTCGTTGGCGCGCATCTCGCCCGTCGCAATAGTCACCTCACGTGTGGGATCGGGCTGCGCGACTGCGACAGCCTCCAGCGGCTCGGAATCCGGCGCCGTCACGCTGATTTCCCGCACGAGCACCGATTCGTTGAAACGCAGCTCGATGTGGCGCGAATCTCGGGCGCGACCGAAGAGCAGCTCCGGGGCGAGTGGGTCGTGCCTGTCGAGCATCAATCCCGGCAGCGTGTCCTGCGCCGCGGTTGTGGTTACGGCAACGTCACGGGAGGGCACGCCCAGGGCCTCGCCCGGATCAAGTAATGAGTCGCCATCTCGATCGTCCCACGCGAACACTCGGTACGTATCCGCCGCGAGATAGTGGAATGCGAACGAACCATCGTCGCCGGCCTGCGTCTGGTATGCCGCGTAGTCCGATCCGGGGTCCGGGGCGTCCACGACGGGATACAGCCCAATCGTCGCGCCCACGGCCGGCTCAAGGGTGGGAAATCGCCACACACCGCCCGAAACCACGCCGGAGTCGATGCTCGCTCCCGTCGCAAAGGCGAACGTGTGCGCCACGGCGAGCCTGTTGCCGTGGGCGTCCGACGCGTCGGTGCCTACGGTGAGCACATACGTGCGATCGGCATTGAGGTCGTCGTCGAATGCCACCCGAGCGACTCGATCCTGGGTGCTCCAGCGGATCAGTGGATACGGATCGGGGTACGGCGTGATGAAGAGCGACTGCTCGACCGATTCTCGCCGCATCTGTTCGGAGAAATGGAGAGCTACTTCCGTATCGCGCGGAACGTCTACCGCCATATCGGGCGGGCGCGTCGCTACCACGCGGGGAGGCGTCTCATCCACGTCGCCGCCGCCGGGCGCGCCCGGCTGCGCGCAGGATGCCGCCAGCATGGCACACATCAGCGCGTTTGCGGCGCCTCCTGCTATCCGGGTTTGTGCGCGGGACAACGGATCACTCCGAGAGCCGGTCGGGGGCGAGCAGGAAGACCAGCACCGCTTTCTGCGCATGGAGGCGGTTTTCGGCCTCGTCGAAAGCTCGCGATCGCGGCCCGTCGATCACGTCGGCGGTGACCTCCTCCCCGCGGTGCGCGGGCAGGCAATGGGTTACGAGCGCGTTCTCGGGCGCCCGCGCCAGGAGATCGGCATTCACTTGGTAGGCCGCGAAATCCTTCAGGCGGCGCTCCTTCTCTTCCTCCTGCCCCATGCTCGTCCAAACATCCGTGTAGATGAAGTCGGCATCGGCTACGGCCGCGGCGGCATCGCGAACGACGGAGATGTCTCCCCCGATCTCCTCGCACCGCGCGGTTACGCCCTCGTCGGGGTCATACCCCTCCGGGCAGGCAAGTGTGAACCGCATGCCCGTCTTCGCCGCGAGAAGCATCAGCGAGTGCGCGACGTTGTTGCCATCTCCAATGAACACCACATGCGTGCCCTCGAGCCCTCCGCGTTCCGCGAATATCAGTTGTCCGAACGCCAACGCCTGGCACGGATGTTCGTGGTCGCTCAGCGCGTTGATGATGGGCACCGTGCCGTGTTCGGCCAGCCCGGCAACCGTTTCATGAGCGAAGGTGCGGGCCATGACGACCTCTACCCAGCGCGACAGGTTCCGCGCCACGTCTTCGACCGATTCCCGCTTGCCGATCTGTATCTCCGACGGCGCGAGATAGACCGCGTTGCCTCCCAACTGCTTCATCCCGACGTCGAACGTCATCCGGGTTCGCAGCGAAGGCTTCTCGAAGATCATGGCGAGGGTACTTCCGGCGAGAATCTGCCTGAACGCGCCAGCGTTTCCCTCGTGTCGCAGCCGCTCGGCGAACTGGAGTATCGATGCGATTTCCGCGGCGGACAGATCGTCCATGGACAGCAGATGTCTGCGCGTGTTCATCACCATTCCCCTTACAGCACGTAGCGGCTGAGATCGTCGTCGCCCACAACCGAATCGAGGCGTTCGTGGACGAGTTCGCGAGTCACCGTGATTTCTGATATGTCGGCGTCCGGAACTTCGAACAGCACGTCCTCAAGCAGCACCGTCAAAACGGTGTGGAGCCGTCGAGCGCCGATGTTCTCCGTACGGTCGTTCACCTCGTTTGCCACTTCGGCAAGCGACTGAATGCCCTCTTCGGTGAACTCCACCGCGACGTTCTCGGTGGCCAGGAGCGCGGTGTACTGCTTCACGAGCGCGTTCTCCGGCTCCGTGAGGATTCGGACGAAGTCCTCGGTGGAGAGGCTTTCCAGTTCGACGCGAATCGGGAATCGGCCCTGCAACTCCGGTATGAGGTCGCTCGGCTTCGAGACGTGAAATGCGCCCGCCGCGATGAACAGGATGTGATCGGTCTTCACGACACCGTGTTTGGTCGTCACGGACGTGCCCTCGACGACGGGCAGGAGGTCGCGCTGCACTCCCTCACGGGAAACGTCGGGGCCTGCCTGCCCCTCTCTGCCCGCGACCTTGTCGAGTTCGTCGAGGAAGACCATGCCGGCTTCCTGCACGCGCCTGAGAGCTTCGGCGGTGACCTCCTCCATGTCGACGAGTTTCGCCGCCTCCTCCTGCTCCAACAGCTTCAGCGCTTCGGGAACACGCACGCGGCGCTTCGAGGTCTGCTTCGGCATCATGTTGCCGAACACGTTCCCGATGTTGATCCCCATCTCCTCCATGCCGCCCTGCGGAGAGAACATCTCAAGCATCGGGGTCTTCTGCTGCTGCACGTCGATCTCGACGTCGCGTTCGTCAAGATCGCCGGCGCGGACCCGTGCCCGCAGCTTCTCGCGTGTCCTCTCGCGGCTCGCGGACTGCGTGTCCTCGCCCGTGTCCGGCGCCGCGTCGGGTTGCTGCTGCGCTCCGAAGGGCGGATGTGCCGGAGCCGGTCGCGGCGGTGGAACAGGGAGCAGTGCGTCGAGGAGCCGCTCCTCTGCCGCGTGGCGCGCCGGCTCGCGCACGTTTTCGATCCGCTCACTCCGAACGAGATCGACCGCGCGGTCGGCAAGGTCGCGAATCATCGACTCGACGTCACGACCTACGTAGCCGACTTCCGTGAACTTGGATGCCTCGACCTTGATGAACGGCGCGCCGGAGAGCGCGGCAAGCCGCCGGGCGATCTCCGTCTTTCCGACGCCGGTCGGCCCTATCATGATGATGTTGTTCGGTGTGATTTCGTCTCGCAACGCCTCGCCGACCTGCCGTCGGCGCCAGCGGTTGCGCAGGGCGATGGCGACGGCCTTCTTCGCGTTGGCCTGCCCGATGATGAACTTGTCCAGATGCGCGACTATCTGGCGCGGCGTCGGCGCACTGTCGCCAACATCGGTAAGCACAGGGGCGTCGACGAGCGCGTCTGAAGGGAATTCCACGGCTGGCATCCGTATTGAGTAGAATGGTTGGTGGCGCGCTTCCCGGGATGGCCCTACACCCGGACGGGCGCAAGAAATAAAGTTCGTCGCCGCATGATCGATCCGCAAGGAGACGCGGATGTTGACGGTTCGGGCTGACGGGCCGTGTTTCGCTTATACTATTAAACATGTGCATCGCAACACTCTCGACCGTAGCACTCTAGCCGCGAGCGATTCGGTCGCAATCCCCCCGAGGCCCTCGGTGCATCAGAAATCCTTCACCCACAGAATCGCCTCTCGCGGCGCAAGCCGGCATCGTCTGTTGGTCCGGCTAGTCGAGGAGAATTGCGCGTGACCCTTCGAACAAGAACGCTGACGATCATCGTCGTAGCCTCCGCCGCGCTGGTGGTACTGCTGTCCGCGATGCTCTATGAAATCACGCTGCGTAGCTACGGGCGAATCGAGCGCGATCTTGCGGTTCAGAACGTCCGCCGCGCAAGCAATGCCGTCGAGGCGGAGCTGGACGCGCTACAGATATCCGTCGTCGACTGGTCGGCGTGGGACGACACGTACGAATTCGTCGCCGATCTGAACGCCGAGTATGTCCGGTCGAATCTCGGCAACGGGACGATGGAGGGCCTCGACATCGACCTCATGGTATTCGTCGGCACGGACCATCGCGTAGTCCACGGCGCGTTTACCGATGGTGTGGGGGGGGCATCGCGGGGTACCCGAGGGTTTCACGACACATCTCCGCGCCGACAGCCCGTTGCTCAATCTGCCCGACACAGAAGCATCTCAGGGCGGCATCCTCTTTGTCGCGGGTCAGCCGTTTCTCGTGGCGTCGAGACCTATCATCACCAGCGAGGACCTCGGTCCGATACGTGGCACGCTCATCATGGGACGCCGAATCGACGACCGTCGGATCTCGGCGATCGGGCGTCGAACGGGCGTACCCACCATCTCGGATGTCTACGTCGCGGCGCGCGATAGCGTTGTTCTGTCGTCGACCGAATTCGTCGCCCCCGGTGTACCGGCGCAGGTACTGACGTTGAGAAATGCCGTGCTCGCACGCGGCCTGCTTCGCGATGTGTACGGCAACCCCGGAATCGTGCTCTCCACCTATACCGATCGCTCGGTTCACCGTCAGGGCATGTGGTCTCTCAGGCTGTTCATCGTGCTGTTGATCGTGACCGTCCTCGTCGTAGGCATGCTGAGCGGCGGGTTGTTGCAGCGATACGTACTTCGGAGGCTGCGCTCGATATCGGAAGAAGTGGGGGCGATCGCGGTACATCGGGATTTCTCAGCACGCGTTACGGAGGATGGGAAGGACGAGCTAACGGACTTGGCCGAATCCATGAACGCAATGCTCGACTCGCTCCGGGATGCGCACAATGAAATGGGCGACGAGCGCAAGTTCCTCCAGCTTCTGATCGAAAACCAGGGCGAGGGCGTGGCCATCGTCGATCTCCAGGAGACGTTCACGTTCTCGAATCCCGTTGCCGAGCAGGTGTTCGGCGTCGAGCCAGGTACTCTCGTCGGACGCAACCTCAGCGAATTCGCTTCGTCGGAGATGTTCAGCCTCGTGCGTCGTCAGACCGAGGAGCGGAGGAACGGCCTCACCAGCCGGTACGAAATGGAGATTGTGCGTCCCGACGGAGAACAGCGCACGCTCATGGTGACGGCGACCCCACACATGGACGCGCATGGGGAGCACGTGGGATCGTTCGGCGTCTTCAGCGACGACACGGAGCGCGTCCAGGCAAAACGAGCGCTGGAGGAGAGCGAGGCGCGGTTCCGCTCCCTGTTTGAACATGCTGCCGTGGGCATCGCGCTGCTGGGCCGGGACGGTCGATTCGGCAACGCAAACGCCGCCGCCGAGCGCATCCTTGGATACTCGCGCGAAGAGCTGGCGGGTCTCCCCTTCACGGACGTAACGTACGCCGACGAAACCGCGGAAGCTGTCGCCACGTTCGACGGACTTCTGCGCGGCGACGCCGATTCACACCATCTCGAGATCCGTTTCGTGCGGAACGGGGGCGATGTAGGGTGGGGATCGCTCATCCTCTCGGCGGTTCGAGACCCCGACGGGTCGCTCGAGTTCATCGTCTGCATGCTGGAGGATGTCACCGAGAAGCGCCTCGCGGAAGGGCGCTACCGACTGCTGACGACGGCGGTTGAGCAGACCGGTGAAATCATCATCATCACGGACACGGAATTTGTCGCACAGTACGCCAACCCCGCTTTCGAGGAGATCACGGGCTACGACAGATCTGAGATGACCGGCAGGGATGTCGCTCTGCTATGGGTCGATGCGGACACCCACCCACTCGAAGGTGAGATCGGGCGGCATATCGCTGAGGGCCGAGTCTGGTCGGGCCGCATCGCGAACCGCAAGAGCGATGGTGAGGCGTTCTTCTCGGACGCAACGATCTCTCCCGTTCGGGATGATTCCGGAGAGATCACAAGTGTCGTCCTCGTGTTCAACGACATCACCGTGCAGACCGATCTTGAGCAACGGCTTCAGCAGGCGAACAAGATGGAGGCCGTGGGACGCCTCGCTGGAGGTATCGCTCACGATTTCAACAACTTGCTCACGATCATTACCGCTCACGCCGAACTGCTCGCCGCGCAGACGGAACACGACGATGTCGCCCGCGCTCGTACCGAGGAAATCGTCGCCGCAAGCGGCAAGGGAGCCGATCTGGTGCACCGTCTCCTGACCTTCGGACGAAAGGCGGTTATTGCACCGCATGTGGTAAACGTTAACGCCATCATCATCGAGGTTGAGCGATTTCTGAAGCGGATCATCGGAGAGGACATCGACTTCTCGATGTCCCTGGCGCCGGAGCTCCGAAACGTTCGCGCCGATTCGGGGCAGATCGAGCAGGTGCTTCTCAACCTCGCATCGAACAGCAGGGACGCCATGCCGAGCGGCGGGCACATCGTCATCGGAACGGAAGATGTCGAACTCGCGGCAGGCGATGGCGAGTCAAGCGACCTGGAATTGCGCGAAGGCGGGTACTCGGTCATCAGTGTCAGCGATGACGGCGTCGGAATGGACGAAGAGACTCGATCCCGCATATTCGAGCCGTTCTTCAGCACGAAGCGCGATCAGGGGACGGGGCTGGGGCTCGCGTCCGCGTACGGGGTCGTGGCGCAACACGGAGGCGCAATACAGTGTGAGAGCGAGCCGGGAAGTGGCACGACATTTCGGATCTACCTTCCAGCGGTCGACGAGGAGGTGGCTGTCGAGGCGCGCGACGACGACGAACGGGTGCTGACCGGCGACGAGACGATTCTCGTCGTGGAAGACGAGGCGAGTATCCTCGCGGTATCGAAGGAGTTGCTCGAGGACTCGGGCTACACGGTCATCACCGCCCCGGATGTAGCGCAGGCGCTAAATGCCAGCACGGCGCACGACGGCCGGATCGACCTCCTGTTTACCGATCTGGTGTTGCCGGACGGCAACGGGCGCGAGCTCAGCGAGGAGCTGTGCGGCGAGCGCCCCGACATGCGTGTCCTGTTCACCTCCGGCTATTCGGACAGCATCGTCGCGAGGCACGGCGTCTTGGAGCGGGGACTGGCGTTTCTTCAGAAGCCATACCATCTGGACGACCTGCTGGTGAAGATTCGCGATGTACTGGACGCGCCCAGCCCCACCGGCGACGTCGCGGACGAGATCCCGGAGCCATGAGCCCGCCGACGGCTCACGCGACGATGCGCCTGGTCGCGGTGGATCTGGACCGCACGCTCCTGGACGACAGCCGCGCCATCTCCGAGAAGAACCGTGAGGCGCTGTACCGCAGCTCTGCCGATGGAGTGACGATAGCCATCTGCAGCGGGCGCGACCTTCCGGCGACACGAGCTGTGACTCGTGAACTCTCCATCCCTCTCTGGCTTCTCGTCCAAAACGGTTCGCTCGTGATCGATCCTGCCGGGAACGCCATTTCGGTCAACCGGATGGCGGCGGAACTGGCCCATGCCGCGCTGGACGTATTCGATGAACACGAACTCGCGCCGGTCGTGTACGACGTACACCCGAGATCGAATCGAGTCTGGTGGCAGGAGGGGGCGCAGGCTGCGCCCGGTGTGCTGGAATTCCGGACGGACCACGGCACCGAAGTCACCTTCGTATCGCGGATGCGCGATGTCGTCGACAGCGACGTCTCGCATATGGAAGTGTTCGGCACAAAGCGACGGATCTTCGACGCGCAGCGGAAACTCACTGATATTGGCAACTACTCGACGCTGGCGAACATCAGCGCGTCACGCCGGGATCAGGCGTTCATGGGAGCCTACTCCGCCGGGACATCGAAGGAGTCGGCGCTGGCGGCGCTTGCCCAGCGGATCGGCATAGACCGCGCGCAGGTCCTCGCCGTCGGGGACAATCTTAACGACGTCGGGATGGTACGCTGGGCGGGCGTGGGAGCCATGGTCGCGAACGGCCCCGAGGAAGCACGCGCGGCGGCGGACTGGATCGCGCCGTCGAACAACGACGACGGCGTCGCGGAGGCGATAGAGCGGTACGCCTTCCGTCGCCCATGAGGTGACGGCACAGCAGGGCGCTGGCCGAACGCGTCCGCGGCTGCCAGGGACGAGCATCTATCGGGTACTGGGGTGCTCCTTCTCTGTGATCGACCCTCTTCTGCAGCTTGTCGGTGGACGCGGCGCTGGACGTGGCGAGCGGTAGTCCTTTACTATTCGAGTGAGCGGGGTACGCGCTGCGCGGTGGCGTGGAGCGAGAGGCGGGCGAGCCGTGCGAAGCCACGTTGCAGGCAGGCGCATGGACATGGTTGGAGGTTCGGCGATGAGGCTCATCGAATGCGCGGTGGTAGCAGCCCTTGTGGTGTCATGTTCCGGGTGCGGAGGCGATGGGGCGAACTCGGACCCGTCCGATGGCTCGATTAGGGCAGTTGCTACGATCGGCATGATAGCCGATATCGTCGAGAACGTTGGCGGCGAGAACGTGCATGTGGACGGGTTGATGGGCCCCGGCATCGACCCCCATCTCTACAAGGCCAGCGCGGGCGACGTTGCCCTCATGTCAGGCGCGGACATGATCTTCTACAACGGTCTGCACCTTGAAGCGAAGATGGCCGACATCTTCGAGCGCATGTCCGGACGGGTGCGTACCGTGGCCGTCGCCGGCGGGCTCCCCGACGAGGAGCTGCTCTCCAGCGTGACGTACACCGGTCAGCACGATCCCCACGTTTGGTTTGACGTGATGCTGTGGAAGAACGCGGTGGCCGCGGCGCGGGACGCGCTGATCGACATGGATGCCGCGGGCGCCGACGGGTACCGCACTCGCGCGGACCAGTACCTGTCCCGTCTGGACTCGCTCCATGCGTACATCCAGGCCAAAGCCGCCGAAGTGCCCGAAGCACAGCGCGTGATCATCACCTCCCACGATGCATTCCGCTACCTTGGCCGGGCGTACGGCTTCGAGGTGCGCGGTCTACAGGGCATCAGTACGGCATCCGAGGCAGGCGCGGCGGACGTGCAAGACCTTGCGGCGTTCATCGTTGAGCGCCGGATTCCAGCGATATTCGTCGAATCTTCAGTTTCCGGACGCAGCATCGAAGCCGTTCAGGCCGCGGCGCGCGCACAGGGGTGGGAGGTGGTCATCGGCGGCGAGCTATTCTCCGATGCCATGGGCAATCCCGACACGCCGGAGGGCACGTATCCCGGCATGGTTCGTCACAATATCGACACGATCGTCGCTGCTCTCAGCGGCGACGCGGCGTCTGCGGAAAGCGGCCACCAATGAGCGAGAAAGTGAACGCCATCGACGTCTCCGACCTGACGGTAGCGTATCGCGATCGCCCGGTGTTGTGGGATATCGACCTGAACGTGCCATCAGGGATTCTCATGGCTGTCGTGGGTCCGAACGGGGCGGGAAAGACTACGCTTATCAAGTCCGTCCTGGGCCTGGTGACGCCCTCCGCGGGACAGGTGCTCATCCAGGGGGAACCATACGAGGATCGACGCGATCTCGTCGGGTACGTGCCGCAGCGGGGAAGCGTCGACTGGGACTTTCCCACGAGCGTGCTCGACGTCGTGATGATGGGTCGGTATGGTGCCATCGGCTGGATACGCCGACCGGGCTCACGCGAGCGCGACCTCGCGTCCGAGGCTCTCGAAAAGGTGGGCATGGAGGAATTCGCGGGACGGCAGATCAGCCAGCTCTCCGGTGGGCAGCAGCAGCGAGTGTTCCTCGCGCGAGCGCTTGTCCAGGAGGCGCAGATCTACTTTATGGACGAGCCGTTCCAGGGCGTCGACGCCACCACGGAGCGCGCCATCGTCAGCCTGTTGCGGGAACTTCGCGAAGCCGACAAGACCGTTGTCGTCGTCCACCACGACCTGCAGACCGTTCCCGAGTACTTCGACTGGGTCACGCTGCTCAATGTCAGGCGCATTGCCAGCGGGCCGGTGGAAGAGGTCTTCACCGACGAGAATCTGCGCCGGACGTATGGCGGACGAGTGGCGTTCATCAACAGCGCGGCGAGCGGATCCCCGGACGAACACCGTTCCGCCGAGTCGGGTGAGTGAGATGGCCATATTCGAGCTACTCCACGATCTCGTCTTCGACTACACGCTCCGAACCGTTGCTCTCGGCTCGGCGACGCTGGGAATCGTGAGCGGCGCTCTGGGAACGTTTGCCGTGCTCCGCAGACAGGCGCTGCTGGGCGACGCGATGTCGCACGCGGCGTTGCCCGGCATAGCGTTGGCGTTCTTGCTGACCGGTAGCAAGGCGCCGCTCGTGCTCATCGTGGGCGCAGCGATTGCCGGGTGGCTAGGGACGCTGTTCGTCATGTCGGTCATCAGGTCGACGCGCGTGAAGGACGATAGCGCACTCGGTCTCGTGCTCTCGGTGTTCTTCGGGTTCGGCCTGCTCCTGCTGACGCTCATTCAGAAGCGGCCAGACGCCTCTCAGGCCGGGCTGGACACGTTCCTCTTCGGACAGGCGGCGGCGCTGCTCACTCGCGACGTCGTCACCATGGGTGTGCTGAGTTCGGTCGTGCTCGTACTCACCGTCTTATTCTGGAAGGAATTCAAACTCCTGAGCTTCGATCGTGAGTTCGGCGCGAGCATCGGCCTGCCGATGCGCGGACTCGACGTGCTCCTGACGAGCCTGCTGGTGCTGGCCATCGTCATCGGCCTCCAGACGGTCGGCGTTGTGCTGATGAGCGCCATGGTCGTCGCGCCCGCCGCGGCGGCACGGCAGTGGACGGACCGCCTCAGCATCATGGTATCGCTCTCGGCGCTCTTCGGCGCGCTGGCGGGAGTCTCCGGCGCGGTCATCAGCGCAAGCACGCACCACCTCCCGACGGGGCCGATGATCGTGCTCTGCATTTCGGCGATCGTGGTGATTTCGCTGGCTGTGGCGCCGAACCGAGGACTCGTCTGGGCGCGGCTCCGACGAAGGCGGAACACGCGGCGAATGCAGGTCGACAAGGTCCTCGCCGATCTGCTCGCGCTGGCGCAACAGCATGCCGCGCCCGACCACGGACACGAAGTCGCGGCGGTGAACGCCATGAATCTGGGCATATCTGATCTGACGCCGGTGCTTGAGGATCTGTGCGAGCAGGGACTTGTGCGGTGCCGGAACGGCGTCGCCTGGTCGCTGACCCCGGCGGGGCTTGAGCGGGCGCGGTCTCTCGCCGATGAACTGGCTGGAGGTGACGAGTGACCGGCCCGCAGATTGAGATCCAGCTCATCGCGGCGGTAGTAGCGGCTGCGTGCGCGCTGCCCGGCGTGTTTCTGGTTCTGCGCCGAATGTCGCTCATGAGCGACGCCATCAGCCACTCGATACTCCTTGGAATCGTCGCGGCGTTCTTCCTGACCCACGACCTGACATCGCCGTTCCTCGTAATCGGCGCCGCGGCTACAGGTGTGTTGACGGTCACGCTCGTGGAGGTGCTGAACCGGACGCGGCTCGTGAAGGAAGACGCGGCGATAGGCCTGGTATTCCCGGTGCTGTTCAGCATAGGCGTCATTATGATCACGCGATTCGCCGGCGATGTCCACCTGGACACCGACGCCGTGCTGATGGGAGAATTGGCGTTCGCGCCGTTCGACCGGTTCGTCGTAGCCGGCAGCGACCTCGGACCGCGTGCGCTCTGGCTCATGGGCGGGGTGCTGTTCATCAACGCGGTCTTCGTCATCGTGTTCTTCAAGGAGCTCAAACTCGCAACGTTCGACCCCGCGCTGGCTGCCGCATTGGGATTCGCGCCCGGCTTCATGCACTACGCGCTGATGTCGCTCGTGAGCGTAACGGCGGTTGGCGCCTTCGATGCCGTCGGTTCGATTCTCGTCGTGGCCTTCATGATCGGGCCAGCGACGTGCGCGTACCTCCTGACGGATCGTCTGCCTGTGATGATCGGCCTCTCCGTTGCGTATGGCGTCGTCGCGGCGATCGCGGGCTACTGGCTTGCGCACGTGCTGGATGCCTCCATCGCCGGCAGCATGGCCACGATGGTCGGCGTAACATTCGTTCTTACGTTCCTGTTCGCACCGCATCGAGGCATCGTTGCTCAGGCCCGGCTCAAGGCGCGGCAGCGTTGGGAATTTGCCGTGACGATGCTCGCGATACACCTCCTCAACCACGAGGGTTCGCCGGAGGCGCAGATCGAGAATCGCGCGGAAGGTCTCCACGAGCACGTCCGTTGGGCGCCCGAATTCGTTACTCGAGTCGTGCGACGAGCGGAGGCGAGTGAGGTAGTCGCGCGACAGGGCGAACTCCTCATCCTCACCGACTCCGGGCGTGCACGCGCCCGCGACGCGATCATGGACTGACGCGCGCAACGTTGTGACGGCCCATTTCCGCCGTCCGAGCGACGCGAACGCCTGTGCCGGACCGAATTCCGTCAGTTCCGGCAAACACCTACCCCTCACGAAGGCTTCGTGCCCGGTGGCAGAATGAGCGATCGTGTCTCCGCCATGCGGCAGGACATACTCGGCGGCCCGATCTCGTCGAGCATGATCCGGCTTGCATGGCCCGTCGCGGCGTCCATGGTGCTTCAGACGCTGTTCGGCATCATCGACGCGATCTGGGTCGGCCACCTGGGAGCGGCCTCTCTGGCCGGAGTCAGCACAGGCGGTTTCGCGATTTGGGCGCTGTTCAGCTTGATGAGCATGGTGAGCGTCGGTCTGACCGCGCTCGTGGCACGTCGCGTCGGCGCCGGTGACCATGACGACGCGGCGCGCATCGCTGGACAAGGCCTGCTTATATCGGTGGTTATCGGTTCGGTGTTCGCCGTTCTTTCCCTGGCCGGGTTGGACGCGCTCTTCCAGTACATGCAGACGGACGCGGACGTCACACGCGAGGGCAAGCTCTATTTCGGCACGATCGCCGCGTCGATGCCTGCTCTCTTCGGGTTTGCAGCGGTCAACGCCGTGTTCGGCGGAGCCGGAGATACGCGGACGACGCTGCGTCTCAGTGGCGGCGCCGTTGTGCTGGCAGGAGTGCTCGACCCGTTCCTCATCTACGGCATCGGCCCGTTCCCGATGCTCGGCGTACTCGGCGCGGGGCTCGCGACCGGGATATCTCGGGTCGTGTTCCTCGTGATAGGGATCACCTATCTCGTCCGCAACCGAACCGGCGTACGCGTGACGTTTCCGCGTTTCGCTCCCGACTGGGACACGTGGCGACGGATTCTGCGTATCGGCGCGCCGGCGAGTGTCGCGGGCTTCGTCAACAGCGTCGTCTACGTCTCGCTCACGCGCGTCACGACTACGTTCGGAACGCCCGCGGTGGCGGGGCTGGGCGCGTGCCACCGCCTGGAGGGGCTCAACTACCTGCTCGGTGTCGGATTTGCGGCAGCGGCCTCGGCATACGTCGGCCAGAATCTCGGCGCGGGGCAGCCATCGCGCGCCGAACAGGGAGCGTGGCGCGCGTGCCTGCTCGATTCCGCTCCCATCGGCCTGATATCGCTGCTGTTCCTGACGGTGCCCGAGATACTCCTTAGCATTTTTACCGACGATCCGGAGGTGATATCGGCGGGCGCGGCCTACCTGAGGGTCGTGTCGGTCGCGCAATTGTTCCAGGCATTCGAACTGGTGCTCGACGGGGCCTTCGGTGGCGCCGGCGACACGCTGCCTCCGATGCTCATTTCAGTACCGGTCTCTCTACTGCGGTATCCACTCGCGGTGCTGCTGACGGGGTCGCTCGGCTTGTCGGTCACAGCTGTATGGTGGGTGATCAGCGGTACCACCGTCGTGAAGGGGTCAGCGATCGCCTATTGGTTCTCGCGCGGCAGGTGGAAGACCATGCGCGTGTAGCCTCGCTACGCGTCGTAGTGCATGGTTGCTCCGTAGAGGTGGTCCCGTACCCGTGGAGCCGAAAGCACGTAGTCGCTGAACACCCCATCGGGCAGACGGAACAGCCGCACTGGGCCCATCGCTTCGATCGAATCGGGGGGGGCGTCGGTGGGCCAGGCGAACTCCGGCCCCAGTACGGCCTGGCTGTCGTACTCCCGCGACTGGTCTGACCCCGATCCCATCCGCACGACACCTTCCAGGTTCACGAACCAGCCTCCGCGTGTGATTACTGGGTCCCGCAGATCTCCCCGCTCGCACTGGTATTCGGTGCCGCGTACCCCCAGCGCGTTGAGCAAACGGACGGGCATCTCACCGAGTGGCGGCGCCTGCTGGAGGTGGGCGCGAACCTCAGCGATGCGCGCCAGATGATCCGCCACCCGTTGCCCCGTTGCTCCCGTCGCGTCGAAGAGATCGCGAACATACGGCGCCGGGATGCATACGAGGCGCACCGGAGTGTCCGCTCTGACGTCCGCGTTGCGTGTGCCACCCTCAGATATGAACGCCGCCTCGCCGAAATACTCCCCCGGCCGCAGGCGCGCGACGGGAGTGTCATCGACGTAGACCGAGCACAGGCCGTGGCTGATCACGAACGCGTGCGACGGGTTCGGCTCCCCCTGCGCGATCATGACCGTCCCGGCGGGCATCTGGCGCACGACGCAGGCACCCAACACAGCCCCCATGTCCGGTTCCTGGACGCCCCACTGCGCAAGAACGGTGCGAACCGCCCAGATGTCCGCGTCCGCTGCGTTCCCGGCGTCAAGCACGAGTTCCGCGCTGGGATGCATCACCGCCACATGGTCGCCCGCTACCGGGGCGGAGCTTCGGTGCGACAGAAACAGGTGTCGCCGCCCCACGTCGCGGTAATCGTCCGGATAGCCATGGATCAGGGCTTCGCCGGCGTCGGCGACCACGTAGCCGGGATTTCGATACACTCGCTGCACGATGCGATCATGCCGGTCCGGATCGATGGCGCCCGCATCGAGCATTTTTCGCAGGTAGTCGAGGCCGGCCACATCGCCGGTGATTGTCAGATTCGCGTTGCCATTTCGGACGTGAAGCCCGATGGTGGGCACGGCATGGCATGAGTACACGGCCTCCACGGTTGCGCCGTAGAGAGCCATTCGCCGGTCCACTGGCAGCTCGACGAACTCGTACCGCAGGTCGATCTCCTCCGCCGGGAGGTCCAGCGCCGCGCCGAGCTTGATTCGCAGCGATCGCCAGATCTCAGGCGTCGTCCAGATTTTCATCCTGCGCGTGGAGAACGCGAAGAAGCCGAGGCCCCCTGTATGATCTTCGTGAACGTGTGTCACAATGAAGCCGTCGATGCTCTCAGGATCGATGCCCATACCCTCGAGGATGCGATCCACGTACGGTGCGCAGTCGACACCTATGCGATGGCCGCCGACGTGAAGCAGATAGCTTGTAGACGGGCCCTTCTCGTCGAATCCGTCGTAGCTGCCGAGGATGTTGAGACCGAGCTTGTGCGGCACGTTCGCAAGCGAATAGGTCTGCGTCCAGACGGGTGGCTGGTCTCCGTCGCGACTCAGCGTGACTTGCTCGCGCTCCCCGTCGCGTTCGACCTCGTACAAGTCGGTGCTGAGCCTGGCGATGTTGGTGCCGTCCGGGAGCGCAACCGCGCCGTCCTCCCACGGGACAAGGTCGATATACTCGTCAATCGGGATTACCCGCCCCTCCCGGTCTTTGAGGGCGAAATACCGCCCCTCGCGTTCGAGATGCGGGCGGATCTCTTTCGCCGGGCGAATGCGATCCAGGACATGCGGTTCGCAGCCGAGGTAGCTTACGTCGAGAATCTCCCTAGCGCGGGCCAACTGAGCCGGCGTCCCGATGAATCGGAGCGGCTTCCTCACGCGCATTTCGGCAAAGTCGAAGTTTCCCTCGCGGAAGATGTGGCCGTAGAATAGGAACTCGGGCACAAGCTGGGGGAGTCTTCGGTGGGTGACGACGTCGGGCAGGACGACTGTGTGCGGGCTCGACCATCCGCGCGAGGCGAGCCACTTGTTGACCTCTGGGAAGCAGCCGAACAGGATCGAGCCCTCCGTACCGTTGCCGCCAAGGTAGGCGGCTCCAACCGCGGGTTCGGGGTACTCAAGCTTCATGCGGCATCCCGCCAATGCTGAAGCGCGTCAACGTGGGAACTCCGCAGGCGCGTGAGTTCCCGAAGACACGTGCTAGGTGCCCTCTCCTTGCCTAGAAGATAATGAGTGATAGCGAAATAGTGTAAAACACGGACCTTAGCTCTACGCCGTGGCTATCCGCGTCGAAGGCGTTGAAGACGTTCACGGTTCCGCGCAGGTCGAGACCGATCTTGCTCGACAGCTCATGGACATATCCCAGCCCGGCGTAGTAGCCAAGCGTCGTCTGGTTACTGATCGCACCCTTGCCGTCCTTGAACTCGATGGATGGCGAGTAGGATCCTACTCCCATTCGCAGGTACGGCGCGGAGTTGCTGAAACCTCTACGCGGGTGGAATCGGACGCCGCCCTCGAAGCCGATCGTCTCATAGCCGCTGATGTCATCGAGGCTGTCCGCGGGCGTGGTGAACGTGTGGTACCGGAGTGCGCCCTCGAAATCCACCCAGGGGTTCGCCTCCCAGCCGAATTGAGCCTCGAACGCCCAGCCGGGGTCGAACGTGATGGTGTCGATCTGCGTCACGACGTTCTCTTCGTTGTAGACATATCCCAACACTTCGGTGCCCGCGGGAAGCGAATACCCGCCGCCGAAGCCAACGTAGGAGGTGGCCCCAGCACTTCCGGCGAGGAGCGATATAGTCACGAGGAGCGGGCCGAGAAGATGCTTGTTCGCGCGCACTGGCATGCCACCTTTCCAAGTTAGGCTGGATGTTGTGTCTCCAAGAACGCATTTTCAGTATCGCCTTACAACGCTCGCTTCATGGAGACCGACCGGTGGCCAGATTGTGGCGCATGCTCTGCGCAACGCCGTTATGCACCGCCGTGGTCGTCGCGGCGGGTGGCTGCGATCCGTCGCGCTGCGTTGTCGGCGTGGAGTCGGCCGCGTCCTACGTGCTGTCCTGCGCGAAGTCCGGCGGCTTCGGCCCGGCCGATCAGCCCTACCGGGGCCTGCACTGGACGGCGCACGCGGTGCATGCTCTCGACGCACTCCAGCTTCCCATACCGGACTCCGCACATTGTCGCGAGTACGTCGCCCGCGAGATCGGATCGGGCAGCTCATCCGACCTTTCCGACGAGGAGGTCGAGATGGCAATCCGG
>CAZEAI010000066.1:0-3951 GCA_964510105.1 uncultured bacterium
CATTGCTTCCAGCACGCATAACGCTCCGGACAGGAGTCCGCTCTCACGGCTTGGGCGCACCCACGCTTGCGCGCGGGTACTTGCCCCCCATCGCGTTTCCCCGACCATATGTATCAGCGAAGGTGACTCACACTACGGCCATCGGGGATACATATGAATCACGCGCACGATCTCGCCTCACTCACGTGGACGCTCACCGGCTACACGCCATACCTCTGGAAATTCGACCATGCGCCGGGAATCGGCGAGACGTCGCAGGCCGACGTGCTCTCCGTCCGTGCGCGCGTGCCCGGCTCCGTCCAGCGGACGCTGCTCGACGAGGGGCTGCTCCCGGACTGGAACCTCGGGATGAACGCCCGCGATTGCGAGTGGGTTGAGAACCGCCATTGGATCTACTCGGCGCGCATCCCGCGCGACTGGCTCGCCGATCTAGAGCCAGACGCACGCGTAAGACTTGTGTGCGATGGCCTCGACTACTCCGGGTGGATACTCGTCGAGCACGAGGAGGTCGGCGAGTTCCAGGGATCGCTCACTCCACACGAGTTCGACCTGACGGAGGCACTCTCCGCGCACGACGACGAGTGCGGAGTTCGGCTGGAGCTCGTGTTCGACTGCCCACCGCGCTGGCTCGGGCAGTTCGGCTACACGCCGCTCATGACCGAGTGGAAACCGCGTTACAACTACACGTGGGACTGGATCTCGCGCACCGTACAGATCGGCATCTGGGGCGGCATCCGCCTGGAAATATCCGACGCGCCACGCCTGGGCGACGTGTACATCGGCACCGACTACGACGTCGAGCGCGAAACCGGCATCCTGAGCGTCACCTGCCAATCGTCCGATGTGGCGGGACTGGCGGCCCACGTGGAACTGGACGGCATCCGCGCGGAGCGACACAACCTCGCGCCGGGCGAGAACGGCATCCTCTGGTCGGACCTCGATGTGCGCCCGTGGTGGCCGAACGGACTCGGCGAACCGGAACTCCATGACCTGACGGTGACCCTCATCGGCGCGGACGGCGTGGAACATGATCGCCTGGAGCGACGCGTCGGCTTCAAGCACGTCGAGTGGCGTCAGTGCGAAGGCGCGCCCGCGGACGCCGACCCGTGGATATGCGTCGTGAACGGCACGCCCATCTTCCTGCAGGGCATGAACTGGACGCCGATCCTGCCGAACTTCGCCGACACCGCCGACCGGGAGTACGACACGCGGCTCGACACCTATCAGGACATGGGCTGCACGATTCTGCGCGTCTGGGGAGGCGGCTTCCTCGAGAAGCAGGTCTTCTACGATGGCTGCGACGAGCGCGGGCTGCTGGTGTGGCAGGAGTTCCCGCTCTCGTCCAGCGGGCTCGACAACCGGCCACCGTCGGACGACGTCAGCATCGACGAGCTGTCAGAGATCGCCGCGTCGTACATCCGGCGGAAACGGCATCACGCGTCGCTGCTGCTCTGGTGCGGCGGGAACGAACTCACCGGCCTGCTTGACGACGGCTCAGGCGGCATGGGTCCACCTGCAGGAATGGAGTATCCGCTGTTGCAGCGCTTCGCCGAGATCGTGGACAAGCTCGATCCGGGGCGCAGGTTCGTCGCCACGTCGTCCAGCGGCCCAAGTTTCACCGGCGAGGAGGAGG
This sequence comes from uncultured bacterium, assembly GCA_964510105.1. GTDB lineage: Bacteria > Latescibacterota > MWCZ01 > MWCZ01 > MWCZ01 > CAZWQW01. Next base: position 1,634 of record CAZEAI010000066.1, read on the forward strand.
ACTTCGGCAAAGGCGTCCATTGGGATGTGCACGGTCCGTGGAAGCTCTCCGGCAGTATGGCCGAGTGGGAAGACTACTGGAGCCGCGACGACGCGCTGTTCCGGAGCGAAGTCGGATCTCCCGGGTGCAGCTCGGTGGAGATCATCGAGCACTACAAGGGCGAGGAGATCTCGTTCCCGGCAATCCATGCGAACCCGCTCTGGCGCAGGACCGGGTGGTGGATCGAGTGGCAGGCGTTCGTCGAGGAGCATGACGGTCGCGAGCCGGACGGCCTGAAGGAATATGTCGATTGGAGCCGTCGCCGCCAGGCGGAGGCGCTCCGCATCGCCGCGACGGCGTGTCGCGCCCGTTTCCCGCGCTGCGGCGGGTTCATACTCTGGATGGGACATGACAGCTTCCCTTGCACGGCGAATACGGCGGTTCTCGACTTCCACGGCGAGATGAAGCCCGCTGCGCATGCCCTCGCCGAGGTGTTTCTCAGCGATCCGGAGTCGCTGCGGTAACCTGGGGCGCGCGCTTCGCTATGTGGCGGCGGCGCTACCGATCATCACCGCGCGAGCCACCGCTCGAACACCCGGAGGAACGATCATGACTGACCGCGTTCACATCCGCGCCGGGGCATCGGCGGACGATCCGGAAACGACCTCGTATCCGCCCACGTCCGCTCCCACCGTCGTCGTCGAGGAGGCAGTAGCGGAGCCGGGCGACTGGAACAACGGCGCCGGTCCGACGTGGGACTACGGCTGCAAGAACATCGCGCGGATCGGCGATACCGTGTTCGTCAGCGTGAGCACCGCCGACCCCGACGCGAAGCCGTACCGGAACGTGTTCTGGAATCTCTTCCGGCGCACCGACGGCGGCGCCTGGGAGCGGATCGCCGACGCGGGCGATGAGCGCGAGCGTGAGCCCTGCCCGATTGTCGCGACGCCCAACGGCAGTATAGTCGTGTCAACGACTCCCGCCATCGGCGACAACTCACCGCCGGAGTCCGAAACGATCTCCACGCGGAACGAGCCGAAGCTCCTCGTCTTCGACTCCGCCAATCCCGCCGCCGCACCGGACACGCTCATGCCCGCGTGGGACAGCCCATACGACTGCTTCGAGCATTCGTATCGTGGCTTCTCCGGCGACGGCGAGACCGGCGCGCTGTTCATCACGCAGCAAGTGCGCGACCCGGAATTCGACACACACAGCCAGGCGTGGGCGTACCGCAATCCGTCGGGCGAGTGGGCGGCGAACGGGCTCCTCCGCGCCCCAGTGCGCGGCTGCTACCCCGCGATCTCGGTCCGGGGCGCGGAGGTCCACGTCGTAACGATTTCCGACGAGACGGAGCCGAACGAAGAGTGGCGCGAGTTCAAGCGCGAGGTCACCGGCAAGTACTGGGACTACGACTTCCGGCAGCTCTTCTACACATGGACGCCGGACGTCACGCGCCGGGAGTTCTCGCAGACACTCACTATCGACAGCGCCGACGAAACCGCCGGACACATCTCGCACAGCGACCTTTGGATAAGCAACGACGGCGTAGCGTTCGTCGTCTACACGGTGCGCAACGTCTGGCATGAGTTCATGCGGGACCGCTACTGGCCCGACCTGCCGATCCGCGTTTCGCTGAAGATCGCCATCATCCGGAATGGGCGCGTCATTGGTCGACAGACCGTCGTCGAGGCGGTGGAAGACCGGGACGCGCAAGGCGACGAAATGGCGTTCGACGGGCCGGTTCCCTCGTGGGCCAACTTCCACGCGACGCCGGACGGTCGGCTGTTGCTGCTCTGGCACCAACAAGCCGGCGGGGACGAAGCCGACACCGGCGTGTTCATCAAGCGCCTCCTACCCGCCGAGCCCGGAGTCGAGCCGATTCGCATTCTGCTGACGACGCCGCTCACACAGTTCTTCGACGCAGCGGAACGCGCCGGCAGCGACCGTTCGTACACCATCGACCTGCTCGGCCACTCGCCGGGCGAGACGGCGATGCGCTACACGCAGCTACGCCTGGAGTCACCATGAAGCCGGTACAGATCGCGACGAATCTCCATATCCTGCCCGGCGCCGTGAATACCGGCGTCCTCGTGGAGGGCGACAAGGCGCTGCTGTTCGATTGCTGCGACACCGTGACGCCGGAGCGCCTTCAGGACGAGCTCGGCGTGGCCGTGAGCGACATCCTGTGCACGCAGCATCGCCGCGCGAACGTGGCTGGAGCGTACCGATTCACCGCGCCCGAACGGCCGCCGGAAGGGGCATGCTCCAGCGGGGTGGGGCTCTCCGCGCCAGCCGCGGAGCGCGACCTGTTCGACGGGGTAGAGGACTACTGGAACGAC
>CAZEAI010000066.1:3961-8986 GCA_964510105.1 uncultured bacterium
TGGCACCTCTACCATCACCAGCCGGGCCAGCAAGTACCCGTGCGCCCGCTATGGGTCACGTCCGCGCTGGCGGGCGGTGACTCGCTCCTGTGGGCAGACCGCCGAATCGCGGCGGTAGCGACTCCCGGCGCCACGGACGGAAGCATGTCGTACGGCGTCGAGATCGGCGACAAGTTCATCGGGTTCTGCGGCGACGCAATCTACGGGCCGGGCCGCGTGTGGGAAATCCACGCGCTCCAGAAGGGCAACGCGCGGATCGGTGACTACCACGGCTTCATCGGGAACCTGCACAAGCTTCTGCCGAGCCTGGAGCGACTGCGCACATTCGACGTGCTCGTGCCCAGCCATGGCGACGTCATCGCCGAGCCGAACGCCGCGATCGACCTGCTCGTGGAACGGCTCGACGCGCTCTGGTCGAACTACGCGTCGACGAGTTGTCTGAATCACTACTTTCCCGGCATGATGCAGGAATACACACCTCCCGGCCTGACGGTCACCGAGCCGGCGTTCGTCTCGGAGACGCGCGAACCACCGCCGCACGTCCTGCGCCCACCGTACACGAGCTGGTGCGTGCGCTCCGAGTCGGGTGCCGGGCTGCTCATCGACTGCGGCGACGCATCGGTGATCGAATGGGTGCGCGAGCGGATCGCCGACGGCACGATTTCCGAGCTGGAAGGAGTCTGGATCACGCACTACCACGACGACCATGTAGACGCGCTCCCCGACCTCGTCGCCGAATTCGACTGCTGGGTCGGCGCGGTGGACCCGCTCACTGACGTGATCGAGCATCCGGAGGCGTGGTTTCTGCCGTGCATATCCCCGGCCTCAACACCGGTCACCGCGCGGCGCGAAGACGGCGAGCAGTGGCAGTGGCACGAGTTCGCGCTCACCGCGTACCACCTGCCGGGGCAGACGTTCTACCACAGCGGGCTGCTCGTCGAAGGGCACGGTACGAAGGTGTGCTTCGCGGGCGATTCCGGCTCTCCGACCGGCCTGGACGACCATTGCTGCGGCAACCGCAACTGGCTCCGCGAAGGCGCCGGGTTCCGACGCGTGATCGATATCTGGCGGGAAACGCGTCCGGACTACATCTTCAACGACCATCAGCCGCTCGCCTACCGCTTCACCGACGCGGAGCTCGACCTCATGGACCGCACGCTCGTCGAGCGGGAGCGGATTCTCGCGGAACTCACCCCGTGGCCGCACCCGAATTTCGCTACCGATGAATACTGGGCGCGCGTCTATCCGTACGAACAGAGCGTCGCGCCGGGCGGCGATGCGACGTTCGACGTACGGTTCACGAATCACGCGGGCCGCGAGATCGTGGGCGAGATCGAGCCGGTCGCACCGACGGGCTTGCCCGCCGGCCTGTCCGCCGGCCTGGCCGCGGGCTGGTCCGACGGCACCGGACGGCAGGGAATCACCGTCGCCCCGCTCACCGACGGGGCGATAGGCGACTCGTACGCGAATCCTGATGGACGGATACCAGTCACGCTGAGCGTCCCAACCGACACCGCGCAGGGCACGTACGTCGTGCCGGTGCGAATTTGGTGGGACGGTCGCTATCTCGGTCAATATCGCCACGCGATCGTGAACGTGGCATGAATGGAGAACGAAAATGGCCAAAGCAATCCAGCGCGCGATATGCCTTGCGGTTATGGCGACCTTCACGGCATGCTCGACCAGCGAGGGCGGCAATTCCGGGGAGGACGGCACGATGGAACTGAATCCGACGTTTCGAGTCAACGGCGAGCCCATCCTGGGCACGTACACGAACCGCATGTCGGTAGTAGAATTCGCCGATGTCCGGGACGCGGGTATGAATCTGATCGTCGGGCACTCGGACCTGCTCGATGCCGGGACCGCGGAGGGCGCATTCTGCCGCGACAACGATCTGGCGGTCCTAGCCCATATGACAGGGCCGATCTACGGACAACCTCACCTGGCAATCGGCGTCGACGCCTCCCAAACAGATATGCCGCTGAAAGGCGGTCGAGGCATTCCGGAAGCCGGTGTCATTCAACTCGACGACGAACTCATCCGGCACTCCGGGTTCGACGGCACGGCTCTGACCGGTTGCGAGCGGGGTTACGACGGAACGACTCCCTCCGAACATCGCGCGGGCATGATCGTCTTCCGGCCGGATGAGGCCCGAGAGAGAATCGAGAGAATCAAAGACTCACCAACTCTCTGGGGCTACTACGTGCTCGACGACAGCCCTGGCGACGCGCTCTCGGCGTTGCGCGCACTGTACGCGATGCTGAAAGAGATCGATCCGGACCGTCCCGTCATTGCCGGCTACGGGGGGATGGGAGGATTGCACAACCTCGCTCCCGGCGTGTGCGACCTGATGTTCGTGTACATCTATTCCGTGTTCAACACGTACAATCGCGTCAAGGTGAGCGAGGAAATCCAATGGCTCCTCGCGGTAGCGCGCGAAAAAGTGCCGGGCATTCCATTCGTCGGAGTGTATCAAGGGTACTGGGGAGTTGCCGGCGTGCCAGACGCGCCGATCGAACGCCGCCACATCCGCGACGCAATGGAGGACATGGTCCGAAACGGCGCCGAGGGTCTTGTGGCATACACTGCGCAATCGCGTACGAGACCATCGTTCGGTGGTTGGAACACGCAGGATTCGCTCGCCGCGACCATCCGCGATGTGAATAGCGAGATACTGTCGACCGAAGCGCTCCGCCTCCCGTCCGAACCGCCCGCTCTGGCGAACGTTCGCGTCCAGCCGGAAGGATTCTGGACCCACCCCGATCCCATGCACGGGCTGCCACCGGCGTGGCACGTCATCGGGCCGTTCGACGACGCCGAACATGTCGGGCTCGGCGCGACGTTCCCGCCCGACAGCGGCATTGATCTAACAGCGGCCTACGAAGTCAAGGATGGTCGCACCATCCGTTGGATCGTCGAACTACATTCCGAGGTGTACGGGCTGGGTGGAGTCTGCAACCGCACGATTCCGACACCGGGTGGCCGGGTGGCCGCATCCGAACACTCCACCGCGTACCTCGTGTGCGACGTCACGAGCCCGCGCGAACAGGACGTAACGATGCGCATCGGCAGCGACGACGAAGTGCTCGTCACGTTCAACGGCGCCGAGGTATGGCGCCACGAAGGCACGCGCGGTCTGAACCGACGCAGCGACAGCGTCAATGCGACGCTACCCGAGGGTACGACGCGGATCGTGGCGAAGGTGCATAACATCCTTGGCCAGTGGGGGTTCTTCCTGCGCTTCACGGACGCCGACGGTCGCCCGCTGGACGGACTGTCGTTCTCGCCGGAACTGTGAGGGGCGCAGTGGATATGTCGGAGTACCAGAGGGCGGGCGTCGAGCGCGGCCTGCCGGTGTTCGCGGATTCGATGCGCGAGCGCTTGGAGTTCCCGCTATCCTGGCTCTCCGGCACGCATGACGACTTCTACGCGTGGCGCAACCAGGCGCGCGCCAAGGTAGCGGACCGCCTCCTCGCTCCTCCCCCGGCGGCACCCTGGGAGACCGAGACCATCGGCGAGCAGGACCGCGGCAGCTACGTCGCGCGGCGAGTCGTGTTCAACCTTACCGCCGACAGCCGCGTCCTCGGTTACCTGTGCGTCCCGAAGACCGACGGGCCACATCCGGCGGTGCTCCTGCACCATGACCATGGCGCCCGGTTCGACATCGGCAAGGAGAAGGTCATCGAGCCGTTCGACGAGCCGGACGACCGTCTCGCCTCGGCGCGGGAGTGGGTCGACGCCTGCTACGGCGGACGCTTCATCGGCGATGAACTGGCGCGACGTGGGTACGTAACCTTCGCCACAGACATGTTCTTCTGGTCCGACCGGGGCGTCACGCGCGAGGAGAAACAACCATATCCGCACATGAACCCGGTCGCGTGCAACCTGTTCTTCCTCGGATCGTCCCTCGCCGGACTCATCGCGCATGAGGATCTGCGCGCGCTGGACTACCTTGTGGAACGCCCGGAGGTCGACGTTGAGCGCATCGCCGCCGTCGGACTCTCGGTCGGCGGCTTCCGGACGTGGCAACTCGCCGCGCTGGACGACCGCGTGAAGGCCGGATGCGCGATCTGCTGGATGACAGGCATCAAGCATCAGATGCGGGCGGGCGTGAACCTCGCCGGTGGCAACGCGTTCACGATGATCCACCCCGGTCTGCACAACCATCTCGATTTCGCTGACGTGGCATCCATCGCCTGCCCGAAGCCGATGCTCTTCCACAGCGGGCGACGCGACGGGCTCTTCAGCGTCGAGAGCGTCGACGAGGCGTACGCGAAGATGCGTCGTGTCTGGGAGTCGCAAGGCGTCGGCGACCGGCTCGAGGCTTGCCTGTGGGACGTCCCGCACGAGTTCAACGTCGAAATGCAGAACGCCGCGTTCGACTGGCTTGAGAGGTGGCTGTAGACGCACGTATCACGGAGACACACCATGCCTGAGACGACGTATCCCCCGCTTCACCCTCACTCCGGTACGCCGACACGCGTGCTCGTCCGGAATCCCGAACGCGGAAAGCCGGGCGAACTCACTGAGGTCGAGAGCAAGATCCCCGCCATCGCCACTGCGGGAACGCCGCAGAAGCGCGTCGCCTACACGACCCTGAGCTACGAGTACGAGGCGCCGTTCCACTACGAGAACGTCAACTGCGAACTCGGTCGCGAAGGCACCGGCACGGGTCCACATCCGGACGGCATGGAACTCGATATCCCGCCGTTCGGAGCCATCACCGTCGAGGAGGCAGAGCCCATCATCGGCGTGACGGTCATCGGCAGCCCGTGCATCCCGCCCGGTACGGTGCTCGTGTACGGGGAACCACACGAGTGGTCGTACGGGCGGTCGGGCGTGAAGTTCAAGCGCGATGGCATCTGGGGCGAGCATCTCTACCGCTGGGGCGCGTCGCCGGAGTTCGAGGAAGGCAACCGCCACGCCGGGCTCGCGAGCGTTCACTTCGAGATACCGGACTGCCGCAAGGTAACGATCATGGGGTACGGCCAGCTCGACGTCAGCGTCAGCGCGCCCGACCGGACG
>CAZEAI010000066.1:8996-27925 GCA_964510105.1 uncultured bacterium
GCAAGGGGAATCAGGACCTCGAACAGCATCCCCATTCCGGCGGTACCGAGGACTGGTGGAACGACGCGCACTACAACGTCCGGGGGGTACGCATCACCGTGCGGAAGCCCCTGGGAAAATAGGACGCCCATGTTCCGTAGGAGCATCAACATTCGCGCATTGCTGCTATTCCTCCTCGCTGCGGCGACACCAGCAATCTCGCAACCGCAGGGGCCGTCTCGGCCCCTATGGCTCACCCACGGGTTCGGCGTACCCGCCACCGAGAACGGCCTCGGAGCCGCCGCGCTGGTTAACGCGCATACCGCGGACGGTGTCACGTTCCTGCGCGATTCCACGACCGCGCCGGGGTACGTGGTCCTGTCAGCGGATTCCACGTGCTGGAGCGGCGTACAGCACGACCTGTTCCTCGCGCTCGACGCGGACCATGACGACGCCGGCACTCTCCGGCTCGGATATCGCGCCGCGCCGGCGGACACGCAGCTCTCGTTCGTGGAGGCGGTGAACATCGAAGGCGGCGGAAGCAGCGACCGCCACGTCTTCCACGTCGCGGCCGCCGACCTCGGGGGGAACCTGCACGTCGAGTTCTCCGGGTACCCCGATGGCGTCGTCCTGCGTCGTGCGCGGCTCGTCGGCCCGCCCGGACCATATGCAGCGCCGGAGCCGCCCGAGTACGCCGATACGACATTCTCCACGCACGACCCGCTGGTCATCACGTACTACTTCTACTGGTACGATATCCACACGAACGCGCACATCATCAACGGAGATGGCTCCGACGCCCTCCAGGACCACCCCGCAGAGATGGAGGACTTCAGCTTCGCGTCGGTGGACTGGCACGAGCGCGAGCTTCGCGACATGATGGCCGCGGGCATCGACGTGGCAATACCCGTGTACTGGGGAGCGTCGTCGATGATGGAGCGCTGGGCCGTCGAGGGGCTTGAACGCCTCGTGGACGCCTCGCGACGCCTTGTCGCCGAGGGAGAACGCCCGCCGAAGATCGGCATGTTCTTCGATGCGTCCACGCTGGAGCATGGCGAGTCTGTGCTGAAACTCTCCCGGTGGAAGTCCAACCTCACGGACGCGTTCGGACGCGCGTATTTCGCGAAACACCTTCGCGATTTCTACAGCCTCGTCCCACCGGATCTCCGCGCCCGCGTCGACGGAAAGCCGCTCGTCGTGCTCTACGCGGCGGCGTTCGCGGCGAGCCACGACTACGCAACGTTCCCATACGCCTCCGACCGCTTCGCCGCGACGTTCGGCGTACGCCCATTCATCGTGAAGGAACGCTCCTGGACGAGCGCCTCGGCGCCGCTCGACGTCGCGTGGGGCGCGGCGCTCAACGGCCCGCAGATACTCCGAACCGCAGCGGTTGGCCCGGGATACAACGACTCCGCGGTACCAGGCAGGACAACGCCCATCCGCGACCGCGAGGACGGCGCGTTCTATCGTCGCTCATGGGAAGCGGCCATATCGTCCGGTCGGCAGTTCGTATTCGTCGAGACGTGGAACGAACTCCACGAGGGCACCGACATCGCGCGAAGCCGTGAGTACGGCGACCGCTACATCGAAATCACCCGCGAGTGTGCCGACATACTTCGCGGCCCCGTGCGCTTCGTGAATCCAAGGCCCACGGGCTGGGCGCGGACCCTCGCACCAACGGTGACGGTGGACGTGGCCGCCGCCGATAGCGTTCGGCTTTCGGCCACTTCGTCAAGCATGGAGTACTCGAACGACGGCAGAGCGACATGGCGGAGCCATCCGGCCGAGACGGTGGCGCTCACCGATTCGACGTGGCGGATCACGTCCGAGGCGGTACCGTTCGGCGTCGCCAGCGCAACGCACACGACGCCCAATCGCTTTCGCGCGTTCATCCGCAACGCGGATGTCGACACGACGTACTCGAGCTTCGCGTATTCCGTGTGGCTCGGATATCCGGAGCCGTTCGACGCGTCAGTGACTCTCGGCGACCCGGATGTGTCGGACGGCGTCTCGCATGTCTGGTCCGGCTCCGGCGACGGGCACACCGCCGCCGAGACCAAGGCCGGGCGGAGCGCACGACGGAATCTCCCCGAGGCGAACGGGCACTACTTCTACTTCGACGTCTCCGACTCGCTCATCCTCTCCGGAAGCCGCACGGAAGTAGGAGTGCAGCTCGACTACTACGACGGCGCGGGAGCCATACAGCTCCAGTACGACGGAACCGGCCCGGCCTTCATGGACCGCTACAGGAGCAAGCCGCGGACGGCGTTCGGCGGCACGGGAGCATGGAAGACGAAGACGTGGCTCCTCTCCGATGCGTGGTTCGGCAACCGGCAGAACGGCGGCGCCGACTTCCGTGTCTGGGCGGAGCAGACGACCTGGCTCCATGCCATCCGCGTCTGGACCGATGAGGCGCCACCGCTTGGCATCGATGCGCCGCTGCCATCGCCGGGCGCCGACCTAATCGGCCCTGCCACGCCGAACCCGTTCAACGCGGTAACCTCGTTCCGCGTGGAAGCGCCGCCGCAGGCGGAGGCGTGGGTGCGGATCGTGAACGTCACCGGCCAGACGGTGCGCGTGCTGCCGGTTCCGCCGACCAGCGCGGGCGACGTTCGCGTCACGTGGGACGGCGCCGACGCCACCGGACGACCGCTTGCGAGCGGCGTCTACTTCGCCCGGCTCGAATGCTCGGATACCCGAGCGACGACCGTGCGACGGCTGACGCTCCTGCGGTAGACGGGCAGCACACGACGGGATCTCAACCCGCCCTGCGGACGCGGGGGTTAGGGTACGCGTATATTCCATCGTGCTCAGCGTCGGGGAGGCGCGGAACAACATCGAATCCAGGTACCGGCGGTCGGCAACAAGGGGGGCGACATGTTCAACTCAGTCCCGTTCGAGGCATTCTTCTGGGGAGGCGTCAGCGCGGTCTCACTACCGCTCGGAGCCGTCCTCGGCCTGTGGTCCCGGCCGTCGAAGAAGGTTACGTCGGCGCTGATGGCGTTCGGCGGCGGATCGCTGCTGTTCGCGTTGAGCATCGAGCTGTTCGGCCACGTTCTCCACATGGCCGGCGACGGCCACGGGCACATCGTACGACCCGGACTCGTACTCGCGGCTGCGTTCGCGGCGGTTGTCGGCGGACTGCTGTTCAACGGCCTGAACCGCCTCCTGGAAACCCGCGGCGGATTCCTCCGCAAGGCTGTGCTCATCCAGCGCCACGTCGCGAAGGAACGTCGCGAAGACGCACGGCAGCTCCTGCGCAGCCTGAGCCGCGTGGACTACTTCCGCTCCCTGCCCACGGAGGATGTGATCAAGCTCCTCCCGGACGTGCAGACTGTTGAGTTCGCCGCGGGCGACAAAGTCCTGATCGAGGGCGAGACCGGCGACCGACTCTACGTCATCAACGTAGGCACCGTCACCATCGAGCGGGACGGCGGCAACGGCGAGCCGCAGCAGATCGCCGTGCTCGGTCCGGGGAACGTCATCGGGGAGATGGCGCTTGTAACCGACCAGCCACGAAGCGCGTCCGCGGTCGCCGCGACGCCTGTGCGAGCGTGGACAATCACCAAGGATGCGTTCGCGCGGCAGGTGGAGAACTCCCCCCGGTTCGGGGCGGCGATCCGGAACGTCGTCGAGCACCGCATCCACGATCTGGAGGACGGTGGACACTTCACCGTCGACGAAGCCGACGACTGGGAGCAGCGCGCCCTCGGACACTTCGAGGAACAGGGCGTCGCCGACGTCAAGTCGTCCGACGTCCAGCAGGAACAGCACGAAGCGCACGGCAATCCGGCACTGGCGATCTGGCTCGGCATCGCCCTGGACGGCATCCCCGAGTCGCTCGTCATCGGCATGCTCGTCGTCGCGGCGGCGGCGGCGGATACGACGCTCAGCCTCGCGTTCATCGTCGGCGTATTTCTCGCCAATCTTCCCGAGGCCATGTCCAGCGCGGTGACGATGCAGAACGGCGGCATGAAATACGGGCGGATCGTTATCATGTGGGGCTCGCTCTGTGTGATGACCGCCGTGGGAGGATACTTCGGCGCGGTAATGCTCCCGGCGGACCCGACGGGCTGGCACCTCTACCTGATCTTCATGATGGAGGGGCTCGCCGGAGGCGCGATGCTTACCATGATCGCTCAGACAATGATGCCGGAAGCGTTCGAGCACGGCGGTGGCCCGGTCGTCGGATACTCGACCCTCGGCGGGTTCTTGGCAGCGCTGCTCGCGAAACTGATCGGGTGAGGGCAAGACGATGGCGACGGAAATCGGCGAGTATGCTGTCGGAGCGTACTTGAAACTCGTTCTCGAATGCGATGTGGTAGACTACGGCGTGAGACCCCCCGGAGGCGGGATGGCGGGACTCAGCGAGTTGGACGTCATCGGACTGCGGTTCTCGGACATGCAGGCGTATCTCTGCGAGGTCACGACACATCTCGATGGAACGCTCTACGGGAATGGCGCAGCAGACAGCATCGCACGGATCGCAAGGAAACACGACACGCAGAGGTGGTATGCCGACACCTACCTTGCAGATTTCCGTGAACGCGAATTCATGTTCTGGTCTCCGCGCGTACCTGTCGGCCGAGTGACGACAGGACTCCAAGCTATCGCGACGCTCGATCTCGTCATCAACAAGCGATACGCCGCAGCCATTGACGAACTGCGCTCGCTCGCTCGCGCAACGAAAGCCACGACCGGTAACCCGTTCTTCCGCACGCTTCAGATACTGGAACACCTGCGCCGCTGAGCCCCGCCCGCTACCGGTGCTGCTCGCCCTCGACGCGGCGCCGTCGAAGCTGGTCGCGGAGCTGCTTGACGACGTCTGGATGCTCCCGGGCGACGTTTCGCAACTCCTCCGGGTCGGCCTGGAGATCGTACAGCTCGTCGGGCTCGTTGAGGTTGTCAATGAACTTCCACTCGCGGGTGCGCGCGGCGCGGTAGTTGATCTCCTGCGCCACCGTCACCTCGCGATGCTCCTCCGCCGCGCCGGTTGCCACGTCGAGGAAACTCCGCCCGTCGATATTCTCCAGCGGCGGCACGCCGGCCATCTCGCAGAGGGTCGGATTCACGTCCTCCAACTCCGCCAGCGCATCCGACGTCCTGCCACCATCGATGCCCGGCCCCGCGACGATGAGCGGCACGCGCATCGAGGTCTCGTATGCGGTGTGCTTGCCGAACTGCCCGTGGTCGCCAAGCTGCTCGCCGTGGTCGCTCGACAGCACGATGTACGTGTTATCCGCCCAGCCGCGACGCTCCAGCGCAGCGAGGATACCAGCAATCGCGTCGTCGACGGCGTTCGTCGAAGCGCTGTATTGCCGCCTCGCGACGATGCTTTGCTCGGTCGTCGCGCCCCAGTTCCGGCGCTGGATCGACACCGGCTTGTCCCGTGCGTCGGGGTCGACCGGCGGGGGCACGTCGGCGCTACGATACCGGTCGGCGTATTCCGTCGGCGGGTCGAACGGGTCGTGCGGTCCGACGAAACTCACGAACAGGTGCCAGGGGAAATCGCCGTCGATCTCGTCGATCCACTGCTCCGACCGCCGCCCGATCCACACGTCCTCGAACGCCTCGGCCGGCAATGCGCTGTCGGTGCTGACCCACTCGATGTGCGGGTCCTGGCGGCGCGTGACTCGGTAGTCGTGGTGGAATGTCTCCAGCAGGCCCCGCTCCTGAAGCCACGTCGTGTACGGACCGATGGGCGTCGGGGACGTGCCCGCGTGCGCCTTCCCTTCAGCCTCGACAGGGTGCGTGAAGCCCCATCCAAACGCGCGCGGCCGCCTTCCGCCGATGCCGTTGTACTTGTCGTGTTTCGCCAGATCCAGCTTCCCGCAGCAGCCGACGTGGTAGCCGTGGTCGCGCAGCCGCTGGTAATAGGTCGGCGTTGAGAGCGGCAAGTAGTCGTCGTTGGTCAGCGAGCCGGTGCGATGCGGCAGAAGTCCCGTCGCGAGGGATATGCGGGCGGGTGCGCATATGGGCGAGGGCGTCACGCACTGGGTGAATCGCACGCCACGTTCAGCGATACCGTCGATGGTCGGCGTGTCGATCCAGTCGGCACCGGCGCATCCGAGCCAGTCGTGGCGAAGCTGGTCGGCCATGATGAAGAGCAGGTTGGGGCGGTCGGTGCGTGGCATGCGGGCCTCCCGTTGGGTCAGCGATGTGAACCGAAGACGGAAGGTGCGCCTGTGGGCCTGGCGGACGCAAGCCGTCGGCACGGCTACGGCCTGTACATGAACTACCGTATACTACAGTAAGTTGCGTCCCCCGCTCCCAGCCGGAGGTACTCCCCATGCCCTCACCGATGCACGGACACACGCCGCCGTACCGACTTCCGTCGAACATCGTCTACTTCCACGACTGGCGCTACGTGAACCACGGCGGCCTCTCCTGGGTCGACGACGAAGGCGGCAACCCCGGTCTGTTCACGCGCGATCTCCCCGAGCGGATGCACTATCGCTGGCACGACATGCCGCAGGGCATACGCCTGCGCGCCCAGCCCGCGCAGAAGTCCGAGCCGGTGCTCACCCCGGAGCAGGCGCACGCGGTGTTCCTGTTCGGCGGTAACCTGATCCACGACGACGGAACGTATCGCCTCTGGTACGAGAATTGGCCGGAGGAGGGCATCGGCGATCCGCGCATGGGCGTCGGCAACTACGTCCGCTACGCCGAGAGCGACGACGGCGAGACGTGGCGTCTACCGGACGTCGGGCTGATCGAGCATGGCGGCTCTAACCGGAACAACATCGTGTACGGCGCGATGCTCACACAGACTGGATACCACGGCGGCAGCGTGTTCAAGGACCCCTCCGCGCCACCGGCGGAGCGATACAAGGGCGTGAATCTCGGCGACATGACGCCCGACATGCGCGAGCGCTGCGGCCGCGACCGGCCCGACGAGATCGATCCGCGCACCGGAGAACGCGGGACGACGGCGTTGTTCGGCTCCGTCTCGCCCGACGGCATCCACTGGACCCCCGTCGACGATCCACTCGTAGCGCAGAACAGCGACACGCACAACATCGGGCTGTATGACGAGGTACGAGGCAGATATGTGCTCTATTGCCGTTCGTGGTTCTACAATCGCCGCACGATAGGCCGCACGGAATCAGACGAATTCCGGCGATTCCCGCTTCCGGAGGAGCTGTTCTGGCCGGGGTCGCACATGGCGCCGCACGATTTGTGGTACACGCAATCGACGAACCGGATGCCCGGCGCGCCCGACTACTGGGTGATGTTCCCCATGCGCTGGTCGCTGCCGACGGATCATTTCACATGGCACATGGCGACAAGCCCGGACGGCATGGTGTGGGACCTCGTCCCCGGCCCGGAGAGCGACACGAGCGGCCCCGTCTGCGCACCGGGCGAACCGGAATCGTGGGACGCGGGCGTAGTAGCGCCCGGTCTCGGCCTCGTGGGGCTACCCGGCGACCGGATGGGAGTGCTATACTCCGGATCGCCGGTGCCGCACAAACATCCACGCAAGCCGCCGCTCGGGAAGCTCGCGTGGGCGTGGTGGCCGAAGGGACGCCTCGTGGCGCTTGAGGCGGAGAACGAAGGATCGTTCGCCCTGTGGCAGCTCCAGTTCGACGGACGTACCGCGCGCGTGAACGTCACAGCGCCGCCGGCCGGGTGGCTCCGCGCGGAGGCGTGCGACCAGCGGGGAGTGCCGCTGCCCGGACGTTCGTTCGACGACTGCGACCCAATCACCGGCGACGTGCTGGACCAGCCCATCACCTGGCAAGGCGAAAGCGACCTCGGACACGCCGAAGGTGCGCCGGTGGTGCTTCGATTCCGCCTCCGCGCGGCGAAACTGTACAGCGTGCGATTCGCCTGACACTCGGGAGTAAACACACACGATGGATGTGCGACAATTCGTCAAACGCTTTCTCGCCTACGGCGTTGCCGGCTACGTGGCGATTCACCTCGTCATCTGGGTGGCACTCCTCATCGGCGCGCTGGCGGCATATCGCCCCGACGTATTCTCCCGGTACGGCGTCGCCATCGTCGTGACGACAATCCTGCTGGCAGCCGGACTGGTGGCGATTCTGGTGCTTCGACGCCGCCGAACCGGTCAGGCGGATGAGCCCGACGGCGACAGCTAGCCGGAACGAACGCAGCCCGTCCAGCGTCGTACACCGGCCTTGGCCTACACCCGGCGGTTGTAGGCGCGGGACACTCGCGATCCGCGCGTACCGGGGTTATCTTAGGTCCCGACGTTGGACACAGCCCCCAAGATGAAAGAGCAGGCATGCAGACGGACATTCGCTATCCTATAGGCAAATTCGAGCCCGAACGCGGAGCCGATGACGAATCTAGACGACACTGGATCAACATGATAACGGTGCTGCCGGGCAAACTCGCCGTGGCGGTGGATGCACTCGATGAGGAACAGCTCGGTACGCCATATCGGCTCGGCGGCTGGACGGTGCGTGAGGTCGTTCACCACATCGCGGATAGCCACCTCAACGCATACGTGCGCCTGAAGCTCGCGCTCACGGAAGAATGCCCCACGATCAAGCTGTACGATCAGGACGCTTGGTCCGATCTGCCCGACGTAACAGGTCCGGTCGCTGTGTCGCTCACGCTGGTCGAGGCACTGCACATTCGCTGGTCGAATTGCCTGAAAGCGCTGACCCCGGAACAATTCGAGCGCACTCTGACTCACCCCGAATACGGCGACATGTCGGTGGCGACGTACACGCAACGCTGCGCATGGCACGGCCGCCATCACATAGCGCACATAACGGGTCTGTGCGAACGAATGGGCTGGTGATCCAGACCATTCGCGGGTTGGTCGGCGCTGAAGCTCGTGATCCGGCGAGCCGATCGATAATCCGCCTCATCAGTCGTCGGCCTGCTCCCAGATGCCTATGGCGCGTGAACGACTCACGGTGGCGCCGGAGTGAAGATCGCGCACCGTGTACGTGAGCATGTAGCGGCCCTCGGAGAGTTCTCCGGTATCGAGCATGTACGTCTGGTGGTCCTCGGAACTGATGCCTCTTCTTACTTCCCCGACGCTTACCTCGTCTCGCTCCCGCAGGAACAGCCTCCTCAGGAAGCTTCTGATAGCGCCTGTCTTCTCGCCGCCGGCGGGTATGCGCCGAAGCGAATGCTCAATCTCGTAGAACGTGTCCCCGTACTCGGATCCGCGTGTGAGGCCATACGTCTCCACGTACACGTGCAACGGACGGCCCCGCTGGAACCTGCTGGCGGGCACGGGTAGCACTTCTATGTCGCCGTGGGTGAGCGCCGGATTGGACGCCGCCAGCGCGGGACGCACCCAGGCGGCCACCACGATGTCGCTGAGACCAAGCGTGTCCGACCGGAGATCGCGCGCCGTGACGGGAATCCGACACGCCTGCATCCTGCCGGAACGACGGTCGCGAACCTGAATGCATGGGATGATTGAGGTCCCGGCATCGACGGTGATGGCTCGCGCGCTGACGTGGATGCTGTCGTCGTTTCCCGGAGCGGTCGCGCGGCGTATGGCCACCGGTTCGATGTTCCGGGCCGCCACGTTCCACGCCGAGTCAAACACAGCGAAGCCGACGTCGACGTGCGCCTCGTAGCCACCTTCGGAACGCTCGGTGAACACCAGGTCGCTCGACCGCGTTCCGAAGCAGGCGTCGATCCTCGTGCGGCCGTCGTCGGCGCGGAACTGCATTGCCGAGAACATCACGTTGAGCGGCTCGCCGCCGGGACTCCAGACAAAGTCACGGAGCCCGCCGCGACGGGAGCATATGAGCCGCTCCGACGGATCCAGCTCCTCGCGGACATCGGACGTCGGCTCCACGACCGTCGTAGCGCTGACCCAGGCGCCCATGTCGAGCCGCTCGCGGAATGTGAGCGCCAGGTCGGAGCCGCTCGCCATCCGGTACGTCCACTCCTCGTTCCCCGCAAGCGATCCTCGGGCCGAAAATGCCGATCTGACCGCAACTTCGTCCGGCGCCCCGTAGCGGATGAGCGCAGTTGCGCGAGCGTCCAGCCAGCGCTGCATGTTCGGGTAGCGCCGCCGGGCGTACCACACGCGATACACGTGCTCCACTAGTCGTTCGTTGAGTTCCGTGGCGGGCGTGGGGTCCATCCGGCGCCAGAACGCCGCGATTGCGGCTTCTTGCTCCTGCGGGGGGAGGTCGTCGTACGCGCTCAGTTCGTCCGGCGTGGCGAGTGCGTCGAAAGCGAGATAGCTCGCCTGGTCGGTCGAGGGGAGTTCCGACATCGCGCGCGAGAACCAGCCGGAGGCCTGCGGGTAGTCCTGGTGGGCGGCATAGCTCGCACCGATGGACAGCATCACGTGCGGGACTTCGTCATCGGCCGATCGCAGCGCACGGTCGAACCAGTCCGCGGCACGCGACGGGTTCAGCCAGGCGAGCGAGACACTCCCTCGCCCGACGAGCGCCTCGGCGTTCCCTGGCTCGCACTCTAGCGCGGCCTCATACAGGACAGCAGCCGAATCGTACGCGCCGGCAACCATCCAGCCCTCGGCACGGCGAAGGAGTTCTGCCGTTAGGCAGTCGACCGGAAAATCGCTCGCCACGGAGTCGACGGCGGTGAGCGGGATGAGTACTATGGCGGTGAGCAGCAGGCGGTGCATCGGTGGTACCTCCGGTGATACTTGCGCTACGGCAATGTCGGTTGTCAGCTCACGGCGTCCTCCGGACCGACGTCGCCACCATCCTGCCCCATGATCGATTCCTCGTCATCGGCAGACGCACCCGCAGCCGGCTGATCGGCGCCGTAGTCGACGCGATACACCTGAAGCGGCTGGGATTTGTTCTTCACGCTGATCGGATCGAGCGCGGTCAGCGTCTCCGTATCGCCAAGGAGTTCCGCGGTGCTCTCGGAGATGATTATCTCTCCTCGCCCCGCCGCTGAGCAGAGCCGCGCCCCCGTGTTGACCGTGTCGCCGATGACGGTGTAATCCATGCGCTCCTCGGTGCCGATGGCTCCCATCACGGCGGACCCCGAGTTGACGCCGATGCCGACTTCGACGCGGGGCACTCTGCCCGTCGCGCGCAGCTTCTCGAGGATGCGCTGCATCTGCTTCGCGCACCGGACGGCGCGTCGAGCCGCCAGAGACTGGTTCTCATCGCGGAATACGGCCACGACCTCGTCGCCCACGTACTTGTCGATCTGACCTCCATGCGCGTTGATGACCTTCGCCTGCGCGCGGAGGTAGATGTTGAGCATCGCGACGACCTGCTCGGGAGGGATGCTCTCACTGAATGCCGTGAACCCCCGCACGTCGCTGAAGAGCACCACTATGTCGCGCCGCATTCCGCCGAGCTGCACGCCCACCTCACCGGCCTGGTCGACCGCTTCGAGCGTGTGGCCGCTGACGAACTTCTCGAGGTGGAATTTCTTCATGAGCCCCTCGACCATCCCGTTGATCTGGGTAGCGAGGTAGCCGATTTCGTCGCGATTGCCAACGCTGGTTCGCGCACCGAAGTTGCCATCGCCCACTTCCCGAACGATGGCCGCCATGTGGTTAATCGGACGCACGACGACGCGACGCATGAAGACGTTGATCGAGAGCCAGATGAGCACGATGGTCAGTATGCCGGCGGCGATGGCGAACAGGCGGCTCATGTTCACCTGATGGTCGATGTCGGCGAGGGATCGGCTGACCTCGATCACCGCGCGGACCTGGTGGTCGTCGGTGTGGCACTGCCAGCACTGTACGCCATTGGCGACGGGAACGAAGTCCGTGAGGAACCTGCCGCTATCGCCCCGGACCTCAACGATCCTCGACGGTTCGACGGTCTCGAGCACCGCCTCGACAATGTCCGGATGACGGGATACGGGATCGCTCATGCCGTCGATTCTGATCTCGCGAGCGTCGGGGTCGTAGAGCTTGATCGCCTGCATACCCGGCTGGTAGCGCAGGTAGTCGAGATACTCCAGGACGAATATGTCCTTGCCGCCGTATCTGAGAACGGAGCCCACCGTGTTCGCCACCGCGTCGTGCGCCATGGTCGCGGCGAACTCGACCGCGCCGGCGTTGTCGCCCAGTTGGCGAGTATCTATGGAAAGCCGGATCACGCCGCGCACCCAGTGATCCCGCCCGTGACACGGCCAGCATCGCGGCTCGTTTTCGAGCGGGAACAGTTGCGTGTATATGTCAGGCCGGCCATGCTCGAAGAACGACACCGGCACGCTTCCCAGCGCCTCGCTCAGATAGAAATTCAGATTCTGGTCAACGGGCAGGTTCCTGTCGCCGAAGCGGGTGAGGTGCCCCTGGCTGTCGAACACTTGAAGGCTGACCACGCCGGGCAGATCGCTCGCGGACTCCGCGTAATCCTCCATGAAATCGGCCTTGCCGGAGAGCATGACGGTCCTGTAACCCTGGACGACAGCTTCGGCCGGCAGGCGCGTCGCCTCAAGGAACAGGTCCTCGCCGTAGAGTTGGGATACCGGCTGGAGCGCAAGCTCAAGGTCGATAGCGCCGACCTTGAGCTGGGTGCTATCCGTTGGAAGCGCGACGGTGCACTTCTGGATGGCCTGCCCCTCGACGCTGTATTCCGTGTCGTAGCAGTGCTCGCCGCCGCCGGCGTATTGCTCGATGACGAGGCGGGCACGTTCGTCGGGTTCGCCCTGGTCGAGCAGCCGGTCGAAGTCCACCCACTGGTAGACCTCGATTCCATCCTTGTCATACACGCGCAGGCTCGATACTTCGAGATCTTCATCGCGGCGAATCTCGTCGACGATCTCGCGAGCATACGGCCCGTCTCCCGCGAGCATGACGTTCCTGACGCCGACAACGAGCGCGGAGATGACCAGGTCGCTGCCCTGACTGTGCAGACGGGTCATGGTCTCCGTCTGACGCCGGACGTTGTAGGAAATGAGGACGGCGAAGCTCAGGGCGAGCGTCACGAGGATGATGAGTATGATCTTGTATTCCAGCCGCACGAATGACCTCCGCAGTGCCGCAAACCCGCCCATCCACGATTCGGGCGAAGCCGAACCTGTGTGGCGGTCGGCGCCCCAATGACGTGTGGCGGTCGGCGCCCCAATGATAGGTCCTCCGGAACGCATCCGGCAATCCCGGCGTTCCCGCCGCGACCGAAACTTGTTGGGGCCGCACGCGCGTGCTAAGTTCTCGCATCGCGGACGCCCGCGGGCTCTCGCTCGCGCGTTCCGCTCTTCAGGGCCGGAGTATCGGAGCAATTGCAGGCTTCGGGGGATGTGCGTGCGCTCACTCTTCATACTGCTCGTTGCCCTCGTCGGACTCGGGCGCGCGGAGCCGATACCGTTCGTCGAATCCTCACGCTGCGCGAATTGCCATCGCACGATCTACGCTCAATGGCGTGCGTCGCAGATGGCGAACTCGGCGCGGGACCCCGTGTATCGGGACCTCTACGGCCTGGCGTCGCGCGAGGACCCCGAGTGGGCCATCGCATGCGCGAGGTGTCATGAGCCGCGCGCGGCCGTCGACGGGAGACTGCGGCAGACCCCGGTGAGCCGGAACGAGGGCGTCGCGTGCGACTTCTGTCACCGCATCGCCGACGTCTGGGAGAACGCAGACGGCAACATCGAACACACGCCGCTCGACATGGGCTCCGGACGGCGCGCGACGAAATTCGGACCGCTCAGGGACGCTCGTTCGCCCTTCCACGCCACTCAGCACTCGGAGGTCTACGACAGCGCCCTCTACTGCTCCATGTGCCATCAGTACACCGCGCCGAACGGGATCGCCACCGAGCAGCAGTACGCCCAGTGGAAGCAGACGGGACTGGGAGACGCGGAGGTCTATTGCCAGACGTGTCACATGCCCGCGCGGCCCGGAAAGGTGTCGTACGTGCCGCCGACCGCGCCGTTCCGGCAGGAGGTCCACCAACATCGGTTCGGCGGCGGCGACAGCCCGACGAGGCTGCTCGGGTCATTCCTCGTTACCCTGGACCGAGTGCGTTCGCGGACGGTCGACGTGACGATCATGAACGCCGTGGCCGGACATAACGTACCGGGCCATGCCCACGGCTTGCGGCGTCTGCACCTCGTGGTAACGGCGAAGAACGCGTCGGGCCGCGTGCTCGACTCGGAACGCTGGACCTATCAGCGAACGTTCCAGAACCAGGCGGGCAGGCCTACGCTCTACTTCTGGCAGGCGTCCAGAGTCGCGCAGGACAACACGATCCCCTCGGGGGAGACACGAACGGAACGATATCGGGCGCCGCGCGGCACGTCCCGCATTGTGGCGGAAGTCGTGTACCAGCGCTACCCCGACGAGCTGATCGCGGAATTCGGATGGCGCGGCATCCTGGCCCGCAACCGCACGATCGCATCGGACTCGCTGAATGTGCGGCGTTAGGATTCCCTGCCGGATCCACCGGAGACATACACATGACGGCTACAACAACTCTCCAGCGCCGCGCGGAAACGTGGTGGGCCGCGGCGGCCACAGCCATGGTGCTCGCGGTGGCCGGATGCGCGGATGTCGGCGACACGTTGCGCGCGGACATCGGAGCGGTGCCGGTCATCAGCGTGAATCCGACTGTGCTGGAGATAGATGTCACGACGGGCGAAATCGAAGCCGGTGTAGTGATCGTGACGAACGTCGGCCGGGATACGCTCCACGTGGACGGAGTGACGGGAGGCGCCGCGGGGTTCGCCGTCGAGTTGTTCCCCGCTCAGATCGCGCCCGGTGGCGAAGCCGATATCCTGTTCAGCGTCGATCCCGCCGATGTGGTTGACTCGGTGGCGTATTTCGACATCGAGAGCGACGCGGCAAACGGCGTCGTCGAGGTGACGGTGACCGCCATCGGCGATGGCGGCACAACGGTGACATTTGCCCAGGACATCCTGCCGATCTTCGAGGCGTCGTGTATCAAGAGCGGGTGCCACGCTCAGACAAATCCGGCAGCGGGCCTGTACCTCGGTAGCTACACGCTTGCACTGGCCCGTGTGACACCCGGTCAGCCGAGCCAGAGCCTGCTCTACCTGAAGCTGCAGCCAACAGGGACCATGCCCGCCGACGGCGGACCGATCCCGTCGGCTCAGCGTGAACTCATCCGACAGTGGATAGAAGACGGCGCGCCGGAATGATGCCGCACGCTAGTATCACGATTCGGCGGAGGACCTACATGATCGCACGCCCGATACACCTTTCGGCCCGCGCCCGCGGCGTGGCAGCCACCGCGCTGCTCGCAGTGCTGACGCTCGCCGTGGGCACCTCGTCGGCGCTGCCGATGTATGCGGCGCGGGTTCGAAAGCCATGCGTGTTCTGCCACATCAACCCCGGTGGCGGCGGACCACGCAACATCCGTGGGCAGTTCTTCGCGCGGAACGATCACCAGTTTCCCGATCCGATCCCGACGATGAACGACATCCGAGCATTGGCCGCCGCCGGGCAGCAATCCGGGCCTGCGCCCGTGGCGTCGCATGAGTCGTTCTGGGACCGCGTGAACCTGTCGTCGACGATCATCATGGCGCACACGCTGACATCGGGCGACCGCGACGGGTCGGGCGACTGCGAGTCGTGTCACGCATCGCCGAATCTGCCGCACAACAAGCTCATGCTCATGAGCGGGCAGGTGTCGCTGGCCGTGCGGGCAAGCGAGAAGCTGACGCTGTTCCTCTCGCAAGACATGGGCATCGCGAGAGAAGCGTACGCGCTCTACGAGGTGGTGCCGCAACTGCTCAACGTGCGCGCGGGGCTGTTCGTGGTACCGTTCGGCCTGAAGATGCGCGACCATTCGACGCTCGTGAAGAGCAAGATGGGCGTCGGTTCGAACCTGCGCGACGTCGGCGTCGCAGCGCAAGGAACGGGCGGCGTCGCGTTCTACGAGGCGTCGTACACCCGTGGCGGAAACGTATCGCCGACTGCTCCCCCGGTGCGCAGTTTCGGCGGCAGCGACCCGACGGTGTCGGTCACCGGCGGCATTCGCTGGGCCGGAGCGCAGTTCGGCGCGGCATTCATGAAACGGCGCGGCAGCTTCATCGACCGCTACGATGTCGCCGACGTCACGTTCCGCCCCGGTGATAATCCCGACGGGTATGACCAGCTCCGCTACGGCGCGTTCGGATCGTACACACTGGGCCCGCTTACCGTGGAGGGAGAGC
Source organism: uncultured bacterium (assembly GCA_964510105.1). Taxonomy (GTDB): domain Bacteria; phylum Latescibacterota; class MWCZ01; order MWCZ01; family MWCZ01; genus CAZWQW01. The sequence goes on from CAZEAI010000066.1 coordinate 25,035, forward strand.
TTGTCTACGGCGCCGACGAGGAGACGCGCACGCCCCGACTCGGCGACCCGGAAGTTGAGTCATTCCCGCGCCTGGGTACATATGCAAGCGTGATGCTGTCGCCGCTTCCTCGGTTCGACCTGGGCGCGCGGTACGAGTTCTTCGATCCGAGCCGCGACCATGCCGACGACGCCGTCACGCACTACGTGTTCTTTGGCGAGTTCGACGTCGCGCCGAACGTCTCGATCGAGGGGCGGTTTCGGCTGCGGCGGGAGTCCACGTCGGTGCAGGTCGACAACAACGATTTCATCACGCTGCTGAAGGTGCGGCTGTAGAGGATGGGGCGAACACGAGGTTCGCCCCTGGACGATGGGCTGCGCTACCGCAGCAACGTCACCCGGCGAACGTTCGCTTCGCTCGCGTTCGTTTGGGAGTTCGCGGGGCGGATTCCCCTTACCTCATCGGAGAGCGAACACTCGTGTCCGCGACGACGAGCGACGCGAAACCCCCGTTTGTCGGAGGGGGCAGGAGCGACGAAACGGGAGCGGGGCTGGACCACACAGCCCTCACACGGCGCGCGCCCCCCTCTGCGGCCCCTTTCGCCTTTGCGTGAGATACGTTCCTCCTCGCCTTCACACCCTCCCCCCGCTCCGACGCCCGCTCGTACCTTCCCGTTCCACGCATCGCATCCACCGAACACCCCTACAACTACATCCAGCGAGGTGCATCCATGGCAGAACAGGTAACCATCGGACTCATCGGCTGCGGCAGCATGATGGGCGCGCACGAGCGCGGCTTCCGCCAGCTCTGGGAGAAGGACCTGCGCACGTTCGAGATCGTCGCAACGTGCGACGTCGTGCGCGAGGCGGCTGAGACCATGGCCGAGACCATCGCCGAGTGGCAGGGCTCGAAGCCGCATGTCTACGACGACCTCGACACCATGCTCCGCGACGAGCCCGACATGGCTGCGGTAGACATCGTCACAACCCACCGCACGCACCACACCGTGGTCGAGCCGTGCTTCGCGGCGGGCAAGCACGTAACGATCGAAAAGCCGCTGGCGTTCACGCTCCGCGCGGGGCGGCAGATGATCGATCAGGCCGAAGCGGCGGGCGTCGTCTTCCAAGTGGCGGAGAACTACCGCCGCGACGAGGAGAATCGCGCCATCAAGTGGGCCATCGACGAGGGCATGATCGGCGATATCCGGATGATCTACTGGATCGACGTCGAGGAGCGGCTTTGGTACTGGACATGGCGCGACCACAAAGACGTCGCGGGAGGCGGGTGGCCGCTCGACGGCGGCGTTCACTTCGCGGACCTGTTCCGCTATCACATCGGCGAGCCGGAACAGATCTACTGCGGCGTCCGGACGTACAACCCGGTCCGCTACGAGAACGCCGACGACATGTCCGGTCCCATCGACGTCACCGTCGAGGACACAACGCTTGGCACCCTCGACTTCCCGAACGGCGTCATCGGACAGTGGACCTACAGCCTGGCCGGACCGGGGCACAAGTTCAGCAACCGGGCGCTATACGGCTCCGACGGCGCACTCGTCTGGGGTCAGGGCTGGAAAGGCCGCAAGGACTCGCTGAGCCGCGACGATCTCGTCGCGAAGCACCAGGTGGCCATCGGCGAAGAGGGCCGCGAGAAGCTCTATCCGCGCGGCATCACCGACACGATCGCGACGGAGCTGTACGAATTCACGCGCGCTGTCCTGTACGGCGAGCCCGTGGAAATCGACGGTTGGGAGGGCTACAAGAGCGAGGTCCTCTGCATGGCGCTGTACGAGTCGCACGCGCTCGGACGCCCGGTGACGCGCGAGGAGGTCGCCAGCCTCGAGACCGAGGTCTACCAGGGCGAGCTGAACGACGGTCTCGAGGGACTGCGAACGTAGCCGCTGGAGCGGCCACGTTCGTATAGGGAGTGCGGGGAACCGCACTCCCCTTTCCTCGTAGCGGCACAGGCACGGCGGCCAAGCCGCTGGAGCGGCCACGTTCGTATAGGGAGTGCGGGAAACCGCACTCCCCTTTCCTCGTAGCGGCACAGGACGCCTGGAACTGATCGCAGCGCGAGCACGTCGTACGAGGCGGGAACTTGTCGCCGCGCCGTACCGTAGGGAACTTGAGGGACGGCAACCTGTCCGCACGCTCTCAATGTCGCCGGGAGGCCAGCAAGCCGTGGACGACATCCCACTCATGGACAACGGCGATCCTGTCGCCGATGAAGCGCGCAGGCTGCGGCGGCTCCGGCTCACGGTCGATGTCGTAGGCGCCGTACTCGCCCAGCAGAACCCGCTGTCCGAGCGGGACGCGAACCGGCTCATCGAAGGGACGCGTGAGGCTGCGATGCGGCTGTTTCCGGGGAAGGGCGATACGTTCGACCTGATCATCAGGCCGCGCCTGCAACGCATCCTGAGGGAGCGGGGATTCGGGTTGTAGGACGGCCGCGACCTACTCCGCCGCCGACTCGTCCGCGTCCGGCCAGCGCAACGTGAGACGTGCATCATCGCCGACTTGCTCAATCGCGAACTCGCCCCCAAACGCCTTCGCCGACGCCGAGAGCAGGCTCGCCTCAAGCCCCGTTACGTGAAGCCGCCCGTCGATCCGCTTGACACCGCGCTGAATGGCGCCCCCAAGCGTATCCGCGTCGATCTCTACCGGCCCGCACGTGAGATCCAGCGTCACGGCACCTTCGCCGGCTATGATGGCGAGCCGGGCGTGCTCGACGGACTCGTACGACTGCGGGAAGCGGACCAACGCGTCGACGGCGTGCCGGAAGTAGCTGGCATCCGCGACGAGCGTCGCGCCGCCGGAAGGCTCGTCTACGGCGATCCCAAGCGACGTGGCGGGAACGAGTCTATCCCGGATCGCGTTCACCTCGGCCACGACGTCCAGTCGCGTGGGAGCGAA
>CAZEAI010000067.1:0-27622 GCA_964510105.1 uncultured bacterium
GGTGGGGATCCGACAACATGTTCGAGCAAGAGCGGCACAACTTGGGATCGAAAGCCGTCCATCCCAGTCGACCCTCGGTGCATCGGTGGAGCAACTACCTCACGCTGAAAGCCCGATTCGGAGAGCAGACCGTGCTCGCCTGGGCTGCGTACATCCAACCCCGCGTCGATGACGTGGACGATGTGCGAATACTAAGCGAAGCTCGCTTGGTGGTGGAACTGAGCCATCCGGTCTCCCTGGTAGTGAGCCACCACCTGCGCTACGATAGCCGCCCTCCGGAGGGGACGGTGTCGCTGGATACCGCCGGCAAGAGCGGCATAGCAGTCGAGTTCTGACCTGGCGCACGACTCGGTGGTGCCACATTCGCTCCTCGTCCCCCCTACGGCCTCGCCATGCTCCCATCCGGCAGCCGCGCTTGCGACCACGTATCCACCCGCGGCTGTGGCGGGAACTTCGCCGCCGCCGTCTCGTCGAGGTCGACGCCGTGGCCCGGCGCGTCACTGACGTGCAGGTAGCCGCCGCGCTGCTCCGGCAGGCCGGGGAATACGTCGGCGAGCGGGTCCGGGAATCCGCCGAACTCCTGAATGCCGAAGTTCGGCTCGACGAGGTCGAGGTGCACGTTCACCGCGTGCCCGACCGGTGACACGTCGCCCGGCCCGTGCCATGCCGAACGGACGCCGAATTGCTCCGACGTCGCGGCGATTTTTCGCGCAGGAGTCAGGCCGCCGGTATGGCTCATGTGCATGCGGAAGAAGTCGATCTGCCGGTTCGCAATGAGCGGCATCCACTCGCGCGGATGGCAGAATAGCTCGCCCATTGCCTGCGGCGTCGTGCAGGCGGCTCGCACATTCTCGAACCAGTCGTTGTCTTCCGGCGCGAGCAGGTCCTCAAGAAAAAACAGGCGTAGCGGCTCGACCTCCTTGGCGAACTCGACGGCTTCGGCAGGCTTCAGGCGCTCGTGCACGTCGTGCAGCAACTCGGTGTCGTCGCCCGGCGCCGCGCGGACGTGTTCCAGCGCGCGGATCGCGTCGCGCGTGTACCGGCGCGGGTGGTAGTATGCTCCCGGCTGACTTCCCGGCGGCGCGAATTCGTCCGCCGCGCGACCACCGTATCCGCCGAACTGCACGCGCACGTGTCGCACACCCGTGTCGACGAACTCACGCGCGTTTCGCTCGATAGTTTCCAGGTCCGGACCGTCCGCGTGGCGATAGACGGCCGCGCCTTCGCGCATCTTCCCTCCGAGCAGGTCGTAGAGCGGCATTCCCGCGCGCTTGGCCTTGATGTCCCACAGCGCCATGTCGATGCCGGAGATCGCATTATTCGTCACGGGCCCGTTACGCCAGTAGCCGTGGACCATCATGAGGTTCCACAGGTCCTCGATGCGGTCGGCGTCCCGCCCGACGACGAGCGGCGTGAGATGGTGATCGATGGCGGCGCGCACCGCCTCGTAGCGTTGGGTGAAGGTCGCGCAGCCCCAGCCGTACAACTCCGGCTCGCTCGTCTCGATCTTCACGATGACGAGGTTGAGCCCCGCCGGCGCGGTGACGATCGTGCGGACGTTGCGAATCGTTATCATGCTCACTCCTCCTCGTTCTCGCGGCCCTGCCGAAGCCCCCACATGGGCACTCCGTCATCCGGGAGGCGCATGCGCGACGCAGCCTCTGCCGCATCGCTCACCAGCGCGTCGACGTCGAGCCGGACCCCGGACTGCCAGACGCCGGCAACATCCCGAACGCAGCCGATATCGCGCAATGGGTTGCCGCGCACAGCGAGCAGGTCCGCCGCCTTGCCCGGCTCGATCGTGCCGATCTCGTCGTCGAGACCAAGATACCGCGCCGACTCTCGTGTTGCCATGGCGAGAGCATGCTCGGCTGAGATACCGGCGGAGACGAGCAGTTCAAGCTCGTAGCGCATACCGTCGCCCGGCGGCACGAATGGCGCGTCGGAGCCCGCGAGCATCTGGACGCCCGCTTCGTGGAGCGTTCGCGCCGCGCGGTGCATGCCTTCAACGTCGCGATACGCCTGATCGATGCGCTCCTGCTGCCACGTTGCGCTGTGGAGAAGCTCGGCGAGATACGATTGAAACGCCGCACCATACCGGTCGTACCCGGGGAACGCTCGAAAATGCGCACCCCAGCCATGCTCGACGGCGCGCATGACGCCCAGCGTCGGGCAGAACCACGCATCGCGTTCGAGGAATGCGTCGACGACATTTTGCGCCGGGTCGGACGCCGCGTCGAACGACATCCAGCGTGCTCCGTCTTCCAGGGCATCCAGGCTCGTGACGTGTTCGACGCAGCCCATGCCGTACGCGAGCACCTGCCGCGCCTTACACTCGCTGCAGTGGCACGTAACCGGCACGCCGTGGTCTCGTGCCCGTGCGACGACCCTGCGAATGTGATCGGCGGGGAGCCTGACGTACGTCTTCAGCCCGTCCACGCCATCGGCCACGAGTTCATCGACGACACGTTCGACGTTGTCGCTTTCGTCGACCGCCCGCGCAATGTGCGGCCAGTGTGGCGACGGACCGTCGATGAGCGGCCCGAACGTGCGGATGCGCGGGCCGACCCAGTCGCCGCGCGCCTGCCGTTCTCTGAGCGAGATGAGCGCCCGGTGGCTGTTGCCCGTATCGCGCACCGTCGTAACGCCGGCCGCGAGGAGAAGCGGGGGCATCCAGCCGTCGTCGGAAAGATGCACGTGCGCGTCGATGAGACCGGGCAGGAGCGTCGCTCCCGGCAGGTCGACGACGTCGCCGCTCTCTGCCTCGATGCGCGGTCCGGCGTACGTGATCGAGCCCTCGCTCACAACGACGGTCGCATCGCGCAGGGGCGCCGCGCCGGTTCCGTCCCACAGCGCAGAGGCATGGATCGCTACATCTTGCTTCGAGTTCACAGGGACTGGTTCGATTCGTCGTAGTAGTCGTTCGGCCGCACGTCGTGGAAGTTGTGTCCCCACACGCCGCGGAACAGCGTGCGACGCTTCGCGGGCATGCGCTCGATGACCTCGTGCGGGATGTTGAGTTTGTGATACTGAGCTTGATACGGCGCGTAGCAGTTGAAGATCGCAACGCGCGGATGCTCGGCGTTCCACGTTGGCCCGGCGTGATTAACGGACTCCGAGAAGATCAGGAGCGATCCCGGCGGACATTCGTACCGCTCGAACAGCGGCGAGTCGTACCCGAGGTGTTCCTTCGGGATCGGAAAGTTCATCTTGTGCGTGCCGGACATGACAAGCGTGCCGCCGTCATCGCGCCCGACAGGATTCAACTCCCACACGACGCGAGTCAGTCCGGAGTACATCGCTCCGTTCTTGCAGCGATACGTGAACAGCGGCCCGACGCCGAGGCCGCCGCTGTGCGGTTCGAGGCCAGTCTCGCCTTGGCGACGCACCATGTGGAAGCTGTTCTCGCAACGGAATCCGTAGCACTCGGAGTTGCCGTGACGTCCGAGGAGTTCGTCGAGGATACCGACGAGCACCGGATGGTCGAGCAGCATCTCCGCCGGGCCGCCGATGGGGTAGCGATCCAGTTCGTCGAGGGATTCCTTGCGCTCGTGCACCGTGAGTATGTGCTCGCGGATCGCGTCGGTCTCCGCCGTTGTCAGCACGCCCGGCACGAGCAGCCAGCCCTTCAGGTCGAAGACGAACTTCTGCTCGTCGGTCATCGGCACTATATCCGCGCCGGACGATGTCTTTCCTTCGAGACTCATTGATCCTCCTGCGCTCGTCACTCCGCCGCCGCCAGCCGTGCCCGCTCTTTCGCCTGCTCTTCAGCCTCGCGCTGTTTTCCGTCGGAGACCCACGTCTCGCGGGGGTGCGTCGGCTCGAAATCGAGCCGCTCGACGCCGAGATCGCGCAGAATCTTCAGCTCCACCAGCGAGTAGTCGTCAGGATCGTCGCGGTCGAAGCACATCGGCTCCGCGAGACCCACCGGCGGATTTGTCATGAATCGGGGCCGCCCGGACGGGTTCTGCGACGACGCGTGCAACATATACGGATGAAGCAGAAACACGTCGCTCGGGTTACCGGTGACCTCGACGAACTCGCGGCATTTGTGGATGAGTTCGCCCGTACCGGCGCCGTTTTCGACGCCTTCGGGGTGGTCGCGCAGGAACTCCGCCACGTGGCGCACCGAATCGGGCGCAATGAACGTCCCGCCGGATCGCGGGCGGATCTCCGACCAGATTACGATCGTGAGCAGGCCCTGCTCGGGGCTGTCGAGGAAGTGGCGGAAGAAGTTGCCGTCTTTGTGCCAACCGCCCACGTTCGCTGATGGCGGATCCCATGGCCGGTCGGCGCCGTTGGAGAAGTTCGCGATGAAGCAGTCGGCCCACTTATCGCCGTAGCGACTGCCTTGCCGCTCCTCTCCGCCGATGACGTCGCAGATCGCTCCCCACGCTTTCGGTGAGAAATCTTTGGTCTGCCAGATGTGCATGTCCGGCATGTGGACTATCGGCTTCTCCCACGTACCCGAGTCGGCTGGATCGTAGCCTAGCCGCCGGTACGCAAGATCGGTATAGGTCCGCGCGGTATCGGCGTCGAAGCACCCCTCGATGCGGACGTAGCCATTCCGCAGAAAGTAGTCTGCCTGTTCCGGTGAGATCACGCTGAAGCTGCGTGTCATGGGCGGCCTCGCCACGGTATGGGATGGTGCCGGGTCATTGTGTGGCACATGCCGGGGGCACAACGACGTTGGTGGCCGTCATAATACGGTCCCACTCGCGGCAATCGCAAGCTTGGCCGCCACGCAGGATCGTGGCGGTTCGCGTGGCATCCGATTTGCGTGATGCAGGAACTGGCGCGGACAGATGGAACCGACCGAGGCGTCTTGGCGGTAGTCCTTTGCATCGAGTCAGTGCCCGGCCTGGCAACCCTTGGGGGGGTAAATGGAAGAGCCACACCGACCAGCGACCCGAACAGCCTTCATCGCGATCGTGATCGGCATCGCGATTGCCGCGGGATCAATCGGCTGTAGTCAGAACGCTCACGACGACGAGCTTGTCTACGAGATGCTCGGCATGCCGTCGCGAAACGTCACTCCGAGATCGATCAGCCTCGACTCGATCATCGCCCGCGACACTCTGCGCGTCCTTACCCGTAACAGCGCCTACACGTATTTCCTGCACCGCGGCACGGAGATGGGCTTCGAATACGAGCTTATCTCGGATTTCGCGGACGAGCTGGGTGTCGAGCTGAAGATGGTAGTGCCCCCAAAATGGGACGACATGATTCCGTGGCTGCTCGACGGCAGGGGCGACATAATCGCCTCGGCGATGACGGTCACTCCGGAGCGTTCCGAGTACGTCCGCTTTTCGGACCCCTACAACACCATACACCAGGTAGTGCTCACACGCGAGAGCGATCCACCGGTCGAGTCGCCGCGCGGCCTTATCGGACGGCAGGTTCACGTCCGACGGGGTAGCTCCTACTACCGGCGGCTAACCGCGCTGAACGCCGAACTTGGCGACAGCATCGACGTAGTGCCGGTGCCCGAATACTACGGCACTGAGTACATCATCAGGCTGCTCATGGATCGCGTCATCGACGTCACGGTCGCGGATGTGAACATCGCGCAGATGGAGCAGAGCCATTACGATTCGCTGCGGATCGATTGCCGCATCAGCGAGGATGAGCAGCTTGCCTGGGCGGTTCGGCCGGACGCCGACTCACTCCTCGCGGCGGTGAACCGCTACATCGACCACGTGTACACGAGCGGCCGCTCGGCGTTCTACAACATCCTGTACCGACGCTACTTCGAACATGAACACAGGTACGATACGTTCAAGAACTCACTGAGGATGTTCCGCGCGGACGGGCGCATCTCCCACTACGACGACATCATCACGCGAAACGCCGATCGCTACGGCTTCAGCTTCTCGCTCGTGGCGGCGCAAGTGTACCAGGAGTCCCGGTTCGATCCGAATGCCAAGAGTTGGGCCGGCGCCGTGGGGCTTATGCAGCTCATGCCGCGCACGGGGGAGTACCTGGGCGTGGCGGATCTGCGCGATCCCGACCAGAACATCGAGGCGGGTGTGCGGTATCTGCGCAGGATGTACGACCGGTTCGACGAAACGCTCCACCCGCACGACCGGCTGGCGCTGGCGCTGGCGTCGTACAACGTCGGATACTCACACGTCCGGGATGCGCGCCGGCTGGCGATCGAGGAAGACCTTAGCCCCAATGTCTGGTCGGGCAACGTCGAGGTGATGCTGCTGAATCTCGCGCGCAAGGAGTACTATGAGCGCGCGTCCGCGGGCTATGCCCGTGGGCACGAGGCGGTCAACTACGTGAACGGCATCATGGACCGAGCCCGCACGTACCAAGCGCTCCTCGACGGCCTGGCGCCTCCAGGCGAAGAAGAGCGCTACACGCTGGCCTTCGGCGGAGCGGCGCTTACGGTCGCGAAGAGGTAGACTAGCCCGGCGCGCCGAGCCGCTCCACTTCTTCGCCGATTATGCGAACCAGCTCGATGTCCCCATTGGGCGGGACCTGGTCGGCGCTCGCGAGCACGAGCGGACCGGTGCTACCCAGAACCTGGAACACCTCCCGCACGAACTCCAGCACGGTCTCGCGCTCGTACGGCGGCGCGAACATCGCACCGGGAACGCATCCCCACACGATGGCGTCCGGCCCGACTTGCTCGCGAATCTCCGACAGCGTGAGATCGCCAACCGGCGCCGGCACGACCGACTCCGGGAAATCGATACCCGCCTCGACGATATCGCCAAGCAGCTGCCCGAGCGTGCCGTCGATGTGGCAGCCCACCTTTTTTCCCGACGCGTGCAGCATCGCCGTGCGCTCGTAGTAGTAATCCCGGCTGTACCGCCGCCACAGGCCGGTCATCGTCTCCGCGCTGAGGTTCTCACCGATTTCCACGGCCGGGACAGGCGCCTCGGCGTAGAGTCGGTACAACTCGTCCTCCGCGCGACGCATCACCTCGAGCGTTCGCTCGAATTCGTCCGGGTCGTCTGCGGCGATGAATGCCAGATTCGTCACACCCGACCACTCGCATGCAAGCGCGGCCAACGGCGTTCGCGGTATGAGCGGCATCCCGAGCCCGGAATCGCCCCACTCCTCGAAGCATTCGAGCACGGCGGCGTAGTTCTCCGTCACGTGCCCGCCCTCGTACCAACAGCGAACGACGCGCAGGTCGTCGACAGTCTTCACCGGCCATTCGAGCACCGCATGCGACGCAGACTGCGGCAGGTGCTTCCCCATGCCGGAGACGCTACCCTCGGGAGTGTGAATCGTGTGACGTTCGATGTCGCCCTCGCGTGCGTCCTCGCTCCAGAACAGCTCAGGATCGCGCTCGACCTTCACGAGCGGCGGAGTGAAGAGGTAAACGCCGACCCCAAGATCGCGATGGAGCTGCAGGAGACCGTCCGCGCCATCGTACTGCTCGGGGAGCGTGCCGCGAGCCCTCTGCCCGTGCTGCCAGTACGTCAGATCGGCGGACCAGGGCACGGCATCGGGTTTCCTGCCTTCGATCACGGCCAGCATGCGCTCATGCATCGTCATTCGATCTTCTCTCCATGGTTGCGATGCGAAACGCGAGGGTGGGGTCCTCGCGACGCTCCGTGCGATCTTAGATCGCCACCTCAACGAATGCGCTACTCTACAATCTCAAGGCTACTGAGTGCATAATACGAACGTCGCCCCGGAGTGGAAATCCATCCTGACGGACCAATTGTTCTGGTTCGCGCTGCTGCTCGGATCGCTGCTCGGCATGGTGGTAAGCTTCCTCCCGCCGACGTTCCCCGCCCTGGCGGACACGTTCGGCGCCTCGTTCGAGCAGCTAGGGCGAACGCAGCTCGTATTCTTCGGAGCCGGACTATCCTACAGCCTGTGGGGCGGGTGGTTCACCGCTCGGATCGGCCTCAGGTGGGCAACTGTGGCGTCCTTCATCTTCGTCGTCGCCGGGATGCTGTGCATCGCATTGGGCGAAACCCTGGGGGCGATATTCGTCGGCGCGGCGCTCAACGGCGTCGGCCACGTCGGCATCGCGACATCGGGCAGCACGATCATCTCGAACTGCTACCCCCAGCGACGCCAGACCATCTTCATCATCTGGGGCATCACCGCGTCTCTGGGATTCGCGGTCGGTCCGGCATCGCTCGGCTGGTGGCTTGAGCATGCGGACGTCGCTGGAATACCGTGGCAGCCCGGGCTGCTGGCCTTCGCCGGAGTCTACGCGCTGATCGCGCTCTGGGCCGGGCTGCTCCGCACTACAAGCCATCGCTACGACGAAACGGGTCATGGCAACGGCGCGGGATCGCGCGAGGTCATGGCGGTCGTGCTGCGGAGCCCGGTGTACTACATCGCTTCGTCGTGGATATTCCTGCACGCGCTGGCGCAGATCGGCATCTCGTCGTGGATCGGGCTCTACTACCGCGAGCGATTCGGCATCAGCGTCGCGCAGGCCGCGTGGTTCCTTTCCGCGAATGCGATGGGATTCTTCGTCGGACGCCTCATCCTATCCTGGATCGCGGCGCGACGCCCATTCCCCGAACTCGTTGTACTTACCGTCAGCGCGTCCATGGCAGGACTGCTCTTCGCCGCGACGATCATGGCGCCGAACTACCCCACCGCCCTGGTCGCGTTCTTCGTGGCCGGAGTGTTCACCAGCGGCGACGCGCCCTCGATCCAGTCCTACTTCGGACTGCGATTCGCGGCCTACTCCGCGACGGCGTTCGCCCTGCTGGGCGGCGTGGGCAATATCGGCGCGGCGGCCGGTCCGTACGTGATCGGCGTCGTGGGGACGCACGTCGGGCTAAAGACAGGCATCTGGCTCATGCCGGGATTCATGATCCTCCTTGGGGCGACGGCATGGACCTGGCGCATCGCGCGGGATAGAACCGCCGAAAAGACAGGCCGCGCGGATTCCGCACCGCAACCAGCCACTGTTGAACACATACCCGGTGGATCGCCGACGCCATAGCGATCACCCTCACGCGGAGATGCGACATGCCGAAGCAGATCAGGGTGCAGATCGTCGAAGAAGCAACGCCGGTCGTCTCACATGAACGTGCGCGGCAGATGCTCGTCGGGCCGGAGCACAACGAGCCGGCGCCATTCCCTGGCTGGGGTGGCTTCGTCGGATGGACGTCGCCGCTGCGGCTGAGATCGGGAGTGCTGATCGTGGGCTTCAGCGCGGGCTACTGGCACGCGTCGCCTCCGACGCCGTGGCAGGTGCCGCGTGACAGCGTCGAACGGTGGATTGAGATGGGCATGCCCGCCGACATCGACGCTCCGCGCGGCGGGCGCGCCATGCTCATCCGGTCGACGAACGAAGGGCGGACCTGGTCCGAGCCGACGACCATCATCGATACCCCGGACGATGACCGTCACCCCAACTTCATCGAGCTTGCCGACGGCACGATCCTGTGCTCGTTCTTCCGCTACTCCGGCGCTCCCGGCGGAGCGCGCACGAACATTCTGCGGTCCACCGACGGCGGCCTCACATGGTCGGAGCCGCGCGAGCTGCCATCACCCTTCGACTGGGACGGGACCGATGGGCCGTTCGTGCAGCTTAGCGACGGCGGCGTGCTGATCACCGTCTACGGCAACATGCACGGGGCTCCGGATAACACCGAACGGGTGGCGGTATTCCGCACGGATGACGGCGGCGATTCCTGGCGGTGTCTGAGCGAGATCCGGGCGAGCCATGAGCTGACGGAACCGGGCCTGGCGGAGCTTCCCGACGGGCGTCTCGTGGTGATCGCCCGTCCCGAGGGTGCGATTTCGTGGTCGGATGACGGCGGCGAGACCTGGACCGAACCGGCGTCGTTCGGGATGCGAATGTATGAGCCCGGGCTGCTCGTGCTCGCGGACGGAACGCTCGTCTGCCTGTACGGATCGTACAACGACGGGCAGCGCGCCGGCCTGCACGCCATGTTCAGCCGCGACGGCGGCGAGACGTGGATCGCGCCGGCCCCTGACTACGGCTTCTCCGTCGACCCAAGCGTGTACGGATACTGCCGGGGAGTACTGCTTCCCGACGGCGACATCCTCATGTCGTACCTCGACTCAGGCGGCCACCGCTCCGGCGACGCCCGGACGGAAAAGATCTGGTCGATGAGATTCCGCGTTCGCGACGATCTGCGCGGCATCGAGCGGCGCGACGAGATCTGGTCGGCGGGATAGACGCTACGCACCGACCGCGCGGAGAGACGCGATGGCCTCGGCGTCATGCATCGGCGTCGCGCCATGCTGCCCGGCGACGTATGCGCCGAGCGCGTTGGCGTAGTCAAGCGCTTCGCTCGCTTCGACTCCGGCGTGACGCTGCGCCAGCATTCCGGCCATGAACGCATCCCCCGAGCCGACTGTGTCTGCGACGTCGACTCGGAAGCCGGGATGCTCGTGCCACACCCCTGCATCGAGAAGCGCCGCGCCGTTGGAGCCACGCGTTACGCAGAGCGTGTCGATCCCGAAACGCCCGGCAAGCGCGCGGGCGGATGGTTCCTCGCCATCCGGCAGGCCGAACCACGACGCAAGTGTTCGCAGTTCGTCGTCGTTGAGTTTCACGAACGACGCATCGGCGATGGACTGCTCGACAATGTCTCGATGGTCGTACGGTGGCCGAAGATTCACGTCAAACACCCGTTCGTCGGCGAGTGCAGTAATCCACGCGATGGTCGCGCGCGTCTTCGTCCCGCGCTGAGCCAGACTGCCGTAGACTACTGCGCTCGCACTTCGGGCGGCGTCGAGCAGATCGTCCGTCGCGACTACTTCGTCCCAGGCAGACGGCTCCAAGATCGTGAAGTCCGGGCTGCCGGAGGCGTCCAGCCCGACACGCACAAATCCCGTCGGAAGCGAGTCATCGACCTGCACGAGGCGGGTTTCCATGCCGCGGTGCCTCATGCGCCGCAGGATCTCCGCGCCGAGGAGATCGTCCCCCACGCGGCTGGCGAACAGGACCGGCTCGCCAAGCTCATGAAGGTGGCATGCGGCGTTGAACGGCGCGCCGCCGAGAAAGAGCCCGCCGGGCAACGCGTCCCAGAGCACCTCGCCAATGCAGAGAACCGGCTGCTTCATATCTCTCCTCCGCGCCGACAAGAGTGTCGGCGCCACTATCATGCGAACAGCTAGCCTAACCCAGCTCCGGCAGCACCAAGGAGTCGCGCGTACGCTCCTGCCATGCCCGGATGCGACCCGCGAGCTCGTGCATTTTCTCCGCCTGCGCCGGATCAGCCGCGAGATTCCGAGTTTCGTGCGGGTCTGCCGCAAGATGGTACAGCTCGTGGTCCCCGATGGTGCTCCAGTTGAACTTCCAGCCGTCAGGCGTGACGATGCCGCGGATACGCTCGGTCGGCATCTGCGCGAGACGCTCCGGCGGCGCGATGGCGAGCTGCCACTCGGGGATCGTGTCGCGATCGGGCACCTTCACCGGCTCGTCGCCGGAGTTGCCGTTCCACTCGACGAAGACGTCGCGCCGGTCCGCCACGCTCTCGCCGGAACGCACGGCGCCCGCCAAGCTCACGCCGTCCAGATCGTCGGGAACGGGCTGCTCCATGAGTTCGAGCAGCGTCGGGACGAGATCCACCTGGCTGACCGGTGTCGCGACGCGCCGCTGCGACGTCTGTCTCGGCACGCGAATGAGGAGCGGTACCCGCTGCGCCTCTTCGAGCATCACGCTCTTCGTGAGCATCTGGTGGCTGCCCATCATGTCGCCGTGGTCGGAGGTGTAGACGACAATGGTATTGCTGTCGAGCCCGGTCTCCTCAAGCGTGCGCAGGATCGTGCCCGTGTGCGTATCAACGAGGCTGCACAGCCCCCAGTAGTTCGCGATCATCCGGCGCCAGTCAGCTTCCGTGCGGAGCTGCGCGTCGCCGAAGCCGTCCTCGGTGAACCGACCATGATTCAGCCGCTCGCGAAGGGGGCGCGTCTCGTCCGGCGGATTGTCGAAGTTCGCCGGGAGCGTCACGTCTTCGGGCGAATGCTGGTCGTCGCGGGGGCCGAAGAACGGCATGTGCGGCTCAAGGTAGTTCACGAACAGCGCGAACGGCGAGCCGTCCTGCGCCCGCTCGCGCAGAAATCGCGACGACTGCTCGGCGAGGAACGCGGGCTTGCCGTGCTCCTCCGGCAGACGTGTCGCCTCGCCACGGCCGAACCGGTCGCCGTTCTCCGGTTCGTAGCCGTGGGCGACGGCCCAGTCGTGGTAACCCGACCGTATCGTCTTGTCGAGACCGTCGCGGAAGTGGCGGTTGTAGCCGTCCTCGATGCCGATCCACTCGTCGAACCCGTGCTGGGCGTAGAGTTCGTCGCCGAGGTGCCACTTGCCGAAGTACCCCGTGGCGTACTCGTCGGCAGGAAGCATCTCCGCGATGGTCGGCACATCGAGATCGAGTGGGATATTGTTCTGCGTGCAACCGTTCGTGTGCGGATACTGCCCGGTCATTATGCTCGACCGCGACGGCGTGCAGACCGGCTGCGTAACGTAGGTCCGCTCGAACACCGTGCTCATCGACGCGAGGCGGTTCAGGTTCGGCATCTCAACGCGGTCGTTGCCGTACGCCGCCATCGTGTCGGCGCGCTGCTCGTCGGTGAAGATGAAGAGGAGGTTCGGGCGTGGCATGGGGCTCTCCGTCGGCGTGGGCGAATCCGTTGCGACGGTAAAGGTACTCGCTCCCCATCGCCCGGCACCACCGGCGGACGACCGCTTCGATCAGCGGGGGTGACCGTCGCATCTACTCCCGTGCGGAGACGTGCGCCATCTCCTGCACATGAGGCCGCCCGGGAATCAGGTCACCGCCGTCGGTGAACCCTTCGGGGCGACCCGCCAGTCTGTCGATCAGCCGCTCGCGCCACCGTGTGAGCGTCGCCGCGTGGATCGGATCGTCGGCGAGGTCGGTCAGCTCGTTCGGGTCGTCGTCGAGGCTGAAGAGCTGTTCCGCGCCGTCTGCGGAGTGCCAGACGTACTTCGTCGCTCCGTCGGTTAGCATGTGCCACATCAGGCCGTCGTAGCTGCCGTGTTCGGCGTGAACGAACTCGCGTTCGATCGATTCGCCATTGAGCAGTGGCACGAGGCTCGCGCCGTCCACCGACTCGGGGATGGCGACTCCCGCCAGTTCGAGTACGGTCGGCATGATATCCTCAAGCGAGGCCGCCGTTGCCGATTCGGATCCCGCGCGGAATCCGAATCGCTCCGCTCCGTGGATGACCAGCGGAATGCGCAGAGAACCTTCGTAGGGACGCGACTTGCGGAACATGTAGTGATCGCCCAGCATCTCGCCGTGGTCCGAGCAGAAGATCGTGATCGTGTTCCCGGCGGTCTCCCTGTCGAGCCCCGACGTCGCCGTGAGCACTCTGCAAAGCTGGTCGTCGACGTGGTTGACCATGCCGTAGTATCCGGCCTGGCTGGACGCGAGATCCTCGCCTTCGAGACAAGCTCGGGCGCCGTCCATCGGAAGACCGACTCCGTCGTTGGCGGGGCGCTCGGCCCAGCTACCGATGTGCGGCGGATGACTGCCCAGACGCAGGTAGCGGTCGAAGTAGAACGCGGGCGGACTGAGCGGCGGATGCGGCGCGGAGAAGCTCGCCACGAGGAAGAACGGGCAATCCGGATCGCGTCGCTCCAGGAAACGCAGTGCGGCATCGACGGTGCGGCAAGTCGGGTGGAGCGCGTCGTCGAGGGGCCACGGGTGCGCGGTGCGTCCGTTGCCGTGCAAGCCGAGGCTCCGGCCCGGAGTGCCGCGGTACCCGGGCTGACCGGGATCGCTGAGATCGTCCGGAAACACGTCGCCGCAATGGGTCATCTCGTCGAAGCCGAAGCGCTTGCGGCGCGGATGCTGATGCATGTCCCGGCCGACAAGCTGGGTCTGGTAGCCCGCGCTCCTGAGTTCGCCCGGCAGTGTGGCCGCCGGATACCACTCGCACTGTTCCACGTTGCCGAGCATGCCGTGGGTGGCGGGAAACTGTCCGGCCATGAAGCTGCGGCGCGAAGGAATGCACATGGGGCAGGGCGAGTAGGCG
Organism: uncultured bacterium; assembly: GCA_964510105.1. Classification (GTDB taxonomy): domain Bacteria; phylum Latescibacterota; class MWCZ01; order MWCZ01; family MWCZ01; genus CAZWQW01. The sequence goes on from CAZEAI010000067.1 coordinate 13,969, forward strand.
TGCTCGAAGCGCACGCCTTCGGTGGCCAGCGCATCGAGATTGGGCGTCTGCACCTTGGGATGCCCCTCGACGCCCAGCGCGTCGCCGCGGAACTGATCGCACATGATCACGAGAAAGTTGGGGCGTGGCACGTCGTTCTCCGTGGGCCGGGGCGAATCAACTGCGACGGTAGAAAGTAGGACCAGTCGGCGCCGGACACACAGGCCGCGACGCGACGACGAGCAGGGGCGACCGGCGGTGCGACCCGATGGTGGCGCCGACACTCTTGTCGGCGCATGGTCCGAAGCGGCGGCGCCCCTCGCGCCCAATCACGTCGGGGCGGCTCGCGAACCGCCCCGACATGGCCCCGCCACCTACCGAGCCGCCGCCGCACTGCGGTAACCGCGCGCCTCCGCGAACATCGCGTCGACGTTGGCTGGTGGGACATCCGGCAGAATAGCCTCGTGGCTCGGGCTGATGACGATGCCGGTCTCGAACACGTCGATGATCCGTCGGACCTCAGCGCGGACCTCGTCCGGCGTCGCGTGGCTGAGCAGTTCCTGCGTATCGATGCCGCCAATGAAACACAGATCGTCGCCGAATTCGCGCTTGAGCCGTTCCGCCTCCATGTTCGATGCCTTCGCCTGGATGGGATGCAACGCCTCGACACCCGCGTCGATCAGGTCGGGGATCACGCCGTGGATCGATCCACACGAATGCAGCGCCACCTTCAGGCCGAAGCGGTGCGCCTGATCGGTTATGCGGCGGAAATGGGGAAGGATGAACTTTCGGAACATCTCCGGGCTGACGAACGTGTTGAGCTGCGTGCCGAAGTCGTTGCCGAAAAAGCAGACATCGATGTCGTCGGCCAGCTCGCTGAAGACGATCTCGTTGACGCCGACGTAGAAGTCGACGATGTGCTCGGTGACGGCCTCGACGACGGCGGGATCGGTGTACATCTAGACGAAGTAGTTGTCCATGCCGAAATAGTCGCCGACATTGTGGAAAAACGGCGCCCAGATGCCACTGAATATCGCGTGCGTCTCCTTCCACGGCGCGATGGCCTCGCGCAGGCCCTCGACGTCTGCATATTGCGGATCGGGCCAGTACGCGTTTTCTACCTCGGCGACATCGGTCGTGTCTGCGAAGACGCCCGCTTGATTGTGCGACGTCTTCGGCCTGCCGCCCATCGCGTCGAGCATCGGCAGACCTTCGGGATGCTCCCATCCAACGTGGAACCAGCGCATGTCGTCGTCGACGGCATCCTGGAGCGCCATTCGCGAGGACACGCCGAAGTGCTCGAACAGCCCCTCGTCGGAGTCGCCGTGCGGGCACCCGAGCCAGATCGGCGTCCGATCCGTCGGCTTGTGGCCGATGGCGGCGAGAATACGTTCCTTGTGCGTCATGAAGATTCTCCGAGATCTCGCGATGTAGCGATCATTGGAATGGCGGGACGTGTCCTACGGTAGCCTCGAACACGAACGGTTCCCACTCGACGACGCGTGCAGCCTGTAGTACTCGACTCCCGTCGGGCGGGACGATCGCTACTCGCACCACGCCGAAACGTTTCGCGGGCGCGCGCAAGAATCGAGCGTACGGAAACGTTCCGAACCGGCACACCTGCACGGTGCGCTCACCGCGCCGGCCGGGCACGCTGACGTGCGCGAACGACGTGCGGTCGACATGGACCCGGCTGTTGAGCAGCAGACGCGTCGAGTCGAGCGGGCCCGGAATGATCAGCTCCGTGTCCGCGGGAGCGTCCTCGATGCGTATCACACCGTCGCCGGACATGAGCGCCGTCGTGCGCCCATCCTCGTCGATCAGCTCGAAGCTCACTTCGATGCCGAATTCCGACTGAATCGCCCGCACGTTCTCGACGGACACCGGCGGCGTAAGCTGGAGTCGCGTGCATGCGACCGAGGCGAGGAACGCCATCGCGCATGCGACCATACGTGTGCGGATGAGGGGATTCATGGCTCGGGGAAAGTACGGGAGGGGATTCGGGCAACCAACGGCGCGGTGCGTGTGGGAGGTGTTCGGGGCAAACAGAAACGGACCGCCGAACCAACATCGGCGACCCGTTTCCTATGTCGTATGGCGGGATAGACGGGACTTGAACCCGCGACCTCCGGATTGACAGCCCGGCACTCTAACCAATCTGAGCTACTACCCCGCGAACTCTCGCTACGCTCGAGTTCGTTCAGCAGATGCTATGCATCTGCCCTGCTCAAGACACTTCGTCCGGCGGATGCTCTGCATCCGCCCTGTTCGTGTGCCTGCGCTCAAGTGCGTCTGGCGGCTACTCTGCACCCGCCGTGCTCACTACTCTCCAATCGCGCTGCATTCACAGGCGAGATTAGAAATAATACGATCCGTGCGAAGTCCGGTCAATACATGCCGCCGGACGATTTCGTCGCCGATTCTCCCGCGATGACGTTCGCACCCCCGCCGGTGGCCTGATTCCGCACTTTGCGTTCGCACTGCATCGGTGCTATCTTTGGGGGTCTGACTCTTCCGAGGCGAGAATTCGGCATGTTCGAAAGCCTGGCCGGGCAACTTGATGACATATTCCGCCGTCTGCGAGGCCGCGGGAAGCTTTCCTCGGGCAACATAAAGGATGCCCTGGGAGAGGTCCGCAAGGCGCTGCTCCAGGCGGACGTGAACTTCCGCGTCGCGAAGAGCTTCGTTAAGTCGGTCGAAGAGAAGGCGCTCGGACAGAATATCGTCAGGAGCATCACGCCGGGGCAGCAGGTCGTGAAGCTCGTGCATGACGAACTCGTAGCGATCATGGGCGGCGACGCAGCGGACCTGGCCCTGAGCGACGATCCGGCGATCGTGATGTTCGTCGGGCTCCAGGGCTCGGGCAAAACGACGGCGTGCGCGAAGCTGGCCGCTCGGCTCTCGAAGCAGGGGCGGCACCCGCACCTTATCGCCGCGGACGTGTATCGCCCGGCGGCTATCGATCAGCTCGTCCAGCTCGGCGAGTCGATCAATGTTCCGGTCTTCCGCGCGGAGGATGGCGCGGACCCGGTGGACATCGTCCGGAGCGGCGTCAAGGTCGCACGCAAAGCCGGCGACGACGTGGTGATCGTGGATACCGCGGGTCGGCTCAACATCGACGACGACATGATGTCCGAGCTTGAGCGCATCAAGGCCGCCGTCGAGCCCGGCGAGATCCTGTTCGTGGCGGACGCCATGACGGGACAGGTCGCCGCGGACGTAGCGCGCGACTTCGGCGAGCGAATCGATTTCACCGGCGTCGTCCTCACGAAAATGGACGGCGACGCGCGCGGCGGCGCGGCATTGAGTGTTCGTACGGTATCGGGCAAGCCGATCAAGCTCGTCTCGAACGGCGAGAAGCTCGACTCGCTCGACGTGTTCCATCCGGAGCGGATGGCGTCGCGAATACTCGGCATGGGCGACGTAGTATCGCTCGTGGAGCGCGCGCAGGACACCGTCGACAACGAAGAAGCGAAGCGGCTTGAAGAGCGGCTGCGGAAACGCCAGTTCACGCTGGACGATTTCCTCGCGCAGCTCCAGCAGGTCAAGAAGATGGGGCCGCTGGATCAGGTGCTCGGCATGCTGCCGGGCGTGGACTCGAAGATGCTCGATGAGCAGCTCGACGACAAAGCGCTCAAGCACGTCGAGGCCGTTGTCCACTCGATGACGCGCGACGAGCGGTCGAGCCCTGAGATCATCAACGGAAGCCGGCGCAAACGGATATCCCGCGGGTGCGGACGTCCCATACAGGAAGTGAATCGGCTGCTCAAGCAGTTCGATATGATGCGTAAGATGCTCACTCGGGGCCGCCCGACGTCCAAACACGACGGACAGGCTCCGCGGCGGGCGAAGCACTTGGGCAAACGAAGGAAGAAGAGCCTTTTCTGACAGCAACGTCCGGCGAGTCCGATAGGACGGACTCGACAAATGACGTATCAAGGAGGAAGCGCGCGTGCCAACAGCCATGCGACTCAAGCGGATAGGTGCCAAGAAGGCGCCTGTCTACCGCATTGTCATCACGGACAGCCGGAACAAGCGCGACGGCCGTTCGATCGAAGTGCTCGGGATATACAACCCGCGCACGAACCCGGCCGGTGTCGAACTCGACACGGAGCGGGTGCAGCACTGGCTCGATAGCGGAGCCGCTCCGTCGGACACGGTACGCAGCATTCTGCGGAAAGCCGGTTTCTACCGCCCGGAAGGTCCGTCGCTGGAGAATGCGAAAGACCTTCAGAGAGCCCCATCGGTCATAGCCGGTGAGCGCCAGGCAGGTGAGCGAGCGCCGATCGTGGCGCCTGAGATCGCTCCGATGGAAGTCGTGCCCGAGCCCGTCGCGGAAGCGGCGGCCGAGGAGCCGGTTGCGGAAGAAGCCGCCGAGCCTGTCGAGGCCGAGGCTGCCCCGGCGGAACCTGCCGCGGCAGAAGAAGAGTAGCGGAGCGCCACGTGCGCCCGGAGCGGGCCGTCATCGGCAGGATCGTGCGGCCTCATGGCTTACGCGGCGAGGTGCTCATCCGAGCGCTGACCGACGTTCCGAACCGGTTCGCGCGGCTGGGCACCGTGGTCCTGACGCGTGGCGGCGCCGAGCTTGGCGCCTACACCATCGACCGGACACGAGCGATGGCGAAGGGCGTCGGCCTCAAGTTCAAGGGGATCGACACCCCCGAAGCCGCCCGGGAGCTGCGCGGAGCGGACATAGAGGCGGCGCCGTCGGATACCGACGTGTTGGCCGCCCATGAGTATTTCGTGTTCGATCTCGTCGGCATGCGAGTCGTCGACGAGGATGGACACGATCTTGGGTCCGTCTCGGACATCCACGAGATGCCCGGGCAGGACCTGGCCGTTGTCACGAGTGAGGCGCGCGAGTGGTCGCTTCCGCTTGTGGGCGAGTTCATCGTCAAGGTCGACACCGACCGCCGAGAGATATCGGTCACCGCGGTCGCCGGCCTGTTGGAACTGTGACAGCACCATGCGCATCGACGTACTGACGCTCTTTCCGGAGCTTTTCGACGCTCCGATCGCGACAAGCATCGTCGGCAGGGCGCGTGAGTCGAACCTTGTGGAGATCGTGGCGCACGACCTCCGCCGGTGGGCGCAGGATGATCGCGGAACCGTGGACGATGCCCCGTATGGCGGCGGAGGCGGCATGGTGCTCATGCCAGAACCTCTTGGCGCGGCGCTGCGGGAATTGAGGGAATCGTCGGAAGCCACGACGATCTATCTGGCGCCGGACGGTGAACGGCTCACGCAGGGCATCGCGAACGAACTTGCGCTCGACGATCGGCTGATCCTCGTCGCGGGACACTACCGCGGCATCGACGAGCGGATACGCGAACGTTTCATCGACCGCGAGTTGTCGGTCGGCGACTACGTTCTGAGCGGCGGCGAGTTGCCGGCGCTGGTGCTCATCGACGCAATCGTCAGGTTGATTCCCGGGGCGCTGGGTAATTTCGAGTCGGCGCTGGAAGACTCGTTTCAGAATGACCTGCTCGATTGCCCGTGGTACACGCGGCCCCGAACGTATGATGGGATAGATGTGCCGGATGTGTTGCTCAGCGGGGATCAGCAGGCAATACGGCGCTGGCGCAGAGAACGAGCGGAAGAACGAACAGCGCAACGCCGTCCCGATCTCACGTGAGATCGTCGAATTCCGGGCGGCGGCGACGACGAATTTGTAGACGGAAATCGGAAGCGCGGTACCGAACCGGCGTCGACAGGACGCTGGTCCGCGATTCAGGCTGATGAGCAGAGGAGAGTGAGAACATGGACCTCGTAGAACTCGTAGAGCGGCGTCATCGTCGCGAAGATGACGCCAAGACCGACGACGGTGCCGTGGTGGTGCCCGATTTTGGCGTCGGCGACACGGTGGATGTCCACGTCTGGATCATCGAAGGCGACAACCGCCGTGTGCAGATGTTCCGCGGCACGGTCATCCAGCGCCGGGGCAAGTCGACGATCAACGCTTCCTTCACGGTTCGGAAGGTGACGGCGGGCGTAGGTATCGAACGTATCTTCCCGCTTCACTCGCCGCGAATCTCCAAGATCGAGGTCATCCGACGCGGACGCGTGCGCCGTTCGAAGCTCTACTACCTGCGAGCGCTGCGCGGCAAGGCCGCCCGAGTTCCGGAGAAGCGTGTCGCCTCGCGGAAGACGGCCAAGTCGTAGACCGCACGGGCTTCTGGCATCGGAGACCGAAAGGGACGTCGAGCGAATGTCGGCGTCCCTTTCGGTGCGTACAAGCGGAGCCGGTAGGCGCGCCTCAGTCGCGACTGTGCTCCGGATCGGGCCACACCCCGGCCCGGACTTCGTCGGCGTATCTCCGGCACGCGTCGATGGCCCCGTCGCCCAGGTCGGCGTAGCGCTTCGCAAACGGCGGCGTGAACCGGGGAAACATGCCGAGTATGTCGTGCATGATCAGGACCTGACCGTCCGTGTGCGGCCCCGCGCCGATGCCGATCGTCGGGATGCCCACTGACGCGGTCGCCTGCTCTCCGAGCCCCTGAACGACGTTCTCCAGTACAACGGCGAAACAGCCCGCCGACTCGAGCACGCGCGCACCGTCGGTGATCGCCAGCGCCTCCGCCGGATCGCGTCCCCTGATCTTCGTACCGGTCGTCTGCGGTAACACGCCAACGTGGCCGACCACGTCGATGCCCTCCGCGCGAATCGCTCTGACAATATTCGGAAGCGCGCCTTCGATTTTCACGCTGTCCGCACCGGCGTCGATAAGCCTGCGCGCATTCCCGGCGGCAGTTGCGGGGTCGGGATAGCTTCCGATCGGCAGATCGCCCACGATGTGAGTATCGGGAGCGCCCCGTCGTGCGGCGCCGACATGAGCCGCCATGATATCCATGGTGACGTCACGGGTCGTCTTGAAGCCGAGCACCACCATCCCGAGGGAATCGCCGACGAGGATCACGTCCACCCCGGCGGACTCGGCGAACTGTGCCGTGGGATAGTCGTATGCCGTCAGCATGGCGATGCGACGGCCCTCCGACTTCATCCCGCGTATCGCGTCGGCGGTGAGCTTTGGCATGAGTATCCCCCTAGTCGAGGCGGCTCTGTAGCGCCTCGATCTGCGCGACGGACCGCGGAAAGCGCGGCCGGTTGCCTCCGTCGCCCTGAGCGTACATGAGAAGCTCGTTCAGAACGTCGTCCTCCGACTCTCTGATCATGAGCTTCGGCACTACTCGCTGCGCAAGCTGGTAGTCGAACGCGACGGCGTGTGGGAAATGCGTGCCGTACGGCATGTCGCGGCTCATGTCCTCGGCGTAGGCCATGAATCTCAGCATTTCGTCACGAAGACGGTACCCGATGGAGACGCCGGCCTGTCCGACGATCCCCGCGATGTCCTCGATCTCGTCATTCCACGTCTCAACCCATTCTCGATCCAGGATGCTTCTGAGGCTGCGGTGAGGACGACTTGCTACGAGCAACGTGCCGAGACCGTTCGTCGTGATCACCTCGGGGGCATGACCCGGATCGAGAGCATCCAGATCCAGGTTGATCGGGCCAATCTCCACGACGTTCGTGTGCTCGGCGACGATATCCCCGAGCCCCACGTCGCCCACGGTGGTCATCACCATGAAGAGGTTGTCCGGCAACGACATTCCGGCCGGGAATACGCGGCCACTCGGCGCGCGAACCTCCGTTCGGCCGGGCAGGATCAGGAACGGTTCGGTCGTCATGTTGCCGTCGGCATCGCTACGCCGCGAGTCCTGCAGCCGAGCATACTCGGCGAACCAGGACTCCTCCTGCCATCCGTCGCTGGTATCGACGCAGAGGAGCACCGCGTGATCCGGGTTGTCCCGCGCCTCGATCAGCGCGTCGAACCAGGGCTCGGGCAGAAACTCTCCACTGCTCGGATCGAGCGATCCGAACAGATCGCGCAGGCGAATCGGCGCATCTGCGGGACCGTGCCCGGACTCGTTGGTCATGGGCATCCAGTGGAAGCTGGCGCCGATGGCCTCGGCGATGGAACGCATGATCAGATTCTTGCCGCTCCCCGATGGGCCCTGGAGCGCCATCATCGGCACGGTCTTCAGGCAGAGATAGAGATTGGCGATCTCTTCGAGACCCGCGACGACTCCCGCGTGCCTGAGGTGCTGGTAGAGCGCGAATATCGCCTGCCCTTCATTCGGCGGCGCTGGAGCGGCATCCTGGCTGCCCATAGTCACACCTCCAACCATCACGTCGCTCTGTTCCGCGTCATCCGACTCCGTGTTCCGTACATCGCCCGACGTCGGTCGCGCGCTGGTTCCGCCTCGGCCGGATTCATGAGCAAGAAAGATCTCAAGATCCGCGAACGAGTCAAATCCGAGCTGTTCTCGCAGCATTCCCGCCAGTACAAGATACCGCTCATAGTCCTCCAGGCGATCTCCCGATAGCTCGTCGACACCAATCGCCTCGAGTCCGTCGAGCGCCGGACCGTGAAACACCAGGTGCTCCTCCGGCGTGCGGGCCATGAGGATGCCGGTGGCGGCCTCCGGCCAGAGTGAGCCGAAGGATCGGCGCAACCGGGCGACGCGGGCCTTCAGCGGGCGTTCCTCATTCAGCAGGTGGCTGAGCGCCGCCCGCAGCCGTAGCGCCGCAGCGTTCTCGTCGGCGACTTCACGACGCATGGCAGCGATGTCGCAACTCCAGGTCAGCGTGCCCGCGAACGCGATGGCGCCGGATGCGGCTTGCCGGGCGACCTCCTCGGGCGACACCCCGGCCAATCGCTCCAGCGCTTCATCCCACGAGATGTCGTCACCGCCCATGGTGACATGCCCGAAGCGCGCGAATTCGTCCGCGAATCGATCCAACGTGATCTCCGCGAGCACGTTCGGTACGATCAGATCCCTCAAGCGAGCAAGCGCGCCCTGGCGGAGCGCGGAGCCGACGCGAAACGCATCGCTCTCCCTGAACGCCTGAGCGCGGGATTCGGCATCCGGCGCCATCCTGACACGCGTGGCGACAGCCTGCGGTGTCGATGCCGGGGTCTCCACGACGGTGACGGCGGGCTCCTCGCCGGCAGGTTCGGCCTCGACGGCTGGGAATCTATCCGGCGGCAGGTTGAGTGCCTCGGCGAATCCGGGATCGCGACTCGCGATGATCGCCACCAACCGGTCTGCATGAGCGCGACTGAGCCCGTAGTTGCTCTGGCCCGGTCGTTTGAGGACGGGCAGATCGCCCAGTATGGCATCGCCGCGGCACTCGTCGCCGGAGAGCGGAGACGCGAGAACCAGGTTTGTGCCGACCCGGACCATCATCCTCCGCATGTCGTCCCGTGATCGATACGCCTGCGTCTGCAGACGCCCGACCGCCACGACGTTGCCGTCGACACCGCCCTCCCACATGAGGACGAGGTCGCCCGGGCTCATGAGCGACGTATGCTGTTCGGCGGGCCACTCGGTCGACGACTCCGATAGCAGACGCTCAACGAGCGGATCGGACGACCGGAATATCCAGGGCATTCTAGTTTCCTTCTTGTACGTTCGTAGCTGTGATGGAAGCGGTGTCCGCTCACGCTCCGCCGTCATTCCGAGCCGTAGACTTCGCGGGAGTTCGCGTGTCGAGGAATCCTTTCCGCCCGGCTGAACGAACCATCTCCGAAAGAGACGTCTCGACTTCGCTCGACACGACGGCGAGTTCGCGCGATGTCGTCAGATCGTTTCCCCCTTGTACGACCTGCTGAGGCGCGAGACGACGATTCACACGGCTGCTGCGAGTTCACGCCTCTGATCCACCGCGATGCGGGCTTTCGCGCAGGTGCCGCATTCGGCGTTCGAACACATGAGCGCGTACGGATCGCGTCGCAGCAGCGCGACCGTCTCGCGTATGACCGCATCGCCGCGCATGAGCTGGCACGGCGCCTCTCCAACATGGCCGTCGGAGATCGCTCCGAGGCTTCGCAACGGCGCTTCGACAGCGCCGAAGCCGGCGCTACACCCCGGCATATCCGTGAGCGTAACGACTATCTCCGCGCGATCCGGCGATACGACGGTCATGCGGACCGGCGCGAGAGGGTTGAAGTGCGTTCTGCGCGCGGGCGCCCCAGCGTATGCCTCCCCGACGTGGACCGTCGAATTCACCGTATGTCCGACGCCGAGGAGAAATACGTAGCCGTCGACGGACGCCATTCGATCTTCCGGAGAGTCAATCGCAAGCGGCCCCGTGCGCAGATGATCGGCCATGAGCCACTCCGCAAGCGGCCCTATCGCGCACGACGCGTGCGATGGGTGCGGGCTGCGCACGGATTCCGGGCGCTGTCTGACAGCTTCGGAGATCGCGCCGGTAGCCGACGGGCTTCGTATGACGTCGAACACCCGCGTCCGGCTGAACGTGAACGTCGGCACCATGAGTGTCCCCGTGGGACCGAGAACGTCCAGGAACCCATCCACGACCGTGCTCGCGCCGCCCTCAACGTGGCCGATTCCGGACAATGAGCTGTGGACGAACACGTTCATGCCGCTCCTGATGCCGGAGAGCTCAACGTGTCGGGCAACAAGCGATCTGTCGAGGCGGGTCACGGTGAGCGTCTCCAGGCGAGTCGGGCAGCGAGTGCCACGTTTCGAAGATACCGGTGCGGCGAGGTCGAGACCAAAGGAGAGAGCCCCGACGCGCCTCGTGTCGGAGCGAACGCCGGGACTCGCATGAGGTTTGCTCTCGACCGCATGTGCGCGGTACCTTTGGCGGGAATGAATGACTATTCCTGGGCCTCCGCGCCAATGCGGATACGTGCGTCAGTCCGTTTCCGGCGCTCGGTGATTCTGGCGTCTGCGACACTGGCGGTGTGCGGCTGCGACAACCGCCCCGGTGCGGCCCGTGAGCCGTTGCCGATGTACGGCGATTTTCGCGCGTTTCACATCGTGGACGAGCGGTCGGAAGTCGCCAGAACGATCGACACGGTGTTCGCTCAGTTCGCGGGCACGTATGTTGTCGAAACGATGGCATTGAAGGCGAATGGCTACCGTGTCCCGTTGGTGGGAACGTCAACCGGACAGGCGCTCTTCGCCGGCTCGACGCCGGTGATCCCCGGAGGTAGCGTCGAGATACAGACCGCGACGTCGCGCAGGACAGTCACGAACTTCCTGCCTCTGCCCGACACGGCGCCGGATATCGTCGCTCCGACGCAGGGCACGCCCTATTCGAGCGGGAGCACCATCGAAATTCGATGGACGGCGTTCGACGGTCTGAGCCTGCTCGTAACGCTGAATATCGACCGGTACGGAGTCGGCGTCGGAGACACGCTCTGGACGCGTTGGATCGATTCGAACGTCGGCTCGGCGGTCATGCCTCCTTCGGTCTGGGAGGGGCACACCGACAGCAGCGCGGTACTGGGCATCTGGAGCCTGACAGAGGAGTATGGCAACGAGTTCGCCGGCACGTTCCTCATGTCTGGCGGATTCGGCGTGCGCAGACGAATCCAGATACAGCATCCAGCGGACCCACCCGAGGGAACACTGAGCGGCTTGGCGCGTCATCCGTAGAACGCCGAAGGACGCGCAGGAAATCCACGTTGAGAACGCAGGGCCCCGCGCCCGCAAGGAGCACCGTTCATGGCTGATCGCCTCGTCAGGACATTCTTCCCGATAATCATGCTCGCAGCCACACTGTCCGCACCCGTCGTGGCGCAGGACGTCGGACCGGATTCGCTGCTCGTCCTCGGGCGGAGGCAGCTCGGAAACGTCGAACTCGATAGCGCCCTCACCCTCTATCAGCGAGTACTCGTTGCCCGGCCACGAAGCGCCCGGGCCGCAGTGGGCGTCGGATGGATCTCGGCACTCCGAAACGACCTCGACGATGCGGACGCCTGGTTCGCACGAGCCGAGGAGTGGGAGCCGGGGAAGGGTCACCGGCAGTTCGGCGAAGGACTGATCGCGCTGGCCGGCGATGACACGGATCGTGCCAAGTCGAGGTTTCAGACCGCCTGCCGCAAGGATCGCAGCAACGCCGACCCGCTCGTTGAGCTTGGTCGCGTCCAGGCGCTCGGCGCCGTGGAGCGTTTCGCCGCGAAGCGAACATTTCGCATGGCCATCGAAGCGGACCCGATGCATCCCACCGCCTATCTAGAGCAGGGGCTGCTGTTCGAGGCGAAAGGCAGCATCGACGACGCCATCGACAGCTACGAGGACCAGCTTCGGGCAAATCCCGAATCCGGCCCCACCCTCAAGCACCTCGGCTTCGCGCTTCTGGATCGAGGTCGATCCTGGCACGCCCGCCAGAGGCTGTTCCAGGCGCTGCAGTTCTCATCGGGGGATGAGCAGGAACTCACGCTGGCGCTCGCCGCGAGCTACATGTACGATCGCCAGTTCGAACGCGCCCACGACTCTTACGTGCAGGCGTTTCAGTTGATGGACACGACGGGACGCGCGATGTACGATGACATCGCGCTGATCGGTTCGCCACGTGAGATCGCCTACGCAGACCGCGTATCGGGCGAACAGCGGCTGATCTTCCTGCAGAAGTTCTGGCTGCGACGGGATCCGACACCGGTCACCGCGGTGAACGAACGGATGCTCGAACATTTCCGCCGCGTGTGGTACGCGGGCCGTACATATTCGCGCGGACATGAGCCGTGGGACGATCGTGGCGAGGTCTACATCCGGTATGGAGAGCCCGAACACATCTCCACGTCCCGCCAGCCCAACTTCGCCATCGACAGCGACGTCGACGGTGTGCGCGATCGCTACCTCCACGCCATCTACGGCTCCACGGTGCCCGATGTTCTCCAGCGTGGTTCCATGCCGAGTTATCCTCTGGTCGATCCGGACGATTACCGGAACAACGCGGACGATTCCCACTTCCTCGACGATCTCTTCGATTGGCAGGCGGTCGCCGAGAGCGGTACCGGCGAAGACGAGGAAACCGCGGTAGTATCGGAGGCGCCCCGGTTCGGCATCGAAACGGGCTCGGCGTCGCTCATACGTTGGGAGGAGTGGACGTACACCACCGTGGGCAACGGCCTGCAGGTGACGTTCGTCGACCGCATCGGGAGCGGCGACTTCCAGTTCGCCACGCCGCCGCCCACAAACAATCTGCAGACAGCCTCCGTGCTGCGACAGTACGCGCCGGAGGAGCAGGTGTCGCTCGCGGCGAGGCTGACACCGGAGCGCTACTTCTATGACATCACGCAGGATCCGCTGAATTTCTACTACTACACCGCGCAGTTCCGAACGCCCAACAACAGCACGGAACTCGACGTGTACTACGGCCTGCCCATGGACGAGCTTTCGTTCCAACGGAACGAATCGGGATACACCGCAATCGTGGAAAGCGGCGTCGCCGTGTACGACACGCTCTGGAACGTCAAAGGGCGCGTCGAGGACCGGACGCGACTTGTGTCGGCTACCCGTCCAAGCCAGGACCGGGGCGCGATACACGTCGATCGCCGGTCGATCGTGATGCGGGGCGGGGGGCGTATTCTCCTTTCCGTGCAGGCGGAGGACGCCGGATCGGGACGGCTGCAGGCTTACCAGGAGAACGTCACCATCGCCCGGTTCGATTCGACGCGACTCTCCATGAGCGACGTCGTAGTGGCGGGAGCGATCGTGCCGGTCGATTCCGCGAGCAGCGCCCGGTTCGAGCGCAACGGGCTATCCATCGTACCGATGGCATCCAGGTCGTTCCGGCGCGGAGACCCGGTGTACGTCTACTTCGAGATATACAACCTCACGCGCGGACCCGATTACGGCGA
>CAZEAI010000068.1:0-27405 GCA_964510105.1 uncultured bacterium
GTTCGCTGAAATTGAGAGCGGGGGCGAGGCGTCTGTCTGGACTCGTGGCGACCGGGGCGGGCTGAGGAGCCCGCCCCGCCACAGGTCTACTCGTCCGTCTGCTCCCGGACCTTGCCGTAGCCGATCCACTCGAACGGGTTCACCACGCTCGTTGCGACGTTCTTCAGGTGCGCGCCGATTCGCCTCAGGTGCCTCACGTACAGCGCAAGCGCGGCCGCGTCGGCGCCGGACACCGTGGGCACATCACCGGCGATGATCCGGTCGACGATGTGATCGGCTGCCCGAGGAACCTCTTCCTTGTACGTGGTGAGCAGTTCTCGGGCCTTCTCCTCGTCGTTCGACCTGAGCGTCTCGATTGTCTCGGCGAAACGCGACTTGATCGTGTCCTCGATGGATGCGACCTCATCCTCGAATTCGGGAATCAGCAGCCGCTTCTCGTGGACGACGGCGAGGTCCATGATGCTCTTCGTGTAGTCGCCGATGCGCTCGATATCCATGACGATACTGATGAGCGCCATGCCGCTTGGTAGCTCGGCCGCGCCCTTGAGGGTGCAGTGCGTCATGACCATCCGGCGGACGTCGCGCTCATACCGGTTGACCATTTTGTCCTTCGCGCGGATATCCTGATTGACGTCGCTCTGATCGCTCTCTCGAAGGACCCGTATAGCCTCGAAGAGCATCTCCTGATCGACCTCGAGCATCTCGTGGGATGCGTCCCACGCCTCCCGCATGAGGTTCTGCGAACGTAGGAGGTCCATCAATTGCTTCCACATCTTGTGTGCCTCATCGAATGGTGTCTAGAGCAGGGAAATGACAGTAGCCGGCGCAACGAAAAACACGACGATAATGACCACGATTGCCGCGGTCGTCCGGTTCACCGCCGCGGCTGCCAGATATTCCGCCAGGCCGATCGGCAGCCGTCTCAGCGGGTAGAAGACTACCGTGCCGCTTATGTTGAACATGAGATGCGCGAAGGCCACCGTCACCGGCTCGATCGTCCCGGTCGCGAGCGATGCCAGCAGAGCCGTGACCGTCGTTCCAACGTTCGCCCCGAGGCTGTACGGGAACACTTGCACCAGCGTCAATATGCCCGCTCCCGCCAGTGGTATCATCAACGACAGCGCGATGGAGCTGCTTTGCACCAGGGCCGTCAGGAATAACCCGAGCAGGAATCCGCGCATAGCCGAGGCGAAGACATACCGCCCGAAAAACGCCTCTATCCGCTCGATGACCAGTGAGCGAAGGACGACAACGAGGTAGCGTAGTGCCACGAACAGGAACACGAACGCCAGCAGTAGCTCGACGACAGGTAGGCCTCCGACGAGCTTCGTGATGAGCGACACCATCGGGTGTACGAGCGTCTTCACCGGACTCGTGAACGTTACCCCACCGACTCCCTCGAAGGCGGTGGCGAGGCCCCTTGCCAGATGGCCGAGAAAGTCGGTCGTGATCTGAAGGGGAAACAACGCCAGGACGGCCAGCACGTTGAAGACGTCGTTCACCATTGCCGCGGAGAACGCCCGCCGAAACTCGTCCTTCCGGGCGATGTGTCCCAACGACACGATCGTACTGGTGATTGCCGTCCCGATGTTCGCACCCATGACGATCGGAATCGCGTTCGACACGGTCAGCACGTCGCCCGCAACCATTCCGACCACGAGCGATGTCGTCAGGGACGAACTCTGCACGACGCTCGTGGCGAGTATGCCGATCATCAATCCGACGAGCGGACTCGCGGTCGTCTGGATCACCTGCGCGGCGAATCCGCTGCCGAACGCTTTGAATGCGTGACCCATCAGGCCGATGCTGACGAGGAACAGATACGTCAGCGCGAAGATGCCGACGATCTTGACCCACGGTGGGATGGTTCGGCCCATCGGACGCGCTCCGGTGTATCTG
Source organism: uncultured bacterium (assembly GCA_964510105.1). Lineage (GTDB taxonomy): Bacteria > Latescibacterota > MWCZ01 > MWCZ01 > MWCZ01 > CAZWQW01. Next base: position 1,900 of record CAZEAI010000068.1, read on the forward strand.
ACGCGGACGCACGATGGAGAGCTGCCAACGCCGGCCCGTCGTCATGGCGTATCGATCCACTACCGTCTTCATAGTACCGGAATGGTCACGCTGAGGGAACCCGGCCCGAGAACGTAATGCCGGCGGAACTTCCTCATAGTGCCCGCCCTTTCGAATAGTGTCTAGAACAGGAAGACCACGGCGACCGGCGCGACATAGAACACAACTATGATGTACACGATGATGGCCGTCGACCGTTTCACCGCGACTGCCGCAAGCTTCTCCGCCAGGCCCAGGGGAATCCGCTTAAGCGGGTAAAAGATCGCCGTGCCGCAGACGTTGAACATGAGATGCGCAAAGGCCACCGTCAGCGGAGCGACTGTACCGGTCGCCAGCGATGCCAGTAGTGCCGTCACTGTCGTCCCGACGTTCGCGCCGAGGCTGAACGGGAACACCTGCACCAGCGTCAGTATTCCTGCTCCCGCCAGTGGGACGATCACCGACAACGCGATGGAGCTGCTTTGCACCAGGACCGTCAGCACTAGCCCGAGCAGGAATCCTCGAATGGCGGAGGCGAACACGTACCTTCCAAAGAACGCCTCCAGCCGCTCGATGACCAGCGAGCGCAGGATCAGAACGAGATAGTGCAACGCCACAAACAGGAACACGACCGCGATGAGCAGCTCAGCGACGGGGTGGGCTCCCACAATGCCCGATATCAGCGATACTCCCGGCTTCACGATTACTTTGATCGGGCTGGTGAAGGTTACACCCCCGATGCCCACGAAGGCGCTGGAGAGGCCCTCCGCGAAAATGCCGAGGAAGTTGGTCATAGTCTGCAACGGAAACAGGACGAGCACTGCCAGCACGTTGAAGATGTCGGTCACCGTTGCCGCGGAGAATGCCCGTCGGAACTCATCCTTGCGCCGGATGTGCCCCAGCGCCACAAGCGTGTTGGTGACCGCCGTGCCGATGTTGGCGCCCATGATGATCGGGATCGCGTTGGCCACCGTCAGGACGTCGCCGGCGACCATTCCGACCACGAGCGACGTCGTCAACGACGAGCTTTGCACGACGCTCGTCGCGAGAATTCCGATCATAAGCCCGACCAGCGGGCTCGACGTTGTCTGAATGATCTGCTCGGCGAAGCCGCGCCCGAACAACTTGAACGCGTGGCCCATCAGACCGATGCTGATGAGGAATAGATACGTCAGCGCGAGGATGCCGATGAGCTTCAGCCAGGAAGGGATGTTTCGACGCATGTGGTGCGTTCCAGAATGGCGGCGGAGGTACGCCGGACGGCTGCCTCGGTCACACGGTCCGCATGGATATTCCCTATGAGTATGCTATGAGAGTGTTAGCGGAATATTAGGAGAGCGAGAAGCCGCATGCGTCTCGCGCCGTCTGTTGCGGGCTCCCGCTGGGACCGCGTCGAGTCAGGCGAGCTTCAGCGGATATCGCCCGTATTCGAGTCCGGCACGGATGTACTCGATGCAGTTGGCGAGGGTCCGATCTGCCTGCTCGTCGGTCATCTGGACGCTGGTGCCCGCATGTCCGCCGCTCGTGCGGAGCGTGAACCCGCCGCCGGGTGCGCCTGCCGCGATGGCATCGCGCACCTCCGCCCGTACCTGCTCGGGCGTGCTCGTCATGAAGTGCTCCGACTTGACGTTGCCCGAGAGCAGCATCCGTTCTCCGACCTCCCGCTTGGCCCGTCGCAGGTCGACGTCGCCGGACGGCAGGCTTTCGAGCGGCTCTATGGAGTCGACCCCCATGTCGGCGAATTTCCCGAGGAATCCGCCGCAGTTGCCGTGGCAATGCGCGCGGAACCGTCCGCCGCCGCGATGGATGGCGGCGTAGACCTCCGTGTCGTACGGCTTGACGAACTCGTCGAACAGCTCATGCCCCATCCACGGCGGAATCAGCATCTCATGGGCGGCGCTGGTGAACGTGATGCGCCCGTTGAACGCAGCGTGCATCGCGTCGATTGTGGCGATAACCTGCTCGTTCGCCCGGGAGAGGAATTCGTGCACGAGCCCCGGCTCCTCGCGGAACCAGGCATACAACTCATGCATCTCCGCGTTGCGCGCGAGTGTGCCCAGCGGGTGCAGCAGGCCGGTGTACGGATATCCCGATTTGCCGATCTTCCGAACACGCCGCTCATACGCGTCCAGGTCCCATGATATGGGATATCGCGGCGCTCGCGCGATGGCTTCGAGGTCGGCGAGGGAGCCGATGTACCGCGACTCCCAGTGGTAGTCGGGATTGCCATCGGGATGGTACGTCACCGCCTCGAACGTGCCCGCGTGCGTCGTCTGAGTCCGATAGACGCGCCGGTGCGATCCGGGAACGTCCTCGACGACGGTCTCGTCATACTCGGCGGGGAAGCCGAGGAAACCGAAGTTCGGACCCGGCGCGCCGATGAAGTTGTCGGCGTGCGTATCGATGAGTTCGACGAGTTCCGCGGCGCGCGGGTCCTGCCGCCATGTGGGGGAAATCTGGATCTCAATGGGCACGCGGTCGCCCTTGGCGAACGACCACGCGGCTTCCAGACGCTCCCTGTGCGTCATTTCTTCTTCCAGCGTTTCGCCAGGTATCGCGCGTACCGGAGAAGCTTCTTGATGCGGAACTTCGGCATGTTGCGATGGAGACGGCGGAAGACACCGTCCATCGTCTCCCACTCCTCCGGGCTGAGCGAAATCGCCGCGCCCCCCGCGTTCTCTCGCGCCTGCTCAGGCGACCGCGCGCCGACGATAGCCGCGGTGATGCCCGGTACGTCGGCGATCCACCGGATGACGATCTGTGCGAAGGTGGCGTCGTGCCGATCGGCGATGGGGCGTATCTCCTCCAGCGCATCGAGGACGCAGCGACGAGCTTCCGGGGAGAAAACGGACACGCGCCGGCGCATATCACCCTCGGGGAACTCCCGGTCCATGGTGATCTTCCCGGTGAGAAGCCCCCGCTCGAGCGGGCTATACACGATGACACCGGTGTTGTTCTCACGGCAGAACGGTAGATCCCCCTTCTCGATCTTCCGCCAGATCGGATTGTAGCGCACCTGGTTGCAGTGCAGCGGGCCCGCCGACAGGCACTCGGACATGAGCTTCACGCCATATCCGCTGACGCCGATCGCCCGGATCTTGCCCTGCTCCTGCAACCGCGCCATGGCCTCCATGAGTACGTCGGTCTTCGTGGCGCTGTCGTAGACGTGGTACTGATACAGGTCGATAGTCTCGACGCCGAGGCGCTCGAGGCTGGCTTCGCACTCGGCGAATACCGACTCGGGCTCGGAGGTCAGATGCACCTGGTGCTCGACGCCCGACTCGTCGGCGAGACGATACTGGACACGGCCGGTAGTCTGATCCCACGGCTGCCCGAACTTGGTCGCGACGAGTACTTCGTCCGAGCGGCCACGTATCGCCTCGCCTACGACGCGCTCACTGCGTCCGAAGCCGTAGATGGGCGCCGTGTCGATGGCCGTCAGGCCGGAGTCCAGCCCCTCACGGATGGCCGCCACGGCGAGGGCGTCGTCGCTTCCGCCCCACCAGAGGCCGCCCATCGCCCACGTGCCGAGGATGACCGGTGGCACCTTCAAGCCGCTCGTACCGAGATCACGCAGTTCCATCGTACGCCTCATGATGTTTTGAGGTTTGGTCGCGACGCTGTCGTTGTTGGCCGGACTACCTCACCAGCGATTCCACGCAATCGAGCATCTCGCTTCGGAACGCAGCTACCGACTCGTCATTGTTCGTTGCGTCGAGCACGTACCGAGCGGCACCGGTGCGCACCTCGTCGAGCGACTGCGATGCAAATGCGGGTAGCGAGACGTCCAGCAGGTGGCGGATGCGCTCCCGCGTGGGCTCGCCGACCGCCGGGTCGGCGAGTTTCGCGCGCAACGCGATGAGGATGCGTGCATCCTCCATGCCCTCACGCACTGCCTCCCACCGCCGGGAGGAAGTGTTCGTGTCGTCTTCGTTGAGGTAGACGAGCGGGTACTCAAACGCAATCGGTCCCCACATGGAGGGGCCGTTGTTGTAGCACCAGTAGCCGATGCAGGTTGCGCCGAAGTTGAGCCCGAACGGCGCCGCCATGCGATACTGCCCCGCGACGTTGATCGTCTTCGTGAACGCGCCGATCGGTCGCGCGTAGGAATAGCCGCAGTCGTAGGACCAGATCTCTTTCCCGCTCTGGCGCAGGAAATTCATCTCCGGCGAGTCGTCCGGGAGCATATAGTAGCCGGGGCACCAGATCGCCGCTACCTCGTTCAACGCCTCGAACATTGGCAGATCGCCGCCGCCGTTGACGTAGAACTTCAGCGTCGGACGGGCTTTCAGTCCCTGCCGCGCGAAGGCGATGTAGTGGTTGACCGTATCCCAACCATGCCCACCCGGTTCGTCGTGCGGATAGAGCGCGACTCGATCCTCGCTGAAGCCACGATCGGCCAGAAATTCGAACAGCCGGTCGAGATACTCCGCGAGGCGTGGCACGTACGCGTCCTCTTCCATGTCAACTCCGAGGGACGGCATGCCGTTCATCAGCAAGAAGACCTTGTGACCTGTCAGCGGCGCGATGAACTCCTCCAACCTGGTGAAGTCGATCTCGAACGCTCCCACGGTACCTTCTGACATGGTCGCCGGCGGCAGGCCGGTTATGAAGACGTTGTTGCCGTGGGCGAGCAGGTCAGAGACTGCATCGCCCGCGTAGCTGGCCCAGTTGCACATCCACATAGCGTCGGAGCCGGCCATCTCGAACGGCAGCACATCGAGTGTGATCTGCGCCACGCCGCCAGACGACCCGGCGTCGTCTTGCGCCGATTGCGCGTCCAGCGTGATATCGATGCGATGGCTGCCGGATCCCACGTTCCCGAGGTCGATGTCGAGGAATACCTCGCGCGTCGCAAGTGGCGGGATGGCTATCTGGCGGGCACCCAGCGGCACCATTGGGTCCCACGCGACGTCGCCGTGGTACGTCGGAACCGCCTGGACCTCGAATGCTGCAACGAGCAGCCCATCGCGGTCCGCGTCGACGCCTGCGCCGACCAGAACTGTGTCAAGCGTGACGTTGAAGACCTTGATCGAGACGGGTTCATGCTCTCCCGGTACGCACCGTCGTTCGATGCGAAGAGGCGTCGATACGGTCGCCGGGAGCTGCGTATCGACGTCCCGGTTCTCCCACATCGTGCCCTCGAACAAGGCGATCGGCGACGTGAGTCCCGCGGAGTTCGCGGCTTCCGCGACCTTCACCAATGCAAATCCGCGATGAGCGCGTGCATTCAGTGTCGACGTGCGGGCGTCCAGCTTGTCGAGAAACGCTGGAACGGCTCCCGGAGCCGCTGCCTGGAGCGCTGCGAGAGCGTCCGCCTCGGCTTCTATCTCCTGCGACTCCCGGTGGAGCGCTGCCCCGATCCCAGTCAAGGAACTCGCTGCATCGTCGGCACCGACCGCGTTCCGCAGTGCGAGCACGGCCCGGCGTGCCAGCGCCTGATCCGCCACATACGGTTGGAGCGTGAGTTCGCGCGCACCGTCGACGAGGCGTTCGCCGGCGGCGTTCATCAGCGACCACTCGAACCGGTACACGCCGGGCGCGGTGATTGATACCGGAAGCTCGAGCAGCCCCGTGCGTCCCGCTATCCGACCCGTCGCGGCGTACCGTGCGCCGTCGGGTGCCATGCACGACGCATCCGCGCGGAGTACCCCGGCGTCCGTCTGAGGACTTCGGATCGAGAACGTGGCAGCGTCGCCGGTCAGCATGCCATCCCACGAAAGGTCGTTGGGCACCATGTGGTGCTCGTCGGATCGGGTAAGGCCGAACCATGCGCCGGCAAGGCGGTTATCGCCGCGGTATGTTCGCCACTGTGCGCGGGTGTCGACCGGCGCGGATGTCGAGAAGCAGTACACCCGACCTGATTCGCCGCCGGTGATGGCGAATTCGAGCCCCGGGCGGCGGGGATCGATGTCGCCGAACGCGGGCGTCACGTTGATGGTGCGGTTGTCGAACTGGTGGCTGAACACGATCTCGCCCGCATCGTCGATCAGGATCAGATTGCCCTGCTGGCTGCAGAGCGCGTAATCCAACGCTCCATCTCCGTCAATGTCGATGATAGCGCCGGGAGCGAGACAGCGTCCCTGTGTGTCGATATCCCAGATCGTCCGCCCGTCCTCATCGAACCGGTAGACTGTACCGAGCTGGGTTACGGCGAAGATATCCGCACGGCCATCGCCGTCGTAGTCACCCACGGAGATCGTCGAAGCAATCGAGCCGCGGGTCGGATGGTCCCACAGTACCGCGCCCTGGCTATCGAGGCAGTAGATCCGCTCCTCTCCCGATGCCACCGCGACGCGTGTCTGCCCGCGGGAATCTCCGAAGAGCACCGGCGAGCACGTATGCCAGTTCGGCGTCGTGCCGGGCATGGCGTATTCCCACACAACGGAGCCTGTCGCGTCCAGAGCGTACACGGTGCCGGTGCCCGTCGTCATGACGATTTCAGGGATTCCGTCACCGTCGAGATCACCGATCGCCGGACTTGCGCCTTCGCCGTCGAGACGATACGTCCACACCGAATTGCCCGTCAGAGCGTCGAAGACACTCACAGCGCCGGATTGATCGCACTGCACCACTTCGATCATGCCGTCCGCGTCGATGTCGCCGAGGGCGGGCGCAGCGCAGAAGATCGAAGCCGTCTCAGTCTGCCACACCACATCACCCGCGCCGTCGATGCAGGAGAAGAGCCCGCGGTTGTCACCGGCATAGATCAGCGGTGTGGCGCCGGGACGCTCCAGGATCGCGGGGTAGGTTGAGTACCGTCCGCGCGTGGAGAACCGCCAGAATTCCTCGCCGCTGCCGTCTACCGCGATGATTGCCTGGTAGGCCGCCGTGATGATCTCGACATCGCCGTCACCGTCGAGATCAACGGTCATCGGCGCGCCTTCCATGACCATGTTCGAGTTCGCCGTCCAGACCTGTTCAATGGCGGCTCCGACGCCTATGTCGGCGGCCGGCGGTTGTGAGGGTGGCGTCGGTTGTCTGGATGCCGCGTCTGCCCCGGTAGCGGTCAGAGCAAGACAGGAGAGCGCAAAAGCGCACAATACAGCTCGCGGCGATCGCGAGAGAAGCCGTACTACGGTTGAGGCGACGGACGTTCCGGACATGGTGATGCACCTCCGATGGGTGGGTTGCTACGGGTATTGTAAGAGGCTCACACGCGCGACGCGCGTACGTCGTTTGCAGGTTGGTCGTGACGAGATAGCGTACGCTCGGTGTCGTAGGAGGGGCAACGGTATCCGCCTTCGGGCAGCGGCAGCGGGGGTGCGAGAAATTTCGTTCTCTACGATTGGTTCCGCGCCCACGCGCGTACCTGTTATATTCATAGAACAGCGCTTGCCAACTGAAATATCGTCGGTATAGCTCCTCGGAGGGAAACCATGTCAGGCAGCAGCAGGACGAATGGACGGAGTTCCGGCATATCTCGCCGCCACTTCCTTGGAATGAGCGCCACGGGCATCGCCGCCGCGACGTTTCACGGCATGACCGGTAAGGCGTACGCCGGGATCAATCGCCAAGGCATGCCGCAGGCGGTCATCCGCACCGCGGAGCACTTCGGCGACGAAGAGATGCAACTGACGTTCCCGGTCGGCTGGGATATCGACTACCGGCCCATGGTCGGTCACGACGCGCCGGCCGTCACCGACGATCAGATTCGCGAGGCGCTTCGCAACACTATCGGATCGAGGCCGCTCGCGGATCTCGCCGACGGCAAGCGGAACGTGGTCATCACGTTCGACGACCTGACTCGGCCGACGCCGACGTATCGAATCGTACCGCTCGTGCTCGCCGAACTGCAGAGTGCCGGCGTACGTCCCGAGAACATCAAGTTCCAGGGCAGCTTTGGCAGCCACTGCGCCATGTATCAGCAGGATATGGCCATCAAGCTCGGCGCGGATATCGTCGCGGACTACGAAGTCTGGAATCACGACTGCTTCCACGGATTCACCGACTTCGGAACGACGCCGGAAGGCATACCGGTCAAGCTCAGCAACCGGTTCGGCGCTGCCGATTTGCGGATCACGCTCTCGGGCGTCAAGAAGCACGGACTTGCGGGATACGGTGGCGGCGCGAAGGCGATCATCCCGGGCGTCGCGTCGTTCGAGGCAATCACGCACCTGCACAACGTGGTCGGACGCCTCGATCGCGGCGAGTGCTACGTGAATAGTCCCGTGCGTCAGGATATCGAGCACGCGGCCAAGCTCGCCGAAGTCGACATGAGCATCAACATGGTGATGAACGGCCATCGTCAGGTGGCGGGTGTCTTCGCCGGCGATATCGTCGATGCGCACCATGCCGCGGTTCGCGTTGCACACGAGAGCTACCACACGGATCTTCCCGAGGAGCCGGCGGACGTGGTCATCTTCAACCACTATCCGCAGAGCGTCGAGGCATACTTCGGATTCGGACCGCAGGCCCTGAAAGAGGGCGGCACGATCGTCCTCGTGCAGGATACGCCGGCGGGTCAGCGTAAGATTCATTACCTCGGTTGGTCAGGCAACGGTGGAAACCGTACCCGTCCGGCGAGCGGGCTGCCCGTCAGCAACGCCGGCCAGGTCATCATATTCAACCGGTTCGCCGCCAAGTGGGATGAGGTTCGCAACTACTCGACCGAAGTCAAGTTCGCGCGGACGTGGGACGAGGTCGTTGGGCATCTCCAGGCGCATCACGGCGCCAGCGCAAAGGTCACCGTGTTCCCAACCGCTCCGCTCCAGCACGAGCCGAAACCGCTGCGGATCTAGGCTCCGCGCAACGGTTCATCGATCAATGGAAGTCGCGGCTGCGCACCGCCGCGACTTCTTCTTGTACTTGAGGTATCCAGAGCTGTCGCGCGACGATGTGCACGACGCCCTGCTCCGACTGCACCGGCCCCTTCACCCCGAGAAACGACGAGGTCTTCGCGACGACGGCGAACTTGTCGAAGACGTCCTTCCACAGCACGACGTTCACGAACCCGGTCTCGTCTTCGAGTGTCATGAAGACCACGCCTCCAGCCGTGCCCGGTCGTTGCCGGCAGATCACCAGTCCGGCGAACCGCGCCATGGCGCCGTTCGGCATGTTCTGGACGGTGCGCGCGTCCGGAAGTCCGAGCTTTCTCATCGCCTTGCGGAGTGGTTCGAGCGGGTGTCGGCGCGGGCTATGGCTTGCCGCGGCGTAGTCCCACGTGGCCTCTTCAAGGGCGGTGAGCTTCGCGAAGAGCGGGTCCGGCTCCGGCTCGGGGAAATCGAGCGGCACCGTTGCGCTGTCTGCGTCGGCGCGGAGTGCGACCGCTCCCTTCGCCTGCCATAGCGCCGTCCTGCGGTCGACACCCACGCTCTCGAACGCACCCGCGCGGGCGAGCCGGGTGAGCGAACCGTCGTCGAGCCGGGTCCGACCGACGCTGTCCCGCACGTCGGTGAACGGTCCCGTCGATCGCGCGTCGACGATGCGTTCGCCCTGCGCCTCGCCGAGCCCCTTCACGTATCGCAGCCCCATTCGCACGGCGAACTCGCCGCTTTCGAGCGGCTCGAGCGTGCAGTCCCACATGCTCCGATTCACGTCCACCACGCGGATGACGACCCCGCGCCGGATGCCGTCCTGCACCAGCGTCGCCGGGCTGTAGAATCCCATGGGCTGCGCGTTCAGTATCGAGCAGAGGAACTCCGCCGGGAAGTGACGCCGCAGATACGACGTCGCATAGCTGATGAGGGCGAAGCTCGCCGCGTGGCTTTCCGGGAAACCGTACTCGCCGAATCCCTTGATCTGCTCCATGACCCGGAGCGCGAACTCCTCGGTGATGCCCTTGGCCACCATCCGGGGCACGAGCCTCCCGAGGTGGTGCTCCATGTTGCCGTGGCGTCGCCATGCGGCCATGTCGCGCCGGAGTTGGTCGGCCTCACCGGCCGTGTAGTCAGCGGCGACCATGGCCAGGCGCATCACCTGTTCCTGGAAGAGCGGTATGCCGAGGGTCTTCTCCAGCACGGGCTCCAGCGACGGGTGCGGATAGGTGACCTCCTCCTCGCCGTTGCGCCGTCGCAGGTATGGATGCACCATGCCGCCGGAGATCGGGCCGGGACGCACGATGGCCACCTCGATCACGATATCGTAGAAGTTGCGCGGTTTCAGGCGCGGCAGCATGGACATCTGCGCGCGGCTCTCGATCTGGAACACGCCCACGGTGTCCGCCTTGCCGATCATCTCGTACGTTGCGTCGTCGTCCGGCGGGATCGTCGCCATTTCCATATCCATGTCGCGATGGGCCTTGAGCAGACGAAACGCCATGTCGAGCTGCGTGAGCGCGCCAAGCCCGAGCAGATCGAGCTTGAACAGTTTCAGCTCCTCGACGTCGTACTTGTCCCACTGGATCACGGTACGGTCTTCCATCGTCGCGTTCTCGACGGGCACGATGTCGATGACCGGCTCGTGGCCGAGGAGGAATCCGCCGGGGTGGATCGACAGATGTCGCGGCGCTTCGAGTATCTCGTTGGCGAGCCTGAGCAGATGACGGTGCACGGTCACACTCGGATCGAACCCCGCCGCGGTCAGCGCCTCCTCGGTGATGCCGCCGTATGACGAGAGGAGCCGTGCGAGCCTGTCGAGCGACGTGACCGGCAGTCCGAGCGCCTTGCCAACATCGCGCACTGCGGATTTCGACCGGTAGCGGACCAGATTGGCAACCATGGCCGCGTGTTTGCGCCCGTACTTCTGGTAGACGTGCTGGATGACCTCCTCGCGGCGCTGGTGCATGATGTCGAGGTCGATATCGGGCGGCTCGTCGCGTTCGGCGCTGATGAACCGCTCGAACAGCAGCCCCATGCGCACCGGGTCCACCGCGGTGATTTCCAGACAGTAGCAGACGGCGGAATTCGCCGCCGAGCCGCGCCCCTGGCAGAGGATCTCGCGCGACTGGCAGAACTCGACGATCTCGCGCATCGTCAGGAAGTAGCCGACGTAATCGAGCTTGTCGATGAGCTGCAACTCCTTCGTGAGCTGTGCGCTGACATCCGCCGGGGGCTCGCCGGCGTAACGCCTCCTCGCGCCTTCGAACGTCTTGTGACGCAGGTACTGCGACGCTGTGAAGCCGAACGGCAGCCGGCCACCGGGGTAGCGGTACCGGAGTTCGTCCATACTGAAGGTGCAGCGTTCGGCGACCTCCATGGTTCGGGCGATGCTCGCCGGCGCGTCCTCGAAGAGCGCCTCGAAGTCGCTCACGGGGTGCAGCGCGTGCTCGGCGTTCGGCTTGATGAGGCGTCCGGCGTCAGCCAGCGACGTGTTGTGCCGGATGCACGTCATGACGTCCTGCAGATCGCGTCGCTCGGGCACGTGGTAGAGCACCTCATTCGCCGCGACGGTCGGGATGGCGTGCTCTCGCGCGAGCTGTCGGAGTCGCGCCTCGGGTGCGACTTCCTCCGCGCGCCGGTGCCGAGCGACCAGCGCGTAGAGCCGGTCGGCGAACGCGTCCTTCAGCATTCCGGCGATCTCATCGACACCGGTGAGTTCCGCGGATTTGTCAGATCCGCTCGACTCGCTGCCGTTCCATAGAGCGATCAGCCCGCCGGCATGTCCGCATACCTCGTTCCACGTGACGGCCGATTCGCCCTTGGGCGATCGCTGCCTGCCGATAGTGAGCAGGCGGCAGAGATGAGCGTAACCGGGGCGATCCTGCGCGAGCAGCACGATGATCGACCCGTCGTCGATGGTGACCTGGCTCCCGACGATGAGGTGGATGCCGTGTTCGCGCGCCGCGACGTGCGCCTGCACGATGCCGTAGACGCCGTCGCGGTCGGTCACGGCGATGTGCTGGAGACCGAGTGCTGCCGCCTGCCCGACGATCTCCGCCGGGTTCGACGCTCCCTCGAGGAACGATCCGTGTGTCTTGCACCAGAGTGGCGTATACATGGCGACTCATGCGTGTGATGTGGCAAGCGGGGCGAACACATGGTTCGCCCCTACACGGCGCATCCGGAGAGCGGACATTCGTGTCCGCGTCCCACGGGCGTCCATGCGTATCCACCAGCGCAGCCTCCTTCCGCCCATTATCCCACCTCGCCCTGGGCGAACCAGTGTTCGCGGGCGTGATCGTAGTACAGCCAGAGCAAGCGCCCGTGCGCGTTGAGTGCGAAATGGTACTCCCGGTACACGCCGCCGCGCCGGTCGTCGCCGGTCCACCACCCGCCCGAGATGACATGCGGGCCGGCCACATCGGCGAACTCGCCCACCTCGTAGGGAGAAAGCGGCTGCGAGCGGTCGTAGATACGCCGGACGAGTGGCGAGAACGTCGCGCCATCGGGCGGACGAGGCGGCCGGAGCGCATGGAGCGGCTCCCACGAGAATCGCGCCTCGGGCAGGTGCGCATCGCGCAGTGCCGCTGTTACGATCGATCGCGTGCCGAACTCGGCGCGAAGCCGGGCGAGGGCGCGGTTCGCGGCGTCGAGATCGCGCCGGGTGCGCGTGCTGAAAAGCGTGAGCTGGCCCGTGTCCGGAGCCGCCGCCTGGACGACGACGATGACGGTCATGACGCCCGCGTGAAGTTCCGTGTTTTCGAGCCGCAGGCTGAGCAGATCCGCGATCTGCGCGAGGTCCGCCGTGGGCGCGGCCGGCTTGATGCCGTCGCCGTGGCGCTCGTGGTTGTCCAGCGCGAACATCCAGCGCACCTCTTCGCAGACGTTGCCCTTCCGCGCGAGCCGTCCGATGAGTGGCTTCACCATTCGCGTTATGAGCACAAGCAGACGGGTGCGGTCGCTTTCGGGATCGTCAAGCTCCACGCGCTCGAAGAGTGGCGGTTCGGCGTGCTCGGGCTGAATCGGCGACCAGATATCGCCTGACGCGCGGCGATGCAGCGTGGCGGCCTCCGCGCCGAAACGCTGCTGGACGCCCGATCGTGGCAGGCGCAGGAACTCCGCGACCGTCCCGATGCCGAGCAGGCCGAGCGTTTCGACTACGGCGGGCGTCAAGTCGAGCGAACCGAGCGGCACCTCGCGCGCCGCGCATTCCTCGTCCGACGGATCGTCGAAAATCGTGACATCCCTCCGGACCGTGCTCACGGCGTACGTGCCGAACCGGGTGAAGCCGACGGCGAGGCTCGCATGGAACCCCAGCGAACGAAGCTCACCGGCGAGGCGGCGCGCCCACGAGCGCTCGGTGCGGTAGAGCGTGCGCAGCCCCGCCGCGTTCAGCCAGATGACGCCCGGCGTTTCGTCCGAGGGCTCGACCTCCGGCGTGTAGTCGCGAAGCTGCTTCATGATCGATGCGAGGCCGGCCTGCACCGTCTCATCGGGCACGACGCTCGCCTGCAACTCGGCGCACAGCCCCAGTGCCGACGCGTACCGGAGGCCGATGCCGATGCCCTTCCGCCTGGCGCGGCCGTTCGCCCACGTCACGATGCCGTTCGGCGCGTCGCGGTCCACCACGACGACCGGAAGCTCCGCCCACTCGGGATGCGCGGCGAGCAGGAGCTGCAGCGGCAGCGCGCGGATGTTAAGGCATGCCCACCGGTCCACGACATTCCTCCCGGTATGTCCAGGTCGGCGCCTGGTGTTTGTCTTTGAGGATTTCCACCTCGTACGTGAACAGATCGCCGCCCAGGCGCTTGCGACATACCTCGCCGCGAAGCGAAACGAGCGATCCGATGGACGGGTCCTCGGCGGTCTTGATCGTGAGGCAGACTACCGCCGCCTCCCGCAACTGAGCGAACCGGACAAGCCGCGCCTGCGTCGGGATCGGCATCTCGGCTTCGCGCCCCATGTCTAGCACGAGCAAGCCGAACGCGCCGGAACGTATGAGGGTGTACGCGGCCTTGCCGATGCTGGGCGTATCCGGCACGCGTATCACGGCGAGCGCGTCGAGATCGACGCCGTGATCGATCACGTCAGGCGGGAAGAAGCTGCTCTCCGCGCGGGTGATCCAGGCGACCGGCTCGCCTTCGCTCTGCGCATTCCGTATGAGCCGGACCGCTGCCGTGAGCACTGCCGGAGCATCGTCGCCGGAAAGCTCCACGAGCCTGCCGGTGAAGGCCGCGACGCTCCAGTTCGGGCTCTCCTCCCGGCGATGGAGCATCGACGCGAGCTTCACTCCGGGCAGCTCGGAGGCGTGGAGTCGAGCGCGGATCGTCCGCTTGTCGCTTACGACGACACCCACGGTGGGGCTCCCTCCAGGTAGCGCCTCACCTCGATCACCTTGCCGAACAGCTCAAGCTCGTCGGAAGGGTCGGGCACAATGGGCGCGAAGTCGGGATTCTCGGCGTGGAGTTCCGCACGCATGGTACCGTCGGCGTCCTGAGCGAAGCGGAGCCGTTTCACCGTCGCCTCGCCCTCGATGTGCGCCACGACGATATCGCCATGCTCCGCCGTCGGCTGCTGTCGGACGATGACCACGTCGTCGGGCAGGATGTTCGCGCCGATCATGCTCTCGCCGCGCACCCGCAGGGCGAAGATCTCGCCAAGGTTTCGCACGGCTGGAGCGTCGACGGAGACGTACCCGTCGGGGTCCGCGAGCGCCGTGGTGAGTTCGCCGGCCTGCACACGTCCGAGTATTGGCACGAGCGCCGGGCGAGCGCCGTCGGGTAGCCGGTATCCGCGCGCCTCTCCCGGGCTCTGCACGAGCCGGCCCGCGTCGACAAGCGCCCGCAGGTGCGCGCGCACCGTCTCGACCGCTGTGAAGCCGAACTCCTTCATGACCTCCCGCAGCGAGGGCGGTTCTCCGGCGAGGAGCCGGTCGCGCACGAAACGGTAGATGCGGTCCCTTGTCTGTCCGGGCGGTGAGTATGCCATGAGGCGCCTCCTTCGACAGGTGTGGCTCGCCGTAGTTGTCATCTGCAATGTACCAGACATATGTCTGGTACGCCAAGAGGCGTAGAACATTTTTTCGCGGACATTCGTACAGACGTGGGGCGGGTTCCCACATCGGCGTCGCACCGGCTTATTCAGAGGTGGATATTCCAGAGTGCCATCTACAGCAACGAAATCCACCCCGTTCACGGTTGTCAGAAAGGGAGACAGGGCCATGGGTGAGTTGAATCTGACCATCTACAATGAGTTCGTTCACGAGCAGGAGCACGAGGGCATCGCCGCGCTCTACCCCGACGGCATGCACGGAGCCATCGGCGCGTACATGAAGAAGCAGCCCGGCTTCAACGTCAAGTACGCCACCCTCGAGATGCCCGAGCACGGCCTCACCGACGAGGTGCTGAACGCAACCGACGTCCTGATGTGGTGGGGCCACGCCGCGCACGAGAAGGTCAAGGACGAGGTCGTCGACCGCGTGCAGAAGCGTGTCCTCGACGGCATGGGGCTCATCGTCATGCACTCGGGACACATGTCGAAGATCTTCCGCCGGATGATGGGCACGAGCTGCGGCCTGACGTGGCGTGAAGCCGCCGAGCGCGAGCGGCTCTGGGTCGTGAACCCGAACCACGAGATCACCGCCGGCCTGGGAGCGTACATCGAGCTGGAGCATACCGAGATGTACGGCGAAGTGTTCGACATCCCCGAGCCCGACGAGCTGCTGTTCGTCTCATGGTTCGAGGGTGGCGAGGTCTTCCGCAGCGGCGCCGTCTGGCATCGCGGCCGAGGCAAGATCTTCTACTTCCGCCCCGGTCACGAGACGTTCCCGATCTATCACAACGAGGAAGTGCTCAAGGTCCTCGCCAACGGCGCGCGCTGGGCGAAGTTCAAGGGCAACACCAACACGGACGGCATCCTCGTCTGCCCGTGCGTGGAGCCGATCGAGAAGCTCAGCGAGAAGGACTACGAGATCCCCGTCATCAAGCATCCGGGTCAGGAGTAGTAGCACCGGTCAGGGCGTAGGCATACGAAACGCGAAGGGGCGATCCGGGTGGTATGTCGGATCGCCCCTTGTGTGTGTACGGTGCGAGGGTGGTGCTCAGAATCGGGGACATCTGCAACATCGCGTGCCACTAGTACTATTGCCAGGCGACGTCACAGATACGGGAGCATCACGGTAACAGTCCCAGCGATCAATGTTCGATTGCCGAGATATCCCATATCACGAGGTTGCCGCTTTCCGTTCCGGCAATCAGCGACTCCTCAGCGGGGCTTATCGCTGCGCAACTGAACTCCTCACCATCGACAAAGAAACGCTGTATGAGCTCTCCAGATGGGAATCTATGGAGATGCACTGATGAAGTAGTTGCAGCCACGAGGAGCGATCCACTGGAGGACACATCCAGATCCTGAACGCGACCTTCCACGGAGAACGTGTTTTCTGTTTGTAGATCGCTGACTCTCAAGACCCGCACGACCTCTCTCAGACCGACTACTAGCGCTCTGCCATCTGCAGATACATCGACACATGTCCCACTCAGAGGAGTAGTTCGCACTCGGCGTAGGAAATCGCTCCGTGATAGGCTCCAAATGTTTGTTCTTCCCAATCCAACTGATATTGCATGGGACTCATCACGAGTTACGACCATATCTTGCACCGCACACAGATTGTCCCGAGATATCGAAGGTGAGCCCTGAAGGCGTTGGTGCCTCGACCAGATCTTCACGGTGCCATCACGGCTTCCTGTAACCAAGTAGTCATGGCCTTCTTGTGAGAAGAAACTCGCGCAGTTCACGGCTGATGAGTGCCCCCGCATCACCCGACCTATCGTCTGCAAACGTCCTCCTCTGAGCCTCGCAATTCGAGCCAATCGGTCATTGCCACCAAAGGCGAAGTAGTCACCATCGCTGTCGAACGCAAGGGCAAATCCCGAATACGGATACGTTCCATTTCTATTGGCATCGAAATCCCAGTACGCGATTTCTGATGATGTTCCAGTAATCAGCAGGCCTCGGCTAGGATGTACGTCCAAGGCCGCTATGCGTTCTGAATGCGCTTTGATTACCCGGGATGGCTCGAGGCTACCCGACGGATAGCTTGACGCACCACGTGCTGTAGATCCATGATCACCGCTCTCTCGTCCTCGATGCCCTTCATCACTGGGAGTGTCTCGCCGCCCTTGGCGATCTACTGAGATCGGATCGAGCCGCGCCTCAAGCTCGATGGCTAGATAGGGCCCGCACTCGCGCTGAGGATTGGACTGGGAAAGGTAGTCGGGGCTCCTCGCCCGTCGAACCTGCTCGAACCGCTTGTCTCGAACACGGCGAAAGAAGATCTCATCGCTACATCTCTCCCGTCCATAGAATCGGAACGATGTCCCAAGCTCAAGTGCGAAATAGTGCACACCGCGCCGGTTGGCAAGCTCAACCCAGGCCCTATCGTTCTGAACAAGATTAGCGAGCGAGAACACCTCCTCCATGAATTCATATCCGCGCTTCCGGAAGGAGATACTCTCAACTATTTCGATATCGTCAATGGATGACTCATACTGGCTTTCTTTGTGCCAGCCAAGCCCGAATACAGCTATACCATCGCTGTTGGTACGAGCACGAAGCTCGAGTGTCCGGCGCCGAGATCTGCCGCGCACCATTTCCTGTCGAGACCCTGTCACTCGCACCTCAACCTGGCGCAGTGGGACTCGACTGTCAGCATCTTCTACTAGCACTCGAAGAGCGATTGTTCGAGGGTGACTCGCCATAGCATAGAGCGTTGCATCCCAAGAACCATCGAACCACGATTGAGCAGAGGCATTGGTCGGCAAGGCTGCTGTGCCGGCTGTTCCGAGAATAGCAGCGAGCATTGCAGCCGAAACCTCGGAGAAGTAGCTTTGCCGCATCATATTCTTGCTCCATTAGGGAAGGACGATGATGCAGGAAGTCCTGCCTGCTTTGATCGAAACGACAGCACAGATGTCAATCTACGTCGCGTGCTACGCGCCCCTCCATGTGATAGCCATTCTTCCTGCAGTACTCACATCCACAGTTCTCGATCTTCCTCTCCCACAGCGCTGCGTACCACGTTACGCCTTCGGTGATCGCTCGCGGCATCTCATCAATACTGAGAGTGTAGCTCTGTGAGAAACGTCTTCGAACTCGCTTGACCTCGAAATCCTTTTCCCGGCCCCCATATTCGGCCGTTACTCCAAGCCAGAGTCGTCGGGGCGCATATCCTCGGACTGTTCTCATAACCTCGCTGTCGTTATCGACGATCTCAACCCTTGCGTCGCGCGCTGCTTCCGAGTGGCTGCCAAGGCAGGCGAGTATGAGCACGACGGCGGCGGCAACCGTTCGCCGTATCATGGTCTACTCCTTTCTGGAAGGGTTGTTACCAATTGATGACAATCTGTAGACCGCACTCAGGAAATCCAACCCCACACCTCGCCGTCCCACCGGGTGCACCGGATCGCCCCTTGTGTGCACGGCGGTGGTTTGCCAGCTATACATAACCCAGGTTATCGGCTCTCGCTATGCCTCCGCGGACTCCGGCGCGCCCATCACCTCGGCCTCCCTCTTCGCCCGCCCCCTGCGCGCGTACAAGTTGTAGAGCGCCGGCAGCACGAACAGCGTCAGCACGCCGGAGACCAGGATGCCGCCGGCAGTGCCGATTCCGACGTTGTTACGCATTTCTCCGCCGATGCCCGAAGCGAGAGCCAGCGGGAGCATGCCTAGGACTGCGGCGATGGTGATCATGATCACCGGACGGAAACGCTCCGTCGCGGCTGCGATCATCGCTTCGTGCGCCGGGATACCCTCCGCGACGTGTACGTTGAACTGATCCATGATCAGGATGGCGTTGTTCACGACGATGCCGACCATCATCACCGCCCCCATCATGGCGAAGATGTCGAGGCTGTAGCCTGTCAGCCCGAGAGCCCACAGCATGCCGACGAGCCCGAGAAGCAGCGTAACCAGGATCAGCACCGGCTGCTTGAACGATTCGAGGATCGCCGCGAGCACCAGAATGACGAGTACGATTCCGATCAGCCCGGCCTCTCCCATGGCGGCAACGGCTTCACCCATGATCTCGCCCATGCCGACGAACGCGTACTCATACCCGGGAGGCATATCCGCCTGTGTGTCCATGGCATCGCCCAGGTCTACCATGGCCGTTCCCAGTGGCGCTCCCTCTTCGAGTTGGGAATACAGCCGGGTGACGCGGCGCTTGTCCTTCCGTGATATCTGCACAGGCGCCAGCGCGTCGCGAACATCGGCGAACGCGGAGAGCGACAGGGGGTGCCCCGGCGGGCCGGGAATGGCCATCTGCTCGATCTGATCCTTGCCCTCCTGCTCCTCGTACTTCACGACGATGTCGTACGTGCGATCGCCCGACTTGAACGTGCCCGCGTCCATCCCGGCGATATTGGCTCGCAGGGATACTCCGAGCCCGGCCGCCGACATTCCCATGTCCGCGAGTATCGCGCGGTTCGGGTAAACGCGAAGCTCCGGCTTGCCGGGGCGGGTCGTGATGTCCACGTCCCGTAACCCGTCGATGTCACCGGCGAGTTCCTGCGCTCGCACGGCGAGGGCGTCCAGCGTTGCGAGTTCCGGACCGGCGATCTCCATCTGCACGGGCAAGCTGGCTCCGCCCATCATCGACGGGATCGACAACGACACCATCGCGCCGGGGAACGATTCCATCCGTGCACGCGCCATCTCCATGAGATCGTGGATGCTCTCGTCGCGCTCCGTCCGCTGTGAGAAGCGGAGGAACAACTGCGCGAGATGCACACCCTCGGTGGACTGTCCGATCATGCCGTCAGCCTTGCCGGCAGTCACCAGCATATGGCGCAGGTGCGGCATGTCTCCGAGACGCTGCACCGCTTCCCGCAGGCCCTCCTCGGTTACGGAGATACTGCTGTTCGTCGGGAACTCAAGCTTCACGAACATCTCGCCCTGGTCCGGTTCTGCCATGAGATTGAAGCCCGCCGCGCCGCCGACCACGAGCGCGAGCACGAACATCAACGCTACGGCGCCCAGGAGAGCGGGAGCCGCCCAGCGACGACGGTCAATGAACTCCAGCGCCCGCCGATACGCCTCGATTGTGGCGCTGAGTCGTCGATTCCAGCCGTCTTCCATGCGGCTGAGGAGCCCGAGCCGCTCCCCTCCGGTCGGTTTGAGCAGGAGCGAGCAGAGCATCGGCGTCAGCGTGAACGACAGGAACAGTGAGACGACGGTCATGATGAACATCGTCAGCGCGAGCGGGCTGATGAACTTACCCACCATGCTTCCCATGATTGCCAGCGGGAACAGCACCACGACGTTGGTCCCCGCGCTTGCCAGCACGGCGATGAAGGTTTCCCTGGCGCCCAGGCTGGCCGCCTCCGCCGGTTGAGCGCCCTCGCTCAGTCGTTTGATGATGCCTTCCAGCACGACGATGTTGTTGGTCACCAGAATGCCCACCGACATGCCGACGGCGATCAGCGTCGAGGTGTTCAGCGTCATGCCCGACATCTGCATGAAGAACAATCCGATCACGATGGTGAGCGGCATCGTGATGCCGACGACGAGCAGTGCACGCAGGTTGTACAGGAAGAAGAACAGGACGAGCGCCGTCAGCACCACGCCCTGAACGACGTTGGTCCACGCGCTGGCGTTCGTGGCCTCGATGAAAGACCCGTTGTCGCTGATCCAGATGAGGTCCATGCCGCCGGGCAGCCGCGCCTGGATATCGTCGAACTCCTCGCGGACATTCTCGGCCACCGATACGGCGTTGGCGCCGGCCTTCTTGATGATGCGGACAGCGACGCCCGGTTGACCGTCGACGGACGCGGATTGGCGCACCTCGGCCGTACTCATGGCAACCGTCGCCACATCCCGGACGTAGCAACGCCGCCCGTCCGCGCTGACAAGCTCCAGGTCGCCGAGACGCTCGATGTCGCGATAGTCGGCGTCGAACTTCACGGAATACTCCGTGCCGCTCTCACGGATGCGCCCCACGGGGATGAGACGAACGCCGGACTGCATCGCCTCAACAACATGCATGCTGCTCAGGCCGCGCGCCGCGAGCTGGTCACGGTCCAGCGCGATGTGGACTTCTCGTTCCGCCCCGCCGACGATCTCGACGTCGGCGACGCCGGGTACGATCGAGATTCGGTCCCGGAGCGCGTTGTCGGCGTAGTCGAACAGCTCGTCGAGAGGTGCATCGCCCGCGAGCCCGAGTGTGACGATCGGTGTGGCGTTCACGTCGAGCTTCTGGATGACGGGGTCTTCGGCGTCGACCGGCAGCTCCGATCTGATAACGTCGAGCTTCTCGCGCACATCCATGGCCGCTACGTCGACGTCCATTTCTAGCTGGAACTCAAGGATTACGAAGGCCACGTCCTCCATGCTGATGGACGAGACGTGCTTGAGTCCGGAGATCGTCCCGACCGCATCCTCGATCTTTTCCGCGATGTCGGTTTCTATTTCGTTCGGACTCGCGCCGGGGTACACCGCCATGACGGTTACGTACGGTATGTCTACTTCCGGCATGAGTTCGAGGCCCATCTTGCGCCAGCTATTCAGTCCGAGTAGCGTCAGCCCGATGATCAGGCAGGACATGGCGATGGGGCGGCGAATTGAGGCGTCGGAGAGAAACATCGTCAGTCCCCCACCACTTCGATGGCGTCGCCGTCGCTGACATAGGCCTGGCCCTGCACAATCACCGTGGCGTCACGTTCGACGCCGCCGACGATCTCCAGATAGCCGTCGGTGCGAAGCCCGGTCCGGACCGCCGTGCGCCGGGCTGTGCCCTCGTCGACCACGAAGGCCACAGTAGTGTTCGCGCGCGTGAGGACCGCGTCGGCCGGTACTCCTCGGCCAACCCGTTCCGTCAGCACGATACGAACGTCCGCCAGCGCGCCGGCGACGACGCCCGGCGGCGGGTCGTCGATCCGCGCTTTCACCTCGAATACACGGAGCCTCCGGTCGACTGTCGGGCTGCGATACGAGACCGTCCGCGTGCCCAGGTCTACGTCGCCGACGGTGACATTCGCGACAGTCGTGTCCGGGACGATTTCTCCGTAGTAGCGAGCCGGGACGAAAACGCTGGCCTCCAGCGCGGATGGGTCGTCGATGCGGAACACTGGATCGCCGAACCGCACCATCTCGCCGCGCTCCCGGTGCCGCATGCTGATCACGCCGTCGATGGGGGCGCGCACGGTCGCGTCATTGAGGTTCCGGCGTGCGATGGCGAGGGCCGTCGTGGCCTGCCTGACGCGGGCCCGCGAAAGCTCGACGTTCGCTTCGGCCACGTCGAGCGCCGCGGCGGCGGATACTGCCATGCTCTCCGCTTGGTCCATCTGCTGCGCGGAGACGACCTGGTCCTCGGAGAGATTCCCGATGCGAACATGGTCTCTCTCGGCAAGCGCCTGACCCGCTCGCGCCTGGGCGGCCTGCGCGTTCGCTACCGCCAGGGCGTTGGAGGCAACCGCCAACTCGTTCTCCTGGATCTCGACGGCTCGTCGCAGATTCTCGCTGTCCAGCTCGCACAGGGCCTGGCCCTTCGCGACGACGTCGCCTTCCTCGGCGAGGATGCGCTCTATCGTTCCCGACGACTTCGCGGGCACAATCGCGAAGCGGACCGATTCGAGCGTGCCCTGTACCTGTGTCTCGCTCGTAAACGTCATCTCGCGAAGGAGCTGCACACGTACGGGTGTTCCGGCCTCGTTCGTCACATCGGCCTGGCCGCTACTGCATGCCGAAAGCGCCACCGTGAGGGCCAGCCCTATCGCCGTCAGCGAGAACGTCGTTCCCATCGTTCTGTCTAGCCACGTGGTCATTCGGAGGTCTCCTGTATGTCGCTCGCGTTCGCGTCGACTGAGGCGCTGGCGAATGTCAAGTTTCCGGTCACAAGCTGAAGGCGGCGGCGCGCCATGGTGTGGTTGAACCGAGCCGAAGCAAGCTGATAGCGGCTGCCGCTGAAGGCCGTCTGAGCCCCGATCACGTCGATCTGCTGCCCCATTCCCTCAGCGTAGGCGCGCTGAGCCAGACGCAGTGCTTCTTGCGCCTGCGTTACGTTCCGTTCCCTCGCGTCAACCACCATGGCGGCGGTTGCGAGGTCGGCTTGGGCTTCGGCGATCTCCAGCCGCGCGCGGGAGACTGCGTCGTCCCGCTGGAACCGTGCGCGTCGAAGTCGAGCTTTCGCTTGCGCGACCTTTCCGCGCGTTTCAAGCCCGTCGAAGAGCGGGACGTCGGCACGCAGGCCCGCCAGCCAGGAATTCTCCCACTCGTCTTCGAATGCACGGCTCGGATTGGCTCGCTTCGCCTGTCCGAAGAGCGCGACGGTGGGGAATCGTCCGCCGCGAGCGATGGCCAGGGCCTCGCGCTGGATCGCTACCGCGCGCTCGGCGGCCACAACGTCGTGCCTGCGCAGCAACGCTTCGTCCAGGTCGTCCGCGCCATCCACCGATATGCCGGCCTGAAGGGAGCCAGCAATCCGGCATTCATCGCTCAGCGGCAGCTCAAGGGCATGCAACAGCGCGAGATGCGCTTTCCGGACGGCATTCGCGGTCGCGAGGTGCTGCGCCTCCGCGCTGCTGACCTGCTCGTCGGCGCGAAGCAGGTCGAAACGCCTCGCCATGCCCTGGTTCAGCCGCGCGGAGACATCCGCGTGGTTGCGCCTGGCCAGCTCGACCTGCTGGTCGGCGACGCCCAGCGTCTGCTGGGTCAGAAGCACCTGGTTGAAAAGTGCGTGGATGGCGAAGGCTGTCTGCTCGCCGGCGTAGGCGCTCTGCGCCTCCGCAGCGCCGGTGTACTCGTTCGCCAGGCGCAGCGCGGCCCGAACGCTTCCTCCGGCGTAGATCACCTGACTCACATCGGCGGTGAGTTCGTACTGGTCGAGCTTCCCTAACGGCATTCCGCCGAGCGTGGGGACTTCGTCGAGGCGCACGTACTGGGCTCCCAGGTCGATGTGCGGCAGGGCCACAGCGCGTGTTTCCAGCACGCTGCCCCGCGCGATGGCCGTCTCTTCGCGAGCGGCCCGCAGTGCCAGGTTGCGCTCCGAAGCCAGGCGCAGTGCGTCGGCGAGCGTCAGCGTACGCGGCGCGTCGGGCGGTTGCGCGTTCGCCGACATGGCGAGCCCGGCGGCGCACAGCCAGACCGTCGCGGGAAACATGAATCGTGGGAGTCTCACTGTGCCTCCTTGCTCACGCCGTGAAAGAAGAGATCGACCAGTGTCGGAATCATGATGCCCGGCTCGTTCTCCGTGCCGCATTCTGGTCGACGGACGGAGAAGCCGTGGAGTATGCCGGCAAGGAACGTGGCGAGATCGTCGGCGGTGTACACTCCGAGCCGTTCGACTCCCGCTCGTTCGCGCATCCACTGTTCGATGCGTTCCGCCAGCAGCGCGAGGCCACGTCCAGCCGGCAGGACGTCGAAGAACACGCGCCTCACGTCGGTCGTCTTCGCGGCCGACTCGGCAAGGCGTTGGAAGAGGAACTCGATCTGCTGTCGGAACGAGAGGTCGCTCGGCATCGGCGCTTCGAACGCCGCGAACACCTCCGCGCGCAGATGCTCCTCGAATGCGTGGACGATATCGTCCTTATTCTTGAAGTACGTGTAGAGCGATGCCGCCGTGTAATCGGCCTCCGTGGCGATGTCCTGCATGGTGGTCGCGGCATAGCCGTGCCGCAGGATGGCGCGCGCCGCGCCTTCGAGTATCTCCACCCGGGTGCGTTCGATTTCACGCTGGCGACGATTGGAGGACGTCATGTCGAATCTCCATTCAGCGAGTCCAATATGACTTCAATCTACAATGCTTGGCATTCATTGTCAATGCTTCAGTATGATCCATTGAATGACCGTTCGACGAATGGATCGAACATTCAGAGATGATGCCTTGCGCCGAAAGCCACTCCTTCGATCAGGACCTACGTGTCGCCCTTGGGTGGAGATGGTTCCGGAGTGTAAGTTTGATGGCCGTATGGAAGGCAGTGCCGTGGATCGCTGACGCGCAGCGGTCGTGGCAGGCCGTTCGCACGTCTACGAAGCAATCTCCCTGAGATCACCCACCCAAAGGATTTCTCGATGTTGAACGACGCTATGCGCCGGTTCGCGCTCGCCCTGTCCATGCTCGCTACACTCGCTGTGTCAGCGCCGGTTTTCGCTGGGAACGCAGAGACCCTCTGGGTGTATGAGACCACCGGTGGCTACCTCGATAGCTCGCCGGCGATCGCCGATCTGGACGGCGACGGCAGCCCCGACGTCTGCATAGCCAGCCTCATCGGACCCGTGTTCGCACTGGACGCATTCGGTCGCGAGATATGGGCGATCGATCTGAAGGAGCGAATCACCATCGCCCCCACGGCCGCCGACGTGTCCGGGGACAGCGCTCCGGAGCTGCTTGTACTTTCTCAGGCAGGTCGGCTGTACTGCCTGGAGGGCCGCAGCGGCGACGTGATCTGGATCTACGATATTCCCTCGGCAACGAGAGTCGACAGCGTTGTCGACCCGACGTCGGACTACAGCGGGACAGCACCGATCAAGCACGGCGGCACCGCGATCATCGCCGTTGATATGGATGGCGATGGAGCGCTGGAAATCGTCACGAACACGGTAACTGGCGCCGTGGTCTGCCTGAATGCCTCGGGCGATCCGCTGTGGAGCTACGATGCGGGCGTAGGCCTGCCCTCCGCACCGGCCGTGGGCGATCTCGACGGAGACGGCGTCGCGGAAGTCGTCGTCGGTTCGT
>CAZEAI010000069.1:0-27142 GCA_964510105.1 uncultured bacterium
ATCTGTTCTACTCCCCGGTCCTCAGCGAAACCAACAGCAGACCACTCCTGCAGAGCCTCGTCATCGCAGCGGGTCTCGACACGAGCGGCGGCTCCAACAGGAGGCTGTACGAGGGCGTGTCGACGTTCTGGTACGAAATAGAGGACATCCTCGGCGACGACGCCCCCTTGCCTGGCGATGTCGTCGCCGCATGGCCGTCGAGTGACAACGAAGTACACTGGCGTTTCACGCCCCGTATGGGCATCTCGCACCCGGTGAGCCTGCACACGAAGTTCTTCTTCAATTACGGCAGATTCTACTCAATGCAGAAGCCGATTCATCTATACGGATACCGGATCAGCGGCGGCAGCCCCGGTGGGAATAGCGGTCATATCAACGCGATGTACAACCCCAATCTGCGTCCAAGCAGCACGACGATGTACGAAGTGGGAATCGAGCGCGTGTTGCCCTTCGCGGCGGTCCTGAAGGTCAGCGGGTACGCGAAGTACAACGAGGACCAGGTGACGAGGATTGTCATTGGTAGCCCGGGCGTTCGCGGCTACGACACGTTCCGGAACGCGAACTGGGAAGATGTCCGTGGGCTCGAAATCCAGTTCGCGCGCACATCGGGACGGTTCGTGAATGGCATGCTGACATACGAGCTTGCCAACAGCCGGACAGGTGAGGTCGGCTTCACGACGGTTAACGAGAATCCGGCCCTGTTCGCGACGACTGCCAAGCCGTTCGTCCGCGCGCAACCCGCACGCGGATCGTTCAGGGCGTTTGTCCGGCTTGGGGCGCCGCTGGATTGGGGCGCGCTGCGCGGCGGGTGGTCGCTTGGCACCGTGTATTCGTGGGGCAAGGGTGGAGAGTATGCCTACAATCCGGACCTCCTGCCTCAGCGCGAGCTTCCGGAGGAGAACTACATCCCCTGGACCGACACCTGGCGGGTGGACATGAAGTTCACCAAGCAGGTGCCGATGCCCGGCGGACGTTTCGCGTCGCTCTATCTCGACGTCACCAACGTGCTCAACACCAAGTGGTTGAACAGCTCAGGCGTCGCTGACTTCAGCTCGTATGCCGAGTACGTCTTCAATCTGCGCGGCAAAGGCGAGAACGTATCGCTCGGCGACGAGTCGACGCTGCACGTTCTGAACGAACCCTACAAGTTCGACGAGAGCGATAGCGAAGAGCTCTGGAAGAGACCCATCAGCCCACAGACCGACTGGATACAGTACCTGAACCCACGTTTCTACCGGTTCGGCGTGAGATTGGACCTGTAGAATCGACGCTCCGATACGGGTTGACAAGCAGGTCCTCGATCACGAGACTCTCTGGCAGGAGTGCGTCCGGCTAGCGTCCGGCTAGCGTCTCGTCGCGTCAGTCACAGACCGCAGGAGCAGGCATGCATGACACGTTTCGTACCGCACGCTTCCAGGTGGCGGCCCTCGTCGCCGTAGTGGCCATTGTCGCCATGACCGCGTGGGCCGGCACAACCGGGAAGGTCTCCGGGACCGTAACCGACGTGGACGGGGGGCCGATTCCGGGTGCTGCCGTCACCGTTGACGGCACGCGCTTGGGAGCATCTACTGACGCGGGCGGACGGTTCATGATCCTGCAGGTGCCGCCGGGAAGACACACGCTCACCGCTCAGCTCATCGGATACAATCCCACGACCATCACCGAGATCAGCGTGAGTGCTGACCTCACCTCACGCGTCGACTTCCGCCTGGGACAAGAGGCGATCGAGATGGCGGGAATCACCGTCACCGCCGAGCGCCCACCCATCGAGGTGGACGTAACGTCGTCCCGGATTATCGTCGATGCTGACCGCGTGTCGGAAGTACCCGTAAGCCAGATGCTGGATGTGCTGGACTACCAGCCCGGGGTGAGCGTCGTCCGCGACAACGAGCTCCAAATCCGCGGCGGCGGGCCGTCCGAGATCCGTTTTCAGGTCGACGGCGTCGATCGCACGGACGGGCTGACCGGCAAAGGGTACACGCAGCTCAATCAGGTGCTCGTATCGGAGGTGACGCTGCTGACCGGCGGCTTCAACGCCGAGTACGGCAACGTACGCTCCGGCATGGTGAACGTGGTGGTGAAGGAGGGCAGCGAGCGCGGAGGCATGCGGCCCTGGTTCGCAGCCGTTGCCGCGTACGCGCCGACGCAGCGCAAACACTTCGGTCCCGGCGCGTACAATCAGGACCAATACGACTACTGGATGTTGACGCAATCCGACTCCGGGCTGACCGGCGGGCCGATCTACTGGCCCGAATTCTACGAGAGCACGCGCAACGACACAGCGTTCATGTCGTTCGTGAGCGACCACCGAGCGACGTATCGCGTCCATGGCGGATGGAATGAACGCGTGGGCAGGGAGAACGCGAAGATTCTGCGTCAGAATCCGGCGTTCGGTCACAACGGCTGGACCGCCTCCGACATGCGTGAGGCATGGGAATATCAGGCGAACATGAACGAGCAGGTGTGGACCTATGCCGACAAACCCGACCTCACCGCCGACCTGGCGGTTGGATGGGGCCTACCGAACAGGCTCGGCGGCATCGTCTTGGGCTACCGGGTGAACCGCGAAATGACGACGGTACCAGCGATCCGTCCGTACTACCGTGATGAAAGCCTCGAAACGAAACTCACCTTCACGCCGACGGACAACTTGAAGCTGAGTCTCTCCTACATGACGGCGCGCAGCCGATCCACAGGGGCGGCATCGGGCGAAAGCGGGCAGATCGAAAACCGAGAATTCCCCAGCGCGAACGTTGGCGCCAGCGATCCGGTGTCGCTGCGCTCAGTGGGACAGCTCATAGGATCGGTGAGCGAGACTTCCAGCCCGAACACCAACAACCGAATTCACTACTCGCTGAACAGCCCGCTCGACGGTTCGTTCACCAACGTGGGCGCGTCGATGACCTACACCGTCAACGCATCGACGTTCCTCAACGCAACATTCGGCCGTTCGACGTCGGACTGGGAATTGAGGCGCGACCTCCCCATGGCCGACATGCGCGAGGGTGCCTGGGACCCCGAGACAGCCAAGTACGTACCACCGTCCGCCTGGGACTACTCGGCGTTGCTCGCGACCCTCTTCACGTGGACTCCCGGCGACGCCGGCTACCCCGTGGACATCGACTACGCAACGGACCCCGACAACTACTGGGCGCGCAGTCCGTTTATCCATCCCAATGCCTACGATACACCACCTTCTGAGACCAGATTCGCTTTCAAGGAATTCACGTGGGCAGACCGCTCCTGGGAGCCCCCACCGCGTGACCGCGAGAATCTGCCGGTCGCCGACACCACGTACGTGGTCGAGGTGGTATCCCCACAAGGCTGGTGGGGGGCCCGGTTCACCGACCTGGCCGGCCGATTCACTGTCGGCGAGGGCGGGAAGTACAGGATGTCGGCCGGCGGGATTCAGGGCGTTGCGCGCGCGGATCTGACGCACGTGCGCGGGGCGCACACGTTGAAGACCGGCGCCGAGCTTATCTGGCGTGATCTCCGCTACGTCAACGAAGTGGCCGGAAACTATATATCCGCCGGCGTCGGCGGCGGCGACAACAGCCAGATGCGGGATTACGGCGGGGACTTCCCGGCCGCCCAGCCGAAGATTTTCGGCGCCTACCTCCAGGACAAGTACGAGTCGGACGGCATGATCGCGAACTTCGGTCTCCGACTTGAGCGATTCGACGCGGGCCAGGCTTCGTGGTTCTATGATGACATGTTCAACGGCCAGATTTTCGGGAAGACGAACAGCGAAGGCGTCATGAAGAGCCTGCTCTTAGAGGCCGGACTTGACACGACTGACGCGGACAATCTCAAGTACTACGAGTCCGCCGCGACGTTCTGGTACCAGCTCGAGGAGATCTTGGGCGACGCCACGCCCCTGCCCCACGACGTGGTCAGTGCGTGGCCGTCGAGCGATAACAAAGCACACTGGCGATTCGCGCCGCGCATGGGTATTTCGCACCCGGTGGCTCTGCGTACGAAGTTCTTCTTCAACTACGGCATATTCTACTCCATGCAGAAGCCGATCTACTTGTACGGGTACAACATCCACGATGGTCGCCCCGGTGGAACGAACGGCCGGATCGAGCTCATGTATAACCCGAACCTTCGGCCGGCCAGCACCACGATGTACGAGGTAGGCATCGAGCACGTGTTGCCGCTCGGCGCTGTATTCAAAATCGGCGGCTACGCGAAGTACAATGACGATCAGGTCACCCGGGTTGAAATGTCAGGCTCCGCGGGGATCTCACACTATGGCATCTATCGAAATGCCAACTGGGAGGACGTGCGCGGTTTGGAGCTACAACTCGCGCGGACGTCGGGGCGGTTCGTGAACGGCATGCTCACCTACGAGATGGCCAACGGCCGGACAGGCGAAGTCGGCTACACCACAATAAACGAGGATCCGGCTCTGTTCGCGACGACGGCGAAACCGTTCGTCCGCTCGCAGCCCGCACGCGGATCGTTCAGAGCGTTCGTTCGACTTGGAACACCGCGCGACTGGGGAACACTGCGCGGCGGATGGTCCCTAGGAACGGTGTACTCGTGGAGCAAAGGCGGTGAGTCTGCCTACAATCCGAACAGCGTACCTCAGCGCGAGCTTCCGGCGGAGAATTACATCCCGTGGACGAACACGTGGAACGTAGACATGAAATTCACGAAGCAGTTGCCGCTGCCCGGCGGACGATTCGCGTCGCTCTACCTCGACGTCACGAACGTCCTCAACAAGAAATGGCTGAACAGCTCGGGAGTCGCGGACCCCGGCTCCTACACGGAGTACATCTTCAACCTGCGTGGCAAGGGCGAAGATGTGGCTCTCGGAGACGAGTCGACGTTGCACATCCTGACCGAGCCCTACAAGTTCGACGAGGACGATCCGGACGAGCTGTGGAAGAAACCCATCAGCCCCCAGACCGATTGGATCCAGTACCTGAATCCGCGGTTCTACCGATTCGGCGTGAGGCTGGACTTGTAGCCAGTCCGCACCGCTTCCATACGCGAGAAGGCGCGGATCGGCTAACCGGTCCGCGCCTTCTTTTCGCGGTCTCCTGACGACCCCATCCTGATCCCAGGGACTCACCTTCGCTTCGGCATGTAGATGTGCGTCGCCTGCCCGTAGAACGCCTCTGCAGCCTCCATGATGGTCTCGGAGAGCGTGGGATGGGGGTGAATGGTCAGCGCGATGTCCCGCGCCACAGCGGCCATCTCCACGGCGAGCACTCCTTCGGCAATCATGTCGCCCGCGTTCACGCCGGTGATGCCCATGCCAAGAACCCGTTCCGTCTTGGGGTCGATGACGAGCTTCGTCATGCCGTCGTTCCGTCCGATCGCCGTCGCGCGACCGGAGGCCGACCACGGGAACCGCGACACCTTCACATCGATGCCGCGCTCCTTCGCCGCGGTCTCAGTAAGACCGCACCACGCCACCTCGGGATCGGTGAACACCACGCCCGGAATCGCCTGCGGTTCGAAGGCGACCTTGTGGCCCGCGATCGCCTCGGAGGCGACGATCCCTTCGTGCGACGCTTTGTGCGCGAGCATCGGCTCACCGGCCACGTCCCCGATTGCGTAGATGGTCGGCTCCGCAGTACGGCGCGCCCCGTCGACAACGACAAAGCCGCGCTCATCCACCTGAACTGCCGTGTTCTCAAGTCCAACGTCGCCAGAGTTGGGCCGACGTCCCACTGCCACGAGCAGACGATCGAACGCGTCTTCGGACGTCGAGCCGTCTTTCGCCTTGAACGCAACATGGATCTTGTCGCCGGCCTCTTCCAACGATGCTACGGTCGTCTCAAGCAGAATGTTCTCGAACGTCTCCTTGAGGCGTTTCTCAAGTGGCCGGACGAGGTCCCGATCCGCGCCCGGCAGAAGGCCCGGTAGCATCTCGACAACGGTGACTTTCGATCCGAGGGAGGCATACGCCGTTGCCATCTCAAGACCGATGTAGCCTCCCCCCACGACGAGCAATCGCTGGGGCAGATCGACCAGCTCAAGCGCTCCGGTGGAGTCCATCACACGGTCGCTGCCGATATCGAAGCTCGGAATTTCCGCGGGACGCGATCCCGTCGCCAGGATGGCGTGGTCGAACGACAATTGCTGCTCGCCACCCTCGACGAGGCTGATGCTGAGGGTAGTGGCATCGTCGAAGCGCGCATGGCCGCGTATGTGCGTGATCTTTCGACGTTTGAGCAGTTCGCCGGTGCCTGCGGTGTTCCTGGCGACGACGTCGTTCTTCCAAGCCCGCACCCGGTCGATATCGATGGTGGGCTCGCCGAAGCTCACGCCCAGCTTCTCCGCGTCGCGAGCTTCGTTGATGACCGCCGCGATGTGAAGCAGCGCCTTCGACGGTATGCACCCGCGGTAGAGACACACACCACCGGGGTTCTCCTCCGGGTCGACCAGCGTCGTCTCCAGGCCGAGATCGGCGGCCCGAAACGCCGCGACATATCCGCCCGGCCCGCCGCCGATCACCACTACGTTCGTCTTGTCCATGAACTCCCCAAACTCGTCTTCAGGTCATGAGGAACGGCTGTTCGAACGCCTGCGCGATCCAGCGCAGGAAGCGCGCGGCATCCGCCCCGTCGATGATTCGATGATCGTATGACACGGACAGGGGCAGGATGAGCCGAGGCCTGAATTCCCCCCGCTCCTTATCCCACGTCGGAGCCATCGCTCCGCGAGACATGCCGAGGA
Organism: uncultured bacterium; assembly: GCA_964510105.1. Classification (GTDB taxonomy): domain Bacteria; phylum Latescibacterota; class MWCZ01; order MWCZ01; family MWCZ01; genus CAZWQW01. The sequence goes on from CAZEAI010000069.1 coordinate 6,694, forward strand.
TTGCCACCTCCGGCCAGTTCACAATCGGCGTGAACTGCGTCGTGCCCAGGCCGCCAAGGTTCGTGATCGTGAACGTTCCGCCCTGCATGTCGTCGAGACCGAGTTTGCTCTCTCGCGCTTTGCCGGCGAGGTCCGTCAGTTCGGACGTAAGCTGGACCAGCGTCTTGCGGTCCGCGTCGCGCACGACGGGCACGACGAGTCCCCGGTCGGTGTCGACGGCGACGCCGACATTCACGTAGCGCTTGTAGACGATCTCCTGACTCTCGATGTCGATGCTGGCGTTGAACTTCGGATACTCCCGCAGAGCCGCCGCGACGATCTTTAGCGCGATCGCCGTCAGCGTGAGCTTGCCGCCCTGCGCCTCCACGAGAGCCGCACTCTCCTTGCGCCACCGTTCGAGGTCGGTGATATCCGCGCGGTCCTCCTGTGTCACGTGCGGCACGGTGTTCCACGCATTCGCCATGTTCGCCGCCACAGCGACGCGCAGCCGGCTCAGCTTCTCGCGCTCCACCTCGCCCCACTTCGTGAAGTCGGGCAGCGGTACCGGCGCCACGCTCGCTCCCGGCGATGGGGCGGAAGGCGCCGCTGCGCGGGCCGAGTGGAGCGCCTTCGAGTGCGCTTTGACGTTGTCAACGGTGATCCTGCCACCCGGCCCCGTTCCAACGACCGTGGCGATGTCGATCCCGATTTCGCGCGGATGCCGTCGCTCGGACGGTGGCGCGGCCACAACGACGGCTGTGATCGGCGGAGTTGTCGCTGCCGGCTCGGTAGGCTTCTGCGCTGGCGGAGCGGGCTCAGCAGCGACGGGCGCGGGCGCCTGGGCAGCAGCGGGCACCGTCTCCGGCTCCGATTCGGCGGCGGGTTCCTCCACCGCTTCGGGCTCGCCTGCGTCCGATGGCCCTTCGCCGGAAGCATCGAGCGTCACCAACACCGCGCCGACTTTGACTTCATCGCCGTCCGCGACGGCAACCGACGTCACTTTGCCCGCTGCGGTGGAGGGCACCTCCACAACGGCCTTGTCGGTCTCGAGTTCGATAATCGACTGCCCGTCGACGATTTCCTCGCCTTCCGCGACGAGCACGCCGACAACGGTCCCCGACTCGATACTCTCGCCCAGGTCTGGAAGGGTAATTTCAGTGGACATCGTCTTCCCTATATGTTGCGGTGTGCCGATCGCGTCGCCGGGATTCCGTGCCCTGGGCAACGCGCCGACGGTCTACGAAATCGCGGGGTTCGGCTTCTCAGCGTCGATATCGAGGTCTTTGATGGCGCGTTTCAGCACCGCGTGCTCCACGACGCCCTGCTGTGCGAGCTTCGTCAGGCTCATGAGCGCGATGTACCGAGCGTCCACCTCGAAGAATTCGCGCAACGGGCCGCGGCCCTCGCTCCGGCCGTAGCCGTCTGTCCCGAGCGATACGGGAGTCCGCGGAAACCAGCGACAGACCGAGTTCGGCAACGCCTTCAGGTAGTCGGTGGCCACGACGAATACGCCTTCTTCGTCGCCCAGATACTCGGTGATGTACGGCACTCGCGGGTCGTCCTCGGGATGGAGCATGTTCCAGCGTTCGACGTCGAGACCGTCCTTGTAAAGCTCCTTGTAGCTCGTCACGCTGTACACATCGGCAACCACGTCGTAGCGGTCTTCCAAAATACCCTGCGCCTTGAGGCACTCGTTCAGGATCGCTCCGCTGCCGAACAAGTTCGCCTTCGGCTTGCCCTTCGTATCCTTGAAACGGCTCGGCCGGAACTTGTAGAGGCCACGGATAATCCCCTCGCGCACGTCCTCGCCCTCGGGCATCGGCGGCTGCTCGTAGTTCTCGTTGCCCACCGTGAGGTAGTAGAAGATCGATTCGCCCTCGACGTACATCCGGCGGATGCCGTCTTCGATCAGCACCGCGATCTCGAACGCGTATGCCGGATCGTACGCGACCAGGTTCGGCACGGTGTACGCGAGCAGGTGGCTGTTGCCGTCCTGATGCTGCAACCCCTCCCCGGCGAGCGTCGTGCGCCCCGCCGTGCCGCCCACGAGGAAGCCGCGCGAGCGCATGTCGCCGGCAGCCCAGATGAGGTCTCCGACGCGCTGGAAGCCGAACATCGAGTAGTAGATGAAGAACGGAATCGTGTTCACACCGTAGCTCGCGTACGCCGATCCCGCCGCGATGAACGAGGACAAGCCTCCGGCCTCGGTGATTCCCTCTTCGAGAATCTGCCCGTCCTTCGCCTCCTTGTAGTACAGGAGCGTATCGGAATCGACAGGCTCGTAGAGCTGGCCGACGTGAGAGTATATCCCGATCTGTCGGAAGAGCGCCTCCATGCCGAACGTGCGCGCCTCGTCCGGGACGATCGGGACGATAAGCTTGCCGATGTCCTTGTCGCGCACGAGCTTGGTCAGCATACGGACGAACGCCATCGTGGTCGAAATCTCACGGTCGCCCGTCCCGGCGGCGAACTCCTCGAACATCGATGATGGAATCGGATCGATCGCCTTCGCGCGCTCGCGGCGCTCCGGGAGGTAGCCTCCCAGTGCCTTCCGCCGTTCGTGGAGGTACTGGACCGCGGGATCGTCTTCAGGCGGACGGTAAAACGGCGCCTCGTGAATCTCGTCGTCGGAAATCGGGATGCCGAACCGGGTGCGGAAGCTGCGAAGCTCGTCGTCGTTCAGCTTCTTCTGCTGGTGCGTGACGTTCCGACCTTCGCCTGCCTCGCCCAGCCCGTATCCCTTGATGGTCCGCGCGAGGATGACCGTGGGCTGGCCCTCAGCCTGCATCGCTGCGTGGTAGGCGGCGTAGACTTTCTCTGGATCATGTCCACCAAGACGAAGCTTCGCGAGCTGTTCGTCGGTGTATTTCTCCGCGAGCTTCAGCAACTCCGGTTCCTTGCCGAAGAAGCGCTCGCGAATGTACGAGCCGCCGCGAACGGCGAAGTTCTGGTACTCGCCGTCGACCATGGAGGTCATGACGTCGACGAGTTTGCCTGAATCGTCCTGCTCGATCACGGGATCCCAATCGCTGCCCCAGATGACCTTGATGACGTTCCAGCCGGCTCCACGGAACGTGCGCTCAAGCTCCTGGATGATATTGCCATTGCCTCGCACCGGCCCGTCGAGCCGTTGGAGGTTGCAGTTCACCACCCAGATGAGATTGTCAAGCCGCTCACGCGCAGCCAACGTAATCGCGCCGAGCGTCTCCGGCTCGTCGGTCTCACCGTCGCCGAGGAACGCCCAGACTTTATGATCCGTCTCAGCCTTGAGAGCGCGATCCTCCAGATAGCGCATGAATCGGGCCTGGTAGATCGACATGATCGGCCCGAGGCCCATGGAGACCGTCGGATATTCCCAGAAGTCGGGCATGAGCCAGGGGTGCGGGTATGAGGACAGCCCGCCGCCGTCGGCGAGTTCGCGGCGGAAATTGTGCAGCATCTCCGCGCCGAGACGCCCCTCGACGAATGCTCGTGCATACATGCCGGGCGCCGCGTGTCCCTGAAAGTAGACGATGTCGCCGCCGGATGGGTGGTCCTTGCCGCGGAAAAAGTGGTTCCAGGCGACGTCGTAGAGCGTCGCGGAAGAGGCAAACGTGGAGATGTGTCCGCCGATACCCTCCGACTGGCGATTCGCGCGCACCACCATAGCCATGGCATTCCACCGGACGATGCTCTTGACGCGGCGTTCGACCTCCCTGCTGCCGGGGAACGGTGGCTGCTCCGAGGGCGCGATCGTGTTGATGTATGGCGTATTCGCGCTGAAGGGCAGATCGATGCCGTTCTGTCTGGCCCGCCCGTAGAGATCCGCCAGCAGCCCACGCACACGCTCTTCGCCGCCCGTCTGGATGACGTGATCGAGAGATTCGAGCCACTCGCGCGTCTCTATCGCCTCGATATCGCCGTTGGTGTATGTCTCGTCGCTCTTGGGATGCGGTCCTTCGGATGTGTTTCGATTGGGCGGCGGCCGACGTGATCGCGGGCGGGTCGAACGAAGGTATCGGGGTACGCGCCGGTTTCGTCACCCAACCGCATTGCGAACCTTGAATATAGGCACGCCGCGCGGAGACGGCCACGAGCAGGACGCCCGTGTGCGGCGATTCTGGAGCAACTCACCGCCGGTCGCCCCCAGCCGGATTGCGGCGGTACAGGAAAATCCCTGCCACGATGGGGGGGGCCACACGCGACAGGGATCGAGGCGCCCCCCACGTTAGTGCCGCGCGGAGACGCGCTCTATCGGATATGTGTGCAGCGGACGCCGCTCCGGTCAGGATGCCGCCGCCGCCGGGTACCCCGGCGATGCCGCGACCTCGTTCATCTGGTCGAAGTGCCGCGCGGCGTGGCGCGGCGTCATCGCAAGCCAGATTCCGATCGGGAACCGCATGATCCGGAGCGCCGGCGACGAGACCCGCGACCGCAAGTCCAGACCGTCCGCCCGCTCCAGCAGCCCGAGATATTCCTCGTGCAACCTCCGGAACTCGACCAGCAGCGGTTCCGCCCTGAAGGCGGACGCAACGGGAACGTACATGCCCGGCGTCTTCGATTTCTTCGACCTGGTCTCGGGGCTCGCGTACCTCAGAAACGTACGCCCGAGGACGCCGTACGAGAATGGCCCGACGGCCCGGTTACCTCGCTCGCGGACGCGGTCGATCACGGCTTTGAGCGTGGGTGCCATAGCGCGAGCGGTCGTGTTGAGATGCTCGACGCACCCTCCGATGGACCACCGGCGCGGGTCCGGCTTCCAGTTGAGCTGCTCGGCGGAGACCGACGACACGAGAGCGTCGACCTCGGCCATGACACGGCGCATGATCTCCGCGTTTTCGCTCAGCTCCGGATTCACCATCGCAGTCACCTCATGCCGCGCAGACACCGCGGCGCTTCACTCGATTCCGATGCCTAGTTCGTCTCCGAATCGTAGCGCCCGAACTCCGCGCGCAGTTCCATCATCATCTCGTACCGTTCGAGGGGCATCCCGCGGAACGCGCAGTTCGAGGTGGCGAATATGAAGCCACCGCCGGGCATGCCATCCCGAAGTGAGCGGAGCACGTCGTCGCGCACCTCCTCGTCAGTGCCCGTCTGAAGGAGTCCGCAGTTGACGTTACCGCATAGCGCGACCTCGTCGCCGACGATGCGCTTCACCTCGGCGAGATCGACACCGGCCTGCGGATCGATGCTGTGCAGCGCCGTCGGTTTGGCCTCTGCGAGCTGGTCGAGGATAGGCATGATGTTGCCGTCCGTGTGCTTGATCGTGTAGAGCCCGTTCTCGCGGTGCGACGCGATGATCTCCGAGAGGTACGGCGTCACGAACTCGCGGAACATATCCGGACTGAGGAACGGCCCGACGTTGAAGCAGTAGTCCGCACACATGGTGACGCCGTCGGCGCCTGCATCCGCGATCTCGCGACCGCGCTGTTTGGCCGCCTCCGCGCCCTTGCGTAGTCGCTCGTGGACCTCGCGCGGGTGATCGCGCATCTCCACGGAGAGTTCGACCATGTTGGAGCCGTTCGGAATGGCCATCGTGCCGTCGGCTTCGCCAAACACGAGGAATTTCTTGTCCATCCCCCACTCGCGCAATATCGGCATGACCTCCATGTAGTCCGAGCGGATGATAGAGTAGTCGTATTCCTCCGCGATCATCACCTGCAACTCGGCATGCTCACGGAGCCCCCGATCGCGTTCCTCCGCTGTCGGCAGACCGTTGATGTTCTCGGTCCAATCCCGACCGAACTTCTCCGGTCCAAGGAAGTAGACAAGCTCAAACGTCGGGACGATGTCGTCGGGCTGACGTCCCTCCAGCGCGGCGATCCCTCTCTCTCTTGGCGTCATTCGGGGCTCCTGCGATCTCGGTTGGGCGGTGGACGTCCGGCGGCTCGCTATCAAGGTACCGCATGTGTTGCGTTAGCGGGAAGGCTGGCGATGCACAATCGGGACATACCGCTCGCCGTTGCCCCCGATGCGGCGCGCGACGTTCTTATTCCGCGATCCCTAGCTGTTCCCCGCCCGTCACGACCATTGAAAGGTTCACCGATGTCACGTTCCCTGTCATGTTCAGTTGTCTTCGACGATCCACCGCTCTCCGACGGCTTGCGGGTGATCCAGGGCGTCCAGGACCGCCACGCCAAGCACGACCGCACGGTCCTGCCGACGCACACCGGCGGACAGCAATGCGTCACAAACTCTCCGACGATGACTCCGAGACGCGAGTTGGGATACTGGCGCGGCACACAGGTCGACAAGCCGGGCTCGGATAACACCATATGTCTGAAGGTCGAGAACGCGCCGACGGATGCCGGCGACGCGTGGCTCGTGTTCGAGTTCTACGAATCCACGAACGGCTGGATCGGCATCCATTTCGAGCGTGATGGCGCGGGTTTCGTACACCACGTCTGCACGCACAACCAGGAGCTGCCGTGGGAGCACTCGTGGATCAACACCGCCGCGACGGAGACGTGGCAGCGCGCGACGGTACCCCTGACGGCGGCTCGATTCGCCGGCGCGGGTCCGCTTGGCTGCGACGTGGAGATCGAGGGATCGGGGCCCCTGCATATCCGGAGCGTGGCGATCACCACCGACCGTCCAGACGATGCGGGCGAGACTGGCCTCGACGCACACGCCCGGCGCATCCGCGAAGCAATCGGCGCCGACTATGCGCAGGCCAATGAGCCCGTGAGCGTTGGCAACATCGGATCGATCTTCGAGGACGGCGACCTGGGTTCCGCCCGCGACGTAGCGCCGTGGCTGCCCGTGTACCGCGGGCTCGGAGTGACGTCGATACAATCGTACGTGCGCTGGTCATACGTCGAAAAGACCGAAGGTGAGTGGAAATGGGGCATCTACGACTGGACGGTGGATCAAGCGAAGCGCTTCGACATGAAGTGGGTAGCGTTCATCATGATCGGGCCTCACTACGCCATGCCGAAGTGGTGGCTGGAAGCCGGCAACGATTACCGCAACCGCTGCCTCGAACACGACGAGGATAGCTGGGTCCAGTCAATCTGGAGCCCGGTGATGCTGGAAGCAGTGGACCGGTTCATGAAGCAGTTCTCCGATCATTACGACCATGACATGATCGAGTCCATCATGCTGGGAATCGCCGGAGACTTCGGCGAATCGACTACGAACGGCGTATTCATCAAGGGCATGTATCACACCCATGTCGGACACTGGTGCGGTGAAGATGTTGCCGTCGAGGACTTCCGGAAGAGCCTCGCCGGGAAATACGACACGATCGCCGCGCTGAACGACGCGTGGGGAACGGCGCATTCATCGTTCGACGCAGTCGTCCCCATGTTGCGGGAGGATGCCACGAGCGACCGGGCGTGGCTCGATGAGATGAACTGGTATGTCGACCGGATGACCTGGTGGATGATGCGCTGGTCGGAGATCACCGCCGAAGCGCTACCAACGACGGTGATCTACAATGCCGCCGGCGGGGCGGGCGATCCTCCGCGCGCGGCATCGTGGTCGGCGCAGTCGAAGGCGATGGCTCACACGGGCGTCGGTCACCGCGTGACGAACGAAGGCGCGGATTTCGCCTTCAACTTCGCCTACACCTCATGGACGGGCACCTGCTGCCGTTTCTACGACCTGCCGTTCGGCAACGAGCCGTGGGGCGGCGATATGTGCGGCGCCGGCGACCTGGGTCGCATATTCAACGCCGTGACTCAGAACGCGACGAATTACTGGTTCTACGACGGGCACATCCGTCCCGCGGCGGGGCAACTCGCCCTGCAACGCGGACTGCCGTTCATCAACGGGAAGTACCGCCGGTCGAACCGCGTCGCCGTGTACTACCCATGGACGCATTTCCTTCTGAAGGACGACCACGGGTTCGCCGAGAACGGGCGCCGTCGCGACCTGTTCTGGCCGCAGATCGAGGAGCTTCGCGACCTCATCGACTTCGATCTCGTCGATCCAATCCTGATCGAAGACGGCATCCTCTCGGAGTACGACTACGTGATCATACTCCAGGGATCGACGTACGAGGCCGACGAGCTGCAGCGGCTGGCTGCGTGGGTCGAGGGCGGCGGCGTACTCATCACGCACGATCTGGGCGTGCCGGGCACCGTCGAGGGCGACCTGAGCATCGGAGCGAAATTGCTCGGACTTGGTAACGCGCAGTTCGATAAGGAGTTGGGTGCATCCGTGGCTCGTGTCGGAAAGGGCGCGACCGCGATGTACCCGCACCGCGCGGACTGGGTCGGCTGGCGGGGCGATGATCGTTGGAAGGACAACCATCACGATCATCCGTCGGTGAATCCGGCGTTCTGGCGCATGATCATCGAGACGCTGGCGAACGCGTCGAAGCTCGGCGCGAATGCTCCGGACTATCCGATCGTGGACGGCGCAGCCGACGAGGTGTTCGCCGCCATCGTCGACCATGAACTCGAAGACGGCAGCACGGAGCGCGGCGCGATGTACTTCAGCCAGGTTGAGAAGGACGTCGTCGTCACGCAACGGCTTCCGGGCGGAGCGCGCCGCGAGGTAACGGTACCCGCGGGACAGCTCGTCTTCGAACCGATCTGACCCACGAACGCTCAACGCCACGGGGCGGCCTCCGGGTCGCCCCGTATCTCTCTCCCGACGAATATCAGACTGAACGCGCAACCGTCTCGCCTGCGATACTCCGCGCCCCGGTGTTTCGCACCAACTCCCATAGACCGGGATTCATGGCCGGATGGCCCGGCATTTGCGTAACGCGCCATCATCAGACTACCACTGCCACCATACATCTTCCGCGACGGGAATCCTCGCTGCGGAGCGCCTCCAGACTCCCCGTCTGGAACTGCCGAAGAAAGGTGCTGTCACATGCGGCTGCCATGCGTAATCGCCTCGCTCGCATTCGCCTTCCTTCTCGCCGTGCCAACAAGCGCCACCGAACCCACAGACATCATCGTGTCGTTCGTCGATCACTGGGAGCCGAACGTCGCGTCCGGTGCCGGCCCGGTTCTGGAGTGGGCGCAGCGGTACGCCGCTTTCGCGGATCGGCATCGCGACTGGGACGGTCGACCACTGCGTCACTCATGGTTTCAGGCCAACACCAACCGACCGGACACGCCGGAAGCGATGCGAGCGCTCATTGAGCCGATACTCAAGCTGTGCTACGACGGCTACGGCGAGATCGACGTCCACATCCACCACGGCGAGCAAGGCACGCAGGAGGAGAACTACGCCAGGTTCGTCTCGCAGACGCGAGCGTTCATCGAGGCGCTCCACCGGTACGGCATCGCTGTCACCGCGGAGGAGCGCCCGCGGACAGCATTCGGATTCGTCCACGGCATGTGGGCTCTGGATAATTCACGGGATCTGGGTGGTCTGGGTACCGGAGTTCCCAACCCGCAACACTGCGGAGTGAACCGAGAGCTTCAGGCGCTTCGAGAGCTGGGCTGTTTCGCGGACTTCACTTTTCCGGCGTGGGGGCCGATGAATCCGATCATCCGGGACGCCTTCTTCTACGCGCAGGACGACGATTCAACAGGCTCATACCGCCGCGACGGGAACACGCGACTGATGAGCGTCGGCGGCGCGGGCTGGGGCGATCTTCTCATCATGTCGGGCCCGAGCGATCCCTGGCCTGCAGCGGATGCTGCGGGGCGGCTCTCGCCGGAATCGTTCGACGAATGGGTGGCGAAGGGCGTCGGCGTCGATGGACAAGACGACTGGATATTCGTCAAGATCCACTGCCACGGCTACCAGCAGAGCCTCATTTCGCAGCCTGACAGCCTGCGCGAAGGGGTAGCGGCCCTGTGGGGAGACGCTGCTGAGCGCTTCTGGTCATACGTAGAGACCGCCTACAACGACGGCGTGCAGTACCGTCTCCACTATGTCTCGGCGCGAGAGGCGTACAACATGGCGAAGGCGGGTGAGGCGGGGATGACCGGCAATCCGTTCGACTACCGCAACTTCGCAATGCCGGAGTACGCACACCTCAGGATGCGCTGCTCGTCGAACTACGCTCTCGACTCGTGGTCGGCGACGGAGATCCGCTTTCTGCTCGTCGACAGGCCCGACACGATGGAAGTGAGATTGCGCATGGACCGGGCCGTCATCGCCGTGGAGGAGTCCGAGGATGGGCTGAACTGGAGAGCGTCGAACGCTCGCATCGACCGAAACGGTGGAGAGATAGTGATTCAGGACGGCTCCGCATCGATCTACTACCGGGTGATTCCCGGCCGGTCGCAGCCTGCCCAGCTGAGCGACGTCGCGGATACGGACCCGCCGGTTCTCACCCCGTTCCACCCCAATCCCTCGAACGCCTCTATGGCATCGAGCTTCCACGCCGTCAGCCGCAAGCTCGGACGCGTGGATGTATACGACGTGCTTGGCCGGCACGTTCGCTCGCTAAGGATGGAAGGAGCCGCGAGTGAAAGCGGTACGCTGCGCTGGGATGGTCACGACGACCGGGGCAAGGCGGTGTCGAGCGGCGTGTACGTTGTGCGCCTCGCCACAGGCGCGGGCGTCGTGCAGCGCCGGGTGACGATCGTGCGGTAGGCGTCAGGACGGGCATGATGCGTATATTCAGCGCGACCGCTGGAACGGGACTCCCGCCCCGCTCCCTCACCCACGGAACAGGATGCGATGCAGACTCCGCCACCGCTCGACGTGATCGCGGCCTACGCGCAACGCCTCGGCTTCACGTTGCTCGGAGTCGCACCACCGGGTCCGCTTCCAACCTACGAGCATTTTCGCGACTGGGTCCGTGCCGGGCATGCCGGATCGATGGGATATCTCGAACGAAGAGCCGACGAGCGCCGCGACCTTCGGGAAGTGTGGCCCGACGCGCGCTCCGTGCTCGTGCTTGCGCTGAACTACCGATACGCCGCAGAGCGTCCCGAGCCAGCGCCCGCGAACACCGGAATCATCTCGTCGTACGCGTGGGGCGAAGACTATCACGAGTTCTGCTGGCAGCAGTTGGACCTGCTTCTGGCATCGATACAGGCTGATCTCGGCGATCACGTCGAGGGCCGCGCGTACGTGGACACCGGGCCGATCCTTGAACGCGACCTCGGAGAGCAGACCGGTCTCGGCTGGCACGGCAAGAGCACGATGCTCATCCACCCCGAACACGGGTCGTGGTTCGTCCTCGCCGAGATGCTCCTGAACGCCGAGCTGCCCCTATCGACTGCGACGGCGCCCGACCGGTGCGGAACCTGCACTCGCTGTCTCGACGCGTGCCCCACCGGTGCGTTCACGGCGCCTCACGTGCTTGACGCCCGCCGGTGCATCAGCTACCTCACGATAGAGCACCGCGGAAGCATCCCGCGCGACCTGCGACCGCTCATCGGAGGACGTATATTCGGATGCGACGTGTGTCAGGACGTTTGCCCCTGGAATGTGAGAGCGGCACGCTTGGGGCGCGGTCTGACAGAGCTGGACGTGTTCGCGCCACGGGCCGACGTGCTGGCTCCCGATCTCGTCGACCTGCTCGGCATCACGTCGGCCGACTTCCGTGATCGCTTCGCGGGCAGTCCGGTGCTGCGCGCGAGGCGCGCGGGGTTCGTCCGGAACGTGGCGGTCGCTCTGGGGAACGTCGGCGACGAGCGGGCGGTCGAGCCGCTGGAGCATGCACTTGGCGACGGGTCGGCGCTCGTGCGGGAGCATGCCGGCTGGGCTCTTGCGCGGATCGCGGGCCCGAGGTCGGTGCCTGCCCTGCACCGGGCGGCAGAACATGAGACCGATCCGCACACCCGCGAGGATCTCCAACGGAGCGCGGCTGAGGCCGGAAGCTCCTCCTCGCCGTAACAATCGCCATCGCTGACCCGTCTCAACTCGTGTGACGAGTCCACCGCGGCGCTCTGCGCCAGACGGGGTTTATGATGAAACGCATACGCGTGCTCGACATCGTACTGTTCGTCGTATTCGTGCTGGTCCTGACCGTATTGTCCTACCCCTGGACGATACGACCCGCGATCTTGACCTGGGGCGCAACCGACGACGAAGTGGTCCAGCCTCTTCCTAGTGACGGGCTTCTGTCGGAAGAAACGTTCCAGTCAACCCGCGCAATCACCATCGACGCCGAGCCCGACGCTATCTGGGAGTGGCTGCCGTACGTGGGCTCCGACCGTATGCGCCACGAGCGCGGAGCACACATGACGATTTCGTTCTTCAGCGAAGAGCGGAGCGACAGGATTCTCAGGTTGCTCTTCGAGGCGACCGAGAAGGATACGCTTCGATTCGTGGACGATGACGGCGATTCCATAGCGGTGGTCGGCCTGCGGCCCCGAGAGTTCACGCTTCGCATCGCGGAACCCCATGATGCCGAAGACCGTCTCCGCGTATCCTGGTCATTCAACGTCGAACCGGTCGACGAGGGTGCATCGCGCCTCGTTGTCCGAACGCGGCTGGCCTACGAAGGCGATCAGGACGGTATCGCGTGGCTCGCTGTCGTCGAGCCTGCGCTGTTCTTCGCTGAGCGCACGATAATGCACGCCATCAAGGAGCGCGCAGAGACGGGCGAAACGCCTCGGTAGGCTGCGAGGCTGGGCAATTCGGCCCAACTGGCCGTACATTGTGGGGTTGCGATTCCAGGCGCCCTGTGTTGATATCTTCCAGCCGCCGTCCCCGTCACATCGGACACCTCCATGCCTCGCCCAATGGTAGCCATCGTCGGACGACCCAACGTCGGAAAGTCGTCACTCTTCAACCGCATCATCGGGAAGCGACACGCCGTCGTCGACCCGACGCCCGGCGTAACTCGCGACCGAGTGATGCTCCCTGTTCAGTGGAACTCCCGCGAATTCCTGCTCGTGGATACCGGCGGCCTCGTGCCGCGCTCCACCGACGTCATGGAACTGCGCATCGCCGATCAGGTGCAGATGGCGCTCGACGAGGCCGACGTCGTCGTGTTCCTCGCCGACGTGCAGACCGGCGTCACCGACCTGGATCAGGACGTCGCGCGCGAGCTGCGCAAGAGCACGATGCCGTCGCTTCTCATCGTGAACAAGGTCGACGCGGAGCAGTGGGAGACCGATCAGCACACGTTCCACGCTCTCGGACTCGGCGCCCCTATCCCAGTCTCGGCCATGAGCGGGCGCAACATCGGCGATATGCTCGACCGCATCGTCGAGGAGTTGCCACCTGAGGAGACATCGGACAAGGACCCGGACTCGATTCGCATCGCGGTACTCGGCCGGCCCAACGTCGGCAAGTCCTCTCTGGTGAACTCGCTGGTCGGCAGCGAGAAACTCGTCGTTGACGACGTTCCCGGAACGACCCGGGACACCACCGACACGCCGATCGAGTTCGGCGGCGAGCGCTACACGCTCATCGATACTGCCGGGCTTCGTCGCGGGAAAGCCATACGCAAGACAAGCGATGCGATCGAATACTACAGCACGCTCCGGACCATCAACGCCATCGAGCGCTGCGACGTGGGAGTCGTACTGATCGACGCGATCGAGCACCTCGTGAAGCAGGATATCGACGTGATCGATCAGGTGCGGCACTCGGGCAAGGCGACCGTGCTGGCTGTCAATAAATGGGATGCGGTGCCCGGCAAGGACGACGGCACCGCGGGTACGTTCGTCCGCGAGCTGTGGCGACGTTTCCCCGACGGATCATATCTGCCGGTGTCGTTCATAAGCGCGCTCACCGGGCAGCGTACGACGCGCGTACTTGAAGATGTCAACGCCGCACACGAGCGGTGGACGAGCAAACTCCCGACGCATAAGCTGAATGAGTGGCTCTCCGGCCTGAGCCGCACGAAGTCACTTCCCAGCAGCAAGCGCGGTGTACCGAAGCTCTACTACGTGACGCAGGTGTCGTCGAAACCGCCGACGTTCCTTTTCTTCGCGAACAATCCGCTATTCATCAGCGATCAGGCGAAGCGCTACCTCGAACGGATGCTGCGACAGGAGTTCGACTTCATGGGAACACCGGTGAAGCTTCACTTCCGACGGAAGTGACTATGGCTATCAGGCCGGTATCAGAGCCCTAGCGCACCACGGCGATCTTCCCAAGCTCGCGCCCGGACTCGGACTCGACGACGTAGAGGTAGATGCCGCTCCCCACGGCAGACCCCGAGTCGTTCGTGCCATCCCATCGGACGCCGCCCGTCTCGACGCCCTCGATCTCCCGCACGAGCGAACCATCCAGCCGATAGATGCGAACGTCCGTATCCGGCGGCAGCCCTCCGAACACGAGATTCGCGTCCTGCGCCGGCAGAAACGGCTGCGGGAACACGGTCAACCGTGACAAGTCGGTTCCCGGTTCGAGGCGCAACCCGAACAACTCCGTGAGCGGCTTGCCGTCCGCATCGAGCAGCCCTTCGACGTGAACGAAGTAGGTCATGCCCCACGGACCGAGTCGGCTGCGATCCGAAAGCGACACAATCGCGACGCTGTCGTCGACGCTGTAGGCCTCCACGGTGAGACCCGGCTCGACGTCGATTGCGCCTACCGGCTGTCGGGCAAGCGGCGCGAGCCCGACGTCGAACGTGAGTCGGATCGTCGTGTCGTCCAGCGGATCGGCGGCAAGCAGGTGCCCCGTCATGACACTCGTGCCGATTGGCTCGAACGTAGCATCGAGGACCTCGTCGGTCCCGTCGGAGAACCTCGCCACGAGGCCGACGCGGTATTCGTCCCGCCACGGCCCGACGGGTGTGTCGGGGTGCAGCACGATGACGGTAACCCATCTGGAGGGTCCGGCCAGAACGTCCCGCACGGTCACTCCTGGCGTGACGATGGCATCGCCCCGCGCTATGAGTGCGTGGTCCAGAGGGAGGCTCGTCACCACCCAGAGGGTGTCGGCGGACCGGTGGATGACCGCTGTGATGCGTACCGGTCCCGCGGGTGACACGTACCGCGACGAGACCATGGCGTCGGCATCGAACGTGGCTCCCGTTTGAGTGCGCGCGTCATGCACGCTGATGACGGTGGTCGCATCCTCGGGAAGGCCGGCGCTCAACATGACTCGGAACGTGACTCCGTCGCCATCGGCTGCCGCAACGGACGACACGGCCGGTCCCCCGATCGCCCGGACGTTCTCGTGCGAGATGCTCGCGGGGTCGACCGGCGAAAGGAATCCGAGTTCCAGCTCCAGCGACGATACGGCCACGGCGTATGCAAGGCCGAGCGACTCTCCGTCGCCAACGGGCAGAAGCGCTACCGTCGTGGACCGCGACGCCCCGGTCGTATCCCTGACGGTGAGCGTCAGTGACGGGGGGGTTCCAGACGCCGCGATGGGTTCGCGGAAACCCAACACGACTCTGCGCCCTGTGCGATCCAGAATCACCGACGATGGCGACGTCGTCTCGCCGCCGTCCATGATCTCGTAGTATCGCGGATCGATGGCCCCGCTCCACAGGTGCGCGTCGACCTCGACGATCGCACGGCGATCTCCCACCAGCGACGCGGACACGACGCGCGGCCCGGAGTGTGGCGTCACGGTCACTGCGTCGCTTACGACGCCGAGACTATCGGGTATGGATCGATTCACCGCCTGTACGGCGACGGCAATGGGCACGCCGTCCGTCAGACCGGCGATGACGAACGGCTGTGAGTCGGCGGCATCCGCCAGTGGCGCCAGCGACGTCTCGTCGGACCCCATCCAGATACGGTACGCCGGCCCGGGCTCACGATTCCAGTACACCTCCACCGCAACCGAGTCGACAACATCGACTTCCACGCCATGTGGCGCTTCCGGCGCGGCGTCTGGCGGCCGGCGCCCCATGATAAGCGCGGAGTCCGGTCCGTTGAAGAGCAGCTCGGCGCCACCTGACCCGTCTAGATCCACCGCGAGTGGCTGCGACGATCTGCCCGTCTCGGCGAACCAGACCAGGCCGCCCACGCCCTGCGACTCGCGCGACACCGCGTAGAGCCGGGGAGGGATCGCGAACACGAGCGCGTCGGCGCCGTCCGGACCGACGGGACCGGTGGTGAATCCATTGCCATCGGTGCGCGGGTCGGAGAACACGTGAGTCAGCACCGGCTCGTCCGACGGTCCGTACACGTCGAGCTGGAAGCGACGCCGGCTGATGAAGAACGCGTCATCGCCCCGGAAGCTCAGGACCGCGAAATTCGGTAATCCGTCACCGGTGACGTCAACGCCGCCCCAGACGCGCGTGGCGTCACCTTCCCCTTCTATCACGCGAATCTCGCTGAAGGAATTGTCGCCGCCGGACTCGAACACGTGAACGTCGCCGGACTCCGTCCCAGCCGCTACTTCCGTCTTACCATCGCCATCGAAATCACCAACGGCGCGCCAGATCCCGAACCGCTTCGGTGTTTCGGAGGCTTCTGGCTTCAGCGTCGCGACGCGGGCGAGATCGTCCACGCTCGAAGCAGCCTCCAGCACCGCGAGTTCGGTGCGATCGGGCTCGACCAGGACTATGAGGTCTTCACGCCCGTCGCCGTCGGAGTCCTGCACGCTCGGCCCGACCATCTGCGGGCCCCAGAAGGCGACTCGCGTCGGTGCCGCAGCCGCGGCGGGCTGCTCGAGTACACTCACGCGGAACGCACCGGTAGTGTGATCGATGCCGATCAACTCAAGGAGGCCGTCGCCGTCGAGATCCGAAGTGGCCGACGGACGCATGGCCTCGGGCACGTCGAAACGGTGATTCACCCCACCGCCGGGCGAGAGTTCGTAGAACGAAACGGTGTCATACGCCGCGCGATCATCGGTCTTCACCGCGATCTCAGGCAGCCCGTTGCCATCGTAGTCCCTCGCTCCCGGCATCACGGTACCTGAGGGCAGCGAGGCGCGCAACTCGAATCCCGTTCGGGCGATACGGTGCCGGGGCGCGGAGAGCGACACCGGGGCGCTATCGGTGGAGAGCCCGGCCCGATTCGTTAGCCGCACTATCGCGCTTCCCGGCAGGCGCAGGGACATGTCGCGAGGCAGCTCGACGAGCATCTCATCGGCCTCCAACTCGGTATTCAGGCGCTCCGGCTCGTCGCCGGGATTGTCATCGTACGTCACGATCACTTCGGACCAGCTCACGTCGTCGGCGGTCCAACTCAGAAAGAGCGCCGGGGCGTCATCCAGCCAACGCACCTCCGGCTCGGGTGGCATCACGAACTCCGGCGCGCTGTGGTCCACGGAGAGGAGCGTTCGGTCCTCCCGCGTATTCCCGACGGCATCCGTGGCCGTGAGACGAAACGCGTATACGGTGTCCGGAAGCTCGGCGGTCTCCAGTTCTCCACCCAACGATGCGTCCGGCACCTCGACGACCCCTGACGACGACGCCGTCCAGGCGCGTGGATCGGTTCCCGGCCCGTAGTCCAGATGCCAGGCAATCGGTGGGATGCCCGTCACGTGAAATGACCAATCGACGCTCGCGTCCGCCCCGTCGGGGCGCTCCGGCGCGGTGATCTCCACAACAGGCGCGGTTGACACGCCAAGCAACGTCGGCAGGTAGAGACGGCCGGCTCCGAAGAGGGGGTCCCATCCGGGCTCACCGATGTCGATGGTCGCCGCGCGGATCATGGACCGGACCTCCAGCGGCGTAAGCTCCGGCGCCAGGCTGAGCAGGATCGCACACGCGGCCGTTACATGTGGCCCCGAGAGCGACGTGCCCCACCCATGGGCGTACTGACCGTCGAAGTTGAGCGTTAGAATCCCCGACCCCGGAGCGACAAGGTCCATGTTGTCGCCCCAGCTCGCAAAGTGGGAAAGCTCATTCTCCACGTCGATGGAGCCCACGGCGATGACCTCGTCGTACGCCGCTGGATACAGAAGCCCGGTGGAACGTTCGTTACCGGCGGACCCCACGAGCACGACGCCTCCCTCCGCGGCGAAGCGCATCGCGTCGTGCATGAGAGGAGTCGAGACGAGGTCGCCGAAACTCATGTTGATGACCTGAGCGCCATTCTCCACCCCGTACACGATGGCCGACGCTATATCGTCTTCCTGGAGGAACGCGCCACCGAACTCGAACTCCGCTCCCGCCCTCAGTGCCATGATCCGGGCTGTGGGCGCCACTCCGGCGATGCCAACTCCGTCGTCGGCCTCGGCAGCCACAACTCCCGCCACGGAGGTGCCGTGCCCGTAAGCATCCGCGGGGTCGTTGTCGCGGTCCAGGAAATCTCCCGTCGCGCCGATGCCGGGAGCATCGGTGAAGTCCCATCCTATGTGGTCGTCGACGTAGCCATTACCGTCATCGTCGACACCGGGCAGGCCATTCACCTCGGACAGATTGCGCCACATCCTGCCGTTGAGATCCGGGTGCGCGTAGTCGACGCCGGTATCGATAACTCCCACGATGACGCTGTCGCGTGAGGCGTCGCGCAGGTACTCCCAAACCTCCCCGAAGCCGATGTTCTCCAGCGCCCATTGCTCTCCAAGGCGCGGATCGTCGGGCGCGGCAAGCGGCCGGTAGAGGTAGTTCGGCTGCGCGTCGAGTCCCACTGCGCGAAGCGCTTCGGCAACTTCAGGCGGATGCCCAGTCGTTCGGTAGATCATCCACTGGGACACGCCGCCTCTGGAAGGTCGATGCGCTCGGCCGTCACTCAGCACCGGCTCGCCGTCGCTCAGCGCGTAGCGCCGCATGACGGCGTCAACCGCGGCGGAAGGCTTCGACAGTCCGTCGCCGAGCCGCACGATGATCCGGTCGGGCTCGAACTCGGCTTGGCCGGCCGTCGCACGGCCACACGCGGCAGCGATCAGCAACGCGACAAGCGCGTATTGGGCTAAGGGGAGGCGTTCCATGGAAGGATGGGGAGGGAGCACGCTCTACACCTCTCCGACGACGTGCGATGCACCTTTGGTTCCCGGCGCGGTATCGGGGCTGCCCCAACACATACGACCGAGCGGCAGTCCTCGTTCCCGACGGGGCAGGGAACATACCGGGCGGGTACGAAAAGCGGGCGACCGATCAAGATGGGCCGCCCGCGATCCCGTGTCCCTGCTGTTCCCTAGTGAGCCGTGGACGCGACCCAGCGTTTCAGCGTCGAGACGGCAGCCGGACGGCTATCGATGCGCACGGGGGCCTCCTGTGCGCTGAGGCGCAGCTTGAGAGCCGACCCACGTCCCAACCAGCTATCGAGGGTGCGCGCCGTGTGGAGCGTTGCCTCCAGCGGCAACTCCGTCATGATGAGTAGTGGACGGTCTCCGTAGCGCGACACGAGCCCCTGCGCCATGATCTTGGCAAGGCCGCCGGGCGGGCTGAAGAGCGACACGCCGTTGACCTCCGGCGTCACCGCTGCCGCATAGAGCGCGGCCACGCCGCCGAGATCCGAACCTACGAGCACGATCGATCCGCCGTTCTGCATCTGCTGGCGAATGAACTTGATCGCCGCTAGCACGTCCTTCATGTAGTTCGCGACGGCTTGTGCACTGTCGGCGCGGACCACCATCATGTCTGTTCCGGCGGGCGGCTCGCTTTCGCCCTGCCCGCGCAGGTCGATCGTCATCACACACCTGCCGTCAGCGGTCAGCAATCCGGCGGTGGTCTCCCACGTGCCTCGCGTGTATCCGGCGGTGGGTATCAGCAGAACGGCGGATCGAGACCGTTCGACAGCCCACCAGGTCCCCGCAATCGACGCGCCGTCGTCCGTGGCGAAGGTCACGACCTGTGGCGGCTGGACCTGTGGGCGAACCTGCTCGTCCTGCCCGCAGCCGGCGACGACAACTACTGCTATCGCCAGCGAGCACCACCCGTTCAGGCGACGTAACATGTCCATGTCCTCCTCGGAAGAAAGCTGGATTGGGTCGTGGTCAGTGAAGTTGGTTTTCCGTTACGAAGAAGCCCCCTCATACTTCAGCCGTAAGTATACCACAATAGCCATCTGTCCGCCAGACCGGTAGACGCCGCGCTTTGGACATCTCACGCCACCGGCGGGCCGAGTTGGGAGACGCGCTCCGCAGGCGTATCTTTGCGCTTGAATCACCCACGCGCCCCGTGAGCGGACGAGTCACCTTCCGCTCACGTGGCGCCGCGAAAAGCGTTCGCACCGCCGAACAGGCAGATGGCCGCTGGGCGGGCAAGCACCGAGGGATGTATCATGGGAACCAGTGTGCTCCACAGGATCACGTTTGTCGCCGCGCTGGCGATGACGCTGCCGCTTTCCAGCGCTCTTGCGCAGGATGCGGGCGAGGTTGAGGCTACAGCAGGGAGCGGCCGCTCCATAGCGTTCGGCTCGACAACCGTCGATGGCGAGCAGTGGCAGCGCATCGCGTTTCGACCTGAGATACCCATCGGCAAATTCGCGGTGGCTCTTGACTTCGAGCTATTCTTCAACAGCGAAGGCGGCCTCTCCAACCGCGGCTGGGAGTTCGGAAGCAGCTCAGAAATCGCCAACACGATCTATCGCAAGATCTACTACATCCGGTATGGGCAGCCCGGCGACCCGCTCTACGCCCGCGTAGGTGCGCTCGACGACGTCACAATCGGATTCGGCATGCTCATGTCCGGATACCGCAACACGCTTGACTACCCCGGCGAGAAGAATCTCGGCCTCCAGTTTCAGTCGGACACGAACGGCCTGCGTATCGAGGGGATGTTGAGCAATTTTCGCGACATAGGCACGGGCGGACC
>CAZEAI010000070.1:0-27123 GCA_964510105.1 uncultured bacterium
CGGGTTTCTCCTGCTGAGCGTTTCTCGCTATCTTCTTCCCACTACGTATGTTGTCAACTCGCAAGGCGTTCGCGTTCGGTTTCTCGGGATGAACAGGGCATTCTCCTGGACCCGTTTCCGGCGGGTGGCGCTACGCCCGGAAGGCGTTTTCCTGGGAACCTTCGCCAGCCCCCGGCGATTGGACGTCTGGCGCGGTTGTTACCTGCGCTGCCCTCACGACCCGGAATCGGTCTATGCCATCGCACAAGCGCACATCGGTATGGGCTCGGATAGCAACGGGGATGAGTCACGCGTTCGCGATGCCGGCGCCCCTTGAGCTTACCGCCGAGGACCAGGAATTGCTGGATCGCGTGGCGGCCATGGTCGTCCGCCGCCGGCTCACAACACCAGCGACCATGTTCCTGGAGATGGGACGGCCGCTTAACTACGTGGCCAGCCAGTTCATGCAGTTCGTCCAGCCATTCGCGACGATGCTGCTCAGCCAAGACGACTACGCGCGATTTGCCAAGATCCTGGAGCACCGCCAGGGCGTCGGAGCGCTCCTGCGCGCCATCTCCGACGCGGAATCCGCCCGACGACGAACACCGGCGGCACCGGGCGGCGCGGAATCGCCCAACAACGTAACGGAACCGACTGATGAGTGACCTCACGAACCTGAACGTCATCATAGCGACAGACTGCGGCAGTACTACGACCAAGGCCATCCTGATCGAGAAGGTCGACGGTGAGTATCGCCAGACGTTCCGCGGCGAAGCGCCGACTACCGTCGAAGCTCCATTCGAAGACGTAACGCGCGGTGTCCTCAACTCCATCCAGGAGATCGAGGAAATCAGCGGCCGGACGATACTCGACGGTGAAACGATCATCACGCCGTCATCCGGCACGACCGGGGTCGACATCTACATCTCAACGTCGTCGGCTGGTGGCGGACTGCAGATGATGG
The DNA here is from genome assembly GCA_964510105.1 of uncultured bacterium. Taxonomy (GTDB): domain Bacteria; phylum Latescibacterota; class MWCZ01; order MWCZ01; family MWCZ01; genus CAZWQW01. The sequence continues at coordinate 944 of CAZEAI010000070.1, forward strand.
TTGCCGGAGTCGTGAAATCCATGACAGGCGAAAGCGCGCAACGGTGCGCGCTCGGCGCGGGAGCGATCGTCATGGATGTGCTGGCCTCGAACGACGGCCGGCTCCCACACCAGAAGATCGAACGCATCCGTCAGCTTCGGCCCGATATGGTACTGCTCTCGGGTGGCACCGACGGCGGCACTATCACCCACGTTGTGGAGCTGGCTGAGTTCATCGGCGCCGCGGACCCGAGGCCGCGTTTCGGCATCGGCTTCGAGCTACCGGTGATCTACGCCGGCAACGTCGACGCCCGTGACCAGGTGAGCGAGATACTCGGCGAGAAGACCGCCCTGACCATCAGCGACAACCTGCGTCCGACGCTTGAGGTCGAGAACCTCATGCCCGCCCGCCACGAGATCCACGACCTTTTCCTCGAACATGTCATGGCGCAAGCGCCGGGATACAAGAAGCTGATGTCCTGGACGGGGGCGCCAATCATGCCGACACCGGGCGCGGTGGGCGTCATCATGCAAACTATCGCCAGGAAGCACGACATCAACATCGTCGGCGTCGACATCGGCGGCGCCACCACCGATGTCTTCAGCGTGTTCGACGAGGTGTTCAACCGCACGGTCAGCGCGAACCTCGGCATGTCGTACAGCGTATCGAACGTTCTGGCGGAAGCGGGACTCGACAACATCATGCGTTGGGTACCTGTCGACATCGACGAGAAAGACCTGCGCAACCGCGTCAAGAACAAGATGATTCGCCCGACGACTATCCCGCAGATGCTCGACGAGCTGAAGATTGAACAGGCCATCGCCCGCGAGGCGTTACGGCTCGCGTTCGTGCAGCACAAAGCGTTGGCGACCGGGCTCAAGGGAGTGCAGAAGGAGCGCACGCTTTCCGATGTCTTCTCGCAGGGCGACGACAGCAGCCTGATCGACATGATGGGACTGGACCTCCTGGTCGGCTCGGGAGGCGTACTTAGCCACGCGCCGCGTCGGCAGCAGTCGATGCAGATGATGATCGACGCGTTCCAGCCAGAGGGCATCACGCGTCTGGCGGTGGACAGCATCTTCATGATGCCCCACCTCGGCGTGCTCTCCACCGTCGACGAGAACGCAGCGACCGAGGTATTCGAGCGCGATTGCATGATCTACCTCGGCACGTGCGTCGCGCCGCGTGGCAAAGGCAAGCCCGGCGCTCGGATCGCCGGATATTCGATCACGCTCCCGGACGGGACCCCGCATGAGGCGACGCTTGCTCTCGGAGACCTGCACTTCTACCCACTCGGGCTCGACGAGACGGCGACGATTCGTATCGACGCCGAACGCGGATGGGATTTCGGCGCGGGTGCGGGTAACGAAGTCGAAGCGACCGTCCACGGAGGTATCGTGGGCGTCGTCGTCGACGGCCGCGGCCGCCCGATGGAGTTCGCGGACGATCGCGCAGCCCAGGTGGCAGACGCGAACAGGTGGAGCGAGGCGACCGATCAGTATCCGACATAACCATCGCCGTAACGGGATGTTCTCACACAGGTTGCGGAGCAGGACATGGCACCATCGCCGAGACCCGGAATGGGGTTTGCGATTCTTCTGGCAGCGGTCAGCGTCACGGCGGGAGCATACCGTGCGCAGGCAGCGCAGGCGTCGCCACTCGAACTCGACGAGCCGGACACGACGGCCCGGAACGAGATGTTCGAGCCATATCGGCCGAACTACGCCTATTTCGCGTACGGCTATTTCGACGACGGATCCTGGTATCCGAACCTGCTGGCGAAATTCCAGTTCAGCTCGAGCCTGAGAATAGCGCGAATGCCGACATCCTGGCGGGAGCGCCTCGGCATTCAGCCGATCTGGGCGCTGTTCATAGGCTACTCGCAGACAACACTGTGGGACCTGTACGAGTACTCATCGCCGATCCAGGAACACATGTTCAGCCCGGACATCTACTTCGCCAAGTCCGGCACGGGCGAATCCGCGCGCACGCGAACGAAGTTCGGCTGGAATCACGAATCCAACGGCCTGGAAGGCGCGTCGTCACGTAGCTGGAACCGCGTGTTCTTCGAATTCACTATCGGCGATGAGTGGCTGGCGGCGCCGCGAATCGACGGCGTGCACCAACTCATCAACACGCTTACAATACGTCCTTGGTACGCCGTGAAAGTGGCGCCGCAGAACCCAGACATAGCGAGCCAGGGCCTGATCCCGACCAACGCGGGCTTCAACATTGTGGCGGGCAGCAGGCTGGGGTCGCTGGCGAGCATCGAAATGGAGACGCGGAAGCTTCAATATCTCCAGACGAATGTCGCGTTGCGGTTCGAGGTGCTGGTGAACACGTGCCTGTACCTGATTCGGAGCGACAGCCGTCTGCTCGGCGAATCAGACGTGTGGATCGACATGAGTCTGTTCTGGGGCAAGCACGACGCCCTGTCAAGATACAGCAAGACCGTGTTCGCGTATGGAGCGGGCATCACCATCATGCGGCTGTAGCCCGGGCCTGCACATGTCTCGGCGACGGCCCGCTCGGTCGATCGCGAGGAGGAAGCGACAGCATGGCACACTCATACACGCCCGGCTTGCGGATGACGCCGTACACGTCGGTACAGCGGCGCCGGATACTCCCGCTCAAGGGCGAGGTGGCGGTAAGCGTCGGCGACGCTGTGTCGCGCGAGGACGTGGTCGCGAGCACGGAACTGCCCGGCGACGTGGCGTCTGTGAACGTGATGAATCTCCTCGGCATCGACGCCGCCCAGGTCAGCCAGTACATGCTCAAGGCCGAGGGCGAGACCGTGGCGCGCGATGAGCCGATCGCCGAAACGCGTCCGTTCATCAAGTGGTTCAAATCCTCGGTGAAGTCACCAATCGACGGCGTAGTCGAGAGCGTGTCCTCTGTGACAGGGCAGGTCCTGCTCCGGCATCCGCCCCGGCCGGTTGACGTCACGGCGTACGTGGATGGCACCGTCGTCGAGGTGGTACCCCAGGAAGGAGTCGTGGTCGAAACAAACGCGGCGTTCATCCAGGGAATATTCGGTATCGGCGGCGAGGCTCACGGCCCGGTGCGCATGCTCGTCACCGACCCCGACGAGGAGGTGTCCGCGGACGCGATCACGGCAGAGCACGAAGGGTGTGTGCTGGTGTGTGGCTCGTTCATATCGGAGGACGTGGTCCGGGCGGCGGCGCGAGTGAAGGCGGCCGGCGTCATCAGCGGCGGTATTAGCGCTGACGACCTCAAGAACCTGCTGGGCTACGATCTCGGCGTCGCCATTACGGGCACGGAGACCATCGGCACAACGGTGATCGTCACGGAGGGGTTCGGCAGAATCGCCATGGCGAGGGGGACGTTCGACATCCTTGTCGCCTGCTGCGCGGAGCAGACGCTTGTTGCTTCGATCAACGGAGCGACGCAGATTCGCGCCGGCGTGCAGCGCCCGGAGATCATCGTCCCGCGTGACCCACCCGAGAGCGACGCCGCGCAATCCGTCGGCTCGTTGGGTCTGGAGACCGGCGACCCTGTCCGCATCATTCGAGAGCCATATTTCGGGAAACTCGGCGCGGTCGCGAGTCTGCCCTCCGATCTGCAGGTTGTGGAGTCGGAGACGAGGGTGCGGGTGCTCGAGGTCGAGTTCGAAGGCGGCGAGCGGGCGGTTGTTCCGCGCGCGAACGTCGAATCGATCACGCAGTAGCCATGGCAGGACGCTGGACTCCGCGCAGAATCGTGGCCCTGGCGACAGGCGCGCTGGCCGTTCTGACGCTCGCCATGCCGTTCTTCACGGTACGGATCGGGCCACTTGCCATTGGCGAGGTGAGCGGTCGAGCGTACTGGAGCTGGGTCGCAAATGCGGGGCAAGGATTCGGCGACGCTCTTGGCAGTCTCGTCAGGCTCGCTGGCGGCGTTGAACTCGCGATCTGGATCGTGATCGGGGCGTATCTGCTTGCCGGGCCGCTCCTCATCGCGTACTTTGGCGTGCGGGGTATTCTCGCCGCAGCGGTCGGCACGACTGACGATCCGGACGGCAGCGCCCTGATCGCGATGGCGTACGGCATCGTCGCTTGGATTGGACTGGCGGCCTGGGGGGCACGCACGGGGCTACCCGTCGGGCTGTTGGAGTTCGCCGACGTTGGTTTCTGGTTGGGAGAGGCAGCGCTTGTAGCGGGTGCTGTCGCTCGGAGGATCGCGCATGATTGAATACACGCCGAGGTTCCACCGGCTTCTATCGGCGATGGCCCTGGGCGCGGCTCTGTGTGTATCGCCACCTGCGAATGCGCAGAGCGATGCCGCGATACCGGCTGCTGCCACCGAGCTATCCCTTCCCGACAACATCCGGCTTGCCGACCTGCCGAACGACAACGGCACGGGGTTGGTCGTAACCTGGACCCACGACCCGGACGCACTGCCGGGAACAGTATACAACGTGGGCATCTCCGAATCTCCCGACGGCCCATTCTACTACGCGGCGCGTGCGACGATCGAGGCCGCTGAGTATGTGTCGGAAAATCGCAGCATGTTCGGGTGGACATACCCGAACGGCGACACGCAGTACCTGACGATGGCTTCCTATGTCATGCCACCGGCGGCACCCGGCCAGTCGATGGAGCGCGTCGCAATCGAAGCGGGAAAGACCTACTACGCGCGATTCACGGTGGTGTCCGGCGACGCGCAGGCCGATCTCGCGACGACGCTCAGCGCGAAGGCCAAGGGAAACTGGTTCCGCGGAAACAAGCTCAACGTCCTAGTGTTCGTCCTATTTTTCGGATCTATAATCCTCGTCTTCATCGAACTCGCTCGCCGAAATCCAAACATGTACATCCGGAAAATCGCTGGGCTGGACGCGGTGGAAGAGGCGCTCGGGCGTGCGACGGAGATGGGCAAGCCGGTGTACTTCGTACACGGGCTGGAAGACATGGACCATATTTCGACGATCGCCGCCGTGAACGTCCTCGGACGAGTAGCGCAGCGCGCGATCGAATACGATACGTCGCTTCGCGTCATGTGTAGTCTGCCGGTTGTCCTGGCGGTGAGCCGCGAGGTTGTCCAGCAATCGGCGATCGAGGTCGGCCGGCCGGATGCCTATCGCGAAGAAGACGTCATGTTCGTCGCGTCTCAGCAGTTCAGCTACGCGGCGGCGGTCGATGGCATGATGGTTCGAGAACGGCCCGCCACGGTCCTGTTGATGGGGTATTTCTACGCTGAATCGCTTCTGTTCGCCGAGACGGGCAGTCACATCGGCGCGATTCAGATCGCCGGCACCGACGCATATACCCAACTACCGTTCTTCGTCACGACATGCGACTACACGCTCATGGGTGAGGAACTCTACGCCGCGAGCGCATACCTCTCGCGTGAGCCGAGACTACTCGGTAGCCTGCGTGGTCAGGACGTCGGCAAGGCAATCGTTCTGGCAACTCTCGTTCTCGGGGCGATACTTGAGTTTGTCGGCATCCACTGGATTACCAATCTGGTCATGCCGCTCTAAGACGTTCACGAGAGAGCCGCGAAGGATGAGACATTGAAACTCGTACCCACACGGTCGGAGGCGCGCTGCCGATGATATTCCTGAAACGCACGTTGCCACTCACCATCGCCTTCGTTGTCGGCGTGCTGGCGGTGGCCATGTATTTCATACCGCATCAGGCAGCTCAGGGCACTGATGAGTTGCTCGCCATCTGGGCGCGCATCATCATCGGTTTCGCGTTCTTCCTCGCCATGTACAGCCTGCTCCGGATGCACGCCAACCGCATGAAGCAACGGCAGGCGGGATGGGGCTATAGCGGGCTCGTTTACGTGGGCTTCGGCGCGATGATGTCCGCGGTCGTCTACAACAACGGGAACTGGGCGTTCGTACCGCGCGCGCAGGGCGGCGCGTATGACTGGCTGTTCTACAACATCCAAGTCCCGTCGGACGCGACGATGTTCTCGCTGCTCGCGTTCTACATCGCCTCGGCGGCGTATCGAACCTTCCGAGCCCGCACCACGGAGGCGGTAATCCTGCTCGTCGCGGCGATTATTGTGATGCTCGGGCGCGTACCCATAGGCGCTCTGGTCTGGGATCAGTTCCCGGCGCTGCAAGAATGGATCATGAGCATTCCGAACCTCGCAGCCAAGCGGGGCATCCTGCTGGGCGTCTACCTCGGAATGGTGGCCACGGCGCTCAGAATCATCTTCGGCATTGAGCGATCGTATCTGGGAGGGGGCGACGGATGATCGAACGACTGCTCACGATCGATCGGCGCGTCATCTTCCTGTTCGTGGCGGTAGCAGTGGTCGCCACAACGCTCTGGCCGGTAACGTTCCCGATCACCCCGACATCGAACGTCCGAAAGGTGTACGACGCGATCGAGAGCCTGCGCGGCAAGGAAGACGCGACGGTACTTATATCGTTCGACTTCGGCCCCAGCACCGTGCCGGAGCTCCAGCCCTCGGCGATCAGTGCGCTGCGTCAGTGTTTCAGGAACGATATCAAGGTCGTCGCTATTGCGCTCTGGCCTGATGGGGCAGGACTCGCCGAGGCCGCCTTCGACTCAGTGGCGCCGCTGTATGACAAACAGCCCGGCCGGGACTGGGTATTTCTCGGATACAAGCCGGGCGGACAGGTGCTCATCATCAACATGGGTCAGGACATGTACTCCGCATTCCCATTCGACGCATACGGCAACAGTACACGCGGAATGGAAGTGATGAGCAGCGTCAACAAGCTCGGCGAGTTCGACTACGTCCTCGCCCTCGCCGCGGGAAACACGATCGATCGCAGCGTGTGGATCCCGTACGCTGTGGATCGCTACAAGGTGAAACTCGGCGGCGCGGTGACAGCGGTCATGTCGCCGGATATGTTCCCGTACCTGCAATCTGGGCAGCTCACCGGACTCGTCTCCGGCCTTGCCGGAGCGTCGGAATATGAAACGCTCGTCGGCCATCCGGGATCGGCCGTCCGTGGGATGGTTCCACAATCCGCGGTCCACCTCGTGATAATCCTGTTCATCATCTTCGGTAACACGATGTATTTCCTGCAGCGGCGAAGCGCACGATCCAAGGAGGTGTCATGATGCTGGAACGTGCGATGAGCACTCCGAGCCGCCGTGCGACGCTCATTTTCTCCGCGATTTATCTCGTGTTGAGCGCGTGGCAGATCGCAATAGGCAACCTCGATTTCTCCGCGAGCGGCTTGGGCACGTTGGCCGCCGCGGGAGCGACAATCGCGCTCTACAGTTTCCTGTACGACGACAATCCGTTGTTCAAAATGGCGGAGAACCTGTACGTGGGAGTATCGCTCGGATACACAGCCGGGCTCACCTGGTATAACCTGCTCCTGCCCGACCTCGTGCAGCCTCTGCTGCTCGCACCCGAGCGCGACCTTGCAGCATGGTCGCTGCTCATACCGGCGGCCATGGGCATCATGATGGTCCTTCAAGTGGTGCCGTCGGTCTCCTGGATCAGCCGGATTTCTTTCGCGTTCGTCGTCGGCCTCACCGCGGGACTCAGTATCACGGCGAACATCTCCGCGCAGCTCCTGGAGCAGATCTACCCGACGCTGGCTCCCCCTGCGGGAGCATGGCCGGCGAGCGACATCTGGATGCTCGCGATCTTCGCCGCGCTCGTCATCGCGGGCTTCTACTTCCTGCGGGGGCGGAATACGTCCGAGGAAGGCTTCATGCACTCGTGGATCGGCCCGGTGGGTCTGACCGCGGTGTTCGCGCTGTGCTTCTTCCTCGACATCGGCACCGCCGCGCTGATCATGATCGGCGTGATATCCGTGTTGGTCTATTTCTTCTTCTCCGTGGAGCACACAGGAGTCGTCGGTGCGCTGTCGCGCATCGGTATATGGTTCCTCATGGTATCGTTCGGAGCGTCATTCGGCTTCACGATCATGGCCCGCATATCACTGCTCATCGGGCGAACGCAGTTCCTGCTGGGTGACTGGTTGAATCTCGTCGGCAGCGGCGGTGGACCATAGCAGCGCGATCCCTGACGAGACAGACATGTGCGTGGCGCGTGACGATCACCTGCCGAACATCGGCGGCGGATGGACGCGCCACGCGTCGTGTACGCTCTGACGGGAGGTCAACATGATGTCGGTCGCGGTGGGGAGCGGCACGATCGAGTGCGTCGAGGGCGACATATCCGTCCAGGACACCGACGCCGTCGTGAACGCGGCAAACAGTGCGCTCTGGATGGGTTCCGGAGTGGCTGGTGCGATCAAACGCCGGGGCGGAGCTGAAATCGAGCGGGAGGCCATCGCGAAGGGTCCCATCTCGCCCGGTGAGGCGGTAGCTACCGGCGCGGGGTCGCTCACGGCGAAGCTCGTCATCCACGCCGCCGGCATGGGACCGGATCTGCGCACCGACGCGACGCTCATCCGCGAGTCGACGCGGAACGCCCTGCTTCGCGCGCACGAATGCGGCTGCCGGTCGATCGCGTTTCCATCGATCGGCACCGGCGTCGGAGGATTCCCGCTGCGAGAGTGCGCGGAGATCATGGTCGGCGAGGCGTCGGAGTTACTGCGAGGAGAGTCCAGCGTCGAACTCGTGCGCTTCGTGCTATTCGACCAGACAGCGTTTCGAGCATTCGCCGATGAATCGCGCGGCGGTGGTGAGCGCGCGCCCGGAAGCTAGCTCGCTTCGCCAAGTATCCGATCGGCAAGCGGCCCGGCGTCGCGAATGCAGGAGTTGACGGCGATCCCTCGATACGAGTTCCCCGCAACGTACAGACCCGGCAGGCTCCGGCAGGCATCCTCTACGACCGCTACGCGCCGCTCATGCCCCGAAACGTACTGGGGGATGCCCTTCGGCGACCGGTACACTCGACGGAACGCCGGCTCGGCGCGAACGCCCATGGCCAGGGCCAGATCGTTCCGTGCCAGCTCCACGAGCCCGTCGTCGGACAGAGAAAGCGCGTCGGGTTCATGAGCGCCGCCGACCATGGTTCTGAGCAACACGTGATCCTCGTCGGCGCGGCCGGGAAATACACTTGACGTCCACAGGCTGCCGAGTATGCTCAGTCCCTCTTCGCGCGGCACGAGGAATCCGAATCCGTCGAGGGAATGCTCGAACTCCGAACGCCGGAATCCGAGAGCTACCACGGCAATCGGCGCGCCGGGGATCTCGCGCAATGTGTCGGCGGCATGCGACGCGATCCCGTCGATGAGCGGACCCGCGTTCCAGGCCGGCGTCGCGAGCACCACCGCCGACGCAGACCGCTCCTCGCCATCTCCGAAACGGAGCCTCAGCCGGTTCGGGCCGTCGTGGGCAACCCACGAAACCGGAGAATCGCATGTGACGCGGTCTGGTCCGAGCGCATCGACGAGCGCGCCGATCAACTCCTCCATGCCGCCGAGGAACGACGTCAGATGCCCCGCCGGCCCCGAGGGCCCTCCCGACGGTCCTGCGAGCCGACCATTTCGGCGATCGCGCATTCGCGCCAACATCGCGCGCACCAGGCTGCCGTGAGCCGATTCCATCTCGTGCATCTTCGGGAAAGCGCTCTTGAGGCTCAGCTCTTTGGAGTTTCCGGCGAACACGCCGCTCACCATCGCATCCACGAGCACGCGTGCCGCTTCCGCGCCCATGTGTCGAGCGGCGAAGTCGAACACGGACTCATCCACGCCCGGCCGGGTGTCGGAGAACGGCTCGGCAAGGAGGCGTAGCTTCCCAGCCGGCGATAGCAGCGGAGAGCGAAGGAAGGCCAGCGGATTCGCCTTCACCTCGTGCAACCGACCCGCGCGCCAGATGAAACGTCGCTTTGCGGCGTCGCTGGCGGGCTGAAGGCGTGGGGCCAGCCCAAGCCGCTCCACGAGACCGAGCGTCTCGGGCACGTTGTCCAGGAAGCCGTTCGGCCCCCACTCAACGGTGTATCCGTCCACGTGATCGGTGCGGATATTCCCACCGGGACGCTCCGCCGCCTCGTACACCGCGACAGACGCGCCCGGGTCGCGCTGCAGGATCTCATAGGCGAGACTCAGCCCGGCAACTCCCGCGCCCACAACCGCGATTTCGCTCATTCGCTTCCAGGCTCCCCTGAGGCACCCGTCGGCAAGCGCTCGCGTACGAGATTCGCCAGCGCGCCGATGAAGGCGGGATCGTCGTTCAACGCCTCGGTCCGAACGAAGGTGACATATCCCAGTTCGCGCGCAAGTTCGGCGAACTGTCGGCCTATCTCTTCCAGCGTCTCGATGTGATCGGTAACGAACGAGATCGGCACGATGACCACATCCCGAACGCCTTCGCTCGCCAGCGCGCGCAGTGTGTCGGGCGTTGTCGGCTCAAGCCACTTCACCGGGCCGACACGGCTCTGGTACGCCAGCAACGACCGTCGCTCGTCGAGCCGTTCGAGCACGCCGTTCATCGTCGCCGTGACATGTTCGACGTATGGATCGCCGCGCTCGATGAAGTCCACCGGCAGCCCGTGCGCGCTGAAGAGCAGTACGGTACGGTCGCGTCGATCATCCGGCACTCGCTCAAGCGCATCACGGACCCGCAGCGCCAGCGCGTCGAGGTACCCCGGCAGCTCCGGCCACTGGGTGATCTTCGTGACTTCGAACTCACCGCGGTGATCGCGCTCCACGACGCGATTCAACTCGTTCACGCTGGAGCCGGTGGACGCCATGCTGTAGTGCGGGTAGAGCGTCAGCGCAACGAGCCGGTGCACGCCCAGTCCGGACATCTCCGCGAGCGCCTCCTCGGTGAACGGGCGCCAGTACCGCATCGCCGGCCGGACGACGGCGTCGACGCCGAGCCTCGCAAGCTGCCGCTCCATCTCCCCGGCCTGGCGATTCGTAAGCTCGAGTATCGGTGAGCGACCGCCGATGTATGCGTAGTTCTTGAGCACATCCTTGAGCCGTGACCGGACGATCAGGCGGCTCAGCAATGCCTGCCCGATCCGTCCGCCAGGGAGCCGGATGATCTCCCGGTCATTGAAGAGATTCAGCAGGAACGGCTTCACCGCGTCGAGCGAATCCGGTCCGCCAAGGTTCAGCAGGAGAACGCCGACGCGCTCCATGCGTTCCTCGCTCATCGACTCACGCCGCCATCAGACGGTGCGAGAGAAGACCGGCTTATCCGAGGCCTTCGCGCGCAGGTAGGGATCGAACACCATCGCCACGTTTCGTATGAACAGGCGTCCGAGTTCCGTGACGTGAACGCCGTCGTCGGTGAGGCTCGCGAAGCCGTTGTCCACAGGCCCGCCGGGTGCCTGCAATTCAACCAGCTCACCCTCGAAATAGCTGGCGAAGTCGATACCGTGACGCTGCTCCAGAGCGCCCGCCGAGACCCGCAGGTTGCACATCAGGCTCGTGATCAGCTCGCGCCGTATGACGTCGTCCGGCGAAAGCTCACACCCCCGTTCGATGGGCAGGAGCCCCTCGCTGAGCGACGGGTAGTAGCGCGACAGCTTCTTCTCATTCTGCGCATACGCGTTTGAGATGTCGCCGATCGACGAGATCCCAACGCCCACCATGTCGGGAGCAAGCTTCGTCGTGTATCCCATGAAGTTCCGGTGGAGCCGGCCATCATGCGCGGCGCGGGCCAGCTCGTCCTCGGGGACGGCGAAATGGTCCATACCGATGGCTTCATAGCCCGCCGCGAGAAGCATTTCACGTGCGAGGAGGAACAGCTCGATCTTCAACTCCGCCGGCGGAAGCATCTCGCGCGTGATGGCCTTCTGGTGCGGCTTGATCCACGGCACGAACGCGTAGCTGTAACACGCGATCCGTTCGGGGCGCATCTCAATCACCGTCTCGATCGTCTTGCGGAATGACTCCGGCGTCTGCTGCGGGAGCCCGTAGATCAGATCGAAGTTGATCGACGCGAATCCTGCCGCCCGCCCGTAGTCGCACAAATCGCGAGTCTGATCCACCGTCTGGTAGCGATTGATGAGATCCTGCACGCCGGAGTCGAAGTCCTGCACGCCCATGCTCAGACGGTTGAAGCCCAGCTCACCGAGGGCCTCGATCTGCTCGCGAGTGGTGACCGGCGGATGGACCTCTATCGCCACCTCTGCGTCGGCGTCGATGGTGAAATGCCCGCGCACGGCCTCGTGCACGGAGCGGATCTGCCCGACGCTGAGGTGCGTCGGCGTGCCTCCGCCCCAGTGGTACTGGATCAGATGCCGACGCCCACTGAGCCGTTCCGCGACGAGATCGATCTCACGTAGCAGATGGTCGACGTACTTCTCCACCACGTCTTCGCGCTGGGTGATCACGACGTTGCACGCGCAGAACGAGCATCGCGTCTGGCAGAATGGTAGATGCACGTACAGCGATATCGGCTCGTCGTCTCGTCTAGCCGCCTCTTCGAGCCGCCCAACATACTGGTCGTGCCCGAACGACTCGGTGAACTCGTTCGCCGTCGGGTACGAGGTGTATCGCGGCCCGGGGCGATCGTGCTTCTGTATCAGCTCGACGGTCACCTCCGGCGCCCCGTCGTGCTCTCTGGCTGACATGCTACGACTCCCTTCGTCCGTGCCGTCGCACAGCATCCACCAACGCGTGGACGCTGTCGACCGGAACGTCCGGCAAGATACCGTGCCCGAGATTGAACACGTGGCCCGGTTGAGCGGAGGCCTGATCCAGAACCTCGCGCGCGCGCTGCTCGATGAATTCGGCGCTGCTGTAGAGCACGGTCGGATCGAGATTGCCCTGTACGGCGATCTCGTCGCCGAGAATGCCACGTGCATCGTCGAGGCGGGTACGCCAGTCGACACCGATGACGTCCACTCCGAGATCGCGCATCTGCGGCAGGAGCGCGCCGGCGCCGTTCGCATAGTAGATCAGCGGCACACCCGTCGGCCGGAGCGAGTCCGCAATGCGCCGGATGCGCGGCACTGCCCACGTCGCGTAGTCCGCCGGGCCGAACAGGCCCGCCCACGTGTCGAAGAGCTGAATCGCGTCGGCGCCCGCCTCGACCTGCGCGGCGAGGTACGTCTCGACCGTCGCCGTGAGGAGGTCCAGCAGGCGCTCGGCAACGTCCGGCGCCTCGAACAGCAGGCGACGCACGCGGTCGAACGTTTTCGACGAGCCGCCCTCGACCATGTACGTCGCAAGCGTGACGGGCGCGCCTGCGAACCCGATGAGCGGCGTGCCCTCGGGAAGCTCTCGCTTGAGCATCCGGATGGCATCCATGACGTAGCCCGTCTCGGCGATGGGATCGGGAGCGTGAAGCGCCAGCACATCTTCCATCGAGCGGATCGGGTGATCGAACACCGGCCCCGGGTTGAATTCAACCGAACAGCCCATGGCGTCCACCGGCACGAGAATGTCGCTGAACAGGATCGCCGCGTCGAACTCGAAGCGGCGGAGCGGCTGTAGCGTCACCTCGGTCGCGAGTTCGGGCGTGTGGCACACGTCGAGAAAGCCGTGCCGCGTGCGAATCTCGCGATACTCCGGGAGATACCTCCCCGCCTGACGCATGATCCAGACCGGCACGCGGTCGACAGGCTCCCGCCGGCAAGCGCTGATGAATCGGGGCGTCTTCATGCGGCCTCACCGCCTACGCTTGCCTCAAGCGCTCGCCGCATCGCCGCAAGAGTCGCGTCGATATCGTCCCTGCTGTGTGCAACGGAGATGAACCCGGCCTCGTACTGCGATGGGGCGAGGTAGATGCCCTGGTCGGACATGCTCTGGAAATACCGGTTGAACTGCTCCGTGTCGCTCGTCGCGGCGCTATCCCAATCGGTGACTTCGTTCGCGCTGAAGTAGAGGCAGTGCATCGCCCCTACGCGCTGGGGAGTCGCGACGACCCCGGTAGCGGAGAGCAGATCGCGCGTTCCCTGCTCAAGCCGGGCGCCGGTTGCCTCCAGCGCGTCGTACAGACCCGGATCGTCCCGGATGATCGACAGCATCGCCATGCCGGCGGCGACAGCGAGCGGGTTGCCCGAAAGCGTCCCGGCCTGATACACGGGTCCATCCGGCGCGATGTTGCGCATGACGTCCTCACCGCCGCCGTACGCGGCCATGGGAAGACCGCCACCTATGACCTTGCCGAGCGTGGTGAGGTCCGGGCGAACGCCGAATCGCTCCTGCGCGCCTCCCCGAGCGACGCGGAAGCCCGTCATCACCTCGTCGAATATCAGGAGTGCGCCGTGGCGGTCGCAGCGTTCCCGCAGGCCTTCGAGGAACCCCGTCTTCGGGGGCACGCAGCCCATGTTCCCAGCCACCGGCTCTACGATGATCGCAGCGACGCCGCCTGAATTCGCGTCCAGCAGCGCGTCGACGGACTCAAGGTCGTTGTACTGCGCATTCAGCGTGTCGCGAGCAGTTCCCTCGGTTACGCCGGGGCTCGACGGGACGCCGAACGTCGCGGCGCCGGACCCGGCCTCGATGAGGAAGCTGTCGGCGTGCCCGTGATAGCACCCGGCGAACTTGATGATCTTCTCGCGCCCCGTCGCGCCCCGCGCCAGGCGGATGGCACTCATGCACGCCTCGGTGCCGGAGTTGACGAGCCGTACGACGTCAATCGAGGGTACGAGTTCGCAGATCAGCTCCGCGAACTCAACCTCAGCGGTGGTCGGGGCGCCGAAGCTCGTGCCGTCGCTAGCGACTCGCGTCACGGCTTCGACGATCTCCGCGCGGGCGTGCCCCAGCAGAAGCGGCCCCCACGATCCGACGTAGTCGATGTATTCGTTACCGTCGGCGTCCCAGATATGCGATCCCGAGCCGCGCGCGATAAACGGCGGCGTGCCTCCAACCGCCTTGTACGCCCGCACCGGGGAGTTCACTCCACCCGGTATGCTTCGTTTGGCTCGCTCGAACCACGTTTCACTTTTAGTCGGCATGACTGATAATCCCCATTATGTGAGCGCGCTGAGAACGAAAGCGCCCCGCACGCTCACGAGTCCGCGAGCCAGCGCGCGGCGTCCTTTGCGAAATACGTCAAGATGATGTCCGCGCCGGCGCGCCGTATGCTCAGGAGCGTCTCCATCGCGATGCGCTGAAGGTCCACCCAATCGTTCGCGGCGGCAGCCTGGATGAGCGAGAACTCGCCCGAAACGCTGTACGCGGCCACCGGCACGCCAAATTCCTGTTTCACGCGCCACACGATGTCGAGGTACGCCAGCGCGGGCTTGACCATCACCACGTCGGCACCTTCGTCGAGATCGAGCGCGACCTCGCGCAGTGCTTCGTCGCCGTTCGCCGGGTCCATCTGATAGCCGCGTCGGTCTCCGAACTCCGGCGCGGAGTCCGCCGCATCCCGGAACGGTCCGTAGTACGCGGATGCGTACTTCGCGGCGTAGGAGACGATGACGCGGTCTGAGTACTCGGCGGCATCGAGCGCCGTCCGTATGGCGCCCACTCGACCGTCCATCATGTCCGACGGGGCGATGACATCCGCTCCCGCCTCGGAGTACACAACCGACTCCCGCGCGAGGAGTGGCAGCGTCGCGTCATTGTCCACTTCGTGCCCGGAGAGAATGCCGCAGTGTCCGTGGCTCGTGTATTCGCACATGCACACGTCGGCCCAGACGAGCAGGTCCGGAACGGCGGCCTTGACCGCACGGATCGCCTCCGCGACGATGCCGTGCTCGTCGTAGCCTTCGCTACCGACGGGGTCCTTGCTTGCCGGAATGCCGAACAGAATCACCGACGGTATGCCCAGCCCGGCGATCTCGCGGCACTCTTCGACCAGCAGGTCCACGGACATCCGGAAGTTGCCCGGCATACTCGCTATTGGCTCGCGCACACCCTCGCCATGCTGAACAAAAAGCGGCATAACGAAGTCGTCGGGCGAGAGCCGTGTCTCGCGAACCATACGACGGAGATTCTCGGTTCTGCGCAGACGGCGCATCCGTGTCGCGGGGAAGCTCATGACGGCACTCCTTCGAGCGCGTGAATGACGGCACCGGCCAGCGCATCCGCGTCCGGCTCCGGCGCCACTATGTCGGGCGATCGGCCGTGATCGGCCAGTGCGCGGGACGTTGTCGGACCGATGCTGGCCACGACTACGGATTTGGGAATCGCCTCATCGAGCGACGTCCCACCCAGCGCCCGAGAGAAGTACTCAACCGTCGACGGGCTCGTGAACGCTATGGCGCCGATGCTTCCCTCGGCGAACGCCCGGCGCACCGACGCGCCGTCGACCTGCGCCGGTAGCGTGCGATATGCTACAACCTCCAGCACGTCAGCGCCCGCCGCCCGTAAGCCGTCCGGCACGTCGCTACGCGCGATGCTGCTGCACGGGAACAGGACGCGGGCGCCCTTCAGCTCGCTCGACGCGGCAAGCTCCGTCGCGAGGCCGGACCCGCTCGACTCCCGCGCTACGAAGCTTACGTCGAATCCCGCGGCGCGCGCGGCTCGTGCGGTTGCTTCTCCCACTACGGCAACGCTCGGACCGGTCCGAGCCACGTCGAGTCGCTCCAGCCGCGCGGCGACCGGGGCAACGGCGTTCGCGCTGGTGAATACCGTCCAAGCGAAGTCGCTCCATTGCCGCAGCGCGTGATCGAGGTCATCCCACGTCTCCGGCGACTCGATCCGAATGGTGGGCAACTCCCACACATCAGCGCCACGACTCCGTAGCGCGCTCGCGAGGCGCCCCACCGTGGCTGCCTGGGTGACGATCACGCGCCGGCGCGTGCCCGCAGCGTCGCTCACGTTTCGACTCCGGCGCGCAACGCCCGCCAGACGAACTCATCCAGTTCGTCACGCTCGCGGCGTATTTCGGCGTCGCTCACGGTGCCCCCGATGTTCCTGTATACCGCGCCGTCGATCGCGCCGAATACCAGCGCCGCCGCTACCGCGGGATCGACCGCCCGCAGGTGCCCGGCGTCGATTCCAGAGCGGACGATGTCGACGAGTACGCTGTGAAGCTCCGTCCGGAGCCGGCACCACGGATGTTGACCGTCCCCGCAGATCCAGCCCTCTTCGCGCTTCCACAGCCTGAAGAACGCCGGATACTTCAACATGAACGACATGACATGTACCGCCAGCCGTCGCACGTTCACGCGCACGTCGTCGCGCTGGCTGGACGAGTCGCGAAGCGCGGAGACGAGCGATTCCAGCCGCGACGTGATGACCTCGCCGTACAACGCGTCCTTCGAGCCGAAATAGTTGTAGAGCGTACCTTTCGCGACGTTCGCATCCGCGGCGATGTCGTCCATCAGCACCGACCCGAACTCCTGCCGGCTGAACAGCTCGGAAGCCGTAGTCAGGATTCGATCCCGTCTTCCGTTGGCTACGCTCTGCGAGACTGACATGCTACGAATCCCCGCCGGGTTCCTCGACGAACTCCCGGCCGCCGGCATCGATCAACGCGCGCGCCACCGTCACACCGAGGTCCTCCGCGCCATCCACGATCCCGGACCCGGCGCGACGCTCCAGTCTGCGGCCATCGGGTGAGGCGACTACGGCTTCCAGTCTCAGCTCGCCGCCGGTGACTTCCGCGTACGCACCGATCGGCGTGTGGCATCCCCCGCCGAACTCGTGCATGACCGCGCGTTCAGCGATGACTTGCGCGGCGGTGGGTGCATGGTGCAGCGCATCGGCAACCATCCGGGCAAGCTCGTCGTCGCCATCGGCGCGAAGCTCAACAGCCACGGCTCCCTGACCGGGAGCTGGCAGCATTGTCTCGGGGCTGAGCTTCTCGGTGATCGCGCCGTCCAGGCCGAGGCGTTTCAGGCCGGCGGTCGCCAGAATGACCGCGTCGAGTTCCTCTCCATCAAGCTTCCGCAGCCGCGTCGGAACGTTCCCGCGAATCGACACGATTTCCAGATCGGGCCTTCGATGCAGCAGTTGCGCGCGGCGGCGAACGCTGGACGTCGCAACACGAGCGCCCGTCGGCAGGTCGTCCAATCGCTTGACGCCCCTCGCCACGAATGCGTCGCGGGGATCTTCGCGTTCAAGTATGGCGCCGAGCGCGAGACCGTCCGGCTGGGCAGTGGGAAGGTCCTTCAAACTGTGGACGGCCACGTCGATACGTCCGTCCAACAGCGCGGCCTCGATCTCCTTCGTGAATACTCCGACGCCGCCGAAGCTCGCCAGCGGCACCCCGGTCTCACGGTCCCCTATTGTGCTGATCAGCACCTGCTCAAGGCCCGCCTCCGGATAGGCGGCGGCCAGGAGCGACTGGACGTGATCGGCCTGCCATCGCGCAAGCTGACTAGCGCGCGTCCCGATCCGGATCAGGCGACCGGCCATCATTCCCCTCCAGCCCGAAAAGCTCCCGCACCGTATCGAGCCGCACCGCGCCCCAACGGTCGTCCAGCGTGAACGCCCGCAGGCGAGTCAGCGGCTGGTGCAGGATCTTGTTCATGAGTGTGCGTGTGAATTGGTCGAGGAGGCGACGGTCCGCGTCGGTAAACTGGCGGCCGTACCGGTCAAGCTGCTCCTGCCTGATATTGTCGAATCGCGACAGGAGTTCCTGTATGATCGGCGTGACGGCGAGCGTCTCGTACCACGCGAGGAATTCGTCGCACTCCTCCTCCACGATCTCCTCGACGCGCGGAATCTCGCGACGCCTGCGCTCAAGGCTCTGCTCCACCATCACCCTGAGGGCGTCTACGTCATAGAGGAACACGTTGTCGAATCGCCCAACGTCCGCATCGATGTCGCGAGGCACCGCAAGGTCGATGGCGAGAAGAGTTCGCCGCGAACTCCCTCGCATGGCGGTACGGACATCCTCTTCGGAGAAGAGCACGCCGGGGGCGCTGGTGACGGAGATCAGTATGTCGGCGTCGCGCAGGGTGTTCGCCCGATCCTCGAACGGGACGACGATTCCACCGACATGCTCCGCCAGGCGTTCGGCGTTCTCGGTCGTGCGGTTCGCAATCAGGAGGCGTCCTACTCCGCGTTCGCGCAGATGCTCCCCTGCGAGGCGGGCGGTCTCACCAGCCCCGACAAGCAGCGCGGTCCGTTCGCCCAGATCGTCGAAGACCTTCTCCGCCAACCCAACCGCCGCGGAGCTGATCGACACCGCGCCGACGCCGATCTGCGTGTCGGTCCGCGCCCGTTTGCCAACGTGAAGCGCCGCCTGGAACAGACGATTGAGCACGATACCAAGCTGGCGGGTGCCGCTGCTCAACTCGTATGCGGCCTTGATCTGCGCGAAGATCTGCGCCTCGCCGACCATGAGGGAGTCGAGTCCGGACGCAACGGCGAACAGGTGACGAACGGCGTCCGCGTCGGTGTAGCGATACGTCCACTCTGGATTCCGGAGCACCGACGTCCGGCGGTGCTCGTCCAGCGACTTCGCCACTGCGTCCAAAGCGCTCTCCGGATGCGATCCGGCCAGGTAGACCTCGGTCCGATTGCACGTCGAAAGCAGAACGCACTCGCCCGCGCCATCGAAGCCGGGGAGCCCGTCGAGGACTTCGGGCACCTCGGAGTCGGTGAACGCGATTTCCTCGCGGACCTCTATCGGCGCCGACTCGTGGTTCATCCCGAGCACAGCTACGCGTACACCGTCGGAAGAACCACCTGCGCGCGCGGAATCAGGCGAATGCATGGAACGACTTAAGCCAGAGGTTCACTGCGAGAGTCGAGAACACGAGCAGAACGAACCCGAAGATGGATATGTAGATGAGCCGCACATGGCTTCCCAACCCGGCGCGGTATGAAAGGAGCACGATGGCGTAGAGCGTCCAGATGGTGACCGTCAGAAGCACCTTCGGATCCGCAAGCGCCCAGCCAATTTCCGTGTTCGGCAACCAGACCATGCCGATCAGGATCGCGGCCGTCATCGCGGCCAGACCCACCCACGCGGCGCGCTCGTGCATGGAAGCGAGGGTACCCAGCGACGGCAATCGTCCGTAGACGGTGCCGAAGCGGTTCGCCTTCAGCTCGTGATGAAGCATGAGGTAGAGGATTCCATACACAGCGGACAGCGCGAACCCGGTATATCCCACGACCGCGGCGGTGGTGTGTACGGCGAACAGGGGGCTGCTGAATATCGGATTCACCTCGAGGTCGTGCTGAGCGAACGCTGACGATGCCGTCTGAAACAGGGACACCAGCGCGAGGACGAACATGCCCGTGTTCAGCGTCCGGACGATGCGCTCCGTGATCCAGTAGACGAGCGTGAGCGACAGGGCCACCATGGTCAACGTCTCGTACATGCTCGCAAGCGGGATATGTCGGTAGGACACGGTGAGGAGAGCCACGTAGGCTATGTGGAGCACGATTGTCGCGCTCAGCGCGGCGGGGAGCACCCGGCTCACCGCAGGCTCCTCGCGGAAGAACACGATTCCGTATGACGCCGTCAGGAGCGCATAGAGCAGTGGGAGCACAACAGTGAGTAGTTCGATGGCGTTGAGCACTCCAGATGCCTCGCGTCGAGTATAGACTGACCGGTCAGTTCAGCACTCAGAGATTACATGGCAGCGCGGGCTGCGTCAAGCCAAGGACGGACCGACAAGCATCAGGATGATCAGCCCCACGCTTTCGGCAGGTGGATCATGAATACCGAGCCATCGCCCGGCGTGCTCTCGGCGACGACGCGCCCGTTGTGGTGCTCCACGATCTCCTTTACCAGCGAGAGGCCCAGGCCGGTACCCTTCACGTCGCGAACGTTCGCGTCGTCCTCCACTCGGTAGAACTTTTCGAACAAGCGTTTCTGCGCTTCGTCCGAGATGCCGTACCCCTGGTCCTCAACGGCGATCTCTATGGTGTTCCGATGTTCAGTCACGGTGATGTCGATCCGCGTGTCCTCAGGGCTGTATTTCACCGCATTCGTGAAGAGATTCAGCAATGCCTGCCCGATGAGATCCGGATCTACCGTTATGGGCGTGATTCGGCTCGGTGCGTGGAAATGCACATCCATGCCGCGGGTGTCAGCCTGACCCCGGTTGATCTCGATGACCTGGCGCACGAGGTCGGCTACATCAGTAGGCACCTTCACTACGTCAGTCTTGCCCGATTCTATCCGTGAGATGTCGAGGAATTTGTTGATCATCTCGACCATGCGGTTCGATTCGTCGTTGATGATGCGGGCGAACTCCAGGCGTGTGGAGATTTCCAGATTCTCTTCAAGCAGTATCCCGCTGAAGCCCATGATCGAGACAAGTGGCGAGCGTAGCTCGTGCGCCACAACCGACACGAGTTCCGTCTTCATCCGGTCGATTTCGCGTTCGGCCGTCACATCCCGCATAACGGTTGTGACGCCGTTGAACTCACCCCGCTCCGTCAGGACGCGCGTCGCTCGCGCGTTGATAATCGTCGCCCGCACCTGCCCCGGCACTTCGACCTGTATCTCACGGGAGTGCACCGCCGAGTCGCCGCTCTCGCCGATTTCGCCAATCAGCTCACCAAGTCCGGCAAGTCGCGCGCAGTCGACGACCGACCGGTCGAGGCAGCCTTCCTCTTCAACGTCAAACCACCCTCGCGCCGGCGCGTTGATGACGATGACCTCCCCGCGCGCTCCTGTGACGATCACGCCGTCCGCGATGTTGTGCAGGATTGCCTCGGACTTCGATGTCTCGCGAATCAGATTCGCCGCGTTCAGCTCGTCCGCTTCCTCGAGCTGTTCCGCCATACTGTTGAACGCGTCGGCAAAGAGTCGCACGTCGCCGTCGCCTTCCGAAGGAACGCGGTATTGCAGATTCCCTGCGCTCAGCTCCTTCGCAGCGTTCAGGAACACGTCAAGGCACCCTCGCGAGGCGCGATAGAGCACCAGCCCGGCGACAACGCCAACGACGAGGGCGATCGCAATCCAGCTGAGAGTCAGGGCAGTGGGGTCGAATGGTTCCCGGGCAGTCGTCATCCCGGCTGCGATCAGCGCCGGTACGACGGCGATCGCAGCACAGATTACGATAGATCTCAAGAGAAGTCGCATTGCTACGAGCCCGACCGCTGATGCAAGTGTGGCCAACCTACCGCAACTTCGTTTTCGGACCGGTGGCACGCAAGCGCGTACGTGGAGAACCGGCTGTCGCCTCCTACCCTCACGTCTGAAGAGTATAAGCCGCGCGGGGAGCGATTAAAAGGCGTGTGACGGGGTAGGAATCACCAGCAGGGCGAATCCCCGTCAAGCGACGCGTCGCCAGGTCGGGCGTCTACGTCGGAAGCCGAGAGCGGTGGTCGGCATCGCGTCAGCAGGAGAGAGCAGCCCAGCAGCCCAGCGAAGCCGATGGGAAGGAGACGACAATACGTAGCGGAGCACGGTCGGGATCGAGCGAAGCCGAACGATCCGGTGCCGCCGCCGCGCCTCATAGGCGATCGCGCGCAGCGTGTTGACGAGCGAGTTATCGACCGCGTCCACGTGACGCAGGTCGATCTCCACACCCGTGAGCCCATCTCGCGAGAGGAGACGGACCGCGTGCCGGTACACGCCGTCCAGCGCCTCGACATCCAGTCTCGGTGGAGCCAACTCGACAACCGCTCTGGTGCCCTCAAGTCGCGTTTCGTGCAGATCGGTCATCGCGCTATCGCCTTGCGTGTCGGGTGCCTGTGCGGATGAGTCCCTCGAACCGGCCCATGATGCTCACGTCGTCGGCTGGGTAGACCATGTCCGTCATCGTCGGGTGCGACGGAACGAGGCGCACGTTGGGCGGCTCTACGTAGATGCGTTTGAGCGTCGCCTCGTCCGTGCCCACACGTACGGCCGCTATTTCGCCCTGCTCCACACGATCTTGAGGCCTGATGAGCACCAGATCGTCGCGGAAGATTCCTTCGCCGATCATGGATTCGCCGTTGACGGTGAGCAGGAAATCGCCCGGGCGCACGGGCAGAACGTCGTCGAGACGCTCAATCCACGTGTCGGCCTCCGCCATTGCTTCCTGCGGCGTCCCCGCTGCAATCGAGCCGAGGACGGGCAATCGCAGCGTGTCCACTACGCTGAACGCCGGAGAAAGCAGACGGATATGGTACGGAACACCGTGCCCGCCCCGCGCAAGCTCGATGTATCCCTTACGCTCCAATGCCTGCAAGTGCTGCCGAGCCGTGCTGTGGTGCGTATACCCGAAATGTTGTTGCACCTCGGTACCGGTGGCCGACCGGCCTTCGTTCCGCTGAAAATCCGCTAGGAACTGGAGGATATCGTGTTGAATCTGGGTCAGACGTGCCATCGTACACCATCCTCTTCGAGGGAAGGCCGTTGACAAGGAAGCTTATGCATGCCCGCAATAATACGCTCTGAATTATACGGTGACCTCCCCTGGCTGTCAAGTGGGCGGGACGAATTTTCTTCGTGCCGCCGTTGATGCTCGATGCGTTGCGCTCAGACGGCCCGGCTGTATCTTTGCCTCTTCTTCAGTCGGACACCCAGAGTGCGGGGAGCAATCATGCAAGTACCCAGGGAACAGGAAACGATCATATCCGGCGCCGTGGTCGACACTTCTGCGCGATACCCAAATGGCATCCGGCCGCTGGCGAGCACGTCCGGCTACTACGCGTCGCTTGTAAGCCTGGGCCTGTCGATGGCAGTCCTCGGGCCGACACTGCCCTTCCTCGCGGAACAGACCCAGACCCAACTTGCGGATATCAGCTACCTCTTCATCGCCCGCTCCCTCGGCTACCTCCTCGGCACGCTCGGCGCCGGCCGTCTATATGACCGGTTCGCCGGACACCGGCTCATGGCTGGCGCTCTCGTCGGAATGGCGGCCATCCTGTTCGTCGTTCCGTTCGTCCCGCTGATCTGGGTGCTGGCGGCGATCCTGTTCGCGCTCGGCCTCGGCGACGGGATGGTGGACGTCGGCTGCAACACGCTCCTCGTCTGGGTCCATCGGAAGAACGTCGACCCATACATGAACGCGCTGCATTTCTTCTTCGGCGTCGGAGCGTTCATAGCACCGATCATAATCGCCTATGCGATCTCGGTTTCCGACGGCATCTCGCTGGCATACTGGATGATCGCCGGCCTCGTCCTGCTTCCCTCGATCTGGCTCGTGCGGCTTCGCAGTCCTCGCCCGGCTCACGAGGAGGACGGAGAGGCGCAGATACCGGCAAACCCAACGCTGCTTGTCCTGATGGCGGCGTTCTTCTTCACATTCGTCGGCGCGGAGTTGAGTTTCGGCGGCTGGATCTACACCTACGCGCTGCGCGTCGGGGTTGGCACCGAGACGACGGCCGCATTTCTGACATCGGCCTTCTGGGCATCAATGACCATCGGGCGGCTGGTTGGGGTGCCTATCAGCGCGTGGGCACGACCGCAGATCATCCTCTCGGTCGATATCGTCGGCTGCCTGGCAAGCCTCGCGCTCATCCTGATCGCGCCGCTTTCGCCGGTCATCGTGTGGACGGGGTCGATAGGGATGGGTGCCTTCATGGCGTCGATGTTCGCCACCGGGCTGAACTTCGCCGAGCGTCGCATGACCATGACGGGCAAGGTCATGAGCGCGTTCCTGGTGGGGTCCAGCATTGGCAGCATGGTGCTGCCGTGGCTCATCGGTCAGCTCTTCGAGCGCTTCAGCCCCCAGATCACTATCGTGACAATATTCATTGACATGCTGGTGTGCGGAGCGCTCTTCGTCGCCGTACTGATCCACTCACGAGGGGTCCGAACGTACCGTTAGCTCGCTACGGTGAGGCGCGGTAGCAATCGGGACCATCGACGAAGGGCAACTCAGCGACCTCCGCTTCGCACGGGCCTTCGGGCATATCCAGCGAGACGCGCACGCCCGGAGCAGCGCGCTTCGTCCGGAGAACGCCCAACCCAACGACCTTTCCCAGAAGCCTGGAAAACGCCGAACTGGTGAGCACGCCTGCGTCCTTGTCGCCAACGAAGACATCGCACGGCGTCCTCGGTACCGAGTCGCCGTCGATCATGAGCCCGAACAGCGCGCGGTTCACGTGACCGCGATGCAACACCCTGGCGATGGTTTCCTGTCCGAGATAGCAGCCCTTGTCCGTGCTGACGGTCTCCTCGAGTCCAACCTCAAGCGGGATTCGGTCCTCGTCCGCCTCGAACCCGTAGGCCGCCAGTCCCGATTCGATCCGAGCAACGTCCAGCGCCTCTACGCCAGCCGGTACGGCGCCTGCGGCCGCGATATCGCGCCAAATGCCTTCCAGCGCGCCGACTTCCGCAACGAGCGCCCACGCGGGCTCACCCGACAGCCGAATGCGGGCAACAGTCACACCGCCGCGGTCTTCGTGCTCCCAGAGCGATTCCGAAGCAGGCAGCCCCGCCGCGCTCAGCACGCGCGGACCCTCCGGCCCGCTCACTGCGATGACGCCGTGCGTCGCGGCGTGTTCCCGAATCTCGACATCGTCCGCGATGAGGAACCGGTCCAGATGCTCCGCCACCACCGACGTCCGGTTCGCGTCGACGAGCATGACCATCTTCTCCGGCGAGCCGAGCACAACCGTATCGCCCACCAGCTTGCCCTGGACCGTCAGGATCGCCGACCGACAGCCGGAGCCCTCGCCGAGGTCCCGCACATCGGCGCCGATCATGTTGTTGAGGAATTCGGCCGTGTCCGGACCGACGAATTCCAGAACACCGACCCATGGCAGGTCGAGAAGCGCTGCCGACCCACGGATCGCGTCGTACTCCGCCGCGGAGTCTCCGAAATCCGCCGGCGTTCGCGATCCATGGCGCTCAGTCATGCGGGCGCCGGACGCCTCGTGCAGTGCCGCGAGCGAACTCACCGGCTTCATGTTCCTTCCCCGACGCCATCGCCGCCGAATCGCGGATTCAGTACGAGGTCGGGACCATCGTCGGTGGCGACTACGATCCGTTTGAAGCCATGGCTATCGACCGGCCGGTAGTCTCGTCCCGCCGCGGGCGGATACACCGCGAACGTCACGAGCGACTCGCCGCCGGTGTTCACGAGACGATGCGCCGTTGAGCCCGGAACGTACAGGACGGTACCCCGAGCCATGGACAACGCCTGCACCTGGTGCTCGGGCGTCTGCAGGAGCATCATGCCCTCGCCCCGCACAGTCAGGTATATCTCCGGCGCGTCGTTATGGCTGTGACCGCGGGTCATGTAGAACTCATCGCCAACTCGACCGGACAGCACTACCGTCGACGCGTAGCAGAGCCCGTCCACACCTTGCTCGGACGGCTCAGTGCGGTATACCTCGAAGACCGTCGGGTTGCCGTCGCCCTCAAGCGCGCCGCGCGCCTCGTCGTCGGAGAATACGCCCTGCATGTCCGCAATGCGAGTGCGGATCGACTCGGTGCTGACCGCCAGCGCTCCCCGGTCTACGTCCATCACCGTGGATAGCGCGGCCGCTGCTTCGAGTATCTCCGACTGTCGCATACTCGCCCCCCCCAGCCCGGCGCGAGCTCAATCGTACGATGAGTGATGTGCCACGTGCGTCGAGGCCCCTCAACACGGCG
>CAZEAI010000071.1:0-26743 GCA_964510105.1 uncultured bacterium
CGTTCATCGACCTCGTCGACAATCCGGACATCGTCCACTACGTTCTGGACAAGCTCTTCGACCTCGCGTATGAGAACACGCGCCGCATCTTCGAGGCGGCACCCGGCAAGATCATCATGAGCTACATCGCTGAGGACATGGGCTCGCAGGAGGGTCTCATGTTCTCGCCGACGCAGATCCGCGAGTTCCTCCTGCCACGGATGAAACGGATGATGGACCTGGTCCACGACGCGGGCGCGTACGTGTTCCACCACTCCGACGGCGCGATACGGCCGATCATCCCGGACATGATCGAGACGGGCATCGACGTGCTGAACCCCGTCCAGTGGCGCTGTCAGGGCATGGAGCGCGAGGGGCTGAAGCGCGACTTCGGCGACCGGCTCATCTTCCACGGCGCCGTGGACAATCAGCAGACCATGGTCTTTGGCACGCCTGAGGACGTCCGCCAGGAGGTCGCCGACAATCTCCGCATCCTCGGCGACGGCGGGGGTTACATCATCGCACCGTGCCACAACATCCAGGTCGTCAGCGATCCGGAGAACGTCGTGGCGCTGTATGAAGCGGGTTACGAGTACGGCTGGCAATAGCGAGGAGGCGATGCGTGCCGCGTGATACGATGACTCCGCGCGAGCGGTGGGAGGCGGTGCTCAACCGACGCACCCCGGACCGCGTGCCGATGGGCTGGTCCGCCACGGCCGAAGCGACCGAAAAGGTGATGGCTCACGTTGGCGCGCCGGACATAGAAGCGCTTCTGGAGCACTTCCACGTCGACCGGATCCACGATGCGGCACCGAAGTATGTAGGGCCGGAACCTCCTGCCGACCGGAACATCTTCGGATGCGGCTTGAAACGTGTCGAATACGCGACCGGTTCGTACAACGAAGTGGTGGAGAATCCGCTCGCGCAGTACAACAGCGTCGAGGAGATAGAGACGGACTACACGTGGCCGGAAGCCGACTGGTGGGACTACTTGCACATCGCCGCCGACCTCGTCGGCAAAGAACATATGCCCGTACAGGCGAATAATCTGTCGCCGTTCATGTGGTTCGGCTACCTGCGTGGGCTTGAGCAGTCCTTCGTCGATCTCGTCGAAAATCCGCAGATCGCCCACTACATACTCGACAAACTCATCGCGCTTGAGATGACGATGATGGAGCGCATCCTGAATGAAGCCGACGGGAAGGTGCTCTACGCGTACGTTGCCGACGACTTCGGTTCGCAACAGTCGATGATGATTTCGATGCCGCAGGTCCGCGAGTTCTACATTCCGAAAGTACAACCGGTGATAGACCTTCTGCACGAATCGGGTGCCCTGGTCTTCCACCACAACGACGGCGCGATCCGGCCGATGATCCCCGACATGATCGATGCCGGCATCGACGTGCTGAATCCGGTCCAGTGGCGCTGTCAGGGCATGGAGCGCGAGGGGCTCAAGCGCGATTTCGGAGACCGGCTCGTCTTCCACGCGGCGATGGACAACCAGTATACGCTGGCGTTCGGCACGGTGGACGACGTGCGGCAGGAAGTGCTCGACAACCTGCGCATCCTCGGCGAGGGCGGTGGCTACATTCTCGCGCCGTGCCACAACATCCAGGCGGTCAGCCCGCCGGAGAACGTCGTGGCGATGTACGAGACGGCTTACGAGGAGGGATGGACATGATGTGCTTCTCGAGATCAATCCGCTGTGTAGTTGCGGCTGCGGCGTACACGACACTGCTCGCCGCCTGTTCCTTCGCGCCTCCGACGCCGCCTGTGGCACGCGTCGAACCCGCGGCGGATACCCTATTTGGCGTGGTGCTGGCGGACAACTACCGCTGGCTCCGCGATCGCGAGAGCCAGCATGTCATCGAGTACCTCGAAGCAGAGAACGAGTACACCGCGGCGATGATGGCGCGCACCGAGGACCTCCAGGAACGGCTCTACGAGGAGATGGTGTCGCGGATTCCGGAGACTGACGTTTCCGTGCCCGCTCGTGACGGAGCGTGGTACTACTACGAGCGAGACGTCGAGGGAGAGCAGTATCCGATTCACTGCCGCCGAGGCGTGGAGCCGGGCGCCGCCGAGGAGGTGACTCTCGATGAGAACGCCCTCGCCGCGGAGCGCGAGTTCAGCGCCGTCGAGGTGATGGAGGTCAGCCCGAGCGGGAGATACCTCGCGTTCACGCACGACACAACCGGGCGCGAGCTGTACCGCATCCGCGTGCGGGATCTGGCGACCGGCGAAATGCTTCCCGACGAGATCCCCAATGCCGATTACAGCATTGCGTGGTCGGCTGACGATGCGTGGATATTCTACACGGTCCAGGACGATGCGCTGCGCCCGTACAAGGTGTACCGACACCGCCTCGGGACGCCCGTCGAGCAGGACATCGAGGTGTTCCACGAGACTGACGAGCGCTATCGGACGTATGTGGAGAACTCGAAAGACGGCCGGTACCTGTTGCTGACCGCCGTGAGCAACGTCTCATCGGAGGTGCTCTACCTGAGCGCAGACCGTCCCGACGGCGACTTCCGCGTGATCGAGCCACGCCGGCACCACATCGAGTACTACGCGGAGCATCAGGGCGACCGGTTCGTGATGCTAACAAACGACGACGCACTGAACTTCCGCATCGTCTCCGCTCCAGACGACGATCCGGGTCGCGGGAACTGGCGAGACCTCGTCGCGCACCGTGAGGACGCGCTCATCGAGGATTTCGAGGTGTTCGCCGGCTATGTTGCGTCTGTTGAACTGCGCGAGGCCATGCGCCGCATCCTCGTGCAACCGAACGACGAGGCCGAGGCGCACGAGATCGCGTTCGACGAGGCAGTGTGCTACCCGTCGTTCGGCGACAACGACCAGTACGAGTCGGACTCGCTCCGGATCGACTACGCCAGCTACGTGACGCCGGACGTCGTCTTCGACTACCACATGGGCACGAGAGATCTCGTCGAGCGGAAACGGGATGAGTTCGAGGGATACGATCCAGCTGATTACGAATCGAGCTTGATCTCGCTCCCGGCACGCGACGGCGAAACGATACCGGTCACCGTCGTGATGCGGCGCGACCTACCCGATGGTCCGCATCCGATGAAGCTCAACGGCTACGGCGCGTACGGCATTACCGATGAGCCGGTGTTCTCCGCGACGTTCGCGAGCCTGCTCGACCGTGGTGTCATCATCGCGCAAGCCCACGTTCGCGGCAGCAGCGCCAAGGGCAGGTCGTGGTATCTCGACGGGAAGTTCCTCAGCAAACTCAACTCGTTCACGGACTTCATCGACTGCGCCGAGGGGCTCATAGACTCGGGCCACACCACGGCGGATCAGCTCGTCATCTCCGGCGGCAGCGCCGGCGGGCTGCTCCTCGGCGGCGTACTAAATATGCGCCCTGAGTTGTTCGCCGGGGCAGTTTTATGGGTGCCGTTTGTCGACATCATTAACACGATGCTCGACGCCTCGATACCGCTCACGGTGATCGAGTACGATGAGTGGGGGAATCCCAACGAGGAGGTCTTCTTTCGCTACATGCACTCCTACTCGCCGTACGACAACGTCGCCGCGCAAGACTATCCGCCGATGCTCATTACCGCCGGGCTGAACGACCCGCGCGTTCAATACTGGGAGCCGGCGAAGCTTGCAGCGAAACTCCGCGCGGCGAAGACCGACGAGAACGTGCTTCTGCTCAAGACGGAAATGGGCGCTGGGCATTTCGGCGCATCGGGACGGTACAACTGGCTTCGAAAGGAAGCGTTCTACTACGCGTTCATCCTCAGTACGCTGGGAATCGGAGAGTAGCTGTGTACACGAATACGGCGGAGCCGCATCGTCCGCGACTCCGCCGTATGAATGGCTCGGGAGATCGGCCTTAGCTGACCTTGGAGAAGTACTCCTTCGACTCCTCGACGCCGGGCTTGATCGTTGCCGCGCCAGGCGTCCAGCCCGCGGGACAGACTTCGCCGTGCTCCGCGGCGAACTGCGCCGCCTGCACGAGACGGAGCACTTCGGCGACATTCCGACCGATGTCGAGATGGTTGACGATCTGGACGATCAGGTCGCCTTCCGGGTTGATGATGAACAGGCCGCGAAGCGCGATGCCCGCATCTTCGATGAGAACGCCGTAGTCGCGGGAGATGCTCTTCGTCATGTCCGCGACGAGTGGATAGGGCGTGTCGCCAATGCCGCCCTGGTTGCGCGGCGTCTCGGTCCACGCGAGGTGGCTGAACTTGCTGTCGACGCTTGCGCCGATGACCTGGGCACCGATATTCTCGAACTCAGCGATGTTGTCGGAGAACGAGGTGATCTCCGTCGGGCAGACGAACGTGAAATCGAGGGGGTAGAAGAACAGGACTACCCACTTGCCCTTGCAGTCCGAGAGCGAGATCTCCTTGAAATCCTTGCCGACTACAGCGTCCGCCGTGAAATCCGGGGCCTTCTGACCTACCTGAAGCATGTGCACTCTCCTCGTTCGTATCTGGGATTCATGACCGATTGATCACTCGCGGCGTGCGTACAATCGACGCCGCGATTGGCAACGCTCGCGCGCGAACGCGCAGCACTCATCGGGTCATTACCAGCGTTGGGCGGAAGGAAGTTCCCGGCGGGGGATCTCTGCCGTCTACAGCATCGGCAGGTAGCGTTCCCACTCGTAGTCGGTGACACGGCTCATGAAGCGCCGCCACTCGATACGCTTGTTCTCGAGGAGTTTGCGGAACAAGTGATCGCCCAGCGTGGCGCGTAGCAGTTCGCTCGCCGACGCCGCGTCGATCGCCTGGTTGAGGTCGCCCGGCAACTCGTTGACGCCCAAGGCGTCGCGCTCTTCGTCGCTCAGATCCTCCAGGGACGCTTCGATCGGAGGAATCGGCTCGTACTTGCTCTCGATGCCCTCCAGCCCCGCGTTCAGCAGGACGGCGAACAGCAGGTACGGGTTGCATGCCACGTCCGGCGACCGGAGTTCGACGCGCATGGTCTCCTCGCGGCCGGGCTTGATCGCGGGAACACGCAGCAGGTGCGCGCGATTGAGATACGCCCAAGCGATGTACGTCGGTGCTTCGAAGCCCGGGGTAAGCCGTTTGTAGGAGTTGATCCACTGATTGGCCAGCAGCGTGAACTCAGGCGCGTGCTTCAGGATTCCCGCGACAAACTGCTGTCCGACCAGGCTGAGCTGGTTGGGGTTGGCCGGGTCGTAGAACACGTTGCGCTCGTCCTTGAACAACGACATGTGCGTGTGCATGCCGCTACCGTTGTGGTCCGTGAGAGGCTTCGGCATGAAGCTCGCGTAGAGCTGGTGTTGGGCAGCGACTTCCTTCACGACGAGTCGTGTCGTCATGATGCTGTCGGCCATGGTCAACGCGTCGGTGTAGCGCAGGTCGATTTCGTGCTGAGAAGGCGCGCCCTCATGGTGGCTGTACTCGACGTCGATACCGATCTGTTCGAGCATCATCACCGTGTCGCGTCGCAGGTCCGAAGCGGAGTCGAGTGGCGTGAGGTCGAAGTAGCCGCCCTTGTCGAGCGCGCGTGGGGGCGCGTCGTCGTTCGCGAAGTAGAAATACTCCAGTTCCGGCCCAACGTAGAAGATGTACCCCGCGTCGTGCGCTCGCTGCAGAGCGTTCTTCAACACACGTCGTGGATCGCTTCCGTAAGGCTCGCCATCCGGACGCCGGATGTCGCAGATCATCCGGGCGACGGCGTGCTTGTCCTGCGGCCGCCAGGGAAGGATCTGGAACGTGTTCGGGTCCGGCACGGCGAGCATGTCGCTCTCGTCGATGCGCGCGAATCCCTCGATGGCGGATCCGTCGAAGGGGATGCCCTCGTCCAGCGCCTCTTCGAGTTCGTCGACGACGATAGCGAAGCTCTTGAGAAAACCCAGGATATCGGTGAACCAGAGCCGGATGAACTTGATGTTGTTATCCCGGGCGTGTTTCAGTATGTAGCTGTTGTCTGCCTTTTCCATCGGTTTTCGCCTGTATCCCGCTTAGTCCCGAAATCGGTAGCCGACGCCCCGGACGGTGTCAACGTACTCGTCGGCGTGCGGTTCCAGCTTGGCCCGTATGCGCCTGATGTGAACATCCACGGTGCGGGTGCCGCCGAAGTAGTCGTATCCCCACACCTGCGCCATGAGCGACTCGCGGGTATGCACTTTGCCCGGATGCTCCGCGAGAAATCTCAGCAGCTCGAACTCTTTCAGAGTCAGCTCGACGAGTTCCCCCGCGACGAGCACCTGATACCGGTCCAGATCGATGCGAAGCCGGCCGATCTCGATGGCGTTGCTCGCCCCTGGATCGGCGTCCGATCCGATAGCAGCCCGAAGACGTGCCTGCAACTCGGCGCGCCCGAACGGCACGAGGATGAAATCGGCCGTGCGCGACGGGAACTCGAAGCCCTTCAGCCCCTCTTCCGGGATCAGCAGGATGTACGGCAGGTCGCGGGGCGTCTCCCGCATCTGGCTGCGCCACACGCTTTCCGCGCCGAGGGTCCGATCGAGAAGGTCGAGCAGAACCACGTCGGGCCGACGGGATTCGATGAGGTCCAGCGCGTGCCCCATGTCCAGCGCGGAGTCCGAATCGAGGCCGAACGCACGGATGTCTTCGGCGATGGCCTCGCGTGCCTCCAACTGGTTGCTGACGATCAGGACGAACGGCATGAATAATCTCAGGGCGTGGCGCGACGG
This sequence comes from uncultured bacterium, assembly GCA_964510105.1. Taxonomy (GTDB): domain Bacteria; phylum Latescibacterota; class MWCZ01; order MWCZ01; family MWCZ01; genus CAZWQW01. The sequence goes on from CAZEAI010000071.1 coordinate 6,647, forward strand.
ACATGAACACTCCGGCACCGAAAACAACCATCGGTGTGGCACCGATAATACCCATCGGCGCGGTTTCGGTCAATCGAGCAGTTGGCTGGGCGGGAACGCGTCGCGAGATTCCGTGGACCGTCACCCGCCTCCTCGTGCGGAGAGCCCATGTTGGATCAGCCATACCACGACGCGCCTCATTTCGGACGCGGACTAGCCCGAGCGTACCGCGACCACTGGCGCGAGCACAGCCTGCGGCTCGTCGGGGAGTACGCGCGGATGGCCGAGCACTTCGGCGTTGCGGGCACCAGGCTGCTCGACGTTGCGTGCGGCGAAGGTACGTTCGCCGTCGGGATGGCGGCCAACGGCTTCGACGTTACCGGCGTCGATGCTTCGGCGGCTATGCTCGAACTCGCCCGCGCCCGAGCGCGCGTGGCGCGTGTGCCGGTCGAGTGGGCCCGCCGCGACATGCGTGAGCTTCACGTCGAGACACCGTTCGACGTGGCCACGTGCTGGTTCAACAGCCTGAACTACCTGCTTACGCCCGACGATCTTGCGCGGGCGCTCCGCTCCGTACACGACTCGCTTCACCCCGACGGATGCTTCCTCTTCGACGTGTACACGCCCCACGGGCTCGCCGTCGACTGGGCGGACCAGGCGTGGGTCGCGGTCGATGACGACGATCACTACATCGTCGCGGACACACGCTACAACAAGCGGGAACGCCTGGCGACGGTCCGCTTCGTCGGATTCGCGAGGAATGGCGACGCGTGGGAGCGCTTCGACGAACGCCACCGGAACCGCGGCTATCCGTGGCCCGACCTGCGCGGGCTCCTGGCGGATGCGGGATTCGAGCGGTGCGAGCCGTTCACGATGCCCGGCATCGGCACGCCCGAGCGCCGCACGGAGCGGCTCTACGTCGCGGCGAGAAGAGGGGAGTGAGCGGGCCCGAGAACTCTCCCTTCGGTCGAGTTCATCCAGGAGTCCGCGATGCGAACTCCCCCGAAGACACCCTCGGAGAGCGGACGTTTCCGTCCGCGAACATGGCAACAGGGCGCCGGCGCGACGGCGGGCGCGGTGCATAGAAACGGGGCGAATACGTGATTCGCCCCTCTACCGAACAATCACCGCGCGCGTCGTGAGCGTCTCTGTCGGCGTCGTGAGCCGCACGACGTACACCCCACTGGCTACCCGCTTGCCGCTCCCGTCCGTGCCGTTCCACGTCACCGAATGCGTGCCGGCGCCGCGCGGCGCATCGACGAGCGTGCGCACCCGGCGGCCGTTCACATCGTAGACGGCTAGACGAACCGCGCCCGCTTCAGCGACGCTGTAGCGCAGTGTGGTTCGCGGGTTGAACGGGTTGGGGCAGGCCGCGAGGAACGACACGTCGGCGCGCTGCGGCGCCACCGCCGTCGGCTCGCCGCTCTGGATCAGGTTGAAGGTGCGCCACCAGACGTACCCCGTGTGGGCGTCGATGTGGAAGTAGTAGCTGTCTGGGAAATCGGGCGGAAAGCCTGCGGCGCCCTGCATATCCTCGTACGGTTCGTACCGGGTCGTGTCGAGGTCGCCGTAAACGAGCAGTCTCCACACCAGGCGAGCTGACGGATCGCCGTCGGGGTGTACGATCCGTAGGCCGCCATACGGCACTTCAGGTTCCTCCAATTCGAGCACGCGCAGGAACGCGTCCTCGGCGATCTCTTGCGCCTGCTCGGCGGTCAGACTGGGTTCGACCGTCAGCGCTGGATCGATGGAGGGCCACGTCATGCTGATGCCGGTGACCTCACCGGTGGAGTCGACCACCCACATGTGGAACAGGCTGCCAATGACGGGGATGCCGCCAAACTGCCTTGTGACGCGGATCAGCGTGGTGCCTTCCGTGGAGTCGTGGCCGCCCACTCTGGCTGTTCGCACCTGCGAGGAGTCCACGATCCCCGTTGTGGCGGCATAGCGTTGAATCGCTCCAATCGGATCCACCCAGAACACGGCGAGATCGATGGTTCCGACGCCGTCCAGAATCGTGTCGGCCCGCGTTGTGGGGGCGGTGCCCGCGACCGAGAGCGCCACGAGCAGCGCTGCGGCGATGGAGCATCGGGAGCGAATTGCTGGATAGGTTCTGTGTACACCAGACTCGGGTCTCATGTTGCACCATCCTTCTCACACTGCAAACTCAGTTCCCCATCGGACACGCGCCGTGCGACCGTGTCCCCGTGCTTGCATGCTCGTACGATAGCATTGCAGAGCCTAAGAAGCAAACGCGCGTTGCCCCGGTGAAACCAGATCGCCGAGGCAACGCCTTTTCGCCGGATCTCATCGAAGCAGCGTAACACGGCGAACGCTCACTACGAGCGCCTCGCGCTCGCTGTTCGCGTTCGCGGTTAACCGCACGAAGTACACGCCCGACGAGACCATTCTGCCGGCCGCGTCGGCACCGTTCCAGACTGCCGCGTGCGTGCCGGCGGGGCGTGGACCATCTACCAGTGTCACCACCAACTGGCCCATGGTGTTGTACACAGCCAGCCGAATCTGCCCCGGCTGAGTCAGTTGGTAGGACAACGTGGTTGTCGGATTGAACGGGTTCGGGAACGCAGCAACCGACGCCACAGCGCCGACCGCTTCGTAATCTTGCTCCGGCAGCTCCTGCGCGCCATCCAGTTGCGCAAGCCGCCATGTGGCGATGCCGTAGTTGGGATCGTCGACGCCGGCTTCCTCCAGGAACTCTCTCAGAAGCACCCTCGACGCGGCCAACTGCCCGGGCACGAGGCGCCGGACTTCGGCCTCGGCGAACTTGGACTCGGTCACCAGGTCGGCATTGTCGGCCAACTCCCTCACGAGCGCGTACGAGTCGGCCGCCTCGGCCATTTCGCCCACCTCGCTTGCGCTTCGTCCGAGGATCCAGGCAGTCGCCTGTTGAACACCCGAAGCAGTGCTCGCTTCGCGAACAATCCGCACGGCGTCGACCGCTGCTGCCGGAGTCTCGATCTCCGAGATGCGGTCCAACACGAGCATCGCGGCGCGGGCGCCGGTCTGCTCTGCGGCCAGCGTCTGCAGATTGGTGACGGCACGCGCCCTGTCGCCCGTTGCGGCCGGGGCCGCCGCCTCGTTGATGGCGACGACGAGCGCCGGCAGCAACTGCTCCAGCCGCCGCGCCGGCCTCTCAAACGCAGACCCACAGGAGTTCGCTGTTTCGACGTATGCGAATTCCCCGGACACGTACGTGTCGGCGCCACCGTTCCAGTAGTTGTACCGGCAGTTGTTCGTACCGGTGTTGTACGCGTACACATGGTACCCCGAATAGGCCTTGGCTCGGCTGAAGTTCGCCATACCACCCTTGCTGCTCTCGCCCGCCTTGAACTCCGAGTCGGTGACGGCATAGAGGCCGTATATGCATGAACTGCCGAATTTGTTGTGAGCTTCGATGCCCGGCTCGTAGCAGGACGGGCTGCTGACCTGCATCGTGGGGTCGGCGCCGTTGTACGCGTAAACTCCGCGTTTGACGTCGTCGAACTCACAGCCCTCGATCGTCGGATCGCCCGCGTTGCAGTAGATGCCGTACGGGTCATTGCAGCCGGTACCATCGAAGACGCAGTCCGTTATCTTGGTCGCCGAGGTGCACCCGCTGTTGACCGTGATGGCGGGTACGTCGTTGGCGTCATCGACGGGCCAGTCCTCGAAGGTGAGGTCCTCGACGATGGCTCCCGCACCGGCCATCACGACCCTCCCTATCATCGTGCTCACGCTCGCGCCGGCACCTGACAGCTTGCCGGTGCCGTTCAGCGTGATCTCAATGTCGGAAGAGGCGTCCATATCGAGCGTGGCGCCCGACTCGATGTACACTTCGCCGCCACCGCTCACCACGACGTCTCCGCCGGTTATCGTCACGGCGGACCCGGACACGATAGTCAGCTTACCGCCGCTGGCGATCGTCAGAGTGCCGTCCAGGTCGAGCGTGACACCTGCGCCTATCACGAGTTCCTCGCCGCTGGGAATCGTGTGAGCGCGGCTGAACGTGATGTCCGTCGCCAACGTGTCCAGGCCACGGAGGTCAAGGACCTCCAACACTTCGTCGAAGTACGCGCCGCTGTAGAGTGCGGATGCCTGCTCCAATATGAGGGATGCATACCCGGGCATCGTGTTCGTGGCGTTGGGGGCGTCGGCGAAGGCCTTGAGTATGATCTCGGCCGTCCTGTCCCGACCCGTGGTTGTGCCCGCCTCGCCCTGGATCGCTACCTCGATGTCGATCATCGTTGATGACCACAGCACTCCACCGGGGCTGTGGGGTGGACCGGTGTTGTGGGTGGGGTACACGTATGTCGGCTGCAAGGATCTCAGGCCATCGGGGGATTCTCCCCAACTTCCCAGGATGTCTTCGTGCCACGAGTCGTTCACCGTCCTCGTGTAGCTGACTCCGAGATAGTCGCCGAAACCTTCTGAGATGCGGAGTTCGTCGGCACTGAAACTATCGCCGTCCTCGGCCTTCTTCATCTGGTCGTGAATCGCGTGCCCATACTCGTGGTAGATGAGGCTCGCATCTTCTGCCCAGTCGATTTCAGAGCTGGTGCCGGAATCCATAGACAGGCGTCCGAAGGCGATCCCACCGTCGCCGTCGATAAGGTTAGGGAAGTACGCGGCGTTACTTTGATTCTTAATGCCAACGGCATCAAAGTATAGCGGGTAGTTGACGATGCCCGTGATGCCCCTCGCTTGAATGTACCGCTGCAACTTGTCAACGAAGTAGTAGACCATCACTTCCTCGAAGAAGTGCTCCTGATACCCGTCTCTCGGGAATTCGAAGGTCGTCGAGGCGTTCTGGCAGATATCGTCGTCGCGCATAATGCCGTAGGCCGAAACGTCGAAGTCATCGCTGTACGCGTACTGGCCACGCAGGTAGTAATACCCGCCGACAGCCGCATCCAGGGAGCACAGCGTTACCGACGTGTACGCGCTGCACGCGGGGCTGGACGTGAAGTCCGTCGAGGAGCTGTAGGAGGTGTCATGCGAGGTGCGCGGATCGGGGTCGAAGACATTGCCCGTGCCGTTGACGTAGCCCATAATCGTGTTCAGGCTCTTGAACAGGATGGTTCCGTCCCTTGCGTCCACAAGAAAGTCGTGGCCGGCCGGCGCAGGTTCGGCGTCGCCCGTCGCCCTGCTGATACCGTAGAGATATACTCGCCATACCAGACGTAGGCGAGTCTCGCTATCCGGCATGTAGTAGGCAAGTGTCGAGGCCCGTTCCTCCTCGACTGGATCATAGGCGAACTGCCCCCTCGCTATCGCCTGCGCCTGCCGCGCCGTGAGGACGGGATCCGCCGGAGCAGCCCCCTCGACGGGTTGCCAGCTACTTCTCACGCGCGACACTTCCCCCGAAGCGCGCGACACGGATAGCCGCATTGATGCGCCAATAACAGGCAGCCCACGATGCTTCTGTAGTACGCTGATACGATATGATGCTTCGGATCGGCTCGCTATCCGGCTGGATCGCACTCCCTCAGTGCTCGGGATTCCCAGGGATGGTCCGTGGGTCGCCAGATACCTCAGGACTTCCGCCTCCTGATCGGCTTCGAGCGCCGCGACGTTAATGCTACCGACGGCGTCGAGCAATCTTGCTCTCTGGCTCGCGACGGTAGGTCCGCTCACGCAGAATGCGACTGCCATCGTAGCAACGACAGCCAAGCGTGCGTAGTCTCTCCCTTTTCCGGCCATCCCGAGTCCTCCTGGCAGATTCCCGCTGGGCGTTCCGCTCAACCGCTTCGCACTACCCACGTGGTCCGGGAGCGCCGCGAGCGCAGCGGAGGTCCGCTGCCACCGCACCGAAACCACTCGGGGAGTTCGCGCAGCGAACTCCTGAACGAACCGGAACGTAGTGACGGTTCGCAGCCCTTTTCCCCACTCCACCTCCGTCGCGACCTTCTGACGCGTCCCAGTGACTCGCACCAACGACCTTCACCCGCAAGCCCGGACACACGACATGACATCACGCGAACGCGTCTACCGCGCACTGGAGTTCCGCACGCCCGACCGCGCCCCACGCGACCTCTGGAATCTGCCCGGCGTGGGCACGTACCGCGGCGATGAGCTTGCCGCTGTGCACGCCAAGTATCCGTCCGATTTCGCCGGCGGAGCAGGCGCGCGATACGGGCCGGCCACGCGGGCGCGAGCACTCGAAGGCGACACGGGCACGTATGTCGACGCCTGGGGATGCGTCTGGCATGTGGGCGAGCCGGGCGTCGCGGGCGAAGTGAAGGAGCCGCCGCTCAAGTCATGGGACGACCTGAAGACGTACGAGCCGCCGTGGGAGCTGATCCGGGAGGCCGACTTCAGCGGCGTGAACGCCCACTGCGCGCAGACCGACCTGTTCGTAAGGACCGGAACGGAGGCGCGCCCGTTCGAGCGCATGCAGTTCCTGCGCGGCTCCGAGCAGCTCTTCATGGACCTCGCGTACGGCGAGAGCGAGGTCTTCGCGCTGCGGGACATGCTCCACGAGTTCTTCTGCGAAGAGATGCGGATGTGGGCGAAGACGGACGTCGACGCGATCGGGTTCATGGACGACTGGGGCACTCAGTCGACGCTGCTGATCTCTCCGGCGATGTGGCGCTCGTTCTACAAGCCGCTCTATAGGGAATACTGCGACATCATCCGTGGCGCGGGCAAGAAAGTGTTCTTCCACTCGGACGGGCACATCGCCGACATCTACCCGGATCTGATCGAGATCGGCGTGGACGCGGTGAATTCGCAGCTCTTCTGCATGGACATCGAGCAGCTCGCCCGCGACTACCGTGGCAAGATCACGTTCTGGGGCGAGATCGACCGCCAGTACCTCATGCCGTTCGGCACGCCGGAGGAAGTCCGCGCGGGAGTGCGCCGTGTGCGCCGCGCACTCGACGACGGCACCGGCGGCGTCATCGCCCAGTGCGAATGGGGCATACACGACCCGCGTGAGAACATCGAGGCGGTGTTCGACGAGTGGCTGCAGCCGGTGCCGACGGAACGGTAGTCCAGCGTACGGTTTCCAGCCAGCGAGGACGTCCCGGGGAACATCCGCGCCGCAACGACGGTCGCATAGGTTGGCGGGCTCGCCGGTCGGCGCGCGGAAAGTGTCTGTCCTCGGCAGGTGGTGTCTCATGACGAATTGCTCCTCCATCCTTCTCTCTCCGTTCTGGCCTCTCCTGCTCGTGTGCGCCTCCGTCGGCCCCGCGGACGCGCTTCGTGGCGCCAATCGTATGGGTGAGTGGGTAAGCTGGACGGCGATGGGCCGCGTGAACGACGTGGCCGAGTTCATGAACGTGGCCTACGTCGCATCGGACGGCGGGATCGGGCGATACGATCTCGCGAACGAGCGCTGGCGCAGCCCGCTGACCATTACCGACGGATTGCGTTCGCGACGAATCAGCGCGATTGAGATCGACTCGACCGCGAACGAGCTTGTGTATGCCACGCCCGCCGGCGCCGCATACGGATTCACGCTCATCGACGAGCGGGACGATCCGTTCTACCAGACGTCCGCGTCGATGTACGGGCGTCTGCGTCGCCCCGGCGAGTGGTATGGATACTCGACCCCTTCAGCCGTGCAGAACCCGCTGGAACTCATGTTCCGCTCCGAGGGCATTCTCACGGTGGCTGCGATACGGCGCTACCTGGCGATCGATACCGTGATCGACCACTGGGATCGAGCGTGGCTGCCCGATGATCCGGTGGCTGGAGCCGAGGCCCTGTGGCGCTCCGCCCGACTCGCCGTCCTACCCTACAGCCTCGTGAGCGATCGCGTGCACGCCATCGGCCGGTACGGCGACAACTTCTGGTTTGCCGGACGGCGCGGAGTTAGCGTTCACAACCGCGATCTCGATGCGTGGGCGGCGCTCGATGCGTACGTCGAAACACCTGCCGTCGACGGCGTGGTGCGCGACATCGTCGTGGAACCGACTCTGGCGTGGATGGCTACCGATCGCGGACTCGTCCGCCTGAACGGCATCGACGGCACATGGCGCACGTTCACGACGGTCGACGGCCTGCCCGACACCGACGCGCGAGCGGTGGCGGTAGATACGGGATCGGTGTGGATAGCGACCGGGTTCGGCGTCGCGCGATTGGATCGCGAGACGGATCGGGTATGGGATCGGTCTGCCGGCGACCAGACACAGCGCGCGACGAACGACATTGCCGTGTGGGACGGCGCCGTCTGGATCGCCACCGATGCGGGCGTCTACGTGAGTCGCGACAACGGCGTGACGTGGCGTCGACCGGCGAATCTACCGGTCATCGCCGCTACACGTGCACATGTTCTCGATGCGGCTGCGGGCGAGCTATGGGTCGCCGGCGATCTCGGCGTGGCGGGCCTTGATCTCGCTGCCGGCGCGTGGACCGAATACCCACTGCCCCACCACTTCGCCGGTGATCGGAGCGGCGCTGACGGGCGGACGGAAATCCTGAGCTTGCTGAGCGATCCGCCGCTGCTCTGGGTTGGCACGGACCGCGGCGTCTTCATGGTCGACCGCTCCAGGGCGGACTATACGCGTCATTACGCGATCTCAGACGGTCTCATCGACGGCCGCGTCATGGATATCGAGCTTGACGAGGACTACATCTGGTTCGCCACATTAGGGGGGGTGACCCGGTTCCATTGGGCGAACCCGCACGTCCTCCGCTGACGACGTAACGGCGGGGCTTCAGTGACCGTCGAATCTCCCTTGACTCCCCGGAATGCCTCCGGTACCTTCAACTTTCCTGTCATCGGCGGGATGGGCTTCCGGCGCAGGAAGGTCACGCGCTGCGAGACGACAAATCGTACCGTACGGACGGCACTGGAGAGGGAACGAGCATGCTTGATGCATTGGGGATGGTTGAGACGAAGGGTCTCATCGGTTCCATCGAAGCCGCGGACGCCATGGTGAAGGCGGCCAACGTAACGCTCATCGGGAAAGAGACGATCGGTGGCGGATACGTTACCGTACTCGTGCGAGGCGACGTCGGTGCCGTGAAGGCCGCGACGGAAGCCGGTGCAGCCGCGGCGCAGCGCGTCGGTGAACTCGTTTCGGTTCACGTGATCCCGCGTCCGCACAGCGAAGTAGAGAAGGTCCTTCCCTCCGCGTAGTCTGAGAGACGCCATGTCGGATAGCACGGTCGGTCAGGCGTTAGGCCTGATCGAAACGCGGGGATATGCGGCGCTCATTGCCGCGACGGATGCCGCCGCCAAGTACGCGCACGTCGACATTCGCTCGGTACAGCGAGCGAGTGGCGGGCTCGTGCTCGTCACGCTCGTCGGCGACGTTGCGTCGGTGCAGTCCGCTGTGGATGCCGGCGCGCAGGAGGCTACGCAGGTGGGAGAACTCGTATCGTCGCACGTGATCCCGCGTCCCGAGGAGTCGGTCTGGAGCATCGTTCAGCCCGACTCTGCGCCGCGCGAGAAGGCGGAACCCGCCCGAGCCCAGGTGACTGATACGTCGGAGGACGCCGCGCAAGCGACGCCGGACGACCTCGATACTACGCCGGTCCGCGAATTGAGAAAGCTGGCTCGCTCTCTTGCCGGAACCGACCTGACCGGACGTGAGATCTCCAAGGCGAATCGCGCGCAGCTTGTCGACGTGATTCGGAAGGCCCGCGGCTGAGCCGAGCGGCTGAACGCCAATCGCCGAAGTGATACGCAGAAGCGGGAGCGCCATCTTACGACGGCGCTCCCGCTTTTTATTGATGTGCTCGCTCCCGAGCAGATCAGGCCTCTTCGTCCGGAGTCGCTTCGACGACCGCCTCCGCAACCGCCTCATCCGGCTCAGCGGCGGCCTCGGCAACGGGCGCTTCCGACGATTCCTCATCGACAACGGTATCCCCGAACACCTCGACGTCGATGTTGGCGACGACCGCGTGCCCGAGCTGGGCGTGAACACGGAACGTCCCCTGCGAACGGATCGGATCGTCGATCACGATGTTGCGATGATCCAGCTCGACGCCCTTCTCCGCCATATACTCGGCGATCATGCGGTTCGTCACGGATCCGAACAGGCGACCCTCTTCGCCAACCTGCATCTCGATCCGCACGTTAACCGTTTCGATCGCGGCCTTGACCTTCTCGGCTTCGGAGGTCTCCCTCGCGATGCGCTTGAGCCGCTTCTTCTTCTCGTCGTCCCAGACCTTGAGATTGCCCTTCGTGGCCTGGTAAGCGATCCCACGCGGAATGAGGTAGTTGCGCGCGTATCCGTCCTTGACGGTTACGACTTCGCCGGCCTCACCCAGGGATGCGATATCGTCTCTCAGTATGATCTTCATGAAAGTCCCCGTCTCACTTGAACGATTCGCTCACGTACGGCAGGAGCGCTATCTGGCGGGCACGTTTGATGGCCCGGGTAAGCTCACGCTGCTGGCGCTCCGTGAGAGCGGACATACGCCGCGGAACGATCTTGCCTCGATCGCTGATGAACCGGCGCAGCAGCTTCTCGTCCTTGTAGTCGATGTACGTGACACCGGCCTCGTACAGCTTATTGACCTTCTGACGTGTCTGTCGCGGCATGGCTACTCTTCCTCCGTCTTGTCATCGGCGCCATCGTCATCCGAATCGTCGGGTGGTTCCTCGGCGGCGGCAACTTCGACTTCCGGCGTCGCCGGGGTCTCGTCGTTGCTTTCGTCGCCGGCTTCGGACACATCCTCGACGACCTCGACCGTCGGCTTCGCTACCGGTTCTGCCGCCGGCTTCGCTACCGGCTCTGCCGCAGGCTTCTCATCGCCTGCGTCGCCGCTATCCGACGCGCCATCGGCCGGGCTTTCGCCGTTCGGATCGATAGCGTTCGGGGGAAGGGCGTCGTGGCGTACCGTCAGGAAGCGGAGAACCTCCTCGTCGAGGCGGAGTTGCTCCTCGACGGGCTTGACGACACTTGTGGGGGCGTCGTACAGCACGAATGTGTAGTCGGCCTGCGTGCGCCACTCGTTGTCCTTGCCCTTGATGTTGTAGGCGAGCTTGCGCACCCCACGACGGTCAACGCGGAGATCCTGCGCACCGTTCTCGGTGAGCATGTCCACGTACCGCTGAACTCGTTCGTTGAGGCCCTCTTCCTCGAGCAGAGGATCGAGCACCAACGCGGTCTCATACCAGGGCATGTTCTTCCTCCCGTCGGACAGACGTGTGGTCAGGCCTCCCCTGCCCGCGGGGAAGCCGAGAGTGTACGAACCGCGTAGAGCGGCTCGCTGGAATGCAGTACGGGAACGAAGCGCTGCCTCGTTCCCGTACCAGCCTACGAAATATAGGCAATGTCTCCGCCTTTCACCACCCACGACGGGGCGGCGAAATCAGAACGCGAGCAGCGGAGCTACCTGCGCCAGCACCGGCGCGATGACAAGCGAGACGATGGACATGAGCTTGATCAGAATGTTCATCGACGGGCCGGACGTGTCCTTGAACGGATCGCCCACGGTGTCGCCAACCACGGCGGCCTTGTGAGCGTCGCTGCCCTTCGGGTGTCCTTCGATAGCTCCGGCCTCGAACAGCTTCTTCGCGTTATCCCACGCGCCGCCGCCATTCGACATCATCAGCGCCATCAGAACGCCCGTGACGAGTCCGCCCGCAAGCGTTCCGCCGAGGGCTTCGGCGCCGAGGACGAAGCCGACGGCGACCGGTACGACTACGACGAGGACGCCGGGGGCGACCATCTCACGCAGTGCCGCAGTGGTGCTGATATCGACGCACCGCGCCGTATCCGGCTTCGCTTCGCCTTCCATGAGTCCCGGGATCTCGCGGAACTGGCGGCGAACTTCCTCGACCATCGCGAACGCGGCCTTGCCGACGCTCGTCATGGTCATGGCTGCGACGACGAACGGAACGATGCCGCCAATGAGCAGACCGATAACGACGTTCGGCTGCGTCAGGTCGATGGTGAAATCGGGACGGACGACCTTGATGGCACTGGCGAACGCACTGAACATAGCCAGCGCTGTCAGCGCGGCGGAGCCGATGGCGAATCCCTTGCCGATGGCGGCAGTAGTATTTCCGAGCGAATCCAGGCCGTCGGTGATCTCGCGGGTCTCGGGGCCGAGTTCGGCCATCTCGGAGATGCCGCCGGCGTTGTCGGCGATCGGGCCGTATGCATCGACTGCCATCGTTATGCCAACCGTTGCGAGCATGCCGACCGCGGCGATTCCGATTGCGTAGAGCTCGCCGAAGATGTACGACACGGCGATCGCGATCGCGATGACGACCACGGGCCACGCGGTGCTCATCATGCCGACCGCCAGGCCGGTGATGATGTTCGTCGCCGGACCGGTCTTGGAGTTTTCAGCAATGTCGTAGATCGGCTTGGCCGCGGTGTAGTACTCGGTGATCAGGCCGATGACGATTCCGGCCACGCTACCGAAAACCACCGCCCACCACACGTCCACCGGCATACCGAGCCCGGTGATGACGAAGTATGCGGCGGCGAGCATGAGGACCGCGGCGACATACGTCGAATACCGCAGAGCGCCCGCCGGGCTGCCCTTGGCGAAGATGCGAATCGTCGCGATGCCGACCAGTGATGCTAGAAGGCCAAACATCACGATGATGAGCGGGGCGGCCATGTACGCCGTTCGCAGACCGTCGCCGATGCCGGAAGCCGTTGCGCCGATGGCGATCGTAGCGATGATCGATCCGACGTAAGATTCGAAGATGTCCGCGCCCATACCCGCCGTGTCACCGACGTTGTCGCCGACGTTATCGGCGATTGTCGCCGGGTTGCGAGGATCGTCTTCGGGGATGCCCGCTTCCACCTTGCCGACCAGGTCAGCGCCGACATCGGCGGACTTGGTGTAGATGCCGCCGCCGACACGCGCGAACAGCGCGATGGAGCTTGCGCCCATCGCGAAGCCGTTGATCGCGGAGACCGTTTCCATGTCGCCCGCTGCGTGTCCTGCGACAACGTAGATGATGTAGAAGACGCCGACGCCGATGATGCCGAGGCTGGCAACCGAAAGGCCCATGACGGCGCCACCGTTGAATGCGACCGACAGCGCCGCGGTCTGACCGCTCTTGTTGGCCGCTGCGCTCGTTCGCACGTTTGCCTTCGTCGCCGCTTCCATGCCGAGGAAGCCAGCCGTCATGCTGCACATGGCGCCGACGAGGAACGCGTAGGATGTCTTCGGAGATACGCCGAAGAAGAGCGCAGCGAACGCGATTACGATGAATACGATCAGAACGGTGTACTCGCGGCGCAGGAAGGTCATGGCGCCGAGGTGAATCTGGTCGGCGATCTCCTGCATGCGCTCGTTGCCCGCGTCTTGACGACGAACCGAGAGATAGATCATCGTCGCGATTACCAGGCCTACAAAGCCCAGCAGCCAAGCGTACTGCGTCAGGTCAATCATGATAGCTCCACGCATCCGAGAAATGGCGACCGCCGCGGGTGTGGCGGTCGAACCGGTGTATTACGCCGGAGATGAAGGGTTGTCGGGAGCGACGTCATCGGACGGGGTCTCGCGCTGTTCCTCTCGAGCGCGTAGTGACCTCCACCTGCTGAACGCCGCACCGGCTCCGTCATACCCGCTCTGTCCGAATGCTTTGGCGATCCGTGCCGCCGCGCCCATGGCGGACTCGATCACCGGCATCTCGTCCGGCGCGAAAGGTGACAGGACATGTTCGACCAGTGCACCAAGTCGGGGCGGTGCACCTATACCTATTCGGAGCCTCGGTACGCGATCCGTCTCAAGGCTCTCGATGATGGACGCTGTTCCGTTGTGACCACCCGGCGCGCCGCCCTGACGGAGTCGGATATCTCCAGGAGGTAGATGCACATCGTCAACCACGATGAGCAGGTCGGCTGGGTCGCAACCGTATGTGTCACATGCGATCTCGGCCGCGTCGCCACTCCGGTTCACGAACGTCGTCGGCTTCACCAGCACGTACTCGTCGTTCGGCATCCGCGGAGTGGCTACCAGGAGTGGCCCGTCGCCACGGTCCCACTCAGGCGCGGTATCCAGCGAGTCGACGAGTGAGTCCAGTACGGCCCACCCGACATTGTGTCGCGTACTCGCGTACGCGGCTCCGGGATTCCCGACTCCGAGCAGTATCCGCACTACTCGTTGGACTTGGACCTGGACTTGGATTTGGACTCGTCCTCGTCTGAGTCCTCGTCCTCGTCAGAGTCGTCTCGTTCACCGATGAGTTCAGGCTCGGTCAGCTCGTCCCCTTCGATCTCTTCCTCGATCTCTTCCTCAACCTCGATCTGAGGAATGTTGACCGTCACGATCGTCGCATCTTCGTCGGTGATCATGCGGGCGCCGTCGGGGATGGCAAGGTCGCGGACCGATATGTTGTCGTGTATGCCAAGCTCCGAGACATCGACGCTGATGCGTTCGGGGATATCCATGGCGCCACACTCGATGAACACGTCGTGGAGAACTTGATCGAGTACGCCGCCTTCTTCGATGCCGGCGGCCGTGCCAATGATCTCTATCGGGACGTTGATCTGCACGCGCGACCGCGCTGACACTCGCAGAATATCGACGTGGATGAGCTTCTCGGTGATGGGGTGGCGGATCGGCTGCCGTACGAGCGCTTTCGTCGACTCGCCCGATTCCACAGTGAGGTCGACGAGCGAGGTGAGGCTCACGTGCCGGAGGATGTCCTCGATGGCGTGTTCCGAAATGCTGACCGGTACGGGACCGGCATCGCCGCCGTAAACAACTGCCGGGACGTGACCCTCGCGGCGAAGGCGCTTGGCGGCCTGCTTCCCGCGGCCGTCGCGCTGCGCAACGGACAAACTTACCTGGTTGCTCATCGTATCCACATCCTCTTCAGTATGTTTCTCAGCCCCGCCCACGCGTGGCCGGGTCGATCGGTTCGAGGTGTCCTGTAAAATGGCTGGGGCGGGAGGGCTCGAACCTCCATTCCAGGATCCAAAGTCCCGTGTCCTGCCATTGGACGACGCCCCATCGTCCAGGATCCGGGCGTTGTGCGCCCGTCACACGGAGAATAATGAAATGTAGGTGTCCGGCAGCCGACTGTCAACCCGTGTACGCGGCGGTTCATCACCCATTCTGCGGGGATTGTGGGCAGGCGGTTTCGCGGGGCGCTGCCGTTGGCGGACCACGCCGGGCAACGGTACCTTTTCTACTTCCGCGCGGCGAAAATCGCGCATCTGAACAGCCCGTGTCGAACTGGACGCGGGCCAACCTCGAAACGAGACGACGACCATGATCGCGATTATCGACTACGAAGGCGGAAATCTGGCGAGCGTGCAACGCGCGCTGGACTATCTGGGGCACGATGCGCACATAACGGCGGATGCTGCGCACGTATCCGCCGCCGACCGCGTGATCTTCCCGGGAGTGGGTTCCGCGCAGGCGACGATGCGAAACCTCCGCGCGAGCGGCCTCGACGCCGTGATCGCCGACGTTGTCGCGGCTGGGACGCCATTCCTCGGCATCTGCATCGGCGTGCAGGTGATCTTCGAGCACAGCGAGGAAGAGGACACGACGTGCCTCGGTCTGGTCTCCGGACGCGTGCAGCGGTTTCCGTCGGAAGTGGGTGGCGAGCGACTCAAGGTGCCGCAGATCGGTTGGAACCAGGTCGCCTACGCGAAGCCGCACCCGATCTTCGCCGACGTTCCGGATGGGCAGGCGTTCTACTTCGTGAACTCGTACCGCCCGGTTCCCAGCGACGAATCCGTTGTCTTCGCCACGGCGAACCACGGCGTCGATTTCCCGTGTGTGATCGGACAGAAGAGCCTCGTGGCGACGCAGTTTCACCTTGAGAAGAGCGGCGAGATGGGGCTCAAGATGCTCGACAACTTCTGCCGCTGGAACGGCGAGTTGTAGCCGCGCCGGAGACTGAAGGTATCATGGAGTTCCTTTTCGACGATACGTGGATCGACCGCGGCGCGGGGGTGCGTCGCGTGGTCGGGAGTCCGCGCAAGCGCGCCGAGCCGGTGTTCGATGCTGCCGAGCCGTGGGAACGTGGGGGCGTGCGTCCCCGCCATGCGCTCTTCTACGACGAGGAGATCGGGCGGTATCGATTCTGGTATGCCACCGGACCGTGGGATGCCGCTACGAAGCAGGATTACTACCTCTGCTACGCCGAGAGCGCCGACGGAATCGTGTGGGAACGTCCGGAACACGGCCTCGTCGAATTCGACGGGTCGACCCGCAACAACATCGTCCAGCCCGCATCGGACGCAGACGGTGCCATGTGGAACGTCGTGAAGGACACCGACGACCCGGACGAATCGCGTCGCTACAAGGCACTGGGGTTCGGCTACGGCGTGACGTCGTCCGTGGACGGTTTCACGCCCGGCGACATGGGCGTCTGCATCGCGTTCTCACCGGATGGCCTGCGCTGGACCGAGCCCCACATGGTTATCGGCGCGCGGGACATGACCGATGCCGACTTCATGCTTCCAATCCGCGACCCGGCCACCGGTACGTGGGTGGCGTTTATGAGGCCCCGAACGGGTCCGAAGCGGCGCTTCATCGGATATTCGACGAGCGACGATTTCGAGCACTGGAGCGATCCCCGCATGCTCCTGACGCCGGACGCGGGCGACGACGAGTGGATGGAGTTCTACGGGCTGACGGCGAACATCGTTGCCGGTTGGCGCGTCGCGTGTCTGTGGGTGTACCACAACAACCCCGAGGCGTCGCCGATGACGACCGAGCTGGCATTCTCACGAAACGGTCGGGACTACTCGCGGGCGGCGCGCGGAGTAGAGTTCCTCCCGCTCGGCGCCGACGGCGACTTCGACAGCCGGATGATTCTGCCCCTCGCATTGGACGAACGCGGCGACGAAGTGCGGATGTTCTATCAGGGCTGGAATCGCGAGCACGGATCCGACCGTGGCATGGCGATGCAGCTCGGAAGGACCGCCCTCGATGCCGAACCGCGTTGTGCGATCGGTATGGCGACGCTGCCGTGGGGGCACTTCTGCGGGCTGCGCGCGGATCACGACGGCGTCGTTGAGACGAAGTGGCTCTGCAACTATGGCACGGCAGGCGTGCGAGCGGTTGCCGCCATCGATGAGGGCGGCTATCTCCGCGCGGAGCTGCTCGATCAATACGGCGCGCCCATCCCCGGCTGGGGTCGCGACGTCAGCGATCACCGGGCAGAGGATCGCGGCGTGCTGCGGTTCTCGTGGAACGATCCCAGCCTCACCGGCGCGTTCGGGCAGACGAGCCCGGACGGTGGATCGGTCGGACACGTGGCGAAGGTCCGCTTTCACCTGCACCGGGCGACGCTATTCGGGTTCCAGATCGGCGATGATCAGTGATGACGCAATGTGCGATACAACAACCACATAGAGGGATGAGTCCGAGACGATGCTGACGAAACGAATCATCCCGTGCCTCGACGTGCGCGCGGGCAAAGTTACCAAGGGCGTCGCCTTCCAGGGCAACGTAGACGTGGGCGACCCCGTCGCCATGGCGAGGCACTACTACGAGGAAGGCGCCGACGAGCTCGTCTTCTACGACATCACCGCGTCGAACGAGAAGCGCGACATCATGATCGACGTGGTGAACCGGGTCGCCGAGCAGATATTCATCCCGTTCAGCGTCGGAGGTGGCCTGCGAACGCTGGCGGACATGCGCAAGGTGCTGCTCGCCGGGGCGGAGAAGGTGAGCATCGACTCCGGCGCCGTGCGGAACCCGGACGTGCTCCATGAAGGCGCGGACGCGTTCGGCAACCAGTGCGTCGTCCTGAGCATGCAGGTGAAGCGCGTGGAGAAGTCGGATGCGATCCCGTCGGGATTCGAGATATACATCGACGGCGCGCGCACGCCGACGGGTATGGACGCCATCGAATGGGCGCAGCGCGGCGAATCGCTCGGCGCGGGGGAGCTTGTGGCGAACTCAATCGACGCCGACGGAGTCAAGACGGGTTACGACGTGGAGATGACGCGGCTCATGTCCGAGGCCGTGGACATCCCGGTGATCGCGTCGGGCGGCGCGGGTGAGACGGTGCACATCCACGACGTGTGCGTTGAGGGGAAGGCCGACGCCGCCATCGTCGCGTCGATGATCCACTTCGGCACGCACTCGATACCGGGCATCAAGGCCGAACTCGCCGAGCGCGGCGTGCTGGTGCGGTAGATGGCGGTGCGGAAGGTAGACGACGGCGTTGCTCGCCGGTAGATTCTGGTCTGGAGGTGAGACACATGGCCAACACCTATACTGCGGTCACCAAAGCCGAGGGTGGCTGGTGGATCGGCTGGGTTGAGGAAGTGCCGGGTGTGAACTGCCAGGAACGGACCCGGGAAGAGCTGATCGAGAGCCTCAGCGTCACACTCAGGGAGGCGCTTGAGCTCAACCGTCGCGATGCCATTGAGGCGGCGGCCCCGAACTACGTCGAAGTAGATCTCGTGGTATGAAGCGGACCGCCTTCCTGCGGCACCTTCGGGCGTGCGGTTGCGTGCTGTTGCGGGAGGGCGGCCGGCACTCATGGTGGTTGAACCCGGAGCAGGGCCGCCGTTCATCCGTTCCACG
Organism: uncultured bacterium; assembly: GCA_964510105.1. Taxonomy (GTDB): domain Bacteria; phylum Latescibacterota; class MWCZ01; order MWCZ01; family MWCZ01; genus CAZWQW01. The sequence goes on from CAZEAI010000071.1 coordinate 25,049, forward strand.
ACACACCGAGATCGACGACAACCTCGCGCGCAAAATATGCAGGGACCTCGGTGTTCCGTTCATGCGCTAGTACTGGACCCACACCTTGACGCCACTACTGCCTCGATGCGTCCGACACTCGATACCGGGCATCAAGGCTGAACTCGCCGAGCGCGGAGTGCTCGTGCGGCTCGACGGGGACGGCGTCGGGCTGGCTACCGGACACTACTCGGCGTCGGACACTGCCCGCACCGCCGCGGGGATGCTCTTCCGGAGATCGCCCGACGGTGGCGTGACGTGGAGTTCTCCGATCACCATCACTCCGCCGGGAGTCGTCGCGCACGCGCTGCAGGACGTCGCACTTCGGACCGAGTCCGGTCGGATCATCCTCCCGACCTACGCCATGTACGGGCAGGGAAGCAGCCATGCCGCCGGGGCGCCGCACACAGGTGCGCTCGTCGCCGGGCAGTGGGTCAGCACGGACGCGCACTTCGTCGATCCCCACTTCGGCGCGTGCGAGGTGTACTACTCCGACGACTACGGCCTGACGTGGCAGCCCAATCGCGACGGGGTGCTGTTCGTCCAGCCGGAATGGGCCGGGCCGTTCCATGCGACCTTCGAGCCGACTATCGCCGAGGTCTCGCCGGGGCGACTGCTGATGTTGATGCGCACGAACGTCGGGCGGCTGTACCAGGCGTGGTCCGACGACAACGGCGAGACGTGGTCGTACCCGCAGCCGACGGTCCTCGCCGCGTCACCGGCCCCGGCGCAGGTCCGATGCATCCCCGCAACAGGCCATCTGGTCGTCGTGTGGACGCAGCAGAGCGAGGACGAAACGCGTCAGGGATATGTCCGCACGCGTCTCTCCAGTGCGATCAGTCGCAACGGCGGTGGCGTATGGGAGTTCTACCAGAACGTCGAATCCATCCACGAGAACGTCCGCGTCGAGCCTGGTCCGGTTCGGGTGATCCGCCCGGAAGGCATGTTCACCGCCGAGGGTGAGCCGGCTCTTGAGCGCGACCCGCAGCATATCGTCGAACTGCCGGAGGGCTGGGGGCGCTGGTCATACCCGTCGGTGCTCGTTCACGACGACCGCATCCTAGTCTCGCACACGTACACGAAATACGAGCGGCACCCGGAGCGGGCGGAGCTTGTCCGCACCGGCGGTGACGATGACTCGAACTCGCGGCTCAAGGTGCTGCCGCTGTCGTGGTTCTATGGCGGACGCGAGCCGGTTGACAACCCCGACCTGAACGATCTCGATCATGCAGCGCACCCCTGAGGAGACCGAGGCCGTGATCGGCGCCCGTGCGTTCGCGCACGTCGCGCCAGTGGTCGATTGGTCGCCATCAGGCTCATCCGCGAGGGTTGATCGTCCGTGAACCACGTGCCTTTACTGGAGGTGCCCATGGTGGAGCTATCCACGGAGGGCGGATGGGACCGCGCGCATGATGGAGCCGTGCCGCAGAGGCGTCGGCCACGCATGTCGCCGTGACCAGCTCTGGTTGCCATGTACCGGTTTCGTACCAGAATGCCGCATGACCTATCCTTTCGCCTTGCGCAGATGTTGTGGACCGCGTAGATTACGCAGCAACCGCAGAAGATCGTGAATTTGCGGGCTATCTCCTGTCCACTATGCAAGATGCGGCAGCCGGAGCGCAGGCTGCAACGTGGTGACGTGATCCAGATCACCTGCCTCGGCCCAGCGTAGGGCAT
>CAZEAI010000072.1:0-26263 GCA_964510105.1 uncultured bacterium
AAGCGCTAGCACGGCCCATGCGATGCCGCTGTACATGGGGTGTGCCTGTACTCGACCGCGATAGTGGTGAGTGGGTGGCAGCATTTCGAGCCTCCTTCTGAGGTGCAGGCGGTCACGCCCGGCGTCGAGATTGAGTGCCGCGGCTGTACCGGAGAAGGACTCGGACACGCTGTTGTATGTTGCGCCGTGGGCGAAGTGTGTGGCTCTGGCGCGAACTCTCCTATCCGGTGGGTGACTTCCCACCCGCGCCACATCCGCGTACATACTGTGTCCCGCACCGAAACGGACGTGAAACGCCATACAGGGAGGCACTCGATGCCTGCGATCACCGAACAGCTTGGCGCGCTCTCGCGCGCGCTTGACAGCGCACAATCAGGCGACCGGGACGTTCTCGGCCGCATCGTCGCGGAGTTCGGCTTCGCGTCGAAACTGCGCGATCTGCACCCCGACAGCGCGGACCAGTGGACCGGCCTGATCGAGCAGGCGGCCGGGCAGGTCGGCGCGGCGTTGGAAAGCGGGGGCGATCTCCGCGCCGCGGTGAGCGCTGCTGAGGACATACTTGCGCCGGTCGGCGAGGTGGCGAAGACCTACACGATCCACAATGCCGGGCATGGTCACATCGACATGAACTGGATGTGGTCGTGGCCCGAGACGGTGAGCGTCACCGTGGATACGTTCACCACCGTGCTGCGCCTTATGGACGCCTACGACGATTTCTGCTACTCGCAGAGCCAAGCGAGCGTGTACGACCTGCTCCGGCTGCACGATCCGGACCTGCTCGCGCGGATTCGCGAACGCGTCGACGAGGGCCGGTGGGAGATCACCGCCAGCCACTGGGTCGAAGCGGACAAGAACGTCAGCGGCGGCGAGAGCTTCTGTCGTCACCTGCTCTACACGCGGGCGTTCATGAAGGAGCACTTCGGCCTCGACCCCGAGGACATCACGATCGACTGGGAGCCCGACACGTTCGGACACGCCCACACGATCCCATCGTTCCTCGCGGGTGGCGGCGTGAAGCGGTACTACCACTGTCGCAGCGGCATCGGCAGCGACCGTCCGCCGGTGTTCTGGTGGCAGGGTCCGGATGGTTCGCGCGTGCTGGTCTACAAGGAGATAAGCAGCTCCTGGTACAACGGACGCATCGAGCCGGGCATGGCCGACTCCATGATCAGCTTCTGCAAGACAACCGGCCTGCGGACGTGGCTCAACGTGTACGGCGTTGGCGATCACGGCGGCGGTCCGACCCGCGCCGACATCGAGCGGTGTCACGACATGGACACGTGGCCGGTGTACCCGAACTGGGTGCTCTCAACGACGAAGCCCTTCTACGAGCTTCTCGAAGAGAACGGCGACAAGTGGCCGGTGCTCGACCACGAGCTGAACTTCGAGTTTCAGGGATGCTACACGACGCAGACGACCATCAAGAAGGCGAATCGGTTCAGCGAGAACCGCCTCTATCAGGCAGAGGCCGCGGCGACGCTCGCCAACGCGGTCACGGGCATGGCCTACCCCGGCGAACGTCTCCGCGAGGGGTGGATCAACACGCTCTTCAGCCAGTTCCACGACATCCTGCCCGGCTCCGGCGTCCGCGATACGCGCGAATACTGCATGGGCCAGTTCCAGGAGACCATGGCGCGGTCCGGGTCGATCTCGACTCGTGCGCTTCGGCAGATCGCCGCGCAGATGGATACGGCGTCCGTCGCGGGTGAGCCCGACGCACTACCCGGTCCGGCAAGTGGCTCCGGCGCGGGCTTTGACAGCGAACTCGGTGGCATCTCGCACCTCGACGGGCAGGCCGATGCGGCGCGTCCGTTCGTGGTATTCAATCTCTCGGGAACGAAGCGTTCGGGCGTCGTCGAGGCGACCATCTGGGATGCTCCGTGGGACGCCGGACGCATCGTTGCAACGGACGACGCGGGCAACAGTTGCGCCGCGCAGGAGGTGAAGGACGGCAACTACTGGGGTCACAACTTCATCACCGTCGTGTTCCCGGCTCAGGATATCCCGCCCATGGGGCGGCGCACATACGTCCTTCAGGAAGGTACCGCCGCTGTGGCGAATCCGCTCCAGCATTCGGGCCGAGGCATCGTCGAGAACGAGCACGTGCGTGTCGAGATCGACTGGAACACCGGCGGCATCAAGTCGCTCGTCGACAAGGCGAGCGGCGCGGAGCTTGCCGATGCGGCGAATCCGATGGGCGTGTTCGAGTTCGCCATCGAGCGCGACCACGGTATGACGTCGTGGGTCATCGGCGACATCATGTCCAGCGACGAGCTGCGCGACGTGGAGAAGCTCGATATCCAGGCCGGGCCGTATCAGACCGCGTTCGTCAGCACGATCAAGGTCGCGGATTCGACCATCACGTGCGAGACCATCGTCCGAGCAGGCGACCCGACGGTTGAGCTGAACATCGCGGTGAACTGGCTCGAACGCGGCTATCCGGCGCGCGGCGTACCGATGCTCCGGCTGCACGTTCCGACGGCGCTCTCCGACGTGACGCCAACGTACGAGATCCCGTACGGCACGGTCACGCGCGAGGAGAACAGCGGCGAGGAAGTCCCGTCGCAACGCTTCTGCGACCTCACCGGCAAGGTGAGCGGCGGTATCGTCGGCAAGGACGCCGGATTGCTCATCGTGAACGACTCGAAGTACGGCTTCGCGCTGACCGACGCCTCGCTCTCGGCGACGCTCATCCGCTCATCATACGACCCGGACCCGCTGCCGGAGATCGGCGATCACGTGATCCGGATTGGGCTGCGTCCGCATGCCGGCGACCTCACCGCGGCGGACATGATCGCCGACGGTGTCGCGATCAACCAGCCGCTGGCCGTCATCGCGACGGACGCGCATGCCGGCTCGCTCCCGCCGAGCGGGACGTGGCTGGACATCGCGCCGGCGAACGTCGCGCTGGCGGCGGTGAAGCAGGCCGAATCGGGCGACGGGATCATCCTGCGCTTCTACGAGACGGAGGGCAAGGACGTCGATGCGACGGTTGGTCTGGCCGACGCGCTAAGCGGGACGAGCGCGACGCAAGTCGATCTGCTGGAGCGACCTGTCGAGGAGTCGACGGCGTCGATCAGCGGCGGCAAGCTGAGCGTAAAGGTCCCGGCGCACGGGATCGTGTCGGTGCTCGTGAAGTAGCGCGGGAGCGTGTCATGTGCGAGGGGGCGTGGCGAGGGCCGCGCCCCCTCGCTTGCGTTGTGCGGGGTGTGTGCGAGTGTTTGCGCTGTGCGGTGGCAGTGGGCCGGGGCGACGGTTCCGGCGGCGTGCTGCTGGTTCGAGCACGTCGCGGGGGTGTGACGCCCGTGGAGGAGCGCGAGCGGGCACTCGATGGAGTAACAGTTCCCGTCGGCCGGGTGTCGAATTGGTGACCCGTGTACGAGCGCGGCGCGGCGTCGGGTGTGGACAATACGCTATCCGTTCGTGTCTTCCCCCTCGATATGTAGAGCCGAAGCGTCGGCTGCATCCAATTCCTCGATTGCCCGGTATCCCTCCGTTATCTGCAAGCGAAGCTGGTCCGTGGCCTTCCCCGTCGCCGCTCCTATCTCTATCCGGATCCCTCGTTGTACGAGTTCGACTACGCTGGTGATGACTGACCGTATACCTGCCTCGATCTCCTCGGTTTCGTTGTCTTCCGTGGACGGCACCTCAGTCGATTCGACGAGCTCCTCAGCGGCCGCGATCATCTCCCTCTCTTCGGTCTCTTCGCGTTGACGCCTGACGCTGGCCTCGAGCTCTTCGTTCTGCAGGTCCAGATTCCTGATTTCTCGCTCAATCTTCCGCAGCTTGGATGTCTTCTCAACCACATTCATCGCGGCGACCACGGCCTCGCCGACAGCCACCACCACGGCGGCAGCGGCGATAACTTCGATTGCGAGTGACCCCCTGGTCAGCTTCCGTGTCACTACGTCGTCCGCCGAGGTCCGAGTCAGTCGCGAGATCGCTCGGAAATGGCGGACCCACAGCCTTACCACGTTTTCCAGGTCGATCAGAGTGTTTGCCTCTGCCTCGCTAGGATAGACGATCGACACCGTGCCACAGTCCTCAGGAACGACCACTGCTTCTGTTTCTAGCTTCACGAACGGATCAAGTACGCTCACAGCTCGTCCGAGATATCCCACTAACTTCTTCGCCTCCTCGGACAGACTGATGACCTCCGTCCTACCAGCAGGGGATCCTGACGACGCGCGAGCTCGCACCAGTCTTTCATTCGCTCGATTCCCGATCATGTCCAGCTCTAATGAGTCGTCGAGGAGCCTCCTCTGTGTCGCGTCGAGTCTCCCAATCCCCTCCGCGATCTTCTCGTTCGCCTCTCGGACATCAGTCCACGCCGCCGCAGGCACCGCGCCGGGACTAGTGATGCCCTTCACGAGTTGGGCATACTTAGCGGACAGACCAACGCGTCGGATCAACCGTCGTAGCGCGGTGATGCTCTGGGCAACGGTGGTAACGTCCACAGGACCTCCGAGGATCGGCCAGATTCCACAGATAGCTCGCTATCTCGCCCGGTCATTAGGATCGTTAGCCATCGGGCGTTGCTGTTAGTGGAACCTGAGGTGTGCTTGGTTCTAGATGTTGACCGAGACGCAATCTCGCCAAAACCGTGCCCGCCTACAACCCCGGTTCCCCAGGATCGCCCATCCCGTCGGACCGTAACAGCACGCGCCTGACGCCCGTCGAATCACTGACGCGTGCAGGAGCGCGGGAACTCCGCGTCGATCCCGGGCGCTTCTGTACTCCGGGACGATCTCGCGTCATTGGCGATGTCCCGACCTCGCCGGTACCTTAGCTTGGTTCAGCAGCCGGACATGACACCACGAACGGGAGCGGTCACACCATGGGGCGATTCCTCACACCATGCCTCGCAGCCCTCGCGCTGACACTCGTCGCGCCGACAGTGGTGATCGCACAGGGCCCGCCCGCGATGCCGGTCGTCACCGCCGGTGTCGAATTGGACACGATAGAGGTGGTGATCGAGTCCGTGGGCACCGTGCGCGCTCGCGAAGCCACGGACATCACCGCCGAGGCATCGGGTATCGTGCGCATCATCCACTTCCAGGATGGCGACGTCGTTTCCGCGGGCGAGCTGCTCGTGACGCTCGACGACGAAGTGCAGCGCTCGGCGCGTGAGATTGCGCAAGTTGGCCTGGAGGGCGCTGAACGCGACCTCCGACGTGGAGAGCGTCTGCTGCGTGATCAGGCGGTTGCGGCGGAGCAGGTCGATCGCCTTCGCACGAATCACCTCACGGCTCAGGCGCAGGTCCGCGCGGCGCAGGTGCAGCTCGCGAAGCGTTACGTTCGCGCGCCGTTCGACGGCCAGCTCGGTCTGCGCGAGGTAAGCCCGGGCGCTCTCGTGCAGCCCGGAGAGGTCATCGCGCACATCAGCACGACCGGAGCGCTTGAGATCGAGTTCTCGGTGTCGGAGACCGCCGTGCCGCGGCTGCGCATCGGCCAGCGGGTCTACGCCACGACCACTGTCGACCGGACGACGCGCATCCCCGCGCGGATCGTGTCCATCGACTCGCGCATCGAGCAGCGGACGCGTTCTGTACGCGTGATCGCCCGCACGGAGTGCTGCACCGACGGCGTCCGTCCCGGCCTGTTCGTGAACGTCGACCTGGTTACCGACCGTCGCGAGAATCCCGCCGTGCCGGAGGAGGCGGTCATCCTCGAAGGTGCGCGGACCTACGTGTTCGCCGTCGTGGAAGGAACCGCGCAGCGCCGTGAGATCACGACGGGGCAGCGCGGCTATGGCACCGTCGAAGTGCTCGACGGTCTCGAGCCGGGCGACGTGATCATCACCGAGGGCACGCAGAAAGTGCGCTCGGGCGCTCCCGTGGTCGACGTCGAAGTCATGCGGCAGATGATGCAGCAGCAGGACGCGTCGTCTCGGGACGACGCGTCCCAGGGCTGATGCCGCACGTGATCTCCCGGAATAGCCGACCGTAGAGGATACACCATGTTCCTGTCATCGCTCGCCATTCGTCGTCCCGTGCTCACCGTGGTGATGAGCGTGCTCCTGCTCGTGCTGGGCGTCATGGCCATGCAGCGGCTCAGCGTTCGCCAGTATCCCGATATCGACAAGCCGCGTATCAGCATCTCGACGACGTACATCGGCGCGTCGTCCGGCGTGATGGAGTCGGAGGTGACGCGGCCGATGGAAGAGGCCATCAGCGGCATCGAGGGCATCACGCTCGTTACGTCGAGCAGCACCGAGGAGGCATCTTCGGTTAATATCGAGTTCAGCCTTGAGCGAAACATCGATTTCGCCGCGGCGGACGTGCGCGAAGCCGTTGGCCGGGCCGTCGGCTCGCTCCCGGAGGAGGCGGACGATCCCGTCATTCGGAAGGCCAGCAGCAGCTCGAACGCCATGATGTGGATCACCCTCTCTAGCGACGAGCACGACCAGCTTCAGCTTACCGATTTCGCCGATAAGAATCTCGTCGACCCGATCTCCGTCGTTCCCGGCGTTGCCACGGTGATCATCGGCGGCCAGCGACGCTACGCGATGCGCATCTGGCTCGACCGGGAGATGATGGCCTCCACGGGCATCACGGCGGCGGACGTTGTGCGCCGGCTGCAGGAGGAAAACCTCGAACTACCCGCCGGACGCCTGGAATCGCGGCAGCGTGAGCTGACCGTGCGCACGACGACCCGGTTCACCACCCCCGACGAGTTCCGCGATCTCGTCATTCGGACCGACGGCATCACGCAGATCCGGCTCGCGGATATCGCCCGCGTCGAGGTCGGGGCGGCGAACTACCGGTCGGCGCTTATCGTCGATGGCCAGCCTTCAGTGGGCCTCGGAGTCATCCGTCAGTCGAAGAGCAACACAGTCGCCGTGGCAGATGCCGTGCGGGAGCGTGTGCTTGAGATGCGCGATGCGCTGCCGGAAGGGATGCATCTCGACTTCAGCTACGACGAATCGCAGTTCATCAAGGCGTCGATCGACGAGGTCGTGAAGGCGCTCGCGATCGCGCTGACGCTGGTCGTGCTGGTGATAATGCTGTTTCTCCAGTCGGCACGAGCGACGATCGTGCCCGCTGTCACGATCCCGATCTCTATCATCGCCACGACGATCGTGATGGCGTCCTTCGGCTTCTCGATCAACGTCCTGACGCTACTCGCGGCGGTGCTCGCAATCGGGCTCGTGGTGGACGATTCCATCGTCGTTCTGGAGAACATCTATCGCCGCAATGAGGCGGGCGAGCCGGCGCTGCTCGCGGCTGATAACGGCTCACGCCAGGTCGGCTTCGCCGTTATCGCGACGACGCTCACGCTGGTGTCGGTCTTCGTGCCGATCTCGTTCATGCAGGGAACCGTCGGCAGGCTTTTCACGGAGTTCGGCATCGCTCTGGCGGCGGCGGTAGTGTTCTCCAGCTTCGTCGCGCTGACGCTCACGCCGATGCTTTGCTCGAAGATTCTTCGCGATGGACGGACCGCAGGCGGCGACATGAAAGAGAGAGGCGCGATATCCCGTCAGATCGAGCGCGTGCTGCTCGTGCCGGAGACGTGGTACGCGGCGTCGCTGAGATGGTCGCTGCGCAGCCGCGCGATAGTGATCGGCGTGACCGTGGTCGTCAGCGCCCTTGCATACCTGCTCTTCCTGAACGTGCCGGAGGAACTGGCCCCGACCGAGGACCGCGGATTCATCGTGACGATCATATTCGCCCCGGAGGGCGCGTCGTTGGAATACACGTCCGCGCGAGTGCTTGAGGTTGAGGCGGTAATCGAGAAGTACAAGGGGCCGACCGGTCCCATCGACCGGACGATCACCATCGTGGCGCCGGGATGGGGTGGTAACAGTCCCGTCAACTTCGCGCTCGTTCTCGTGCGGATGAAGGACTGGCATGAGCGCGACCGCGCGCAGCAGGACGTCGTGGCGGAGCTGTTCCCGCAGCTCTACACGATTCCCGGCGTCCGGGCCTTCGCGGTGAATCCGCCGAGCCTCGGACTGCCGTACGGCGAACCCATCAACTACGTCGTTGGTGGATCGGATCACGAGACGGTTCAGGGCTGGGCGGACGTCATCGTGGCGGCGGCGTCGGGGAATCCGAATCTCGTGAACGTGCGGGCGGATTACGACAACACAAAGCCGCAGATCGAAGTGGAAATCGACCGGCGACTCGCGGCGGATTTGGGCGTCAGCGGGCGCGAGATCGGCGTTGCGCTGCAAGTGATGCTCGGCGGGCGGAACGTCACGCAGTACACGCGCGGCGACGAGCAGTACGACGTAATCATCCAGGCGGACGATATCGACAGACGCAGCCCCAGCGACATTAGCAACATGTACATCCGCACGGACGGCGGCGATCTGCTGCCGCTTTCAAGCGTCGCGACGCTGGTCGAGCGGGGCCGGGCGACCAGCCTGGAGCGGGTGAATCGTCAGGCGGCGGTTTCCGTCACCGCGTCGCTTGTTGGCGACTACACCGTCGGCGAGGCGCTTGACTATCTCGACGGCGTCGCGAAAGCACAGCTTCCGCGCGCGGCGACGGTGACGTATCTCGGCCAGTCCCGGGAGTACGCCGAGGCGTCCGGCGGGCTGTGGGTGACGTTCGGGTTCGCCATCCTCATCGTGTTCCTGGTGCTCGCGGCTCAGTTCGAGAGCTTCGTCCACCCGTTCATCATCCTGATCAGCGTGCCGCTGGCGACGACCGGCGGCCTGGCGGCGCTCTGGATGACCGGCATCACGCTGAATATCTACAGCCAGATCGGCATGATTCTACTCGTGGGGCTCATGGCGAAGAACGGGATCCTGATCGTCGAGTTCGCGAATCAGCTTCGCGACGAGGGCATGTCGATCGACGACGCGGCGTACGAGGCATCCCGCATCCGGCTCCGCCCGATCGTGATGACAAGCGTCTCGACCGTCCTGGGCGCCGTGCCGCTGGCAATCGCCTCAGGAGCGGGTGCCGAAGGTCGCGAAGCCATCGGCGACGTTATCATCGGCGGCGTGACTCTGGCGACGTTCCTGACGCTTTACGTCATACCCGTGCTCTACGCGATGCTCGCCCGGTTCACGAAACCGGCGGGCGCGACCGAACGCCTGCTCCGCGCGCAGCAGCGTGAGGCTGTCGATCTCCGCGCGACGGATAGCGAAGTCGAACGCGAGGAAACGGCGCCGGTGAGTTGAGTTGACGACTCGCCGGCGTGCGATCAGCACGATCAGCTGGTGCGCGCCCGCGTAGCTCGATGTAGATTCCATTGTGCCGGCACCGCCCATGCCAACGATCCTCAGACCACGCCACAGCCCCGTCATCCCGAACGGAGTGAGGAATCTCTAACACTCATACAGTAGTGGAGATTCCTCCAACAATAGAGATTCTGCGCTACGCTCAGAATGACATCGAACGTTGGTTGCGGGGCATTCCGATAGTGATGCGCTCCTCTGCAAGCAGGCACTAGGCGGTCTTCGTGACCGCATGAATCCAGGGGCCGCTTGTCGCCCCGGTCAACTCGATAGCGACCGCGTCGCCATCCGCATTCGCCGCGACGGACTCGCCCCGGCTCCCCGGCGTCGCTCCCTCAAGGGCGAACGATACGCTCGTCGCATCGAACTCCGGAATCGCCGACACGGGAACGCGCACCGCTCCCGATCCACGGGCTTGGATGCGCGCCACGGAGCCGCCGGGCACCCGCTGTTCGGTGGCAACGGGTGCGAACGCAAGTTCGTCGAGCGGCTCATCCGAGAACGTCCAGGATCGCCCGTCGATCTCGATGCCCCGGCAGCCTCGCCCGGCGAACGCAACAAGCTCTCCGGTGTCGTCGAGGCGGAACGCTACGACCAGCCTCCCGGAGTACGTCACGCGGTGACCGTTGACAGCGAAGTCACTCAATTCGATGCGATCCGACGGCAGCGGATGCTCCGCCAGCCATTCGCGGTCGCGATCCTCGTTGCGGTGGAAGCCACCTTCCCAGCCCTCGGCGTACGTACGGAAGTGCGGAGCGACGGCCGTCGTGCCGTTGGGGAATCGACACGCGAGGAACGGCGTCGTTCGCGACACGTATTCCGTGTTGTCGTTCACGCCGTCGGCATCGGTGGGAGGATACGCGCCAAGTGCGGCGAGCACCTCGAACCACGTTCGCGTCTCGTACCCCAGGCTCGCGGATTGATCGTCGCGGAGGCGGAACCCGAGCGCAGTCGCGCTTCCGCCGGACGGATGCCGGCGCTGCGTGCCGACGATGCGTCCGTCGCACCTCGCCACGACCTGCGCGCCGTCGAGCGGTGCAAGCGCGTGAACGGCGTCGATGGGCAGGTGAGTCAGAATCGCTTGCGGCGGTACATCGGCGAGTGTGTCGGCGAACTCCACGATTCGGCCCGGGAGCGGTAGTCCGAGCGCGGTCGATTCGACGCATTCCGCCGCGAACAGCTCCGACCACGCAGTTGTCGCGTCGCCGCCCTCCGCGCTGACCAGTGGCGGCGGGCCGGACCAGACGACTCGCCCGCCTGCATCGACGAGTTCGCGCATCAGCGCGAGAAGCCGCTCGCTGGGAACCGGCTCGTACAGCGCGCAGAGCGTCGTGTACGTCCGGTCCCGAATCGCGATGCGCCCATCGCTCCTGACCGCGCCCTCGGCAAGGAGCACATCTGCTGTGATGTAGTTGGCGTAGCCGTACTGCGCGGTCCAACTGCCGAAGCGCTCGTCCGCGGCGACGAGGTCGATGGGGTAGAGCATGAGCACGTCGACGTCGCGGTGGCTGCTCTCCTGAACCGCTTGAAACGCGGGGCCCGCCACCGCGCCAAACCCGTCCACGAGTGCCTGCCTGCGCTCGGCGATCTCGGTCAGCATGCCCCAGTGGGCGGCGTAGGCGTACGGCGTGTCGTTGAGCACGCCGGTGGAGCAGGCCAGCGCGAGTCCGAAGTAGTCGCGGTCGGCGTATCCGCCCTCGGCGTGGTCGTTTCCGCCACCGGTGAGATATGCATTCCAGCGGAAGTAGTCTTGGCATGCCGCGGCCGCCTGGTGGACGGTATTGGACCAGATGAAGTCAGGCGTGAATTCGTACTTGCGGGCATGGGACGGGATCGGGCTGGCGTCCCACAGATCGATGGTCGGGCTTTCCGCCCATGTCACGTGTGCGCGCGACTCCAGCGTGTGCCCGGCGAGTTCCTCGGCGCGGCGCTTCGCATCCACCATGAGGTCCACCACACCGCCCTCGAGCAGGCGGTAGTAGCGGCTCCGGAACAGGATCGTCTCGTGAACGTCGCGTGGCGCTGGCCCGAAGACGTGCTGCACCGGAGCGGCGGCATCCGCCGTGTGCAGGAAATCGTGCTGGCCGGTGCAGAAATACACCATGTACCGGTCGAGGTCCTCATATTCGGGGCCATATGTCTCGGCGAATCGCGAGGCAAACGAGTCGGTGACGTAGCGCAGCGCGAACTGACCGTGCTCGTGATGGCTGAAGTAGTGCCAGTCCTGCTGGATGTGCATCTCGTCGCTGTAGAGGCCGTTCAGCTTGACGCCCGCCTTGTCGTAGCGAGTGAGCAGGTCGTCCAGGAATTCCGCGGCGCGCGGGCTGAAGTAGTCCATCTCCGGCGACTCGTACGACTGCACGACGAGCACGCGGTCGAGGTCCATCGCACCGCCCCCCGTGCCACGTATGAGCAGCCGCCGCGCGCGGAAATCGCCGTCTTCGCGCAATGGGCCGGACTCATCCACGCCGATGTCGCACTCGATCTCTACGATCTCGTCCGGCGAAACGGCGTAGAGATGCGTTCCGTCCAGGCGCTCCTCGCGGAACGCGTAGGCGCGGACGCCTGACGAGGCGAGTTCAAACGCGCCCTTGTTGTTGCCCCAGCGCTCATGCCGCCAGAGCTGGACGGCGAACGCGCCGGTCGACGGGTCGCGCAAACCCTCGCGGTAGTGAAGCCATCGGCCCGACTCTCCCGTGGCCCGTCGGTAGCCCGTGCCGAGTTCGAGCGGGCTCACGAGGCTCAACTCGAGCCCCAGGCCGTACGTCTCGGCGAACCGTCCCACCTTGGCGATTCGCTCGATGTACTCGTCCATATCCGGGAGGAACGCGCGTGGCTGGTGCCCGTCGATGCCGCGGTATCTGCTAAAGAAGTGGTCGAACGCGACCATGAGCGTCCGCGCGCCACGTGCCGCGGCGCCCTCGCACACCTGCCGCAGCGATTCGCGTCGCTCCCCGCGCCCGAGGCTCAGATCGAGCACGTCGTCGGGATCGGCGAGCCGCTCAAGCTCTTCGTCGCTCACGAGGATGATCCCGGATCGCGGCAGTCCGAACGCCCACGGTCCGGGGTAGCGGAGCAGGTCGGCGGTGTAGACGTCTTCGTGTATCGGTCCATCTTGCATGCGTATATCCTTTCCAGCAGAGCGGTGGCTCGAAGATACCCCAAGCTACGGTCTGGATCTCTCCGGACCACCACCGTTCGGCTCCGCCACATTGCGGCAATTTGGAGACTATATTCCCCTCGCCCTTGACATTATTAATTTCTGTCGTATAATAATCTCAATCATCGGGAAGGAGGGTGAGAATATGGTGATCTGTTTTCAATGCCCAGAGGATACTAAGGCAAAGCTTGATACCCTTATAAGCGAGGGTCATCGAGACTACGCCGCAGTTATTACCGCTGCGCTCGATGTATATGCCGAGATATCGAAGGGTCTGAAAGAGCGCTCTAGCATCGTGATTGGAGACACGCGCACGACTTCGTCAGCGTCCGTGACGAATGCTGAGGAGCCGATTGGGTCGCCCCCTGAGTTGAGTAGGGGGGTACCAGCGCTTTTCGATCCCGACGGACTTGAGCGCCCTGGGGATGTCGTAGTCGCCGAGCCAGACCCCGAACGATGGAATTCCGGCGACAGGGTTCCGGTCGATCAGTGGCTGTTCGGGCAATACAACCGACTACTTCCTCTCAAGGCAAGTATTCGCGGTCTTGCTCGAATGCTGATGGATTCACCAGACGGGGTGATGCTCGAAGAGGCACGCGAGGAGTTGTCATCGGCTGCAGCAGAACTCGGCGTGGTCCTCCGTTCGACGGACGACTCGAACGGGACCTCGCGCGACGAGGCGTTGGCAACAGCTTTCCCCGCCGACGGTAGGAAGCGCGATCGCAGTATGGAGCGTTATGCAGCGCATTTCGTCGGTGAGCACTTCGTTTCCGAAAATACCGTTCGTGGCTTCGCGTTCGACATGCGCATGGCCGGAATGGTTGGCGAAGGTCCGACGATCTCGTTGACGAAATGGGGTTGGGAATTCGCATTGCTCACGAGCACTGTTCTGGATTCAGACACCGTTGTGACAGGCCCGCGGCTGTCGGGAGATGAAAGGGCGTTCCTGAACGATCACGTACAGCGGCGCGTCTATCGAGAACACTATGCTCACGGATGTGTGGCTGATGCAATTGCGGCAGGTGCATTCACACCCGACGCGCTAGATGAGTGGCTTCGAAGCCATCTCGTCGTAGAGACATCTGATATCACCGCAGCCCATCTCACAACGCAACGGACCGGGGCAATAGCGAGGATGATGGAGCTGGGGAAGGTTCGACGCATACGAGACGGCGTGAAGGCGTCGTATGTCGCTGGCTGAGCGTTCTGCGGAGGAGCACGACGTGAGTACGGATGACCTTTCAAATCAGGACATTGTGCTGTTTGCTCTTTTCGAACTCGGGGGACAGACACAGCGCGTCCACACCGAACGCATAGCAGCGAAAGCGTTCGAACGGGCACGTTCACGATTCTCGTGGAGGTTGCCGGAGTTCCAAGAGTATCCCGACAAAGACGTGGCGCGAGTAGCGCTGATGGACGCTCGAAAAGCGAAGAACGGTGCTTTGGTTGAGGGACGGTCAGGCGAGAGCGCGGAAGGCAAGGACCCGGATGGATGGACATTCACAGCTGCGGGTCATGCTTGGCTACGCAGTAGGCTTTCCGGATTGCGTGTGACGTTGGGTCAGCCCCCGATGAAACTACGAGAGAAGGACCGTCAGATGGTCTCTCGCCTCAAAGCACAGACGCTGTATGATCGCTACCGAACAGGAGTCATGGTACACGATGATAAGTTCTTATTCACAGATATGTTGCAGGTTAGCCCCGATGCCCCCCGAACGACGATTCAGGGGAAGTTCGAAACGTTGAGGACGCGTCTTCAACACATAGATGACCGGGAGATTGACGGGTTTCTTGGAGCCTGTGATGAGATGTTCGGGATATTGTTGAGGGGAGAAACACAATGAGTGACTCAAGCAGGATCGAGGTTTCGACGCGACATTGGCTGTTCTCTCGAAGCCGAGCTGTTCGCAACATATATGATGCGCTCGTGGAGCTTATCACGAATGCGGACGACTCGTACCATCGGCTGTGTACCGCGCAGAAGATACCAAACGACGGAGGTAAGATACTGATCGAGTGCCAGGAGAAGCGGAATGGGAGAGGATCTGTGGTGATCGTTCGCGACCGTGCCGAAGGCATGACATTCGAAGATATGGACCGCAAACTTCGACGCGTCGGAGATAAAACGAGCGTTGCCGGTGATCGGGGCTTTATGGGCGCGGGCGCGAAAGATTGCACGGCGATCGGGGACATCAAATTCGAATCGATCAAGGACGACAGGTATTTCTGGTACGAGATAATGCATATCGACGGGGAGATAAACCACGGACCGAGAAAAGGCGAGCGCGCAAACGACGTCACCAGACGGAGGCTCGGAATTAAGCACGGGAACGGAACAACCGTAACACTCGCTCTTCTTTCGGAGCAGAGCCTCCCTCGGATACAAACGCTGCGGGAAAGACTCGCTTGCCATGTTCAGTTGCGTGACATCGTCGCCGATAGATCAGACACGCAGCTATTCATCACGAAATCTAGCGATCGCAATCCGATCCGGATAAGACTTGCGCAACCGGAGGGCGATCTGAAGGTCGACGAAACGTTCCAGATTCACGGCTGGGATGGCGCTTCGGCGAGCCTGCGAATCTGGAAGTCACCAAGTCGGCTCGAAAGCGACGGCCCTGACTTCGACAGGCATGGAATAACCATCAAGGGGCAACGAGCTATCCATGAACATTCGATGCTTGAGGATCGCCTCAAACGAGATGAGAACGCGACGTTCTACTTCGGACGATTGGAGTGTACGTACATCGACCGTCTAATGGAGGAGTTCAGTCAGCGCCACCTAACACGCGAGCCCCGAGACCCGCGGAACTCGAAAATCCTCGTTGATCCGAACCGACGGTCCGGCTTGGACAGGTATCATCCCTTCACAAATGAACTGCTGAAGATACCAATTCACCGTCTCGATGGGTTGCTCCAAGAGGAGAAGCGTCGTCAGCGGGCTGCTGATAGGAGCATAGCGAACGAGGATACTATCAAGCGATTTGAGCAATATGGTCGCATTGCGGACAAATGCCTGCAAGAGCATCTCGAAGATGCCGAGGACTATGGCGACGGCGATGTCGGTAAGAACGTTTTTTCGAAAACCAATGTAGTAATAGCACCTCAGTTCTCGTCGCTGGTCGTAGGCGAGCGGAAGGCTCTCAACGTTTATGTTTCGAAGGAGGTTCTGATCGCTGACGGCGCAGTAGTTTCATTCAGTAGCCTCAATCCCGATGCTGTATCCGTCGATACTCCGGCATGTGCGCTGATGGACCATCCACAGCGCGAGGATGCGGTGTACGCTACAGCCACCGTGGTTGGAGCGAAACCCACTCACAGAGCGGACATTAAAGCTACCGTCGTCATAGGCGGTAGAGAGAGTGACGTGGTAGCACGCCTTCGTGTCACGGAAGACGATCTGCCCGAGCATGAGTTCGCAGAGCCGTTCGAGTTCCAGTACGAGTCATACCGGATAAGGGAGCAGCGGTCGCGACCTATCCGTTTGTACGCTCGGGTTCCAGACGTTTTGACCGCACCGATGGAAGTTCGTGTTATCCCCGAAGACCACACATGTGTTGGTGTTCTCGGGCGTTGCGTGCTCCGACCAGTTCGCGGACGTGAATACGCCGTTGGTGAGATTCGAGTCGAGGGTCGACGGCTGAAATCCGTATCTGCGATTCGCGCGATACTGGGTGACCGTAGAGCACAGACGACGGTGCAAGTGGTCGAGAAGTGGGATGGGGACGGAGTTCAGATCAAGGTAACACCGGTTGAAGTAGAGGGTTTCGGTGGTGTCTTCCGTGCGATATGGGATCGTGATAACACGAACGAACTGAAGGTCGCAATCAAGCACCCTTCAATCCGTAGATACCTTGGCCCACCGCCGGACTACGCGGGGCAATCCCATCCCGTCTACAGAGTGCTCATTGCCGAGATTGTAGCAGAAAGCGTGGGTCGTAGGATCGTACAAGAACGGGAAACAATGGGCCTCGACGAATATGAAGATGTCGGGGACGTCTTTTACAACGTCCAGAAATACGCACAAGATTTCCTCTCGAAAGCACAGAGCGTCGCTTTCAGCGATGATGAAGTTCGCAATATGCTCGCGTCGTAGAGTCTGGGCACCTCCATCTATGACTGCGTCAGGTGCTCGTTCACGCGCCCGACGAGGTGGTTGGTGAGCGGCCCGAGGTACCCCTCCGCCTCTTCCGCGCTGGAGAGCTTCGGGTCCTCGCCCATCTGTGCGAAGAGCGGCCTGGTCGCGTCGAACTCCACGCCGGGATGCCTGCGCTCGACTGGCGGCACGCCAGTCGCAGGCCATGCACTGGACGGATCGCGTCCTTCGGTCAGCGCTTCGGTGTCGACGAGATCCGGTAGCAGCGCAAGCCCGTAGGCGGTCTCCCAGCGCGCGGCGTGATCGCCGGGGGCATCGATGACGCCCTTCGCGATGGTGCACTCGAAGCCCCACATCAGCAGCACGTCGGGATGCTCGTCGCGTATGGCGGGGAGCGCTTCGTCGAGCATGCCCTGCCACGGATAATGCCCTGCGTAGACGATGATCGCGCGGATGCCGTTCTCGATGAGTTTCCGCACGGTGGTCTCGACGATTCGCTTGCCGGCCTCGCGGTCCTGATAGAACGTCCACTTGAACTCATCGTGTCCGCCGTCGGCGCCCCACCACATCACCGGCAGGACGACTCCGCCCGTGAGCGCTGCGAGCCGATCGCAGTAGCGGTCCGCTTTGACGCCGTCGAAGCCGACGGGCAACGCCCAGCCGTGGTGTTCCAGCAGGCCCAGCGGCCAGTAGGCCACCGGCGTGGCGTCGACGATATCCTGAAGCTGATCGGGGCGAAGCTGTTCGAATCGCCCCCAGCGCGGCGTGTCAGTCATGGAGAGACTCTCCTGTTTCGGATGAGACAAGCCGTCGGCGCCGACAAGAGTGTCGCCGCCACCGAATCACCGTCGCACTCCCGTTCGGTGAGGACGAGACCGGTCAGCCCGCGGCGATCCCGGTGGGCGTTACAGCGTCGAACATTGCGCGTGTCTCGCGTATGTACTCGATCATGTCCCGCGTGCGTGAGATGGTGACCGGATTCGAACTCCGTCGAGAGAACGCCTGCACGGGCAGCCCCATCATCTTCAGCGCTTGCTTCGCGTTGCGCGGATACTCGCCGTGATCCATGAGATAGTCGTCGATGACTTGAATGCGGCTGTGCAGGCTGCGAGCGAAGCTTGTTCTGCCCTGCTGGAAAAGCTCGATCTCCCGGGCGAACAGCCCTGAGGCGACGTTCGACGTCGTGTTGATGGCGCCGGACGCGCCCACCCCGAGCGAGTCGTAGAGGTTATCCACATTTGCGTCGAGGACTTGCATTGTGCCGTTTGCGGCCACCACCTTGGCGGCGATGGCGTCGACGCTGATGGTCGTGTCCTTGAGCCCGATGGTGCGGTCCAGCGCGCCGAGTTGGGCGAACCCGTCGGCGGAGAACTTGTACCCGGCGACGTTGCCGGGCATTTCATAGCCCCACACGGTGCAGGCAACGGCGTCATGCACCTGCGTGTAGTAGTCGACGATGATGTCGTCGAGATCACCGCGCAGTCTGGCGTATCCGGCGTCGGCGAGATCGCGATTGGAGTGCGCGGCGCGCCAGTCGGTTTGTGTCCAGTCGGTGAACTTCTCGTAGGGAACGGCCATGGGGATGGTGATGAAGATGCCGTCGACCCCTGCGTCTTCGACGCGTTTCGCCATGTCGATGTTGTCAAGCACGTCCTGATCGTAGAGCGCCTCGTCGCCGTTCAGGTCGCCGCTGTTGAAACGCGCATAGAACGCGTCCTTGGAGTACGACAGGTGATTCGTCGCTCCACACAGCACGGGTATCGCGCCGCCCACGTGGGCGACGGTACGCGTCGCGATCTCGACGATCTCGTCTTCGCTGAGCTGGTAATACTCGCCGGAGCCGCTTGCGAGGAATACCGCGGTGATGCCCTGTTCGACGTGCCAGTCGATGACGGCCATCAGTCCGTCGTAGTCGATCGATAGGTCGGAAAACATCGGCAGGATCATCGGCGGGACGATGCCGAACGCTGGTGCGAAATCCTTCGTCGCTGCCGATTCGGATGGAGCGGCGGCCCCCTTCACGCTGGGGTCACCGGTGTGATCCGGTGCGAGCGTGTGCATCCTGTCGCAGCCGATGGGCAGCATTGCCGAAGCTGCGGCGATCCCGAGGGTCTTCAGGAACGTGCGGCGGTCGATGTGGCGGCGTGCGGACATGGCGGTGGACCTCCGGAGTTGCGTCGGACGGGCATGTGTGACAACGATACGCCTACGCGCGCCGCGCCCCTATGCCGCTCGGCCGCGCCGCGGAACGTCCTGAGCAACCCGCTTTGGTCGGCCGGGGCGGACTCCCGGGGTTACTCGTACCGAAGCGCGTCGATGGGGTTGAGCGCCGCCGCCTTGCGCGCTGGATAGAAGCCGAAGAAGATGCCCACGGAAGCGGAGAAACCGATCGCGAGCAGGATCGTTTCCGGAGCGACCACCGTCGTCCAGCCGGTCATCCGCTCCAGTACCAGCGCGCCGGCGTATCCGACCGCGAGGCCGACGATACCTCCGAGCACGCTCATGACGACGCTCTCAACAAGGAACTGCACGAGGATGTCGGAGCCGCGCGCGCCGACGGCCATGCGAGTGCCGATTTCCCGGGTCCGTTCCGTGACGGATACGAGCATGATGTTCATGATGCCTATGCCACCGACGACGAGCGAGATGCTCGCAATTGCGGCGAGGAGCAGCGTCATCACCTCCGTGGTGCCTTGCGCGGCTTCCGCCAGGTCTGACTGGTTGCGGATCGTGAAGTCGTCCTCATCCCGCGCGGCGAGGTCGTGTGAGTCGCGGAGAATGAGTGCCAGCTCTTCCTGTGCGGCGGCGATATCCTCGGGCGAGCCGGTGCTTGCGATGATCTGCGGGATGAACTGCCGCCCCGAAAGTCGCGTCTGCACGGTCGTGTACGGGGCCAGCAAGACATCGTCCTGATCGGACCCTTCTGCCGTTTGCCCCTTCTCCGAGAGCACGCCGATGATGGTGAACGGCACGCCTCCAAGCTGGAGGCGTTCGCCCACCGGGTCCACGTTGGGGAACAGGTTGTCGGCCACGGTCTTCCCGATCACAACCACCTTGCGCATCGCTCGAAGGTCCGACTGGTCGAAGAATGTCCCCGACTCGGTGGGCCAGTCCCTGATGAGCTGATAGGTTGTCGAGACGCCGAAGACGGCCGTTCGCCAGTTCCCCTCACCGCCGATGGCCTGCGTCGGCGCGACGACCACGGGAGATACCGCACTGACGAGGTAGCTCTGTTTCTCGATGGCCTCGACGTCGTCGATAGTGAGCTTGTTCAGCGACCCGGCCCCTCGGCTGACTCCGGCCGAGTTGCTTGCGCCGGCGGTGATGACGACCATGTTCGTACCGAGGCTCTGAATACGCGCCTCGATCTGCGATTTGGCGCCCCAACCGACAGCCACCATGACGATCACCGCGCCGACACCGATTATGATGCCGAGCATCGTCAGCAGCGTTCGCATCTTGTTCTTCAGGATGCTCTGGATCGCGAGTTTCAGCAGCACCGTCGTTCTCATGTCGCCACCTCCGCCGACATCGCGGCCCACCTGCCCGTCGCTTCGTCACGGATGACGCATCCGTCGCATAGTTCGATGATTCGTTGCGTGTGGGCGGCGACGTCCGTCTCGTGCGTGACGATGAGTATCGTGATCCCCTGCTCGTTCAGGTCCTCGAACAGTTGCAGCACGTCGTGTGTAGTGCGGCTGTCGAGATTGCCGGTGGGCTCGTCCGCGAGCAGGATTGCCGGCTCCGTCACAATGGCGCGCGCGATGGCTACGCGCTGGCGCTGGCCGCCGGAGAGCTGGCTCTGCTCGTGATCCAGACGGTCGCCCAGGCCGACGCGCTCAAGCGCGGCGACTGCGCGCGATTTCGTTGAACTCTCGCTACCGTTTCGGTCGTAGAGCATCGGCAGTTCGACGTTCGCCACCGCCGACGTGCGTGGCAGGAGGTAGAACCCCTGGAACACGAAACCGATCATCCGGTTGCGTACCTGTGCGAGTTCGTTCCGGTTCATGCCGTCCACGCGAGTGCCGTCCAGCTCATACCTGCCCGAAGTGGGCGTGTCGAGCGCTCCGAGAATGTTGAGCAGTGTCGACTTGCCGGACCCGGAAGCACCCATGACGGCTACCATCTCGCCCCGTTCCACCGTCAGATCCACACCGTCCAGCGCCCTGACTTCGGACGCACCCGGCGTATAGACCTTGGTCACGTCCCGTATGTCGATGGCGGTATCATGGTTCATCGTCGGAATCCCTTCACATTCCCGGCGGTGGGCCACGTCTTCCGCTGGACTGCCCCGTCTGGAACGGATTCGTCGCCGTGGACGCGCTCACGACCGACGTCGACACGCCTGTGATCACCTGCATGCCTTCGACAACGTTTCTCCCGGTGACCTGCGTGTACTGTCCGTCGGTAAGGCCGGTGTGCGCGCGCGCCGCGGCGAGTTCGCCCGCGTCGTCGACGTACCAGAGCAGCGTCATGTTCGACCGGTCTCTGTCGGCGGGCCCGCTTGCGCCCGCTGGGCGCTTGCCTGTTCGCTCCGCGCCTGTTCGACCCGTGCCCGCCAAGCGTGCATCCGCCGGGCGTGCATCCGTCGAGCGCGGGCGGCGTGTGCGCGTTGAATCGCCGGGCGTGGCGTCTCCGCGACCGGGAGCATCCTCGCGCCTCGCGCGCAACTCCTCCAGCATCGCGGACGTCGGTTGGAATCGCAGTGCCGCGTTGGCCACTTTGAGCGCGTCCTCCGCCCGGTCCACGAGGAACTCCACCGTGGCGGTCATGCCCGGCAGCAGCTTCCCGTCGGCGTTGCCCACGTCGATGACCACGGTGTAGTTGACGACGTTCTCCTGCGTGCTCGACTGAAGCCGCACCTGCCTGACGACGCCCGGAAACGTTTCCTCCGCGTACGCCTGCACGGTGAATCTCACGTCTTGCTCGGCGCGGATGTTGCCGATGTCGCTCTCATCCACCGATGCGAGTATCTGCATGTGCGAGAGATCGTTCGCGATGAGGAACAGCTGCGGCGCGGAGAGGCTCGAAGCGACCGTCTGGCCGATGTCTACGTTCCGCTCGATGACGATGCCGGAAATCGGTGCGTACACCGTCGCATACGATAGGTTCTGCTCCGCTCGTTCCAGGCCGATCTCGGCCGACGCGAGATTGGACCGTGCGATGTCCAGCGCGTACCCGGCGGATTCGAGGTCGGCTTGCGGTATGTAGTCGTCGGCCACGAGGGTGAGTTGCCGATCGTACGTCGTCTGCGCGCGTTCAAGCTCGATCTCGCTCTTGCCACGCCGAATTCGCGCTTCCCGCACGGAGATGCCCAGCAGCAGCGTATCGAGCCGGGCGATCACCTGCCCCGCCCCGACTTCGTCGTTGAAATCGGCGTGAAGCTCGGAGATGATGCCCGATACCTGCGTTCCGACGCTGACGGTCTGCACCGCGCTAAGCTGCCCCGTCGTCGACACGACCGATTCGAGGTCGCCACGCTCGACGGTCGCGAATCGATATGACGTGTCGCCCCCGGTGCTGCCTGAGGCGAAGTACCACACCGTGGACCCAAGCGTCACCGTCACCACGCCGAACCAGAGCATTCGCTTTCTCATGTTCCGCCTCTCGTGCGACCGTACGCCGGTCGCGCTCGGGACTGTCTTCTCGTCTGGAAAACGGATGGAGACGCTGTTTTTGTGCGAGGCAGGGGGATCGTCGCGGAGACGACGTACCGCCGCCGGCTGGAGCCGACTCGAGTTCGGGTCCTTTCTGCGGATTCGGCCTTGAGCCTTGGGTGTGCGCTGAGTAGTTTGCCGGGCATGTGCATCATGGTTGGGTATTCTGTGATGGACTTTCGGCCGACGTGGTGGGGTGCTGAGCAGGTCGCCGATGGGGAGTCGGCGGCCCGGCCGCGCGGTAACACAGTGCCGGGCATACATACCGGAAATGGGCACGGCACTGCTTCCAGGTCAGATCCCAGGAACATACTTCGTTCGTGAAAAACGTGCGTGCGTAGCCCCCCGTCACACACGTCATCCGAGGAGGTTCCCATGGGTTCCCTGATGTCATCGCTTGTTCGGCGGTATGTGGTCCTATCGGTTGCGCTTGCGGTGATGGCTGTGGGAGCGTCGTGGGCCGCTACGACCGGGAAGATAGCCGGGCGAGTGACCGACGCGAACTCCGGTCAGCCGATTCCCGGCGTCGCCGTTGTAGTCGACGGCCTGCGAATCGGCGCCACGACCGATTCGGACGGCAACTACTTCGTGATCGGCATTCCGCCGGGTACCTACAGCGTTCGCGCCGCCATCATCGGCTACACCGCGGTCACGACCACGCGCGTTGTGGTGAACATCGAACGCACGACGCGGATCGACTATGAGCTCGACGAGTCCGCGATCGAAGTGGCAGGCGTCACGGTGGTGGCCGACCGCGAGATCATCCGGCTCGACGTGGGGAGCAGCCAGGGCAACATCACCAGGGAGGACATGATCGAGCTGCGCATCACCTCAACGGGCGGGGCCATCGGCATGGCCGGTGGCGGCAGTACGATGCGAAGCGGCCTCGCTGAGGAAACGCAGCTCTACATCAACGGGCATGCCATGACCGACATGCGGCTGAATACGGTTTCGTCTGCCACGATTCCGTACACGTCGGTGCAGGAGGTCCAGGTCGTCAAGAGCGGCTTCAACGCCGAGTACGGAAACGCGCGTTCGGGCATCATAAACGTCGTGACTCGGGACGATCCCGATCGGTACTGGTTGAATTCCCACACGTCGTTTACGCCCGCGCAGAAGTGGCACTGGACGACCGATGCGTACGGCAACCCGGCTCCTTCGGCGTATGGCCCGACGACGCGCGAATGGCAGCTCCACGGGTCCGAGGCCTCCATTGCCGATACGGTGAAGGTTCCCGACACGTCCACACCCGATGTGCTGGACGACTCGCTGGCCTTTGTCGGCTGGATCAACACGATTCCGTCGTTCATTCCGGCAGACAGGCGCCTGGATATCGCCCGGCGCAAGCAGCAATATTGGCTACACCGACACGGCTTCACCGAGGATGACTACGCGAACAAACCCAGCTACAGCATCGACGCCTCAATCGGTGGACCGATTCCGCTCCTGAGAGGCATGAGTTTCACCCTGGCGCACATGAACTCGTATTCGCCCTATCAGCTCATTCACGCACGCGAGGCACGGACCGCTCACGCTGAGCAGTTGACGCTCACGTATAGGCTGGGTTCCGCGAAGCTGTCGCTCATCGGTGCGGTGAATGCCGATCATGGAGTGGCTGGGGCCAGCACCGCAGTGGAGCAGAAATACGCCGTCTACAAGGGCGCTGCGAGTGACAACTCGGGCTTCGTCAGCGGGGCGACGTTCACCCACGTGCTCTCGACGGCAACTCAATACGAGTTCGCGTTCGACTATCAGTACCGCGACTACCTCATCTCCCTCTGGCCGATGCGGAGGCTGTCGTCCGGCGAGGTTAATCCGGAATTCTGGGACCGATCGATTTTCGCTGCCGGCCTGACGGCTGATTCCTCCGGGTGGCTGGACGTGAACGTCAACGATCCGCTAGGGATCGCTCCGTACGGCCATCAGGGCCAGAACGCCAACTCGCCGGACGAAGGGTACCGCGTTCTGGGTACCAGGTACAACCTCGGCGGTGCGACGGCGAACATCGATTCGTCCTACTGGGACGGCTACCGGCTCCGCGGGTCTCTCACCAGCCAGATCACCCGGCATCATCATGTGAAGGCGGGGTTCGAGGGAGCCTGGCAGTCCTACCATGAGCAGCCGCAGTTTCAAGTGTTCAGCGACAAAGCCTACCTATACTACAATCGTGGACCCTTTTCCCTGAGCGGATATGCGCAGGATCGTATCGAGTACGAGGGCATGATACTGAATCTCGGTCTGCGGTTGGATCACTTCAACGCTCGCGGGCACACGTATAACCCTGATGATATGTACTCCAAGATCTGGAGCAAGGACTACGGCTGGCAGAACCACGTGGACCACGACCTCTACCATTGGCTCGACACGAACGCCGTGAATTCGGACATCCCGGTGGATATCCGATCACCGAAGACGCACACGAAGCTCTCGCCGCGCCTTGCCATGTCGCACCCGGTTACCGACAACAGCAAGGTGTTCTTCAATTACGGGCACTTCCACCAGTACCCGCCCACGGTCAAGCTGTATACGTACGGGTATAATGCGGGCGGTCACGGAGTCGAACCGACGGCGAATCCGAGCCTCGACATGCCGCGCACCATCCAGTATGAGCTTGGGCTGAGCCGACTCTTTTCGAACCGCCTTTACGCCGGGCTCCTTGGTTTGCGCGAAGAGCCGCAATATCTGCTGACCGTCGCGGGATACTACAAGGATATCGTCAAGGAAGTCGGTCGGACGGGGTACTACATATCCTACACCGATGTTCGCAACACCTGGGAAAATAAGGCGTACGCTCAGATCCGCGGTGTCGAGATACGCTTCGAGAAGCGTGTCGGGCGATATTTCATGGGCTGGCTCCACGGCGATTGGTCGCTCCGCGACTACGGGAGCGTGGGTTACGCCAAGCAGGACGAGTTCGGACTGCAAATGCTTCGCGAGGACGCCTACCAGCAGACGTCGATCGCCGAGCCCTCGTGGTCGATTATGCTGGAACTTCACACGCCGCGCGACTTCAGCGCGTTCGGTCTGCCTGCGTCCGTGAGCGAGGCCTGGTATATGCGGTACAGCATGGGATACAGGCAGGGACAGCAGGCGACGTACAACCCGAACAACGAGTCGCCGCCGCCCGCCTTCAACGTCCGTCACCGCGATTCGCTTGGCGCCGGGCTCAGCTTCGGCAAGGGGTTCTCGTTCGGCGGTGTCTTCGGCGAGGTGACCATGTCGATCAGCAATCTGTGGGGGCGGAAGACGCTGAACGGCGGCTCGATGACCGGCAACGAATGGAGGAACTACATGAGATCGCTGCATTTTCCGATCGACGACGGGGCCATCGAGACGGATCCGGGCAACGATCGGATAGGCGATGTTCCGGAATACGCCGAGATCGCGACGCATGATGGTTGGGCGAACTTCACGGGCCCCCGGAGCGTATCGTTTTCGGCGATCCTGTCATTCAACTGATGGAGGGGCACTCGGGATGGCTGCGGTGCCTCGGCAGGAGTGTCGAGGCCACCAACGCAACGCCTGTTCAGACCTGGCAGCGGCGCTTGCGTAGGGGTGGGCTCCTGTGCCCACCCCGGCTTCTCCCGCCCGGTGCCGGGCGAATCATTGCACGTAGGGCCCCGTGCCGCGCCTCGACAGGAATGTCGAGGCCACCTGCGCTGTTGTTCTCGCACGCTTGACGCTTGTGCGGTGTGGTGCGGCCCCGGTTGCGGGTGGGGGGGGGGGGGCGCCGCCGGGGGGCCCCCCCACCACTCATATAACAGGGCGGGCACAGGGGCCCGCCCCTACGCCTCTCGCGCCGCTGCCTATCTCACGAGGCTCAACCGGCGAACTCTCGTTTCACTCGAGTTCGATCGCAGATGCTGCGCATCTGCTCCGCCGCCGCTCAACGACGGCGTGCTCACGTCGGACCGGGTCACGCGGTAGAGGTACACGCCGCTGGCTGCCTCGCGGCCGACATCGTCGGTGCCATCCCACGTGACACGATGCCATCCGGCAGGCTGCCGCTCCTCGCGGACGAGTGATCGCACGAACCGGCCCGTAACGTCGTAAACCGCGATTGATACCAGCGACTCGTCGGGCAACGCGTACGGGATCACCGTCGTCGGGTTGAACGGGTTCGGCGCGTTCTGCGAGACTTCGGACCGGGTCGGACGCGC
>CAZEAI010000073.1:0-8680 GCA_964510105.1 uncultured bacterium
CGGCGTATTCCACCTGTAGCTGCAGAAGCAGACGGGGATGCCCATACCAATTCATTCGCCAGCCCCAGTATATCTTCTGGGTGGAGTACCATCCGCCACCCAGGTTCACACCGATGGCGTTGTCGCCCTCGACGATCCGGTCCGTGATGTCATGCGTCTCGTACAGCACCCGCAAACGGAAGTCGGTCTTGGCGGGAGCGAGGTAGTGATCACCCACCTTCTCTCCGTTCAAGTGCAGCTCGTGGAATCCCACCCCGCAGATGAACGCGCGGGCCCTGCGAACAGGTTTGGCGACCGTGAACTCTTTCCGAAGCATGGGCTGGCTACGGTCCGGATAGGAGGCAGGGCCGAGTTTGACTTCGCTCTCGTTCAGCGGGCCGCGCCCGATCCACTGCGCCGACCAGTCGCCCGGTTCCAGCAACGCCGTGCTGAAACGCGCGGTGTCGCTGTACGGAGATTGCGCTCCGTCGCCATCCCACATGCAGACCTTCCAGCAGTAGTCGCTATCGCTGGCGAGAGTTTCCCCGGCGAACGGCACATGGGTGGTTCGTGCGGATTCCACCTTGCCGGTATCCCACACGTCGCCGGCGTCGCCGGCGAGCGTGGCCTCGTCCGATGCGACGAGGATGCGGTACGCCGTCTGGATCTGCCCCCGCTCGTCGGCTGCGAGCTTCCACGTGAAGCGCGGAGTCCGCGTGTCAACTGCGATCGGGTGCGGATCGTACTCGACGAGCAACTGGTGGGGATGCAACATGGGTCACCTGTCGGAGCGGTTGGGTAGGACGGCACGGGCTTCCACGGGGCGTACGCGTGTTATGATGGAGGGCATTTCGGCGCGCACCAACCCTGCCGGAGCCAAAGTCGCGCGTTTGTCAACTCGAGGGCACTAGACATCCCTGGATCGACCGGCTGTCGAGCAGCGAAGTGAGGGGAGTCTGGTTCGCACGTAATGTCTGACCACCTCGGCATGCCCGATCCGCTCACCAAGCCGATATCTCGTGCGTCATGCTGTTCGCCAACGTTCCGGTAGCGATATCGATCAGCGCCCAGAATCCGATGCTCAGAAAATCGCCGACGACCAGTCCGATGGCACCGGATCGCAGACGCGCGAAACCTCGGTTACCCCACGAACGAACCACCGCGACGCGTATGAACCACCCGAGGAATATCGAGAACCAGATGCACTCCATCGGTGCGCTCTCGGCGATGGCGAACCCGAACGGGTACACGGGCCACCAGAGCAGCCGCCGGTGAGCGACGATAAACGCCACCATCAGACCGCCGCCCAGCACTGTCGTGAGGATCGACGCGATGTTCGCTGGCGCGGCGTCTCGCATGTAGACCGCGGACTCGTGGAAAGGATACGTGGCTACGCCCAGAAATGTCTTGATGTCGAGTGCCTCGGCACCGCGCGTGTAGCTCATCCACAGGAGCACGACGAGGCTGACAAACGCAGCCACGCCGAATGCCATCGCGACTCCTCCCAGTATCCGGGAGATCGGCGTCCCGGTCCGACGACCGAGCTGCATGCTGTCCATGACGCTCGGGAGGATGTTCGCCCGGGCCGCCATGGGTACCTGGTTACTCAACGCCACGAACGTGAGCGTCTGCCCGGACATCCAGTTGGTGCCGAGAAACCGCACGGTGCTCCGCATGGGGTCCAAGCTCAGGCTCGCCCAGAACAAACCGCCGTCCGCGACGATCCGCGCGAGCACGATGATCGCCGCGACGTGCAGCGTCAGCATGAGTACGGCTGACGTCGGATCCATCCCTCCGACGCGAGTCCACCCAAGGTAGAGCGCCCCTCCGCCGATGAGCATCCACGCAGCCCACGGCAGCCATCGTTCGTCGGGCGCCCCCGACCGCCACGGATGGAGCATCCCGCTGAACGCCGCCGCCAGTTGGCGTCTGGCGGCCCAGAGGATGTACGCGGCACCGACGATCGTCCCGCCGAGCCGCCAGTGGTAGATCAGCATGGTGTAGCCGAACGTCTCCTGCGGCGTGTTGATATGCGTACCGCCCCCGATGCCGGTCGCATACAGGATCGCGCCGACGGCGAGGTAGAACCACTGGAAGACCCAGAAACTCGCCGAGACCTCCTTGCGCATCAGAACGGCGATGCCGATGAGCGCGAGGTGAATCTGGATTCGCGTGGTATCGAACAGGCCGCGCCAGGCCGGGCTGTCGAACATGCTCTGCACGTCGAGCGAGACCGTCAGCACTCCCGCAGGGATACCTGGGAAGTGAGCGCTCAGGCCCTGGAGCGCCCTGAGCAGAACGGGAATGAAGAACGCTATCCAGAATGGCAGATCACGCCGCAGCGCCGGGTTGAAGCCGGGCCTGTGCCCATCGCCGAGAATGGCGAGGGGGATCTCGACGAGCGGAAACGTCAGCCGCTCCTCCTCGAGCCACCGCTTCCGCAACAGCAGCGCCAGCCCGACCATGAGAAACGCCATGCCGGTCGTCGGCACCATCCATGCCGCCAGCGGAACGAACCAGACATCCCACGGGATGGGCTCGGTCGTAACGCCGGTGTAGAACAGGTGGACCGCGTCGATATCGTTGGGCGCGACCCAGCGGGGCAGGTAGCGGTGAAAGATGACCTGCCAGTCGTTGGCCTCGGAAGCGAACTGGAATACAGCCGCAACGGTCGGCACCAGCCGCGCGGCGAAACCGCTGTGCGCCATTCCCGCGGTGACGAGCATCATCATGTAGGCGATTACGATCTCGGAACGAGAGAGCCCAAGGCCGACCCGTCGGAGCAGCACGTTCGCGCCGACCAGAAGCACGAACAGACAGAACACGCCAATCGGCAGGTAGTCGACACCAAGGGCCGAGCCGGAGAGGAAGAATCCAACGTACTGCACCCACACGATGTTGACGCAGATTCCGACTACGCCGGCAGCCAACGCGAGACCCATTCTCGGAGGCGCCATCGCTTCCACCTGCTCAGACGTATCCCGCTCCGCGCGAGTATACCGGCGCGACTGCCGACCTACGTCGGGAATGCCTTCACCAAACGCCATCACCTACTCCTCGCCGCATACGGGCGAACACGCTCAGACATCGATACCCCGGACCGTGATGACACCATCGTACGGCGTACGCGGCGAGATGAGGAGGCTTGTGATCCCCGGATTCTTCGTAAAGTTGCCGGGGGCAACATCCTGGTGCTGCCCGACCACGTCGCCTCCAAACTCAAGAGCGTCGCTGCCGTTGATGATTCTGGCCGGACCGTTCAGATAGTGACGCTCGCCATCCAGAAGTGGCACGGTCTGGCCACCGATCTCCAGGTGACCTTCCGGGCGCGCGGCGAACTCCAACTGCACGCAGACCTTGTGCCGTGCGTGCGCCTTCAGCGAGAACTGTAGCCCGCCGTCGATCTCGCTGATCCCGATGCGGTAGTGCAACTCGGGCTTGTGGTCGATACGGCGTTCCGGCGTCGGCCCGTCGATGTACTCGGTGAAGCTCCCGGCGAAGATTATCTCGTCGCCCTCCTCAGGCAGGTCCTGGTCGTTCATCCCATGCGTACCGTAATAGTTGTACATGAATCGCATGCCGTCGATGATTGCGTCGCCGTAACGGACGGCCAGCAGGTTCGTGAAATCGTTCCTGCCGACGGCGGTCACGCTCAGTTTGCCGCGCCGGATGCGCACCATCGCACGCTGCCGGAGGAGAAATGCGGAGGTCCTGAGCCGATAGTCGTCGGGGATCGGCTTCGGCTCCACGTCTGTTGCCGGCAGGGCCGCGATCGAGATCAGCTCATATGCTTCCCCCAACAGCGCTCCCCAGTACGTGTTCTCGTCGTCCCCCGGGGGCACCCTGTCGTCGAGAGTTCGCAGTTGACGGTCGACATGGTCGCGGGCGACTGTGAGGTACTCGCCCTTCCTGTCCATGATCCCCATCTCAACCAACACCTGGAGCATGCCCAGCTTGCCTGTGTCGGCGCGAACGCTCATCTCGCTCGCCACCTGGCCGCCGGTATGGCACAGCTTCAGCGTCAGGTCCAGGTTACGCCGTACTGGCTCAAGCAGCTCCGGCCGGTTCAGGCGCTTCGCCACTTCCATGAAGCACCAGTTGCAGAGCATCGCGTACATCGGCGAGTACTCGCTGTAGAAGCCTTCGGCGTCCTGGTCGATGCCGTCGCTGAGGTAATCGTCGATCTTCGCGACGAGCCTCTCGTCGGGTCCTATGTCGTTTACCATCGCCATCGCCACGCAGGCGACCCACCTGTGGTTGGGCGTCATCACCCCCATCGTGCGGCACGAGAGCCCGAATTTCACCATGATGCGGCGGCTCCGCTCGACGATCTCGTCTCTCAGAGGGTGTTCGACCGGCTGCCACCGTTCCCAGACCCGGTACATCACGTACGCTGCGAACCCCGAGTTGGCTGCGTTCTGCATGTCGCCGCCCAGGTCGAGGGAGCCGTCCGGGTAGAGGTGTATGCGCTCTACCGCCTCCAGCGTCAGCCGGATGCTCTCCGCCACCGCTTCGCTCTGGTAGTGCCGCGAGCCGGGATCGAGGAAGGCGTGTGTCATTACCGCGCAGACGCCCCTCCGGAATTGGCAGACGGTGGAGCCTGGCGCGTGACGCCCCCCGTAGTCCTCGTGGTCGGGGTCGGTGATCTGGTCTGCAAGTGCCCTGTCAGTTGCTCGGTCGGCGATCTTCGTCGCGTATGGTACCACGTCCGGCGCCCAGACGCCGGGGTCCGCTCCGCTCACACCCATCGATCGTGTCTCCCTGCTGGTACGTGCCTTCGTGCCCGCTGCGCGTGTCCTGTCAGCCGGTGCGCCTGATCTCGAATTCGTCTTCGGCTCTGCGAATCAATGCAACCATGCGGCGGAGGGCATCGGCGTCGATCGTGTCGTACTCGCCGCTCTGCTGGCGGCACAGCGGCTCCATCTCCAGCCCCATCATGCCCAGCGCGACCTTCGCGGACTTCATGAAACCGTAGAGCAGGATGCCGTCGATCTCGACGATGCGCTCCTGGAGCGCGCGCGCGAGTTCCTGATCACCCGCTTTCCACAGGTCATGCATCTTCACGAACAGGCCCGACGCCACGTTCGCCGACTGGTTGATACCGCCGGTGCATCCCAGTTCGAACGAGGCGAGCAGCCGCGCGGTGTTGGCCTGCATGATCTTCACGGTGCCGTTCACCGCGGCGAGCTTCCCCCGCACCGGCGCGAGCGCCTCGTCAGGTGGGATGTCGATGCGGGTGGATGTGTCTTTGATGCCGATGAATCGCTCCAGCTCTCCCAGCGTCGCCAAGACTTCCGGAGCGAACTGGGGATGGCCCGGGACCTCGTAGCCGTAGACGGGGCACGAGACGGCGTCGTGGATCGCCGTGTAGTATTTCAACATCCGGTCGTCGATCGATGCACTGTCATCCGCGGGCAGGCGCGGAGTAGTGATGAAGCAGCCGTCGACGCCGGTCTCTGCCATGCGGCGGGTCATTGCGATGTTGTCGGCGAGTTCGACGTGCAGGGAGCTGCCGGCGAGCACGTTGATGCGGCCGTCGGCGCGTCGTACAGCGGCGCGAGCCATGCTGAGAGCTTCCGCCTCGCTGAGGTGCCTCGACTCGCTCGAGCTGCAGACGATGAAGACGCCGGTCACGCCGCGTACGACATGCCAGTCGATGAGCCGGTCGTACGCCTCGTAGTCGACTTCACCGTCTGGCGTGAACGGAGTCAGGAGCGGCGGCACGATGCCGTGTGCGGGGCCGAAATCCTTTCCGGCTGCCGTGCCGCCGCATCGGGCAAGGCCGAACATGGCCGCGCCGCCCAGTGCGACGGTAGTGAGAAATTCGCGACGGGTCTGCGCGGAGTGTTCCGGCTTGGAGGTGCTCATCGGGTAACCTCGACTTCGAGATGCGACCACGCACCGTGCGGGATACGGATCGCCGCTGAACGAGAACGGGGTGGCGTCCTGGGTTGGTGCACACCTGATCGCTACACATCATAACACGCGTACGCTAGGTGGCAACCCGTTCTGTCCCGACACTGAGGTGCCCTGGAAATGGCATCTCCAGATGATTCGCTTCTCTTCGTGATTAAGTGGGGATGGACGATTCGCGGTATTCGGCGGCGGACAGGAAGCGCATCATCGATCTGCTTGAGGCGCATCTGAGCATAGGGCGTTCGAAGCGCAGCAAACGTAGTCTCGGCGAGTACGCTCAGAGATGCACAGGCACGTTCGGAGCGGCATCTGGAGCTGATAGTGAGAGTGGCGGGTTACTCGGACTGCTTCACCCGCCGCGCTACCTCGATACAGACATCGACGGACAGACGAACTCACAGGAGTGTGCAATGTCTCAAACAGCCCACTGGATAGAAGGTCGACCCATCACCCAGACCACCGACTTGGGTCAACGCGCCTCACTGACGGAGTGGCTTGTCGCGGGACCGTTCACAATCCCCAACGCTGGTGGAACCCGTACAAGCGAATACGGCTGGCTCGACAGCGTGGACGAAGATTTCGTCGGCGGCGAGAGGACGATCCACCCGACCGAGAGTCCAGACATCGCAGACGTGGGACAACTTGCCGGCGCCTGTGTGTGGCAACGACTCAGTGTGGAGGATGACAGCGAATTGCCTCGAGCACTCGCGGTTGGGCAAGGCCTGGTGTATGCCGTGACTTACATCGACGCGGCGAAAGAAGCCGACGTCGCAATCATAGTTGCGGACGTGCCGGGTTCGCAACCGCGTTCACAACCACCGGTCGTACAGGTCATGCTCGACGGTGTCGAGATAGCTCGTCGTGCGACACCCGGAGTCGCGCGTCTGACTCCCGGTCTACACTGTCTGATGCTCAAGATCTCCGGTGGAGAGCGGACGCAACACTCATGGCGTCAAGCAGTTAGTGCCGGAATCGTTCAGCAGATTGGCGATGGCATCGGCGTCTCACTCGTTCGCCCCTCCGGATTCTGGCGCGGACCGAGCGACGCGCCGGCCATGGAAGTCGACGCGGCGGTCGTAAACCAAGGCACCGAGGCGCTCGTGACCGGCGAACTGATCGCGCACCTCGGTGACGAGAACCCAGGTAACCCGACACGTATCGATCTCGCCCCCGGCGAGGTCCGCAACGTTAGGCTGGGCGCTCCGCTGGGCAGCACTCGTCCGGAAAGCGAAGCAACGGTGACAATAGGCTGTGCCCCAGGCGCCGCGTCAGCCTCGGTCACAATTCCGCGATTGCCCGAACACAGCATCTTGCACGTAGTTGAGGGGTTCCATTGTGATCCGGTCTGGATTTCCGATCAGTTCCGGTACAACTTCGTTTCGCTGGACAATACGCGTCAGATGGTTGAGGGATGTCTGGCAGATCCCGGCTACCAGGCATTCGTGCATGAGATCGACTATGTCAAAGCATTCGTCGACGAGTATCCCGATTATCGGACCGCCGTATTCGAGCTTGTGAAGGCAGGTCGGCTGAACGTCGGTAGCTCGTACAGCGAGCCCAATGAGAACAACTGCTCCGGTGAGGCGCTCATCCGCAACATCCTCTACGGGCGGTGCTATCACCGCCACTTCCTGGGCGGCGACCCGACGGTGTACCACTCGTGGGACGTCTTCGGTCATACACCGCAATTAAGTCAGATACTTGCGAAGTCAGGACATACGGCTGCTTGTTGGTCGAAGTTCATCTTCGGGTTGCCGCCCATACTCAACCACATGTCGCCCGATGGCACCTACCTTCCGCACGTGCGCACGTCTTACGGATGGTCGAGCCGCGGTATAGACGATCTGCGCACTTCCACTGCGTCGCTTCTGGCGGAGAAGCACACTTTCGGTATCCGCCGCCACCTCGTGGTCGACGCACATGATTTCTCGACGCCAAGCGGCTGGATGGCCGGTCGCACTACAGAGATGGCTGAGTCGTATCCCAAGATCATCATGACCAGCCCGGAGGAGTTCGTGGCGGGGCTGATCGACGACGGCGTCGATCTGCCGGTAACGAGCCGGAACCTCACTCAGTATCACCCAGGCACGCAGAACTCCCGCTCCGAGATGAAGGTCGCCAACAGATTGTGCGAGAACGTGCTGGCGACGGCTGAGCGTTGGGCGACGTTTGCCACGCTCATGGGTGCCACATACCCGGACCTACCGCTCGATCTGGCATGGCGGCAGGTGCTGTTCGGTCAACATCACGACGCGCTCACCGGCACCCCGTGCGACATCTCGTATCTCGATCTCATGGCCGGATACCGCGAGGCGCTCGAGCTGGGCCACGAATCTCTCCGCGCTGCGACACAGTTCATCGCCGATGCAGTCGAGACGCCGACAGAGGGGGACGCCGTCGTCGTTTTCAACCCGATGAATTGGGAACGCGGCGGCGTCGTTCGCCTCCCGAAGCCTGCCGGCGCCAAGAACGTAGAGGTGCGGACGGCCGACGGACAGACGTTGTTGAGCGAGACACGCGGCGATAGCGTCGACGTGAGTGTGCAAGCGGTACCGAGCGTCGGGTACACCACGCTAACCTTGAGCGAGAGCGACGACGCGCCGGACGAACCCGTCGGGGTGACTGAAGGGGCGTTCCTGCAGAATGAATTCTGGAGCATCACACTTGACCCCGAAAAAGGCGGCGGGATATCGGGCCTCGTCGACCGGAAGACCGGCCGTGAGCTGATCGACCTCTCCATCGGCGTCGGCAACGATCTGGGCGCGCTGCGCGAGGAC
Organism: uncultured bacterium; assembly: GCA_964510105.1. Taxonomy (GTDB): domain Bacteria; phylum Latescibacterota; class MWCZ01; order MWCZ01; family MWCZ01; genus CAZWQW01. The sequence continues at coordinate 8,673 of CAZEAI010000073.1, forward strand.
AACGGGCG
>CAZEAI010000073.1:8780-26210 GCA_964510105.1 uncultured bacterium
ACCTCTCCATCGGCGTCGGCAACGATCTGGGCGCGCTGCGCGAGGACAACGGGCGACCGACAGCCTCATGGGAGTACTGGACGCTGGGAGAACGCGTCTTCGCATCGGACAGTAGGGCCGACGTGCAGATCGAAACCACCCCCATGAAGCAGGTGGCCACCATCACTGGCACATTGGGGAATATATGCACCTACAGACGCACGCTCACGGTGCGCCCTGGGCAGCGCCACATTGAGGCGGACGTGGTTCTGGATGGATACACCCAGGAGGACAATATGTTCGTCGTCACGACGCCGGCTGCTCTCTCGGGAGCGCTACCGGTGTTCGAGGACCGCTTCAGTTGCAGCGTAGCCCGGCGCGGGTACGAGAAGTTCGATTACCGCACTAATGGGCCACGTCGTCCCTCGAACTGCGCGATCTACCCAGTGTACAACTGGGTCGAGTCCGGATGGTCCGCCCGGATCGATGTCGGCGATGGATCGAGTCTCAACATCGGACAAGCAGACCTCGTCATCCCGCATGACTCCGAGATCGAGGAGAGGCTTGAGCCGCTCATGAAGTCGCTCGGGAGCGTCGGGGTTACTTGCACGCCCATCTACGACGATGACGACGAAACACGGCTTACGGAGCTCCATCGGCTGCATGGGGAACCCGGTCCTTCCGCCGCCTACGATAACACCGCTCAAAAGCGCCTCGACGACCTGGGGTTGAGCGCCCTATGGGTGGCGATCTCGGTCGCGGGGAACAACACCTACGCCGAAGACCTGCTTTACCATCTTCCCGACGCGGCGAGGAATCGGATCAAGGCCGATGAGGCGAGGCAGGGATGGTCGCTCATCGTCGCTGAAGACGACAGGATCCCCGAAGGCTGGCCACCGATGCCGGTCATTGTCGTGTCTGCGACGTCACACGAGGCGCTTACCAAGGCATTCACCCGGATCGACGAAGACCTGAACAGAGACTCGCGGATCGTCCTCCCGGATGGATGCGAGTTCCGCGAGGACCCGGAGCCTGTTGACGATTACGGTTTCGCGTACCTCACCACCGGCACCGGATCGGCGTCAATGGAGCCCGATGGCACACTTACATTGATCCTGACGCACACATCGAACTGGTCGGCCGGATTCCTCAAAGGTTCGAATTTCGTGCCAGAACACCGCACGATGGCGTACCAGTACGCGATGTACCCGCACGACGGCTCCTGGCGCGACGGCGGCGTCGTTCGTGCCGGTTACGAGTTCCTCAATCCGCTGACGACAGCTGTCCCCGGCGGCGCTGGGAAAGACCTGCCGCTCTCGCAGAGCTTTGTGAGTCTGGACGCCGACGAGGCCGTGATCACGGCTATCAAGCCTGTCGGCAACCCGACCGCACGTTTCGAGAGCAATCCCAGCGACCCGCGCGCCGGTATCGTCGTACGGGCGTACGACGCTGGCGGTAAGGGCACGCGCGGTCGGCTGTCGTTGCCCAGCCCGATCACGGAAGCGTTCGCCGCGACGATGATGGAGGAGGACATCGACGCCCTCGACGTCGCGGATGGCTCATTGGACTTCGCACTCGATCCGTTCTCCATCGAGACGGTGCGGCTGGTTCCAGGAGCGTCTGACTGGGCTTCGATCGGCGCGGGCGATCTTGGCCCGACCGCGTCGCCTGTTCAGCCCGTATGGTCGCGCTACTGGCGGCACAACACGGGAGCCCATCCGATGGGCTATCTACCCGTGGCGATCTACCTCGACGGTCGGCTTCCCATAGAGAAAGTCGGCGGGGTAAAACCCACGATCGGGCGCGTGCGTGCGTGGATCGTCAACAACCGGACAGACGAGACGCTGAGGGGCACCGCGCGTATCATTGCGCCGCTTCACTGGAACGTGATGCCGTCGGAGATACCGTACGAAATCCCGCCGCGAGGTCATGTGGTGCAGGACGTGACCGTCTCATTCAACACACACGAGCGGACCGGGCTTCTCAAGGCGCGCCTGGAACATGCGGGACAGGTATACCAGGACGTGCTCGAGGTAGGCAGGGAAAGTGGGACCACAGTCGCCAGCGCCGACCCGATGTGGCAGGGTGAATCGATAGTCGCCAAGGAGCGCGAACCAGACTGGCACGTAGCGCGCGACGGTGACAATATCGTCGTTCATGTCCGTAATCCGTGGTGGGAGCCACTCGACGTCGAACTGGTCCTCATAGGCCCAGTGGAGACGTGGGGAAGCAATGCGGGCCAGACGGGCCTGTGCGATATCGGACCGGGGCACGCCGGCATGACCGTGCCGGGGCGGCAGGAAGCGATGGTCGCATTCAGGGTGTCGCGCCTGGCGGATTCGCTGCCGTCGTACTGGGCATGGATGAAGCTCATGTGCAACGGCAAGGCCGACTACAAGCGGGTGTGCTAGCGTGCCTGCATCATGAGATGTGCATCGTGAAGAACCGATTTGTAGCTCGCATTGCATGCCTGTTGGGCGCAAATATGTCAATGGTGGCTTACGTCAACAACACGCAAGAAACTGACCCGGAAAGGTAGCACTCCTATGTACCAGTATGAAAAGTTCCTACCTGCACTCGCAGCGACAGCACGTTCACACTACCCAAAGCAGGTTCGCGATCCGAGCCGACGGGACCACGGCGCATACATCGCGGATGATTATGGATGTCCGGCGGCTGACCACCCTGCCAACGCGGGTATGCTCGCATGCGCCTGCGCCGCTTTCATGGCTGAGGGGTGCGAGCTTGAGGGCGACGACGAGCTTTTCGATCGCATCATGGAGTCGATTGCGTTCCAGCGCAGATGGCAGCGCGAGAGTGGACTCATCGACTTGATTCAGATCGACTGGGAGGACCCCACGACAACCGCGTGGACAGTGAACCAATTCGCTCCGATGGTGGAATGCGCACGGCGGCTGAGTAACGGTCCAAATGGCGAACGTTGCAGTCGAATCGCAGAGGAACTCGGTGAGTATGTGCGTAGCGCCACAACGAGTGTGATCGGCGGTGGATTCCACACGCCGAACCATCGGTGGGTCTTGAGTTCAGGGGTGTCGTACGGTATGGCGCTCTACCCTGAGATCGATGGGCTGGAATACGTCGATAGTATTCTTGCCGAGACGATCGACATGAATGCCGACGGCGAGTACAGCGAACGTAGCGTCGGGTGGTATGACGGGGTGTGCAATTCCGCGATGCGTACCATGGCGGACAGTCTGAACCGTCCGGAGCTGCTCGATTACGTACGGCGTAGTTTGAACATGGTCCTTGCGCTCCTGCACCCCGATAACACAGTCGTGACCAGCTTCTCGAAACGCGGAGATTCAGCACTACGTCTCGTACCGGCGATGTCGGCGGAAACATTCTATGATATGTCGCAACGCGACGGGAACGGTGTCTATGCGTCCGCCGCAGACATGCTCGTTTCTGGAGACTACAGTCCGGGACTGTGTGTTACGTTCCTGACGCCATTTCTGAAGAATCCGGAATATCGGACCCAGGAAGTAAAACGCGAACCAGTCCCGGACGAGATCAATGTCGCGTTTCCCGCTTCTCGCGTCTGGCGATTGAGGAAGGGGCCACTTTCGGTGACTGCGGCGGCTGACAGCCATAATCCGCTAGCGATCCGGTATGGTGATGCCGAAATCAACGCCGTGCGAGTGGCAGGTTCATACTACAACTCCGGTCAGTTCATCGCCGACGAGTTCGAGCCGGTCGTTGGTGAGGACGGGGAAGTCACCGGGCTGCGTCTGTTCCACGATGGCGAGCTTCGCATGCTCCGATGCAACGATCTTCCTCTCGGGAAGCCCGTCGCGTGGGGTGTCGAGGCATTCAACGCGGCAAACCAAACGCGCGAGCATGTGTTCCTGCCGAAAATCGACATGTGGATGGATATCGACAAGGTCGACAATGGATTCGATGTGCGTGCACGAACTGAGTGCGAGATGGACCGAATTACGTTCCAGATGGAAGTCGCCTTCCGCGGTCCTGGTTACTGGGAAACCGAGCAGCAGGTCACCCAGGCCACCGACGGGCAGACCGCTATCCTGAAAGAGGGGTACGGAATCTTCCACACAGGTAATCATGGATTCAGCATCGGACCTGGGGCGATCTCACACCGTATGTGGAATATGCGTGCCGCTAATGCGGGACCGGGGTTCCGTGTAATCATGACGTTCGAGTCGCCGGTGGACCACTGTCTCGAGATCCGCTACGGCGTCTGGTCGAGCGCAACGCATGAGTTGGTGCTAGCGTAGTTCTACCGGCCGATGCACGCGTAAGCCGTTGACGTGCCCCCGAATCCTGATCCAGGTTGTGTGAGAGTCGTGAGGATCCACACAGGAGGGTGGACAGGTGAAACGGACGCGGTATTCGGAGGCACAGATCAGCTTCGCGTTGCAGCAGGCGGATGCAGGTACTCCGGTGGAGGAAGTGTGCCGGAAGCTGGGCATCGCCGAGGCGACGTTCTACCGATGGAAGAGGAAGTTCGCGGGCCTGGGCGTCAGCGAGGTGCGCCGACGATGAGGTCTATAGGGGCGAGCGCCACGGCGGAAACACTCTCAAACGCGTTGACGCACTCACGATGTGGAGTAGTCGCCAACATGGTACGCCTATGATCGGCATGGCGCAACGCCGTTGACCACGACCGGAGCTAGCAGATCGCGGTCGACTTGATGTTACACAGCGACCGTGTATCCCCACCGGATTCGCGCGGCAATCGCGTTACGACCGGCGTGGTTGAACGACCAGAGATTGCGCGGCCGGAGAGGCAAGCCGGCTACTATATGGGACCCGGCAGACATCGATTCGAATGGCGGGCATGGGGTGCGGTGGAGCAGAATCGCGTCGAGCCTTGGTAGTTGGCTATGGTCTCGACTCGTTCTGAGTCTGTGTCCGTATCGAGATGACATGCCCACAATTATCAGCACGCTCTCCCGGACGCCATTGCCGCGAAACACACCAGCTGCCCATCGGACGCCCACTGCCGACGCAGTGGCGCCCGGCAAGCCCGTGGGCTGACTGTGTAGCTGCATGCGGTGTGACGGCCTGCGTTGCCTCGTGTGCCGCGATCGGAATCTCGTGGATGGTCTTGCCCCCACAACAGGGACCACTTTGTGTGATAGTAGCGGAGCGCTTCGCGGAAGGGTTGTCGGATGACAATTCGGGCTGGACGGACAGGTGGCGGTCGTCACGGGAGGCGCCGGGAACCTCGGTCACGACATGGCCCTGGCTCTGGCCGAGGCCGAAGCCGACGTTGTCGTTACAAGCAGGGCGCTCGCGGGCAGGCGCATACTCGCCGCGGAGCTGGAGGTCACCTCCGAAGCCGACATCAAGAAGCTGACCCGATTCGCGGGGACATCGCGCGAGCCGCGCAGCGGTATTAGTCGGGAGCGGCGATTCCCTGGATTGCCGGATTCCAGGGTCGATGTGAGCACGTAGCGGGACCGGGACACACGCGGATCACTCCAAACGAGGCAGCACAATGACAACGTGGCATGAACCTTCCAGAGACATTCCCGTGCAAGGCGTATACGACGTGATCGTGGTCGGCGGCGGGTGCGCCGGTCTGTGCGCCGCGGTTGCCGCCGCGCGGCAGGGTGCATCCACTCTCGTCGTCGAGCGTTTCCCGTTCTTCGGAGGAACGGCAACCGCGTCGCTTATGGCGAACATCAACGGATTTCGGAATCAGGTTGAGCCGGATGGTACCCAGACGGTACGGGGTATCGCGCAAGAGATCATCCTGGAAATGCACTCGCTCGGCGGTCTCGGACAGAGCCCGTACCCGCAAAAGGGCTATGATATCGAGCAGGGCGAGTTGGCCTATTCCTACGCCATCGACACCGAGATACTCAAGCATGTAGCACTACGCATGGTCGTTGACGCCGGTGTGGATGTGCTGTTCCACACGTACTTCAGCGACGCCATCATGGAGGGCGAAACCGTGCGAGGCGTCATCGTGGAGAACAAGTCGGGGCGGCAGGCCTACACGGGTACCGTGATCGTTGACGCATCAGGCGATGCAGACGTGGTGGCGCGCGCCGGTGCGGAGTTCTGGCAAGTGAAGCAGGACGAGGCACCGAGGCTGAGTGACGCGATCATGTACAGAATCGCCGGGCTGTCCGGTGAGACGGATCTTCACGCCTGCGACACACAGAACGGCACGGTCGTATGGGGTCCCGGCGGCTACATGCACGACGGCACGGACGCCGTGGAACTCACCAGATCCGAAATCGACGCCCGCCTGAAGACTGCAGAACACTTCCAGGACCTGCGGAAGAAACACTCTGGGATGGAGAACGCGTATGTGGCCGAGACTCCTGCGCTGATCGGCGTGAGACAAACGCGGTTTGTGGAGGGCGAGTACAAGCTTACTGCGGAAGACGCGTTGGAGGGTGCCCGGTTTGACGACGTCGTTGCCATCAGCTCGTGCGCGATCATCCACTACTACGGCTACCGCCGCTACCTGGAACACGAAGGGTTCGACATCCCGTACCGCGCGCTCGTACCGAATGCCGTCGAGGGACTGCTCGTCGCCGGGCGCTGCATCTCGTCCGAGCAGCAGCCGTATGAGTCGTTCCGGGCGATGGCGCCGATCATGGCGATCGGGCAGGCGGCTGGGACTGGGGCGGCACTCGCGGCGCAGTCGGGAACGGCGCCACGGCAAGTCGACGTAGGCGATCTGCAACGAAACCTCATGAATAAAGGCGCCGAACTACGCATGTGATGCGGTGACTCGTTCGGTAGAGTCTGTCGAGATTCGGTCCGGAAACGCATTCGACCATCAGAGAGGAGACTTGGGATGTTCATGTCGGAGATCTGTGCGAGCCTCTACGCGTGGGACCTCGCCGATGAAGGAGTCGAGCGAATTCTCGACAACCTGCAGGAGATGACCGGATGCGACTCGGCGTACCTCATCGCGCTGATGCACCACGAGAAGCGCCCTCTGACCGACTACTTCTACCCGCACAATCCGGTACGCAAGACATACATGCCCGAGGATAGCAGAGCGTATTTCCGCCCCGATCCCGCGCTGTATGGACGTATCGCGCCACAGACTTCCGACCGGGAGTTGCTGCGCGGTACCGACTGGCTTGAACAGCTTGTCAGCGCCGCGCGCAAACGCGGGATGAAGACGGGCGTCGAGCTGTCCCACACGCTCGTCGATTCCGAGCGCGCGGAACGGGAGTTCCCTGACTGCATTCAGCAGGACATCTACGGCAATCGCCTCGGCAAACTGCTCTGCTTCAACAGCCCGGACGCCCGGGAGTACATCGCGGCCGTATTCGCCGATGTCGTGACGAACTACGACGTGGACTACGTGCAGACATGCATGATCCCCTTCGAAGCGGGCAGGCGCTCATCACACCCCACGGTGAATCTGGTTGGAACGACGCTGGGCGGATGCTTCTGCGCATCGTGCCGGGCCGCCGCGGAAGCCGAGGGAATCGATTTCGACACTATCGTGGACGCTCTGCGTCCGCTCGCCGATTCTGTGCGCGATCCCGATCTGGCGCAGGCTCACGAGATGGCACTGCTCGAGGCGAGCAATACCAGCCCCGAGGCGATCCTGTTGGAGGTGCCTGAGCTCTACCAGTGGCTCGCGTTCCGACGCGACACACTCACTCGTATGTTCGGCGAGATCCATGATCGGGTCCACGGCATCAAGCCTGGCATCGATCTGAGACTCAACGCGTACATCTCGTCGTATCAAGAACTGAGCGGCCTGGACATGCGGGCACTGAGGCCGCACCTGGATTCGATCCGCTCTTCGGACTACTCCGAGCAAAGCGGCGACCCGGAGCGCCTTGAGTACAAACGGAGGTGGCTCCTGTCGGTGCGCCGCGCCATCGGAGATGAGATGCCGTTCTACTCCGCGATCGGCGTTCGGCCGAATGCAACACCGGAACTCATACGCCAGGGCGTGGTCGTTTCGGCGCAGTGCGGTGCGGACGGCATCACCATGGGCCACTACGACGGGGCACCGTTCTCGCACCTTCGCGCCATCAAGGAAGGCCTGGAGCTCGCCGACGTGGAAATGCTCGATGCTGGGGTTTGAGATGCAGATATCCATTCCGTTCGGCAGCAGGGATATCTCGCTGTCACTAGATCAGCCGGAGGGCCATGTCGTGGTCGCGCGACCCGAGGCCGGTCCGCCACCACGCGGTTGGGCCGACATCGTCGGCGATGCGCTGCCCGATCCCATGGGAGTCGGCAGGATTCGCGACGCGGGCCTGGGAGGCAAGCGAGTCGCGGTGATCACTGACGACTGGGGGCGGCCGACGCCGGCACACGAAGTCATGCCGCTGATCGTGAACGAACTGCGAGCGGCAGGCGCGGCGGACGCCGACATCACATTCATAACGGCGAGCGGCATGCACGACCCGATGACGCGCGCCGAACTTGCGCGGAAGCTCGGCACCGACGTCGTCGACCGGTTCCGATGCGTATCCCACGACGGGGGAGACATCGGCGAACTCGCGTTCGTCGGTATCACTCGGCAGGGCACACCGATCTGGGTGAACCGAGATGTCTCCGAGGCGGACTACGTCGTTGCCCTGGGAAGGATCTATCCGCACGAGTCCCATGGGTACGAGGGCGGCTACAAGATGATCCTGCCGGGCGTATCCGGATTCGACACGATCGTCCGCGACCACGCGTTCAACTTCTCGCCCGATTCCATCGTCGGAGTGATGGACAATCCGAGCCGCGCCGAGACTGATGCGGTAGGGAAGATGGTTGGGATCGACTTACTCGTCAACGTCGTCGTCGACGGCGCTGGAAACGCGATGAAAGCGTACTGCGGCGAGCCAGAAGCGGTCCACAACGCCGGTGTGGAGTACGGCGATCGGCACATATGGGGCGCTGAGGTCGGCGAACTCGCCGACATCACGATCACATCGCCCGGAAGCGGCCCCGAGCCGGACGGGTATCACCTGGAGACACTCTACCGCGCCGCGATGGTGACTCGGCAGGGCGGCACGGTCATCTGCTGCACGGCTCGGCCGATGGAGATCGATGCCGCCGAGCCCAGCGGAATCGCCAGCGATGACGTGCTCGCGATGGGCGAGGCCGACTTCGGGCGGGTACTCCCCACGCTCTCGCTCTCGGAAGTGCTGCGGCTGCACGAGCGACGTCGCTGGCCGCTGGACGAGAGAACGGTTCAGTGGCGGATCAAGTCCGCGCGCGGTGAGTTCTACCGGCGGCGTAAGCTCGCGGCGGTGCTGCAGAGGAATGTGGTGCTGACGCCCGACATCGGTGGCGCATTGGCGAGCGCGGTCTCCGACGATGGCGACGAAGTGCGCGTTGTGGTGATTCCGGAGGGGTCGACGACGTTGCCAAAAGCGTCGCTGTTTCGCGCGTAGCATCGCTCGACGGAATCGCGACGACACACGCCGGGAAAGAGCCAACATGCGAGGTGCGAGATGAGCGGCCCGATCGTCAATGAATCGAGGTACCCGAAATACGACGTGCTCGTAGCCGGCGGAGGAATGGCGGGGATTGCAGCGGCAATCGCCGCAGCGCGAACGGGCGCGAAGACGCTGCTAATCGACAAGGCCGGCTGGCTGGGCGGGATGGGGATCACCGGCGCGACGGGCCTGCACAGCTTCTTCAATATCTTCGCCGCCCATGGGGGCGTGGAACGCAGCCGCGTCGTCGCTGGCATACCGCAAGAGATCGTCGACCGTGTGGAGCGCATGGGCGGAGGCATCGGCCACGTACACATGGAGTGTGGCGGCGACTTCGTCAGCATGCTCACGCCTGTCGAACCAGAGACGTTCAAGCTGGCCGCTGTACGCATGTGCATGGAGGCGGGAGCCGACGTGCTCCTGCACACGAGCCTCGACGAGGTGCGCGCGGCAGACGGCCATGTGGATGGGGTCGTCGTCTGGAACAAGGCCGGACGCAGTCTCATTCGGGCAGATCAGTACATAGACTGTACCGGTGACGGGGATCTGGCGGCGTACGCCGGTGCGGAGTCTACTGGATTCCGTGCCGAGGAGCCGGGAAGCTACAGCGCGGGTTTCACGTTCCGTCTCTGCAACATCGATCTGCAGGCGCTGGAAGCTGATCTGCACGGACGCGATCTCATCTCGCAGCTTGCTCACGCCGTGAAGCCGGGCATGGACGCGCCGGACGTCGTACGCCTGGGCATACGTATGCACCGGCTCCGCGAGGAAGGCCACGAGGACGCGCCGGGCGGTTTCCTCTCGTCGTCGGTGCGGCCACGTGAGATCACATACTGCAATTGCATCAACTCCGGGCCGAACGACGGACTCGATCCCGACGCTCTGACCAACGCGGAGAACGATCTACGTGGTAGGATGTTCGACGTCGCGGAGTTCTTCCGTACGCACTTCGACGGGTGCGAGCACTGCTACCCGGCGGGTCCAGCGCCCTCCGCCGGTCAGCGCCGTGGAAGAGCGATCAGGACTGTCTACGAGTTGTCGCAGAACGACTGCACGGAGGGGCGGCGCTTCGATGACGACGTGGCGTGCTTCAGTTTCATCGACAATGGCGACTACCTCGTGCGCGACGGTGGAGCATACGGCATTCCGTACCGCGCTCTCATCCCGCGCGGCCTCGACAACGTGCTCATCGCCGGGCGGATGATGACGTACGACCTCGTCGCTCACAACAGCACGCGCAACACCGTGTGCTGCATGATATGCGGCGAAGCAAGCGGCACCGCCGCGGGGCTCTCCGCGCAGAACGGGCACGCTCCAAGCGAGATCGACGTCGAGCGTCTGCGGGAGTTGCTGAGATCGAACGGCGTTCTCCTCGACCCGCGTCCGGACCCGATGTAGAGCAGTACCGGCCTAGACGGCGTACCGAACCACGCAAGCTGACACGAGCGGAGACATATACATGCATGAGTCTCATCTTCCCGCGTTCCCATTCGGTGCAGTCTATTTCCGGAAGTCGAATCCGCCCAGAAAGGATTGGGAGCGCGATTACGCCACCGCCGCCGAGGACGGTATCAATATCTTCCGCCACTGGTTCCTCTGGTTGGCGATCGAGACGAGCCCGGGCAACTTCGACTGGGACGACTACGACCGCCAGCTCGACCTCGCCGCCGAGCACGGCATCACAACGATCATTGCCGACAAGATCACCGCCGCGCCGGAATGGGCGTACCGGAAGTTCGCCCATGCCCGGTTCGAGGCGCGCGACGGGCGTCGTTTCGAGAGCACGATGAACGGGAGCTGCGTCGTGAGCGGGTTTCCCGGCCTGTGTCTGGACAACGACGACTATCGCGAGGCCGCTGGGGAGTTCCTGAGGCGTCTCGCCGAGCGATATCGGAACCATCCGGGTCTCGGCGGGTACGACCTGTGGAACGAGTGCAACATCTCGCCCGACGTGTGCTACTGCCCCGCGACGGCGGCGCGGTTCAGGGAGTGGATAGCGGAGCGACACACAGACCTGGAATCTCTCGAACGGGCCTGGCATCGCTACAGCTTCGCCGAATGGGATAACGTGATGCCACCACGCTATCTCGGACCGTATCCGGATGTACTCGACTGGCTGCAGTTCCGCATCGAGAACGCCTACCGCAATCAGCGGTGGCGCGTCGATCTCGTCCGCGGCATCGACGGTGAGCACCCCATCACCGCACACGGCATCGCGGGTTCGCTCACGTCGCTCGCCCCGGGAGCAGCCGATGATTGGCGAGCGGCCGCGGAGGTCGAGAGCTACGGTGTTACGTGGGTCGCGTGCCGGAAGGGCGACGAGCCGTGGAAGCAGGCTTACGCCCTGGACCTTGTCCGCGCTGCTTCGCGTGGCAAACCGTTCTGGCATGCCGAGGCGCAGGGCGGCCCGCTCTGGATGCAGCCGCAGGTGATCGGTCGCCCTCGCGAGGACGGGCGGATCGCGTCACCTGAGGACATGCGCTATTGGCACCTCACCAGCTTCATGGCGGGTGCGCGGGGACTTCTCTACAATCGGTGGCGGCCGCTTCTGGATGGCCCGCTGTTCGGCGCATTCGGCCCCTACGGCATGAACGGCAGCCGTACCGACCGTTCCGAGATGACGAGCGTCCTCGCGAAGTGGGCGAACGATCCCGCGCAGGGACATCTGTGGAGGTCCCGTCCCGTCAGCGGAGACATCGGGATCCTCGTGGTGCCGGAGACACAGATCTTCGCGTACGCGCAGCAGGGCGATACCGATCTCTACTCCTCGGCGATGCTGGGCGCGTATCGCGGCTTCCACGCGGGCAACATCCAAGCCGATTGGGTCCACATCGATCACATCGACGAGTACGATCTGCTCTACCTGCCGTTTCCGATAATGCTCTCCGCTGCAACGGCCGACAGGATACGCACATGGGTCGAGCGCGGTGGAACGCTCATATCTGAGGGGTGCCCCGCCTACTTCGGCGACGGTGGACGAGTCGGCACCGTGCAACCGAATCACGGTCTCGATGAGCTATTCGGCGCGCGCGAAGCGTACGTCGAGTTCACTCCGGACATACTCGAGGACGTGCGGTTCGTGTCGGGCGGCCTGTCGGTGCCGGGAGGTGTCTTCCTCCAGGCATTCGAGCCGACTTCCGGCACGGCGGCCGGCTGGTACGAGGATGGCACGGTCGCGGTCGTCGACCATGCGTTCGGGGCGGGGCGCACACGCCTCATCGGGACGATGGCAGGCGCGGGCTACGGGCGTAACGAAGACCCGGGCGGAGGGGCGTTCTTCGCTGGCTGCCTCGCGTTCGGCGCAAAGACCCAGCACGTGGAATGCAGCGATCCCAATGTCTGGGCTCGTCTACACGACGGCGACGGAGGCAGGTATCTGTGGGTCGCCAATCCGCTTCGCAGAGAGGTACCGGTTCGCGTGAGACTGTCGGAGGCGTTGGACGGGTTCTCCGCTGCCCGACCGCTGTGGGGCGAGGGCGGGACCATCGACGGATCAACACTTGATATGAGCGTAGAGGGGCGCAACGTCTCGATTCTGGAACTGGTGTGATGGCCGGTGGGCGACGCGACGGTCGGATACCTGGTTGCTAGTGGCTTCCTGAGACCAGAGTCTTCGTGGCGAACTGTCCACCACGCGGAACAGCGAGCGCTACCGGACCGTCGGTTGAGCGGTGCCACATTCCTGCGCTACGCCTCGCGGTCTGCTCTTCCGGCGCCGTGCATCAGCAGCCGACATGCGGTACTAGTGACGGGCCAGGAGACCAACGATATTCTGTGGCATGTGAACGATCCAATACGCGTTGCCGGATTCGTTAGGACTATCGCGCGCCGCCAGCTGAGCGAAGGTCGAGCAGCACCGTCTCCAAGGGGGGCCAGTCCGAGCACCGTCTCAGGTGCCGGCGCCTTGGGCTCAGCGACTATCGACCAGCACTCCGTCGCGGTACATCCTCCCGGCCTCGAACCCGTACCGGGCGCGGAAGCCGATCAGATCATCGGCCGTCTGCGTGTCGAAGCGCTTCTCCGGGTTTGTACCCGAGACCAAGCACCGGCCCCATCCGATGGACTCCTTTTCCAAGGCCAATCGGATTGCGTGCGCCACATCCAGAACGTGCACCCGCGTGCAGGCATATCCCGGGTGCTCGACATCTCTGCCCTGCGCCGCCCAAGTGTCCGGGAAGGTCACGCTGTTGAGGCGCAGCACAGTGACCGGCATCCCCTGCCCCTGGGCGTAGTGGCGGCAGAGCTCCTCGGCCAGCCACTTGATCGTTCCGTAGTGCTCTGCAGACAGCGGCTCGTCGCGGTCCGTCAGGAACTCCCCCGGCCCCGGATATCGGGCGCTGTAGACGTTCAGGCTGGAGACGTAGACGAACCGCTGCACGCCCGCTTCCTTCGCGGCCCAGAGCAGCAGGTCGGTGCCCTTCACCCCGATATCCACGTCGGACTGCATGTACTCAGCATAGGCCTGGCTTTGCTGCTCGGACGGATTGTGGATGGCCAGGTGGACGACCCCCTCCATGCCGTCCACTGCGCGCTGTACCGTCCCCATATCCGCGACGCTGCCCTGCAGGGCCTCCACGCCGGCAGGTGGAAGGGCACACGGACGGATGTCCAGGAGGCGTAGCGAGTGAACGCGGGCAATCTCCTGACACACCACCGTACCCACCCGGCCGGCTGCCCCGGTGACCAGGACTCTCATCGTTCGCTCCCCTCGTCGCGCTCCATCACCACTCCCTCCCGCCGTGCCCGCTCGAGCATCTCCCGGAACGCCGACGATCCATCATCATCCCAGTATTCGGTCGTTATCGGGCTGACGTAACTCATGGGCAGCAGGCGCCGTCGGTCGGGACGCACCATGAAGATGGGATCGCGGGGGTCGTGGAGGCAGTACTGCCGGACCCCGTTCCGAAAGGTCGACTTCAGAAGGAATGGCTCCTGCTCCGGCGACTGCACGTACTCCAGCCTCTCCAGCTCCGCCCGGTCCAGCGTAACCCCCAGGCCGTGCCGCTCCGAAACCGGAACGCACCCGTTAATCGGCTCGAAATGCTCGCGAACAACATCACTCTTCCACGTCTCCGCATCGCTGAAGAAGTGGAACGACCCGGTGGGGCAGGCCGCCTGCAGATGGATAGTCATGGCGCGGGTGATGTTCCCGCCGACGTTCTGCACGCTGAACGGCACCCCGGCCGCCTCGAACAGACCGGCGCGTCGGATGGCTGTGCCGATCCGGGCATGCCCGAGCATGTAAGCGTCCGCAACGCGCATCAGAACCTCGGACGTCGCGCCGAAGGGACAATGGTGGAGGACGATCGGGAGCGGGCTGCGCTGGCGCAATGCGATGTAGCCGTCGATATCGTTCGGCTCCAACGGGTCCTCGAAACAGCCCGCGATGGGGAACCGGGCCAACTCCTCAAGGAGACCGGCCATGTGGTCGGTCGTGCCGCCCATCGTGAAGTCGTAGTGGATCTTGAATCCCGGCGGGGCCACCTCCTGCATCGCCTTCGTCTGGTCGATTACATTCTCGAAAGGGCTCAAATGATACTTCATCCAGGTGTAGCCCTGCCTGGAATACTCCACCACCGCCTGCGCCATCTTTCGGGGGGCGGTCGAGACGGTCCAACTGCCGGAGGGAATCCACGAGCGGTATTTGGGGCCGATCAGCTTGTAGACGGGCTGGCCCAAGTGCTTGCCCATCAGGTCATACATCGCCATCGCCAACGGCAGCGACGTATCATCTCCTATCCAGTTAAATGGGTCGGTGCCGAAGTACCTCTCGATGGTCTCCTCGGGCTCCGCAGATCCTTCGCCCAGACCCTCCAGGCCACTATCGGTATGCACTATGTAGACCGTGCGTTTCGCCGGACCGTAGTAATGCATCAAGCTGTCCGCGAGCCAGTCCACATATTCAAGGGTGATGTGGTGTACCTCGATCTCCGTGATCTTCATACGCTCCGTCCGGGTCTATGGGATAGTGTGTACCGGGCCCTCAGAGTTGGACAGCATCTTCCGCTTCGTTACGGGATGACCGGGCGATACTGTGTGCGAACTGATCTGCCGCCGCCAGTGGGTCAGTTGCGCTATCACGGAGTGTGACAAGTCATCCCACGACGGTCCATCGCAAATCCGCGAGATACCTGCCCCAGCAAACACTGTTGCTTCACCTCTGCTAGTACGGCACAGCAGTTCGCCGGGATCGGGGGATCTCTAGCGGCTGTGTGCTGGGTAGGGCGTCACTCATCGGACTCCAGCCTTCGGCGATCTACATGTGCGGTGCACAACTGCACCGTATTTGCACCTCAGTCACGATCTCGTGGTTGATGGCCGCCAAGTATGAAGCCATAGAATGTTGATATTACCAGTATGCCCCGGCCGGGACTTGAACCCGGACGGCCTTTCGACCAGCGGATTTTAAGTCCGCAGCGTCTACCGGTTCCGCCACCGGGGCACATCACTCAGGTGAGAGTGCGTCAACCAGTGTGAACGTTCACCGCCGCGAGCGACCGCGTCAAGGACGGCGCGCGCGCCGGCAGATGCGCGCACGCATCAACCGGCGCACACGTTACCGCGTTGCCGGAGCGCCGTCCGACGCCGTATACTGCTTCGAGTCAACCACGCCAATCCGAACCGGAGCATCCAATGAAATACCCCTCGACGCTCGAGACCACATCATACGCGGATGTCAAGGACCTCGCCTACGAAGTCGCCGTCCTGCCCATCGGCGCGACGGAGCCGCACGGCATGCACCTGCCCTACGGCGTGGACTCCCACACCGCGACGCGGATCGCCGACCGCGCCTGTCGCCTCGCGAACGACGGCGGCGCACGAACGCTGCGCCTCCCGGCGATCCCCTACGGCGTCGACACCAACCAGATGGCGTTCCCGTTCGCGATGAACGTCCATCAGAGCACCCTCAACATCCTGTTCGCCGATCTGCTCGACTCGCTGGAACACCACGGCGTGCGCAAGGTCGTGATCGTGAACGGTCACGGCGGGAACGAATTCAAGGCATTCCTGCGCGAGGAGTACGGCAAGCGCGAGCAGTTCGCATGCCTCATCGATTGGTGGCGTGTCGGCATGGACGCTTATGACGACATTTTCGAGCTTCCCGACGATCACAGCGGCGAGATGGAGACGAGCGTATCGCTGCATCTGTTCCCGGAGCGTGTCGATCTCGACAGGGCCGGAGACGGCGCCACGCGAGAAACCGATTTCGCGGCCGTCAACGAGGGTTGGGTGCAAGTCACGCGGCCGTGGCACCTGCTCACTCAGGACTCGACGGCCGGAGACCCGCGTCGCGCCACCGCCGAGAAGGGCGCGCGCTACGTCGAACTCGTCCTGGAGCGCATCGCCGGGTTCCTGATCGAACTATCCGAAACGCCCTACAGCCCGGACATGCCGTATAGCAAGCAACTCAGCGACGAGTGACATCCCACGCCCGCCCGAGACCTGGTGGCCCGGACACTCTTGTCCGGGCACGCCCACTCGCTACTTCTCGACGAGGTCCACCGCGAACAGCTCGGCGTGTTTCAGGTGGATGCGAAGCATCGCCTCCGGAGGCATGTCGTCGGAGCCTCGCGCCGTCCAGCGCACGGGATGCCGCAGCGAGTCCCCCGCAATCGGCACCGAGTCGTCACGAGTGAACCCCGGCAGACGGTAGCCGTCGGCGTCCAGCAGTTCGACGCATATCTCACCGGCCGACGCGTCGGCGTTCAGCGTAATGCCCGCACATGCTGAGAGGTCGAGCGGCTTCAGCGTCACCTGCCCCGTGTCGACGAGCGGCTCGCTGAGCGTCGGTTGATCGCTCACAGCCAGCGGGCGAACGCCGGCGAATCGGTCGCGCGGAATCGTCGCCAGACCGATCCCGCTCGTTTGCAGGCCATCGTCCCAACTGGTGGCGCCCATGGAGTATCCGCCGTAGTAGAGCTGTATCTCGTCGTCCAGAATCACCGGCGTCGAGTTCGTGAAGATGGACCCCGCCTCGAAGGGCAGACCGTCGGCGCTCGCCATGAAGAGGTCGTCGCGGAAAGGACGTTCCCAACGAAACCCG
>CAZEAI010000074.1:0-26002 GCA_964510105.1 uncultured bacterium
CCGGCAACATCACGGCGGACGCGCAATTCGTCGATGCCGATGCCGGCTTCTACGTGCTGGCCCGGGGGTCGCCTTGCATCGACGCAGGCAGTCCGTACGCGCTTGACACTGACGGCTCTCCCGCGGATATGGGATCGTACGGGGGCCGGGGGGGAGTCAGCAACGTTCCCCGCGCGTCGACTGTCGAGGATTTCCTCCTCGTGAGAGCTGACAGCGTAGCGATGCTGCACGTCGCCAACATCGGCGGATCGGACCTTTCGGTCGATTCGCTGTCTCTCCCGGAGACGTTTCGTACCAGCCGGCGGGATTTCCCATACGCGATCTCACCGGGTGCTTCGCTGACGTTCCTGATCGTGTATCTGCCAGCGGATGTGCACGACGTTCGCGACACCCTCTTCGTACATCACGGCGACCAGTACCAGCAGCCAATGGCTGTGCCCGTCCATGGATTGTCCGGCGCGCGGATCTCGGGCGAGCTGACCGGCGTGCTCACCGCCGCCGGTGGACCGTACCGGCTCGTCGGCGACGTCGCCGTACCGGCCGGTAGCACGCTCAGGATCGAACCGGGGGTCCGGGTGTTCGCGGACGCCCGGGCGGTATTCCGGGTCGACGGCGCAATCCATGCGGCTGGTACGGAAACCGACAGCATCATCTTCGAACGCGGGATCGCCGAAACCTGGGGCGGCTTCGTGCTCTCGAGTACGGACACCGCCGACTTCAGCTATTTCCGCGTCAGCGACGGGACCGCCGATCGAGGGGACGGCTCAGACCCATGCGATCGTATGGGCGGCGGGATGTGCGTTTCCCAGGCGGGGCCGGCGCTGACCATTTCGCACACTGTGTTCAGTCGCAACGCCGCGCGGCAGGGAGGGGGAGGACTGTCTGTGAGCTCCGGTACGAGTTTCCGGATTTCGGAGTGCCGGATGGCAGACAACACCGCGGAGTCAGTCGCGGCGCTGAGTGCTGCCGTCGACTCGTTGTTCGTCGAGGATGTGGATTTCGTGGCTAACTCCAACTCCCTCTACGGGGCGCTGCTCTACGGCGGAGCCGATACCGCAGTGGTGGTAGGTTGCACATTCCGAGACCACGTCGTATCGGTGGGCTCCATAGTTGGAGGAATGGGCCGCCGGACGACGTTTGAGGACTGCTCATTTCAGGGAAACAGAGTCGTCCCAGGAACGTCCTCTGCCATCGTGTCGTTTCGAGCGGAGGTCCACAAGGAACGCGACCACACGAGTCCGGAGTTGAGTTTCATATTCATAGATGACCGACCGATCTCCAGACAACTGATGAAGGGCTGTACCTTCAGAGACAACGCCGGCCCGCTGGTCACCGTGGACGGCGATTCGCTCTGTCACGTGAGCATCGAATCATGTCGTTTCGAGAGCAACTCGTCCGGGACGATCTTCGACCTGCGCGGACGATCCAGCCCCGAGGGCTTTCCAATCACACGAATGCGGCCGTACATCGGCATTCGGAACACGGTTGTCGCCGACAACGACTTCTCCGGATCGTCGGGTGTAGCTGCCTCCATCGCCAACGTCGAGATGACCAATTGCACTTTGGCGAGGAACCGCTGGCAAACGGGTGGTCGCCCGGGATCGAGCGGTGCACTGATGTCTTGGGGGGCCGGCGGGGTGGTCAACTCGCTGATCTGGGGGAACACCGTCGACCAGGCGGTAAACTCTGGGGCCGACATTCGTTACAGCCTTGTCCAGGGTGGTCTCGCGGGCATTGGCAATCTCGACGCCGATCCGATGTTCGCGGACACCCTTGCGGGAGACTATTCGCTCCTGCCGGGATCGCCGTGCATCGATGCCGGAGACCCGTCGTTTCCGCTAGACACCGACGGCAGCCGCGTCGATATCGGGGCGAGCGCGTTCCTGAACCCGGAAGTCCTCACCGACCTCCGGGCAGACCGACCCGGTCGGTTCGCTCTCGGCAAGGCGTTCCCGAATCCGTTCAATCCGCTGACGACGATCCCGTTCGAAGTCCCAGCCGCAGGCGACGCGCGACTCGACGTCTATGACATCACCGGCCGGCACGTGCGGACGCTCGCTGATCGGCACGCCCTAGCCGGACAGCATTCCGCCGTGTGGGACGGCACCGACGACGCGGGGCGCGCCGCCGGAAGCGGGGTGTACATCGTGCGGCTGGACTACAGGGGAGATGCGCGGCATCTCCAAACGAACTTGCACGCCGTGCGAGTTCGCCGGATGCTCCTCGTCAGGTGAGGCCTATGCTATCAACCGCGATATCACTACTGCTAGCCTTCGGCGCTGTGCACGCACGCCCGGCTCCGGGACCTGACGGGAGGATAGTCTCGCTGCTCCGGGACGAACTCGTTTCCGTCGAGACGGGGCTGAAGCCCGCGCGGGAGCTCCTCCGGAATCCCATGCTACAGCTCAACGAATCGGGCGAACTCCGCGTCTTCGTCCGGGTGCATGAGTGGGATGAAACCATCGAGGAGGCGATCGAGGATCGCGGTGCGGCCATCATCGCCACCGCGCCGGAGCATAGACTGCTCGAGGTCTTGCTGCCGCTCGGTTCGATCCGCGACGTCGCTGAGGTACCCGCGGTCAGACGAATACGTCCCGTGTACCCGGCAATCGCAAACTCCGGAAGCGTCGTTACACAGGGCGACGCCATCCTGCGTGCCGATGTCGCAAGGCGTCGTGGGTACGACGGAGCAGGTGTCGTGGTCGGCGCGATCTCCGATGGTGTCGCCGGACTCGCCGATGCGCAGCAGACAGGCGATCTCCCGTCGGTTGGCACCATGGACCCCGGATATGGTGCGGAAGGCACGGCTCTCCTGGAGATCGTGCACGACCTCGCTCCGGGCGCTGAGCTGCATTTCGCGAGCGGGATCGTGTCCGAGCTCCAGATGCGGAACAACATACTCAGGCTGGCCGATATTGGCTGCCGCGTGATCGTAGATGACGTGTCATACTATGAAGAGCCGATGTTCCGCGACGGCATGATCGCTCAGGCGATCGATTCAGTTGAGCGGCGGGGTGTCGTGTACTGCACTTCCGCCGGGAACTCGGCCGAGTACCACTACCGTGGGACATTCACGGATGGCGACACGGCGAGTTCGCTTCACGCGTGGGACGCAGTCTCCGACACGGGCATGCAGGTCGTCGTGCGGCCCGGAGTCCGCGCGACGTTCGCGCTGCACTGGGACGAGGATTACGGCGCGGCCGCCACCGACTACGACCTCTACCTCTGCGACGAACCGGAGCTTACGACCCGGGTCGCGACGAGTGCCGATCCGCAGGACGGTTCGGGTGATCCGGTCGAGGTCATATCCTGGGAGAACTCGACCGACCAGGACCGAACTCTGTATGTCGCCGTCGAGCGGTATGCAGGCGACGCGCTTCCGCTGGAGC
The DNA here is from genome assembly GCA_964510105.1 of uncultured bacterium. Taxonomy (GTDB): domain Bacteria; phylum Latescibacterota; class MWCZ01; order MWCZ01; family MWCZ01; genus CAZWQW01. The sequence goes on from CAZEAI010000074.1 coordinate 3,390, forward strand.
TATTCGCGTTCAACGCTGGCCACATGGAGTACCGCACGTTTGCCGGGAGCCTCACCGGGCACTCGCGCGCTAACGGTGCTATCTCCGTCGCCGCCATGGATGCAGCGTACGCTGACGGGAACGAGGTGGAGCGATTCAGCGCGCGCGGGCCGGTTCGCGTCGAAGGTGAAGTGAGGCTGAAACCGGACCTCACCGCTGTAGACGGCGTGGCTGTCACCGGCTCGGGAGGATTTCCGACTCGATTCTACGGTACGTCCGCTTCAGCGCCGCACGTGGCCGGAGTCGCCGCCTTGCTGCTCGACGCGCACTCCGACTGGGGTCCCGCCGACGTGCGGGACGCTCTAGTTGCGACTGCTCACGACCGTGGCGAGCCGGGGTGGGATGGCGCATTCGGCTGGGGACTGATCGACGCCTACGCTGCGCTCGGAACCGCCGCAGCGGGTACGACGGCGGTCTCAGGCTCTACCGGGGGCGTGACGTGGACCGCCGAGGAAGGCCCATACCGAGTCGTTGGTGAAGTGACCGTCGAGTCCGGGGATACCCTTTCGATCGAACCCGGCGTGGATGTCCTTCTCAGCGTCGACGCACATATTCGCATCGCGGGGGCGCTTCACGCGGTCGGCACGCAGTCCGATAGCGTTCGCTTTCTGCTCGATCCGGCATCGGAGGCAACGGAGTGGGGCGGCCTGCGCTTCACATCGGGAGATTCATCCACACTGGAGTACGTCCGAGTCTCGGGTGCGGTCGCCGAGGGTGGCCATCCGGACTATCTTGGCGGCGCGGTGATCGGGCACTCGGCTCACGCTCCGCAACTGTGTCCTGGTGGGCAATCGCGCCACGTGGGGGGGGGGGGCGGACTCTACGCGCGAGAAGGCGCGCTCGTAGCGCTTCACGGCTGCACGATTCGCGGAAACGTCGCCACCAACAGCGCCGGTGGAATACGCGTCGCATTCTGCCCGGACACGACCCGCATCATAGACTGCGACATCAGCGGGAACCGAGCGCTCTACGGCCAAGCGGGCGGGGTGGCGCTGCTCGACGCGCCGGCCGTGATCGTTGGTACGCAGGTCATCGGGAACACCGCGCCGTCGTCGGGTGGCGGAGTGCTTGTCGAGGACGCCGACGTGCGTATCGAAGGCTGCCGGATCTCGGGCAACGAAAGTGGCGAATCCGGCGGCGGATTGGCGGCCTCAGGGGCGCTGATCGACATGCACGGGAGCCACGTTGTGGGCAACTCCGCGGGGACGTTTGGCGGAGGGATCAACCTCCTCGACACCGACGCACTCGTAGCTGGGTGCATCGTCGCGGGGAACACGGCGATCTCGAACTCGGGCGGTGGGATGCAAGTCACCGCCTCTCCCGCCGAACTGGCGAATTGCACGATCGTCGGGAACTCCAGCGCCGCGGGAGGCGGGGTTTCCGTCCACAACGCGTCCGTCGCGTGTAACAGCAGCATCGTGTGGGCGAATTCCCCGAATCAGGTCGCCGCGGTCGGAGGCGATGTCCTGGGCTCGTACTCCTTCGTGCAGAATGGCGGAGGCGGCGGACGCGACGAGGATCCACTGCTCGATGGGGACTACGCTCTCCTGCCCGGCTCTCCCTGCATCGATGCGGGCGATCCGGATGGTCCGCTGGACCCGGACGCGACGCGAAACGACGCCGGCGCCACGCCGCACACGCAGTCCGGTGTTCCGGTGTGGGCACCGATTCCCGATGTCGCCGTGGTCGTTGCGGATGAGGTTTCGTTCACAGTGTCGGCGGTCGATCCGAACTCTCTGCCCCTGGCGTACTGGTTCGTGAGGGTTCCCGAGGGCGCGCTGTTCGACGTGGTGGACCGGCGCTTCTCCTGGAGGCCGCACGCCCCGGGACTCTTCGTGGCCGAGTTCAGCGCTGACAACGGTGCCGTCAGGGTGTTCAAGCGGGTACGCATATTCGTGAAGGCGTCGGACCTCACCGGACTCGCGTCCGAAGGAACACCGTCCGAATTCAGCCTTTCCCGTCCGGCCCCGAACCCGTTCAACGCAGCCGTTACGTTCCAGTTCGCCACGCCCGAGGCTGTCATGGTATCGATGGTCGTATACAATACATCCGGACAGGCGGTACGCTCGACCGTGGACGACAGCTTCTCCGCCGGGCGGCACGCAGTCGTCTGGGACGGGCGCGACGATGCGGGTCGCGCAGTGGCGAGTGGCGTGTACATCGTCCGGCTGACGGCGGGTGCGTTCGCGACAGCGCGTAGGGTCACGCTGCTGAGGTAGACCGGGCGTTCGCGGGTACACCGGCACGAGGATGACGAGCAGCTCCGCGTCCATCGTTCCTCCTCCGTTGCGACAGGCATGCACTTCGCGATGGGATCGGTGGCGCGGTTTGCGGTCGGGGCGGCTTCCATGGGGGTGATCGCGTGGAGGGAGAGCGACCGCTGGATCGCTGATACGGCTGCTTCAGATGCTTCTCGCGGCTGCGCTCGGCAAACTGCCGCCGGGGCCGCGATGCCTACTGCGAGTGTGTGGAGGCGGTCTCCGTCGGCGCATCCACACGGCGCACGGATTCGCCCGGTGCGATGGTGCCGCCGCGGATCACTCGAGCGAAAATCCCTTCCCGCGGCATGACGCAATCGCCGGCGAGCTGACGTATCGCGCACCCGTGGTGACACTCCTTCCCAATCTGCGTCACCTCGAGTTCCGCGTCACCAACGGTGAGCCTGTCGCCGATCTGGCTGTCCGGCAGGTTGATCCCCGCCGTCGTGATATTCTCCGCGAAAGCGCCGGGGGCGACCTCGACTCCCTTCGCGCGAATCTTATCGATACTCTCGATCGCCAGCAAGCTCACCTGCCGATGCCATGGTCCGGCATGTGCATCGCCATCCATGCCCCAATCCTTCACGAGCACGCCGTGGGGCACGTTGGTCTTCTGCGTGCCCTTCTCCGGGCTCGTCGATATGGCGACGACCGTTCCGCTGTTCCTCGTTGCCACGGGCTCACGACCCCCAGTCCAGCAATACGGCCCGCACCTTCTCGCCGTCGCGGACTCCGTCGCACGATTGCGGAAGCTCCACGAGGCAGTTTGCGACCGCGAGTCCACCGAGCATGTGCGATTCCTGCCGGGTGACAGCACGTACCTGCGGACCATCGGGCTCGAACGAGAGTATGCATCGCACCCATTCCAGTCGTCCGACCTTCTTGCGGTACGATCCCCTGAACGTCGCGGCAACTCCATCGGGGGGCACAGCGGGGTGACCGGACATGGTCAGAATCGCCGGGCGCACGAATTGGTGGAACGAAACCAACGCGGAGACTGGGTTCCCCGGTAAGCCGAAGAACAGCTTGCGGCGCCCATGCCTGCCGAATAGCACCGGCTTCCCGGGTTTGACGTTGACTCGCCAGAATACTTCTCGTACCCCTGCGCCGCGGGACGCCTCTCGCACGTAGTCGCGATCACCGACGGAGACACCTCCCACTGTGAGCACGAGATCACTGAATGCAAGCGCGTCGCAGATCGCGGCTTCAAGCTCCGCCCTGTCATCGCGCGTACGAACCATCGTCACCCGGGAAACACCGATACCGTCGATCGCCGCCCTCATGGAGCTGCTATTCGAGTCATAGATACGTCCCGCGCTCAGCCGTTTGCCGGCTTCCACCAACTCGTCGCCTGAGGTGATGCACGTGACAGATGGGCGACGGTACACCGCCGGCTTCGTCCGATTCAGCGATGCAAGCAACCCCACGATGCCCGGCGTGACTGCCACCTCCGCGGGGAGCACCTCGTCGCCTTTCCGGAATTCCTCTCCGCGCCGACGCACGTTCTCGCCGGAAATGACACTCCGAGTGACGGACACCGTTTCGTCCCGCTCCTCCGCGTACTCACGCATGACCACTGCGTCGGCTCCATCAGGGAGTACGGAACCCGTGAATATCTTGATCGCCATGCCGGGTTCGACGCGCCTGCGCGCGGATCGACCGATACGCTGCTCGCCGACGAGGCGGAGCTTCACGGGCGTGGAATCGGAGCAGCCCACGAGATCGCTTGCGACCACCGCGAAGCCGTCCATCGCCGACTGATCGAAGCGCGGCATATCCCACGGCGTGTTGATGCCGCGCGCAAGCACCCGTCCGATGGAATCGGAAATCGGTACCCGTTCCTCGCCGAGACGATGGGCGGCCGCGAGAATCATCTCCAGCGCTTCCTCGTACGACGTCATCAGCTTCGCTCTTTCCCGCGCGACCGATCCTCGTGGCCACCGCCGCGTATCATCTTGAACGAGTGGAGCAGGGCGGGTAGCAGCGCGTCGAGCGAGTCGCTCACGCCACCGCGCGAGCCGGGCAGGTTCACAATGAGCGTCGTCCCTCGGAGTCCCGCCCTGGCGCGCGATAGCATCGAGTATGGCGTGCGCTCCTGACCGTGTGCTCGTGCGGCCTCCGGTATGCCGGGGATCTCCCGCTCTATCACGTTGGCCATCGCCTCAGGAGTGGTATCCCGCGGGCTGAAGCCGGTACCACCTGTCGTGATCACGATATCCAGTCCGTCCTCATCGGCGTAGGCGATCAGCCGCGCGCTTGCTTCATCGGGCTCGTCCGGCAGAACCCGGTAGTCGACGATATCCACGTCGTATTCTTCCAGTCGTTCGACGATCATGCGTCCGGAAGCGTCGGTCTTCTTTCCGGCCGAGATCGAGTCCGAGAGCACGAGTACAGCCGCACGAAGCGGCTCGGCGAAACTCTCGCCGAACGACCCCTTCCCACCGTCCTTGCTCAACAGCCGGACATCGCCGATCTGCATCGTGTCGTCGATCATCTTCAGCATGTCATACAGGGTCAGCGCCGCAACCGATGCCGCCGTAATCGCCTCAATCTCCACCCCGGTTCGGTATATGGCCGACACCTCCACCCGAGCGACGATCGTGCTCTCACCGAGTTCGAAATCGACATCGGCGCCGGTGAGAGGCACGATGTGACAGAACGGGATGATCTGCGATGTATTCTTCGCGGCCTGAATCGCGGCGACTCGGGCGACTGACAGTGGATCGCCCTTTGGGACGGTGCCTTCCCGCACGCGCGACAGCGTTTCGGGCGTCAGCGTGAGCGTGGCCTCGGCGGTTGCCGTCCTCAGCGTTCTGGATTTGCGCGATATGTCGAGCACTTCATGCCCTTCCTGATGGTGTCGATGCTGCCGCAAGCCGCTGGAGGTCCTCCGCGCGGTTGACGCTGACGAAGCTGAGTCCGTTGGGATCCGCCCGTGCGCACTCGGCCTCGTCGACAACCGTGTGCGGGACCGACGCAAGCGCGCGGCGCGGCGAACGCTCGCTCGATTCGAGTAGTGCGCGGAACACGTCCGTGCACGAAGTGTGGTAGAGCGCCACCAATGGCTGGATGTGCCCGTCCCACCGCGCTACTACCGCGTGCTCGCCGCCCTGCCGGGACTGGTACAACAGTCGCAGCAGATCGGGCTGAAGCTGTGGCGAGTCGCACGACACGACATACGCCCACGGCGTGGTCGACGCGGCCAAACCAGTATATATGCCGCGCAGCGGGCCTTCCGGCATCTCGGCAACGTCGGTGACGATGCGCATCGACGGCCAGTCGCGAACATCTTGGTCGGCGCGCACCACAGCGATCACCTCGACGCATACACCGCCCAACGCCCGTGCCACGTGGTGGATGAGCGGTTCGCCATCCAGTGTAGCGACCGCTTTCTCGCTGCCGAAGCGCGATGAATAGCCTCCGGCGAGTATGATTCCGGTGATGTCCATCGCCGTCCGCCACCTATGAGCAGTATCTCACCTTCCGGCGCAGCCTGTTATACGTCCATGTCGGGACGGGCTTCGATTGAATGCAACCGCTCGGAGCATCTCGTCGCGCAACTTCGTATCGCCGGCTCCGTGGTCGAGGAATGTCTCGACGTCAAGTTCCGAAGCACGAAACAGGCACGTCTTGATTGAGTCGTCAGTCGTTAGACGAAGACGATTGCGCCCTGTGCAGAATGGATGCGAGAGAGACGAGATGAAGCCGACGATCGTCCCCAACGGTTCCACTCGATAGCGTCGCGCAACGCCGTCGTCGCCGTTTCTCGCCAGCTCCGTGAGCCCGAATTCCTCGCCGAGGCGGGTCATCATCTCCGAGCACGGCACGAGACGTTTCTCGACCCACCCGTCTGAGCGGAACGGCATGAACTCGATGAAACGTACCTCAATGCCCCTCTCTGCGCCAAATCGGACGAAATCCGCGAGTTCGTCGTCGTTTACGCCGGGCATGGCGACGACGTTGAGTTTCAGCGCATCGACGCACCCGCTCGCGAGGAGAGCGTTGCGCCGTCGTCGACGCCCTTGACCCACTGTGAGAGACCGGCTAGTATACGCCGAAATCGGATTCCGCCGCCGCGGGGTACATCGGCCCGCACGGCCGTGGTCGGAGGAAGTGCCCCCGCGCCTCCTCGTCGACGGCGGGATCCTGGCGTGCAAAATCGGTCGGGACTTGTTTGAGCCTGGAGGGATCACCCCATGCTAACGCGAGAGACGATGGGCGGCCTGTATGCGCTTCCCCCGACGCCGTTCACCCAGGGCGGCGAGTTCGATGAAGACAGCTTCCGGCACAACTGTCGTGTCCTCATCGACGCAGGCGTAGACGCGATAACGACGCCTGGCAGCATTGGCGAATTCCACACTATGACGTGGGACATGCTCAAGGAACTCATCACCGCGCTAGTCGACGAATGCAGAGGGAAGGTGACGGCCATCGCCGGATGTTCCGCGGTGAACACGGAAGAAGCGATCATGCGTACGCGGTTCGCGATGGAGGCCGGGGCCGACGCGGTGATGAACGTCAGCCCGTACTACGTCCAGCTGACGCAGCAGGAGCTTGTCGCCTTCTGGCAGGACCTGTCAGAAGCGTGCCCCGATATCGGCCTGGTCGTCTACAACAATCCGCAGACCGCGCAGAAGCATGATGCGGCTGCGTTCAAAGAACTTGCCAAATTGCCGAACATGTGTGGTTCGAAGGAGGGTCACTGGGACTGGGATCTCCTCATGGAGCTTTTTCGTGTGTCGGACCTCAAACCCCTGACCGCGACCGATCTTACGTGGTTCATCCCGGCGATGAAAATGGGTTCGCCCGGCATCTTCAGCCTGGCCACAGGTTGCCACCCACATTCTCTCGTAAAGATGTACAGGCTCTGCGAGGAGGAACGATGGGAAGAGGCGATCCGCTTGCAGTGGCGGGTGAAGGAATCTCTCGATGCCATGTGGAGCAAGCCGTACATGGCCGGCTACAGTGGCATCGCCATCTACAAGGCGGCCGTCAACGCATGTGGACACCTTAGATGCGGCAAGAATCGAAAGCCGCTGATCAGCGTTTCGGACGAACACCAGGCCATGCTGGCGGAGGACTGCCAGCGGGAGTCAGCGGACCTGATGGACGCCTAGCCTCGAAGCGGGCTCTCAACAACGCCGCTCACGCGGGCTCGCCTCCGTTCGCGATGTCACCGTCCGGAGGCCGGCCGATCGCGGCTCGCTGCCACGTTGTCATGGGGCGCTGGCAAGCGGGCAGTGGCACGGTCAGCGGAGAGCGCCCCACACGCGAACGGATGCGTCCAGAGAACCTGACACGGCGAACTCGCCGGATCGATCCAGCGCAACCGAGCGGACGGGTGCGCCATGTCCCTCCAGCGTGTGGATGTACCTCCCGGAGGGCATCTGCCAGATCTTGAGCGTGGCGTCATCACTTCCGGAGACGATGAACTGCCCACCCGCGCTCTCCGCGAGGCAGCGTACCGCCCCATTGTGCTCCCTCAGGCTACCGAGATGCTGCCCGGTGGAAAGGCGCCACAACCGGATCGTGCTGTCCGCACTCCCTGAGACCACATGATACTCGGTGACATCAACAATGACGGAATGAACCGGGCCGGTGTGTCCCACGAGGGTGCGGACGGTGGCGCCGGTGTATGCATTCCATACCCGTACTGTGCCGTCCTCGCTGCCGGAAACGACGTAAAGCCCGCTGGGGCTCATCGCGACGGAGCTCACCGCTCCCGTGTGGCCCCACAGCGTGAGAGCCAGTTCTCCGGCGGACAAGCTCCACATACGAACAGAGCTATCGGCGCCGCCGGAAACCAGCCGCTCCCCGTCGGTGCCGATGGCGACGGACAGGACGTCCCCGCTGTGACCCGACAGAGCGCGGACCTGTTCGCCTGTCTCGAGGTCCCAGACCCGAATCGTGTTGTCCGCGCTGCCCGAGACGACGTGTTGCCCATCTGGAGTTACGGCGAGGGAGTTTACGTCGGAGATGTGTCGCTTCAACGTCATGAGGCGCTCTTCGTTCAGCAGGCTCCACACGTCGACTTGGCTGGCGTCACCACCTGAGATGATCAGCTCGCCATCGGGGGTCACCGAGACAGCGTGTATGTCTTGGCCCATCGGCGGCATACCAACCAGATATCCCCAGGATTTCCAGTACTCGACGGCTCCCGGACCGAATTCGCTGAAGACGATGGGCCCTTTGTCGACACGGTCGCCCCTGGAGATCCCGTCATTCGTCGAGCACGCTGCCAGACTGATCGCTACCAGAACCGGCACGCACCGTCTTAGCGAACACATCTTTTGTCTACTCCTCTCGTGTGCCTGGCAAAGTCAAGTATGACACGCTCCTGATCTGGACAACACCGCGCCGAGCCAGAAGAATCCACCGTCTAACAAATCCGCATCGGGAGGGCGCTTCAGGTCTCCATCGGGGTCGAGAGAGTTGAGAGAGAGCCTATGGCGGGACCTCCTATCACGTGGTTCACAGTGAGGCGCCTTCCACGCTGCTCGATAGCGCGTCCAACTTGTGTTACATTGCCGATAGCGTTGGTTACTGCTGGTGGGCTTGAGTCCAAATGCTGCAATCCTGATTTCCAAAGCCTTTGGACACGCGGAAAAATGACAATTCTCCCTTGCTTCATCGTGTGAGACCGATTATCATCCGTACGCAGACACCTGAGATCCTGGAAGAACGAGCGACTCAACGGTTCCGAATCTTTTGCGCATCAACCTAGCCGGTAGGGGAACGGGTTGAGCACGACGCCCGAGTTCCAACGCGGGTCCGCCATTAATGCGCTCTCTTCGGGCGACATGAGCGGATCGCGCACTCTCGGATAGGAAGGAGGATTACCAGGAACGCCACTCGACAGATGATCGCCGCTCCTTGAGGAGGGAGAGCTATGTCGCGAAAGAGCTTGCGCAGAGGTCACCCATGGCTCCTGGCCTGCCTGATGTGTCTTTGCCTTCCCACATTAGTGTGGGCAGGGATCACGGGGAAGGTCGCTGGGGCCGTCACCGATACCGACGGGACACCATTGCCCGGCGTTGCGGTCACCGTTGACGGGACGCGCCTTGGCGCGACCACCGATACCGACGGCCGCTATTTCATCCTGCAGGTTCCACCCGGCGAGCAAACGGTGAGCGCTCAGCTCATTGGTTTCCGTCGGAGTTCCGTTGCCAATCTCCGCGTCAGCGCGGACCTCACCACGCAGGTTGACATCACGCTGACGGAAGAGGCTATCACCGTCGGTGACGTGATGGTCACGGCGGAACGACCACCGATCGACGTCGACTTGACCTCGTCCCAGACGATCGTCGATGCACAGCGGGTATCGGAAGCACCCGTTTCCACGATGCTCGACTATCTCCGCTACGAACCAGGCGTGAACATCGTCCGGGACAATGAATTCGAGATTCGAGGCGGCGGAGCGTCTGAAATCCGGTTCCAGGTCGACGGTCTGGACCGAACCGACGCTTTGAGCCGTAAGGCGTACGCGCAGTTGAACCAGGTGATGGTCAGCGAGGTGACAGTGCTGACCGGTGGGTTCAACGCGGAATACGGGGACATGCGCTCCGGCGTGGTGAATGCCGTGATGAAGGACGGCACCGAAGGTCGGACGAGCCTGCCGTGGCTGTCTGGTGTGTACAGCATGAGCCCGGCTCAGAAGAAGCACTTCGGTCCCGGAGCATACGATTCCGACCAGTACGACTATTGGCTGATGAGCCAGTCCAACTCGGGTAACTCCTTTGGGTCCATCTACTGGCCTGATTTGTACACAAATACGGCCAACGACCCCGTCCTGAGCCAGATCAAAGCTGACAATGGCGGCGAGTGGCCGGCTGAATACTCCGCCTTCGACGGATGGCAGGCTCGGGCCGATTTCTGGAATGCGCAGCCTGGTGGCGCCTACGGCAAGAGCGACTGGACCGCGCAGGATCTCTACACGGCCTGGACCTGGGAAGCCAACCAGAATGAGGCTGTCTGGGAATACGGACATGAGCCGGACTGGAACGCCGATATGGCGCTTGGCTGGGCTCTGCCCTCCAACCTCGGCGGTGTCATCGTGGGGTTCGCCCACAACAAGGAGATGACGCCGTTCCCGACGATGAGGTCGGACTTCAGCGACCAGACTATCGATGCCAAGCTGACCCTCACTCCGGTGGATCAGCTCAAGTTGCAGATCAGCTACATGACCGGGCAGAGCCGTTCCACAGGCGCCAGTGGCGGAGGCGATGTGGGAGAGGCTGATCTCGAACAGGGCCTCACAGGCGTCTCCGCCAACGCCCCGCAGGCCGTGCGCGACCCCAGCACGCTCCTCTCCAGCGTGGCCGGAGCGACGGAATATGCCGCGAACAACAAGCTGCACCTTTATTACAACAGCCCGCTGGACGGCGATTTCACACAGTGGGGTACGTCGTTGACCTACACGCTGGGTCCTTCGACCTATATCACGATGCGTGCGAATCGCGTGGAATCGCAGTGGGAACAGGCCCGCCCGAAACCGCGCGTGAACCTGAACGACTTCAGCGGCGGCTACAGCCCGAACAACTCCTTCGCCTGGGGTGGCGAGGGAGGCTTCCTCGATGTGGCCTACAACTGGGAGGACCTGGATCCAGACGCGGCAGTACTCCAGAACTATCCGCTGAACGCCTCACAGGTCACGGCAGACAATATCATACCGCGCGGCCCGTTCTTCTGGCCCGAGCCGTATCCGATAGACGACGTGCCTACGTTGGAAGCGGTCTACGTCGAGAACACCACGCTTGTGCCCGGGGCGACGCTCGTCGCGCCGCTGGGGTGGGTCGAGCGCGAATACAGCGACCTCAGCGATCGCTTCACGATTTCCGGGAGCAACAAGACGGTCTCCACCTCGGACGCGAGCAGAACCGTTCTGGGGGCGTCGCTCGTGCATGCGCGCGGCGATCACACTATGAAGTTGGGGGCTGAGTATCTGTCGAGCGACATCTCGTACTTGTGGTACCAGACTTACCCGATCGAGCAGCTTTACAGCCGGATGCGGGACTACGAGGGGCAGCCCAAGTACCTCGGTCTGTTCCTGCAGGACAAGTACGAGTCCGGCGGGTTGATCGCGAACGTAGGTGTCCGGGCGGAGATGTACGACAACGGCGGCATGGTCTACTTCCCGCATCAGCTATTCTCCGACAGCTTGTATCAGGGTGGTTACCTGCCGATCGCGCTCGACGTGCTCCGCGAAGTACTCAACGATCCGACAATCGACCTGAGCGAGGCCGGAACCATCGTCTCGGGCTCCGATCCGCCGATCACGCCGGCGGATGTTCGGGCAGCCCTGCCTCAGGAATCCGCCACGGTGCGCTGGCGTCTCGCTCCGAGACTCGGTATTTCGCACCCGGTGGGCGTGCAGACCAAGGTGTTTTTCAACTACGGTCAGTTCTACCAGATGCCGAAGCCGAATGTGCTCTACGGCTTGGGCACCTACGAAATGCCCATGGGGAATCCGAACTCCCAGAGCAGGGATATCGAATATGCGAACCTGCGCCCGATCCGGACTTCCATGTATGAGGCCGGGGTGGAGCGCGTCCTGGCGCAGAACGTCCTCATGACCGTCCGCGGCTACGCCAAATACAACGTGGACCAGGTAGGATCAGTCCAAATCCTGGCACCGCGGGCGTACACGTCCTACCGCAACAGCAACTGGGAGGATATCCGCGGGCTGGAGATCAAGTTCTCCAGATTCGGGGGCCGCTTCGTGAACGGGTGGACGACATATGACTACATCGCCACGCGTTCCGGCTGGGTCGGCTTGCAGACTTTGAATCCCGATCCGCTGGTCGGCAGCGAGCCATACGGTGCTCAAGCACAGACGAACAAGCCGACCCACGCAGTTCGCGCGTTTCTGCAGGTGGGAACTCCGCTTGAGTGGGGTTTGACCAGAGGTGGATGGGCTGTCGGCGTTCTTCAAGACTGGCGCCAGGGCAGCGAGATCATCTACAACCCGCAGGGCCTCCAACGGCGCGAGCTGCCGGATGAGAACATCATGCGGTTCGTGGACTACTGGAATACGGACCTTAAGATTAGCAAGACGTTGCCTCTGGCGGGCGGTCGGTCGCTGCAGTTGTACGCGGACGTCACGAACGTGTTAAACGCAAAGCGACTCGCCTTGGGCGCGGTGGATACGGAAGACTACTACCAGTACGTAGTGGACCGTCGACTCGCGGGTGAAACCGACTTGAGGGTCGGCGACGACTCCACGCTCGACGCGCTGACCGAACCGTACCAGGACACCGGCGGTAACTGGAAGGCACCAATCAGTCCGAGGACCGAATGGCTGCACTACCTGAATCCTCGGGCGTTCCGTTTCGGTCTCCGATTCGATCTGTAGACCCCGACTGTGCGGCCCGGTTCTCACGGGCCGCACATTGTCATACGGAGGAGGAGTTGTGACATGAGAATTGAAAACGCACGCTGGTCGGGGGTGCTGGGACTTGTGGGCGCGGCGCTATTCGTCATTGCCCCGCTCGCTCAGGCCAACACGCCGACCTCACGGATGAGGCTGGGCCGGATATGGTATGCGTCCGATTACGACGGTGCCAGCGCGTGGTCGTCCAAGCTGCACTATCCGCCGGCAATCACCACGGGCGGTGGTGGCAGTGGGATCTACATCCAGACGAAGCAGTGGGCTAGCCAGGCGCGCAAAGACGGTACCCACTTCTTCTGCACGAATTGGACCGACGAATCCACCGGGACGCTGTTCGACTACGTGTGTAGCTACATGTTCCGGACCATGAATTACGGCTACCCCACGCTGTTCCCGAGATCGGGCGATCCCAGCGATTTCCGCTACGTCTTCCCGATCGAGACATGGCGGTACCAGCGCTGGGCCGAGCCGGAGGTTTGGGTGAGCGGTTCACGAGTCGCGCTGAACTATCCGGAGGAGCCACTACCTTACGTCGGCTTCCCGGACAGCCCCGGTCAGGGTGCCCGGCCGCCGATCGACCACGGGCAGGGCCTGAGCATCCCCTATCAGGACCCCTACCGACCCTATCCAGCAAACGAGAGCGGCTCGAACCTCGTGAGCGAGAAAGTCATCCATGAGATGTTTCGGTACATCCCGGGTGTCAGGGTAGATCGCAGGATCTACGGGTTCGCTTACGGCACGCCGCATCAGGATTACGTCATCAACGACATGCTCTTCACGAACGATGGGCAGGTCGGCAACGAATACCGCGATCCCAGCAATGTTTGGGAACACACGCAGACCATCACCAACATGATCTGGGAGCATTGCTTCGATTACCAGAACATGGCCGCACAGGGTGGGGCAAACAGCTCTCGACAGAACGCTCAGGATGCCGAAGCGGTGTACGTGAACGGGCTTCCCGGAGTCGGCCATGCCCACGCGATGGCGTGGGATATTGACGACGACGGCACTCCCGGCGCGGACTACGGCGATGTCGCATCCAACCCGGTATACGAGAATGTGATGCTTGGGAACGCGTTCATCCTCATGGGGCCGCTTTTCGTCAGCACAGGCCCCGGGGCGGACTTCGACGTGGACCTGGGCGATCAGCCGTTGACCCGCAACATTCTGTTCGAGCGCGGGTTCGATCTGGCCGGCAAGGGCTATTCGCCGTCGACGATGCAAGAGCAGATGCTGTACGCCACGGGCGGCACGTGGCATCTGGACATGGACCAGAGCTTCCGGGATAATCCTGCAACCAGCGCCATCAAGGATGACTTCCGGGGTCCAACTCTATCGACGGTGTATGGTCCCCAGAACGGAGACATCACTCAGGATAACTTCGACAAGCACGGCTGGACGCTCGCCAACGGTGAATCGGTGCGCATCATCGAGGTTGTCGCGGCGGGCGGCATCGACATCGAAGAGAGCCGTCGCATCGGAGAGGCCTGGAACGCGGCCAGGGACGCGGGCGATCCGGAGAGTTCCTGGATGTCCGCCGGTGACGTTTCGCTCTACATGACCGGCAAGGACACGGCGCTCAAAGCGCTCAACATGGCGTACTGGAACTACTTCGGCGAGTTCGCCCCGGGCGTTACGGGTGCCAATCTCGCCACTTGGGGTGTCTCGGACATGGTCTCGCCGAAACCGGCCGCGTACAACCAATCGTACAACGTGCCTGACCCGCCGCAGCCGCCGTCCTACATCTCGGTCCGCACCCTGGCTGGTGAGGATCTCCCACAACCGGACGGTACTACGAGCCCCTCATACGGGATCGAAGTGCGGTTCACGCTGGAATCCGAGACCAACGCCGGCGATCACGATACCGGAGTGAGCGACTTCCTCGGCTACCGTGTCATGAGGAAAGCCGGCTCGCGCAACGCGCCGTGGGAAATAGTGGCTGATGGACCGGCGTCTGATTTCGCGTCGGCTCCCTCGACAACTGCCCCAGACGTACTCGGTGTTGACTACACACTTCCGGCTGGACGGATCTTCATCGACGGGGGCACAATCCTTGGCCGCGACTACTGGTATTCAGTTGTGGCTTACGATGACGGCAGCCAGAACTGGGCTCGTCCCGGCCAGGCCTTGGAGAGTAGTCGCTGGTGGACCTACAGCGGCTTCACGAACGTCGGTGTCGTAGGTAACAGCGCCGCATCTACGGTGCTGGACGAAATCGTGGTCGTGCCGAATCCCTGGATCTCGTCAGGCCAGACCTTCGGCTCGCCGGGCAACATTGCGGGTTACGAGCGCATTCGGTTCGGGAACGTGCCCGATCCATGCACTATCAAGATCCTCACGACGGCCGGCAACCTGGTGACGACACTTGAACACTCAGGCAGCGGCGACTATCTCTGGGATGGGCGCAACGCCGACAATCAGTACGTCGTCAGTGATGTGTACATCTACGTCGTCGAGCATGAGACGTTGGGACGCAAGATTGGTAAGTTCATCGTGATCCGGTAGTTGCTGACTGATGTCGGATGACCGCGTTTGGCGCGCATTTCGCGGCTTGCGGGGTCTTCCGACAGCGAGGAGATAGACAATGAACGCTGTGAGGAAGCATTGGCTAATCGCCCCTCTGGCGCTCGCGTGCGCTGCCGGTTCCGTGTTCGCGCAACCGGAGCTCAACGAGGGCTATGATCCCGATACGCCTGGACGAAGGGGCCAGGCCGGGATGACGTTCCTGCAGGTTGGCGCCAGCGCCCGCGCGGAAGGCATGGGCGGTGCGTTTTCGGCAGTGTCAGGCGACCCGTCGGCCGCCTTCTACAACGTTGCCGGAATGGCGTCGATCAGCGGTACGGCAGCTTATGTGAACATCACCAATTGGATCGCCGGTATGCGTATGAATCACGTCGTAGTGGCCGCGAACACGGGGATGGTCACTGCGGGCGTGACGTATCTGCGCATGGATTACGGCGATATCGTTGGGACGGTGATCGCCGACAATGAACAGGGGTTCGAGAGGATTGGGAACCTTGATCCGAGTGCCTGGGCGGCTGGTGTATTCGTGGCGGTGGAGCTGACTGACCGTTTCAGCTTCGGCGCTCAGGTGAAGTATGCTGTCCAGGACTTGGGTAGCTACTCGACCTACACGTTCAGCTCAGGTGGTTCGTACCTACCCGGCGCGAGTGACAATCGTGTCGGTACACTTGCCGGGGATCTGGGTACCCAGTACGAAACAGGCCTGCGCGGCATAGCTATCAACATGTCCCTGCAGAACTTCGCTGCGCCTCAGAGGTACATCGAGACTGACTTCGATCTGCCTCTGACCTATCGTATCGGAGTCTCGGCCGATGCGTTCGAGATGCTCACGGGCAACAAGATCTCGGCGCAGAACCTTGACATCCATGTCGATGGCGTGGACAGCCGTGATGTGCGGCTCGACGCGGCAATCGGCGTGGAGTACCGGTATGATCTCTCGCAGGCGTTGGAGGGCACAAGCCTTGCCCTACGCGCCGGCCGGAGAGCGGCGAGGGACCAGGAGGGCTGGCTCAGCGCCGGCTTCGGTCTGGTCACAAAGCTGGCCGAGACGCAGATATCCTTCGACTATAGCTACAACGACTATGGTCTGGGGATGGACGCGAATCGGTACAGTCTGTCTGTAGTGATGCCCTGAGCAACGCGTAGCGACCAGTATGTATCAGTTGACGCAGCGGCGGGAGCAGATGAGCACCGCTCCCGCCGCTGTGTGCTTTGATCGCCAGCCGTACCCGGAATACCGTTGTTGCCGCCGTGTGACCGGTAGGGTGTGCGGACTGAACGGGCCTAGTGCGTCAAGCGGGAAGCAGTGATGACCGACCCGGTTACTCGAATGCCCGCGCCAGACCGGACCCGTACGGCACCTCGAGCGGAGCCGGAACAGTTCGGCGGCCTGACCTTCCGTGCCGTAGCTCTCGGGTTGATCGTCGCCGCCGTGTCAGTGCTCTGGGTGATCTACTCCGAGTTCATCGTACACGCTTCCCGCCTCAACCTCTCCAACCAGCCCATGGCGAGCTTCGCGCTGTTCGTGCTGGTAGTAGTGGTGAACGCGCTCGTCGGCGTGCGCTGGCCCGCCGGTGCCCTTCGACCACCGGAACTGCTCGTCATTTTCGTCGCGGGCTTCGTGGCGACGCCGTTGACGACGTCGAACATGCAGGACTGGCTCTTCTCGGCTCTTGCCACCCCCCACTATCTGGCCACGCCCGAGAACAGGTGGGCCGAACTCCTGCTGCCGCACCTGAAGAAGTGGGCTGTCGTTACCGGCCCTGCATCGGAACTGCGTTGGGCGTATGTCGGCATGCCATCGGGTGAACAGATACCGTGGGGAATCTGGATGCTGCCACTGTTCTGGTGGACCGGATTCCTGATCGCGCTGTTTGTTTCGTCGCTGTCGATCTCGGTCATTATGCGGCGGCAGTGGGTCGACTACGAGCGCCTGCTGTTCCCGCTAGTGCAACTGCCAATCGAGATGCTCGAGCGGCCTGGAGGGCGTTTCAGGCTCCCCGCGATGTTGCGCTCCAGGTTGTTCTGGACTGGTGCCGCGATACCGTGTGGCATCGTACTCTGGAACATCATCGGGTACTTCTCACACGGGTTTCCCCGTATAGGACTGATGGACCCGCGGTGGATGACGCTGGTTCCCGGGTTCCCGGGGCTCTACACGAAGATCAACTTCTACGCGATGGGGTTCGCCTTCCTCGTCGATGCAAGGATACTCTTCAGTGTCTGGGTGTTCTGGCTGATCGGGGTCCTCCAGATCGGCATCAGCAACCGCCTGGGATTGACTCTGGGCTCCTCCGCGGATCTCATGAGTTCCCGCGATGCCATCACGAGCTGGATTGGCTTTGGCGCGCTGATCGTACTCGTGGCGTGGGGACTCTGGATGGCCCGACGCCACCTCCGCGACGTATGGGTCGCTGCACGCACGGGCCGTGCCACTCCGGCGGACGAGGAAGAGCTGCTTTCGCCCCGGTGGGCGATGGCGGGACTGGCATCGGGGATGCTCTACATGGCGTTCTGGCTCCACCACCTGGGCATGCCATGGAAGCTGGTTGCCCTGTTTGGGTTCGGCACGCTGGTAGCCAACCTCGGCATGGCGCGGATGATGGCTCAGGCGGGGCTTATCTACGTGCGCGCGCCTCTCACCGCGAATGTATTCGCCCTGTTCACCGTCGGACCGGCCAACCTGTCACCGGAGGCGCTGGGCGCGCTGGCTGGAACCTATACGATCACGGCGTTCAACAAGGGGATGTTCGTCCCGTACCTCATCCACGTCGCCAGACTAACGCCCTCCATCACGCGCGTCGGGAGAAGCCTGCTCAAACTACTCGTTGCAGCCACCGCCGTGGCGATGGTAGTCGGCATCTGGTACACGATCGAAGAGAGCTATCGCGTTGGGTCCACCGGGTTCGGGAGCTGGCCATACCCGAAACACGGGTTGATGATCTATCAGCCCATGGTCGACAGCATAGTCCAGCCGAAGTCGACCGATTTCGGACGGCTCGCGTGTCTCGGAATCGGCGCGCTGGTAATGATCGGTCTGACCGGTGCTCACTACCGATTCCCGTGGTGGCCTCTTCATCCGCTCGGATTGCCCATGTATACCACCTGGAGCGTCGAAACGACAGCGCTCACGATATTCCTGGTGTGGCTCGCCAAATCCACGATCATGCGAATCGGTGGCATGAGCTTGTACGAGAGGGTCAAGCCGCTCTTCATCGGCATGCCTGTCGGGTATGCCCTTGGGGTGACGATCTCATTCGCTGTGGACATGCTGTGGTTCCCCGGAGCGGGGAACGCCCACCAGTTGCACACGTGGTGAGCCGTCGAATCCGGCGCTAGGAGTGCAGCGCGACGCCGCCTGCTCCGCGGACCGGCGTGCGGACACACAACTCTCCACGAGGAGACGGGCTGTTGCGAATCGCTGACGTAATCGCCGTCGTAATCTACGCGCTGGTAGTCCTGTACCTCGGGCTGAGGGCTCGCGGGCGAATGGAAGGCACCGAGGGGTTCTTCGTCGGTGGGCGACGAGTACCCGGCTGGGCGGTGGGTATCTCGATGATGGGGACGGCGATCAGTTCGATCACGTTCCTTGCGTACTCCGGCTCGGCGTACGCCGGCAACTGGAGCCGGCTCGTTCCCAGCCTGACGCTTCCCATCGCCGCTGCCGCTGCTGTGCACTTCTTCGTCATTTTCTACCGGCGGACGCGTTTCGTCAGCGCGTTCCAGTATTTCGAATACCGATTCGGCACGTGGGGGCGTTCGTACACGAGTCTCATCTGGAGTCTCGCGCAGATCAACCGGATGGGCGCGGTCCTGTATCTGATGGCGCTCCCCGTGCAGCTGATGACCGGCTGGAGCGTCTTCAACGTCATGGCGCTGACTGGGCTGGTGATAACGGCCTACACGATTCTTGGCGGTCTTGAGGCGGTGATCTGGACCGACGTCATGCAGACGACTGTGCTGGCGATCGGAGGCCTGCTCACCGTCGCGATCGTGGTGATGAACGTTCCCGGCGGATACCAGCACATCATCGAGGCGGCGTCCGCCGCGCGGAAGTTCGATTTCGCCGTGTCATTCGATCTCAACCTCGTGCGCGACACATTCTGGGTGCTCATGCTCAACGGCATCGTCGTGAACCTCCACGAATACGCTACGAATCAGACAAATATCCAACGTTACGCAGCCGCGCGGAGCGACAGGAGCGCTGTAGGCGCCGTCTGGACCATGGGACTCGGGTGCATACCGCTCTGGCTTCTGTTCGGATTCGTCGGATCGTGTATCTGGGTGTTCTACCAGGTCAACCCCGATCCCGCCGTCGTCGGTCTTCGCGCCGATACCGTCTATCCGCATTTCATCATGACACAGATGCCGCCATTCGTCGCCGGGCTGGTACTCTCCGCGCTTCTCGCCGCGGCGATGTCGAGCATCGACTCGAGCATGAACGGTACCGCGACAGTACTCACCGTCGACTTCTACCGCCGGCACTTCGTCACTGGGAGAAGCGACTCCCACTACCTGTACGCCGCCCGATGGACCACGGGCGGGCTCGGCGTGCTCATGGTCGCGGCGGCGTATGGATTGTGGTCGCTGGGCGAAGGTTCGATCCTCGACACGCTCATGTTCATCGCGTCGGTGATCGGAGGCGGCATCGGCGGGCTGTTTGCCCTTGGCTTCTTCTCCAGCCGCGCGGACGGGCGCAGCGCGGCAGTTGGACTCGGTGCAGGCGTCCTGAGCATTGTCTGGTGCACCCTCAGCCACTTCGGCGTGATGCCCAACCCGCTCGCCCTCAGCATCCACCCGTTTCTCATCATCGTCGTCGGCAATGTGACCGTATTCCTCGCCGGCATGATCGCCGCTCGGTACATGGAACCCGTCGACCCGGACGCCATCGCTGGAATGACGTGGTGGACCCGCGAGCAGACCGGTCGTGCGAGCGAGCTACGAGCGGAAGAGTAGCCGGGTGGTGGGCGGCCGGCCAAGCCGAAGGAGAGTCGGTGGCGGACGGTCTGCGTCCTGATCGTCACGTCCGTCTTGGGGACTATCCACCATGGCTGATGGCGTAGGATGCTGGGCGGCCGAGCGCCGACCTACCTGCGGTATCCCAGCATGGCGCCGCCGTCAGGACAGATTGTCTGGCCTGTGACGAAGGACGCTTCGCTGGAGGCGAGAAACGCGCAGACTTCGCCGATCTCCTCGATGGTCGCCATGCGCCCCAGCGCATGCCAGCTATCAACCATCTCAAGGGCGGCTTGCGGGTCGTATTCGGTGTCGGCCCACTCCTGCATCAGCGGCGTCATCACGCCCGCCGGACACACGGCGTTGACGCGCACTCCGTCGGCTGCCAGATCGAGAGCCAGACCCCGCGTCATCCCCAGTTGCCCGCCCTTGGTCGACACGTAGCTCGGGGCCTGCGCCTGACCGATCAGGGCCACTTCGCTGGACATGTTGATGATGGAGCCGCGTGACTCGCGCAGGTGCGGCACGGCGAACTTGCATCCCATGAAGGTGCTCGTAAGGTTGAGCCGCAGCAGTTGTTCGAAGTCTTCCACGCTGGTCTCGTCGATGCTCATGGCGGGAGGATGCCAGCCGGCGTTGTTCACCAGGCAATCCAGTCGTCCGATTCGCTCGACCGCGGTGTCGATCAGCGCTCGCATGTCCAGCTCGCTGGTCACGTCGCACTGGACGAACAGGGCTTCACCACCGGCGTCGAGCAGTTCCTTCTCCGCCGCGCGCCCGTCCTGTTCGCCACGGGCCGCGAGCACGACGGTGCAGCCGTGCTTGGAGAAGACCCGGGCGCAACCCAGGCCGATGCCTTTCGATCCACCCGTGATGACGGCGACCTTGCCCTGCAGCTTCACGATATGCCTCCGTGCATTCTGGTGTGGCGTTCCCGACGACCGGCGATCACGTCGAGGTGAGAGCCTCTCACTCCAGCGCCTGCTCGGTCCGCGCGATGATCTCGTTCTGGACGTCTCGGCTCAGCGTCGTGAAATACGCGCTGAAGCCCGCAACCCGGACGACCAGCTCCGAGTGTGGGCCGGGATCGGCTTGCGCCGCGCGCAGCGTCTCAGCGTCCACGACGTTCACTTGAAGCTGCTGCCCGCCCAGGTCCATGAACGTCGTGGTGAGAGCCCTCAGTCGGTCGCGTCCGCCGTGCGACGACACGCCGCTGCGTGAGAACTTGATGTTGCAGGTGTTCCCCGCCGTCCAGTGATCGCGGTGGTTCAGGTGGGCGACCGATCGCAGCAACGCAGTCGGGCCGCTCCTATCCGCGCCGTGGCATGCGCCGACGCCGTCCGCCAGTGGCGCTCCGCGCCGTCTTCCATCTGGAGTGGCGGCGGTCTGGTATCCTGCTCCCACGTGTCCTTCGACAGGCCAGACGCCGCAGGTGAAGCGACCGTCGCGCGGGCCGACGTGTTTCCAGCAGAACTCGGCGTGGATGGCGTTCGCCTGATTCGCCAGGTCGTCAACGTCGCGCTCGCCGTTTCCGAAACGCGGTTGGTGATTCGCGAGAAGCTGTCGCTCATACTCTGCGTCGGCGAAATCGCTCAACAGAATCTCCCGCAGCCGAGCCCACGAGATGCGTTCCTGTTCGCAGACCACGTGCCGGATCGCGTTCAGTCCGTCGCACGCATTGCTGTTGCCGTAGATGCAGACGCCGGGCAGATCGTATCTCGTCCCGCCTGCGACGAGGTCCCGCGCATTCTCGATGCAGTCGTTCATCAGGCTCGACATGAGCGGGCAGTGGCCGCGCTGCATCTGGACCATACCGGCTATCTGGCTGGCGAGAATCGTCAGGCCCGAGAGATACTCGGCCTGCCCAACGTATGCGTGCCAGAGGTCGTCGAACCCTGCGAAGGCTTCCGGCAGAGGGGTCGGCGCGCCGATCTGCTCGCCGCTGA
Organism: uncultured bacterium; assembly: GCA_964510105.1. Taxonomy (GTDB): domain Bacteria; phylum Latescibacterota; class MWCZ01; order MWCZ01; family MWCZ01; genus CAZWQW01. The sequence goes on from CAZEAI010000074.1 coordinate 25,502, forward strand.
GCATCGACCTGCCGCCGTTCAAGGCGAGTTCAAGCGCCTTCGCGGCGTTCACGTGTCCACCGGCCGTGAGCCCCTGCATCGCCCCCGGTACCGCTGTCTCGACGCATCCGACGATCCCGTAACCGACGGCGTCGTCCAAGCTCACGCCGTGGTCCGTGAGCGCGGGTACGATGACCTCGTCGTTGAAGAGCGCGGGCATCCCGTGTCCAGCGCTCAGGGCGCGATGGGCATGGTTCCAGAATTCCGGGTCGATGCGCGGGTGCCAGCGTACCGATAGAGCAGGCTGGTTGAAACCGAGAGCGACCATGGCATCCAGGCACAGGTGGGAAAGCCCGTTCGACTGGTCGTTCCCATCGCGATCGCGGCCACCGAGCGTGAGATTCTGGAACGTCGTAATGCGGATCTGCGTGCCGACGTTCTCCATGAACTTCACCCACAGGCTCAGTAGCAGTTCCCACGCCTGATCGCTGGTGATGCGCCCCGACTCCAGGTCGCCTCCGC